>JAJEPU010000062.1 GCA_020686985.1 Brotaphodocola catenula
TCGCTTAAAAGTAATCCCATTGGGATAGGGCTTTGTGAATAGCCATAAGCCACTTATCGTAGTCTTTTGGAAACCACACCTGATGGCGTAGGAAACGGAGACTTCAGACATGGTAATTCATTCCGATTTATATCAACGACGAGCAGGCGAGAAATGCGATGCTTCGCGAACCGCTGATTGAAAAATCATTTTTTACACACCCTTTTTTTAGATCAGGCATTCTCTGTTTTTCCATAGGCGATTAAGGGGTCACCTTCTCCCACACAGAGAATCGTTGTCTCATAAAGAATAATTCCATCATACTCTGCCAGAATTTCCTGCCTACTCTCGCCCCATACATCCGTCAAGATTCCAAGGCAGTCATCCTTCTGAAAAGATTCTCCCGGCTGAAAATTCGGATACCAGAGACACGATTTTGGTGCATCGAGATAGGTCGCCGTTGTAATCTCTCTCTGAGAAACCGTGTGAACTTCCTCTTCCCCTTCCAGAATTCCGGTCCGGACAAGAATATTTCTGACATCCCGACAATATTCCATCACTTCTTCTTTTGTATATCGTCCACCACCGCCTCTCTCGATCAGGACGGAAGGCAGTCCTCTCTGGCAGGCACTGCTGTATGCCCCCGTTGTTGCAAGTGAGCGGGCACGCACCGAAAGATTCGTCGCCTCTGCCATCCATTTTGAAATTTTCTCTATTTTCTCTCCCGCTGCACCATTGTAATAGACAAACGGCATCACATGCTCACTGGTATCTCCACCGTGCAAATCTATGTAATAATCTGCCTCCATCTGAAGTTTTTCTGTTATTACATGTGCAATTCGCTCGGAAAGTGTGCCATCCGCTTTTCCCGGAAATACCCGGTTCAAATTCTTTCCATCTTCCGGGACAAAGAAACGCTGAAACTGATACGTTGCTGTTGGATTCGCCATCAGAAGAATCACAATTTTCCCCTTCACTTTTTGGGGATCCAGTGTTGAAGCAAGCGTGCGTGCTGTCTCAATTCCAATGTATTCCGCACCGTGAACGCCCGCAGAGATCAACATGGTCTTCCCATCCCGTTTTCCGTCAATGATTGTGATGGGAAGGCGAAGTGACTCTGAACCTTCGACCTCAATCCATTCATTCCATTTTTTTCCCATGTTCTGCTCTCACCTTTTTTAATATTTTCACTTTTCTTTGCCGTTTCTTTACGCAAACTCAATCACAGATTCCAGCAGTTTTCTCGCATACGGATTTTTCGTCTGTGCAATCTGATTTACCGGAATATGCTCTGTTACGCGCCCATGATACAAAAACATCACCTGATCACACAGATAGGTGACCGATGTCAGATCATGTGTGATAAAAACATACGTCAGATTCAGTTTTTCTTTCAGTTCCCGCAAAAGATCCATGATCTGCACCTGCGTATGGGCATCGAGGGAAGAGATTGCCTCATCAAAAAGAATCAGCTCCGGACGACAGGCAACCGCTCTCGCAATACAGACGCGCTGAAGCTGTCCACCGGAAAGTTCATGTGGAAAACGATCCAGATACGTCTCATTCAGTCCCACAAGTTCCATCAGTCGACGGCATTCCGCTGTGCGATCGATCTTCTCTTTGCTCTTTCTCTCCCACACACGAATTCCTTCCGCAAGCACATCACGGATCCGAAATCTCGGATTTGCAGATGTTGTATAATCCTGAAATACCACACTGAGACGATTTTGCAAAAGTTTTTTTCCCGCTCTGGAGGCATATACCTCTGTCCCATCAAGTTGATACGAACCGGAATCTGGCTTTAAAAGCCCACAGATCACTCTGCCAAGCGTAGATTTTCCGCTCCCCGACTCTCCAAGAATCCCCAGACAGCTTCCCTGTTCCAAATCAAGTGAGACATCAAAAAGGATCTGATCTCTGCTAACTCCAAATAACTTTTCCTGACGTTCACTGCGAAAGCTGACACAGATCTCTCTCATCTTAATCATGGCAAACCTCCTGATGACCGTGAATGCTCTCCCGGTATTTTTTCATGACCTCCGCCCGTTTTTCCACAAGAAGACGGGTGTACGAATCCGATGCATGATGCAGGATATGTTGAAAATCTCCGCGATCCACAACCTCCCCGCTGTTCATCACAATCAGGCGATCCGCCACTCTGGAAATTGCACCGAGATCATGCGTGATAAAAATCATCGCCGTCTGATGCTCCTGCTTGATCCGAATAAACTCTTCCAAAATCTCATGCTGAGTGATTGCATCGATCGCTGTTGTCGGCTCATCCGCGATCAGAAGCGCCGGCTTTAATGCCATTGCAATTCCAATCATGATTCGCTGAAGCATTCCACCTGATAGCTGGTGTGGATATTTCGCCAGCACCTCCTCGGGATTGCGAATTTTCATGCGCTCTAAAATCTCGACCGAGCGACGGAAAATCTCTTCTTTTTTCCAGTCTGTGTGCGTCGCAAACGTCTCTGCCATCTGATTTCCGATCCGGTAGAGTGGATCAAAACAGGTCATCGGGTTCTGCAAAACAACCGCAATCTTGCTTCCTCGAATGGATCGAAGCGTCTCCTTGCTCTCCTTAATCAGATTTTTCTCCTCAAACCACGCATTTCCGCTGACTGCAAAGTTTTTATCGAGGATTCCAAGCATCGCCTTGACACTCATGCTCTTTCCACTTCCCGACTCTCCAAGGATTCCCAGACATTCTCCCGGATAGACCTCAAACGACACCTCTTTTACAAGTTCTGTCTGCTTATGGCGTTTTTTCAGAGAAACCCTCAAATCTTCCACGCGGACAACCGGCTTCTGACCGGCCCGCTCTTCAACCGACAATGTTTCGGTTCTCATCGATCCACCTCCTTCGGATCCAGTACATCTCTCAGCGCATCTCCCATCAAATTGAATGCGGAAACGAGAATCACAATCGCCACACCCGGGACAATCATCTGGGTCGGATTGCTCGTCAGCACATTTTTCGCCTCATTCAGCATAGCGCCCCACTCCGGTGTCGGTGCCTGCACGCCAAGACCAAGAAACGAGAGTGTGGAAATATTTATGATTGCCCAACCCACATCGAGAGAGGCGAGAACTGCCAGATCCGCTGCAATTGAAGGCACGAGATGGCGCACAAGAATAAATCTCTCCGGCATTCCCACACAGCGCGAAAACTGGACAAAATTGCGGTCGCGGTACTGCATGACTCCCGTCCGGATCATTCTTGCATACCACGCCCACTTGATAAACACATTTGCAAGAATCACATTCTGGACATTGATTCCGAGAAGTGCCACAACTGCAAAAACCATGATCTGACTCGGAAATGAGAGCATGACATCAACGGTTCTCATAATCACTTCTTCCGGGATTCCACGAAAATATCCTGCAAGAAGTCCCATCAGCGCTCCAAGTCCAATCGTGCCAAGCATCGTCAGCACCGCGAGTCCCAGAGTCGGGCGAATTCCGTAAATCATTCGGGAAAGAATGCACCTCCCAAGATTATCTGTTCCAAGCGGATACTGCGCCGAAAAACCGGCAAATTTGTTCATAATATCCGCCTCATAAGGATCGTGCGGTGCAAGTACCGGTGCAAAAATTCCGGCAAGTGCCGTAAGAAGTACGATGGCAACCGTCACCATCGCCGTTTTATTCTGAAGAAACCGTCTTTCCATTATGCTCCTTCCTTTCTCATTCGTGGGTCAGATACCGTCTGCAAAATATCAAATACAAGGTTAAACACAACAAAAAGTACTCCAATCAGCAGTACATACGTCTGAATCACCGGATAATCCCGGTTAAAGATCGAGCTGATACAGAGCGTTCCAAGTCCCGGCCACGCAAATACATTTTCCACAACAATCGTTCCGGAAATCAACTGAGGAATACTCATTCCAATCGCCACGATACAGGTGTGCATGGAATTTTTTAAAATGTGTTTTACCAGAATGCTTCTCGACGGCAGTCCTCTTACATTTGCATACAACACATAATCCTGCTTCATATTTTCAAGCATATTGTTGCGGATCAGACGAATGTAGGTGGAAATATAGCTCAGCGACACCGTAAAGGAGGGAAGAATCAGATGTTTTAAAGTTCCATTTCCGCTTGTCGGAAGAAGATCCAGTTTGATGGAAACCAGCCACATCAGAAGAAGTCCAACCCAGTAGGCTGGCATTGCCGTCGTCATAAAAACAAGGGCACGCATGATTTTATCAAACCAGCCATCTTTATAGACGGCACATAAGAAACCAATCGGAAGACTTAGAACAATCACCATCACAAAAGAAACACCCGCAAGTTGAAGCGTCGCCGGGAGACATCTCATCAGTTCTCCTGCCACAGTTCGGGTCGGATTGACATAGCTGATTCCAAAGTCTCCATGCAGGCAGTCTAAAAGCCAGCTGAAATAACGAACCAGATACGGCTTGTCCAGACCGAGCTGTGCCCGCACTTCTGCAATCGCCTCATCTGTGATAATCGGTACCTGACGAACACGCAGAGCAACCTCCGCCGGATCAGAAGGAATCAGATTGATAAACACAAAACACACAAAAGAAATAATGATCAACAGCGGAATCGCCGAGAGAATCCGCTTCGTCACATACTGTTTCATAAATAAATTCTACTCCGTTCATTTTAGGAGAAGCCGTCTTCCCGCAACTGCTTCCGGCAGTCTGCAAGAGACGGCTTCTGTGATCTGTCTGTTGGTTTTTCTAAAAGTGTTGTTTTTTAGAAGGAAAAATCTGCAAACGGCACTTCATACTGTGTCTGAGTGAAATGGAAGCCTTTCAGATCAGAACGGTAGATCGCCTTGTTGCACTCATAAGTCAGCGGAATGTAAACGGCATCCTCATGAAGTCTGGTCAGGACAAATTCATACAGATCCTGTCTCTCATTCTCATCTGTGGAAATCAGAATATTTGTGATCGCCTCATCGATCTCCGCCTTATCCTCAAGACCAAGCTGTGCCGCATAATCCCCATATACCGGAGCTCTCATTGCTGCAAGAGAAGACTGCGGATCATACGGGGTTCCCCAGCAGATATTAAATACCATATCAAAGTTTCCTGCTTTCATATTGTCACGGTAAGACTGTTCTTCCTCTCCATGAATGTTCAGAGAAATTCCGATCTTTGCATATTCACTCTGAAGATACTCGGAAATCGCCTTCTCCGTCACACTGTCGCTGTTGTACAGAAGATCTATGTTTAATTTCTGTCCATCCTTCTCCAGAACTCCATCGCTTCCTGCGCTCCATCCTGCCTCTGCAAGAATGTTCTTTGCCTTTTCCACATCATACTCATACGGTGTCAGACCAATGTTGCAATACGGAATCGTCTCTGCAAAAAGTGTGTCTGCCGGCTGTTCAAGACCGTAGAAGATTCCCTCTGAGATTGCCTGCTTATTCGTCGCATGCTGTAAGGCCTGGCGAACTTCCTTCTCTGCAAGAACGTCTCTCGTCGTATTTAAGACAATCTGGCGTGTGGAAGTCGGATCAGAAAGCTCCACCTTGAACTTATCATTTCCCTGATACTGGTTGATTGCGTCGGCATCAATCATGTTCTTTCCGAAAATCATGTCAATCTCGCCCTTCTCAAGCGCAAGAATTCTCGTCTGATTATCCGGAATTACCTTTACCGTGATCTTCTTGATTGCCGGCTGTTCTCCCCAGTAATTCTCATTCGCCTCAAATACCGCATACTCATCCGTCACAAAATCCGTCAGCACATACGGACCTGTTCCGATGTAGGCATTCACTCCGTCTTTTGTGCTTCCGTCCTTCATTGCCTTCGGAGAGATCATCGCAAACGGTCTCGTCACTCCAAGCTCTGTCAGAAGCGGATAGTACGGCTCAGAAAGCTCAATGACGAACGTCTTCTCATCCGGAGCGGAGACTCCGACAAGCAGATTCATCATCTCCAACCAGGTATGGCGATCCTTGTTTTCAATGATTGCATCAAAGTTTGCCTTGATTGCATTTGCATCACAGACCTCTCCATCAGAAAATTTTACACCGTCACGGATGTGGAACGTATAAGTCTTTCCATCTTCACTGATGTCCCAGCTCTCTGCAAGGCATCCCTCATATCCGGTTGCCGTGATATTGACGAGTCCCTCATAGAGCATTTCCTGCGCATACATCTCTCCTGCATAGAGATGCGGATTTAAGTCGCGGATATCGCGGTAATTTACAAAGATCAGGTCGGTCTTTTCCTCTGATGCGCTCACCGAAGATTCCTCTGTGCTCACTGCCTCATTTTTCTGATCTGTCGTCTTCTCGGCAGAACCGCCACAACCACTTAAAGCCACTGCCACAGCTCCTGCCAGATAAAGACCAGCTAACTTCTTTTTCATCTTATTCCTCCTCATTGCATAAATCGCATACTACCTTTTGTCTGTTCACAGAGACACCTCTTCTTTTGTCCTCTGCGTTCTGTTTTACTTTACTTTTTTGCACGAGAAATAATATATCACAGTTAGCACTAACTTACTAATACCGATTTAGAGGGGATATGTTATCACATTTTGTTATAACACCTGCAAGTTCTGCTTTAATTTTTCCAGATAACGTCTCGCATAACTTGACAATTCTCCTTTTTCCGGAACCACATATCCAATCACAAGAAATGGCTCGCATCCATCAATCGGCATCCCGCGAATCTCTGATTTCTGATACTCGGAAGATACAAATTCGATTCCCATACAGCATACATCCGAGTGAAGCAGGAGATTGTGAATCATATAGTCGCTGTTTGTTACAAAGGTCTGTTCCATATGTTCCGTCGTAAATTCTCCCATACTGACGCTCTCAATATGATGCTCCATCGCAAAAAAATCCTGCACCTCTCCGACAAACTTTAACGTTTTTAGTTCAGAAAACTCCAAACTCTCCCGCTCATACAACGGATGATTTTTTCCCATATAAATACAGAATTTTCTCCGGTCGAGCGGGAAAAATTTCAGTTTCTTATGTTCCAGAATATGTTGAAAACATTTGAGCTGACGTTCCGCAAGATACACAATTCCAAGCTCTGATACATGCTCCGACACATCATCTGTGATCTCTTCCATCGTTCCCTCATGATACTCAAATTCAAGAGATCTTTCTCCTTTTTTTCTGTTCAAACTCTCATTTTCCTGATAAACTTCAGTCAACAGCCTCGTCAGAATACTGCTTCTGTAACCCGAAATACTGAGTCTTGGCGCGCGTTGTTTTCCTGTCACCGATCGAATGATATTTGCATGCTTTAAAATATTCATGGCATGACTGTAAAGGAGTTCTCCCTGGGAAGTCATGCTGATTCCCTTACTGCTTCTGACCATGAGTTCCGTGCACAGCTCTTTTTCAAGTCCTGCAAGCACCCTGCTGACATTCGGCTGTGTCGTATAAAGCTGTTGTGCTGCCTGATTCAGACTTCCACAATCTACCGCAGTCACAAAATATTTAAGCTGTTTGATTTCCATAAGAGTTCTCCTTTGTCGTTTTCTTATTGTAACATTTAAGTTACTTCTTAATTTTTATATGTAGAGTATCATCCGCTTCGATTCATTCCAAAATTAGCTTAAGCTAACCACTGTATAAAAAAACAGGGTATTGCATCCACAAGATTCAGAATGTAATACCCTATTTTGAAAAACTTTTCCAAGATTCTCTCTTGTTTTCTTTTATTTTGCTTTCAATCAACCCTTCTTGAAGGAAGCGCGCTTACGCAGAAGCGGATCAAGGATACGCTTGCGGATACGCAGGTTCTCCGGGGTAACCTCAAGAAGCTCGTCGGTATCGATGAACTCAAGGCACTGCTCAAGGCTCATGATCTTCTTCGGAACCAGACGCAGAGCTTCATCAGAGCTTGAAGAACGGGTGTTGGTCAGCTTCTTCGTCTTGCAGACATTGACCTCGATATCCTCGGTCTTCGGGCTCTGTCCGATAACCATACCGGAATATACCTTCTCGCCAGGTCCGATGAACAGGGTTCCACGCTCCTGTGCATTGAACAGACCGTAGGTGATTGCCTCACCACTCTCGTATGCGATCAGGGAACCGGTTCTACGATAGCTCAAATCACCCTTGTACGGACCATATCCGTCGAACATCGTGTTGATGATACCATTTCCCTTTGTATCGGTCATGAACTCACCGCGGTATCCGATCAGACCTCTTGCCGGGATTGAGAACTCGAGACGGGTGTATCCGCCGTTTGTCGGGCTCATTCCCTGAAGCTCACCCTTTCTGGAAGTCAGCTTCTGGATAACAGCACCGGTGAACTCCTCCGGAACATCGATGTAAGCAAGCTCCATCGGCTCCTGCTTCTGGTTTCTCTCGTTGTACTTGTAGAGAACCTCTGCCTTGCTGACTGCGAACTCGAAGCCCTCACGGCGCATGTTCTCAATCAGAACAGACAGATGAAGCTCACCACGTCCGGATACCTTGAAGCAATCCGGTGAATCGGTCTCCTCGACACGCAGGCTGACATCGGTGTTCAGCTCACGGAACAGACGCTCACGGATATGACGGGAAGTGATGAACTTACCTTCCTGTCCTGCTAACGGGCTGTCGTTTACCATGAAGTTCATTGCGATCGTCGGCTCGGAAATCTTCTGGAACGGAATTGCCTCCGGGTTCTCTACGGAACACAGGGTATCTCCGATGTGAAGATCTGTGATACCGGAAACAGCAACGATGTCTCCGATCGTAGCCTCCTGAACCTCAACTCTCTTTAAGCCGTCAAACTGGTAGAGCTTACCGATCTTGACACGGCGCATCTTGTCCGGATCGTGATGGTTTACGATTGCAACTTCTTGGTTCACCTTTACCACACCATTGTCGATCTTACCGATACCGATACGACCTACATACTCGTTGTAGTCGATCGTGGAGATCAGCATCTGGGTCGGTGCATCCGGATCTCCCTGCGGAGCCGGAATGTAGTTGATGATCGTCTCGAACAGCGGGCTCATATCCACATCCGGATCGTCAAGCTCCTTCTTTGCAAATCCAGCCTTTGCAGATGCATATACGAACGGGCAGTCAAGCTGTTCGTCAGAAGCATCCAAATCCATGAACAGTTCCAGAACCTCATCGATAACATCGTTCGGTCTTGCCTCCGGACGGTCGATCTTGTTGATGCAGACGATGACAGAGAGATCAAGATCCAGCGCTTTCTGTAAAACGAACTTGGTCTGTGGCATCGGACCCTCATACGCATCTACAACCAGAACAACGCCGTCTACCATCTTCAGTACACGCTCAACCTCACCACCGAAGTCTGCATGTCCAGGAGTATCGATGATGTTGATCTTCTTATCCTTGTAGAAAACTGCGGTGTTCTTGGACAGAATGGTGATACCACGCTCACGCTCGATATCGTTGGAGTCCATGACACGCTCCTCGACTTCCTGGTTTGCGCGGAATACACCGCTCTGCTTTAACAGCTCATCAACCAGGGTGGTTTTACCGTGGTCAACATGGGCGATAATCGCGATGTTTCTTACGTCTTCTCTCTTAATCTTCATCTCTGTGCTCTTCCTTCTTTAATCTTTAAAAGAGCTAAGGACGAATTATTCTGCCCTTAGCTCCTGTTCTCGGTTTCCATTACAGTACTCTAATATAGCATTGCATTTCACAGATTGCAAGGCTTTTTTTCGTGATTTTCATATTTTATAAGGTGAGAAAACCTTGCACGCAAAAAAATACAAATCCCCTCTCTAATCCTCAAACAGAATCATCTCGCCGTCAAGCATTCCATAGTAGAGGGTTCCCTCGCGCTCAATCTGGGCTCTTCCCGCAGTCTTCTCGGTCACCTGGCTGAGAAACGAACCCGTCTGATCAACCGGAACCATGAACGTCATATCGACCTGATCGGTGTATTGGGTGTCGAGGATTGTCAGCCCCATCTGCCCTGCGACATACTGGAGTTTTCCGACTCCGTTGTAATCTGTGTGGATCAGAATCCGGTCTCCGAGGCATTTCTCGACAACCGCACTGTTTTTGAGTCCCTCCTGAACCGCACTCGAGTACGCGCGCACAAGACCGCCCGTTCCAAGCAGGGTTCCACCGAAATACCGCGTGACCACAACGCAGATATTGCGGACTTCCTCCCCGAGAAGGACATCAAGCATCGGGCGACCTGCGGTCTGGCTCGGCTCCCCGTCGTCACTGCATCTTTGCACCTGACCACGCTCTCCGATCACATAGGCGGAACAGTTGTGTCTTGCATCCCAGTATTTTTTCTTCATCTCCTCGATGAAGGCGATCGCCTCCTCCTCGCTCTTTACCGGTCTCGTCGTCGCAATAAAGCGGGATTTTTTCTCAACAATCTCTCCCTCTCCCCCGCGGTAGAGGATTTTGTACTGCTGTGGCATATTTTTTGTCTGTTCCATCATTTATTCCGTTTCCTTTTCTTTTTCTTGTTTTATCTTTCTGTCTGCTCTTTTGGTTTTTTTCTTTATTTTTAGTGATTCCTGATTTTTCGTGATTTCTGTTTTCAAGTCGATATGCGATCGTCCTGTTTTCCATCATATCATAAGAAAA
>JAJEPU010000063.1 GCA_020686985.1 Brotaphodocola catenula
ATCTACTCCTGCGCCGAGTGCGCATCCTTGCGGAGCATTTATTATTTCATAGGACGCAATTTCCTATGAAATAATAAATTACCACGCCTGAAGAGACTCCTCAGACGTGGTAATCTTATAGGAAATAAAGTTCTAGCGACCCTTCACGGTTGCAATATCAATCAGAGTCAGCTCTTTTGCACGATTCTCAAGGCTTGTTGCAAGTGCTGCGGCCGTATCAAGGCTCGTCAGTACATGAACTCCGGTCTCGATTGCATTTCGACGGATCACGAAACCATCGTGGCTTGCATCTGCGCCCTGGTGCGGAATATCGATGACGAGATCGATCTCGTGGCCAAGGATCAGGTCGAGGATGTTCGGGGACTCCTGCTCGATCTTTCTAACCGGAAGCGCCTTCACACCGTTATCGTTGAGCACTTTTGCGGTTCCGCGGGTTGCGAAGATCTTGTATCCAACATTCTGGAAACGTCTTGCGATCGGAACAACATCCTGATGCTCGGACTCACGAACCGTGATGATCATGTTCTTGTGCTTCGGCAGTTTAATACCTGCGCCCTCAAATGCCTTGTACAGAGCCTCGTTGAAGGTCTTTGCGATACCAAGACACTCACCTGTGGACTTCATCTCCGGTCCAAGGCTGATATCTGCGCCACGGATCTTCTCAAACGAGAATACCGGCATCTTGATTGCAATGTACTCGGACTTCTTCTGAAGACCCGGCTCGTAGCCAAGCTCGCGGATCGTGTGACCACAGATCACCTGAGTAGCTAACGGAACGATCGGGATTCCGGTTACCTTGCTGATGTACGGAACGGTTCTGGAAGAACGCGGGTTTACCTCAATGATGTAGACATCCTCGCCATCAACGATAAACTGGATGTTGATCATGCCTTTTACATGGAGGGCACGAGCGAGCTTCTGAGTGTAATCAACGAGCTTTGCCTCGACAACCGGAGTGATGCTCGGTGCCGGATATACGGAGATACTGTCTCCGGAGTGGATACCGGTGCGCTCGATGTGCTCCATGATACCCGGGATCAGGATATCCTGACCGTCGCAAACGGCATCAACCTCGATCTCTTTACCCATGATGTACTTATCGACGAGGATCGGGTGATCCTGTGCGATCTGGTTGATAATTCCGATAAACTCATCCACATCGTGATCGTTGATACAGATCTGCATACCCTGACCACCGAGAACGTAGGACGGACGAACGAGAACCGGATAACCAAGCTGTTCTGCTGCCTTCTTTGCCTCCTCTGCGGTAAATACGGTGTGACCTGCCGGACGCGGAATCTGGCACTTCTCAAGGATCTCATCAAAGAGCTCTCTGTCCTCTGCCGCATCGACATCCTCTGCTGCGGTACCAAGGATCGGAACGCCCATCTTCATCAGGGACTCGGTCAGCTTAATTGCGGTCTGTCCACCGAACTGAACGACTGCGCCATCCGGCTTCTCGATGTCCACGATGCTCTCAACATCCTCCGGGGTCAACGGCTCAAAGTACAGCTTGTCAGCGATATCGAAATCGGTACTTACGGTCTCCGGGTTATTGTTGACGATGATTGTCTCATAGCCTTCCTTTGCAAATGCCCAGGTGCTGTGAACGGAACAGAAGTCGAACTCGATACCCTGACCGATACGGATCGGACCGGAACCAAGAACGAGTACCTTCTTGCGGGAGTGCTCCTCCTCAACCTCGCTCACGCCATCAAAGCAGGAATAGTAGTAAGGAGTCTCTGCTGCGAACTCTGCCGCACAGGTATCTACCATCTTGTAAGCAGCGCGGATGTTGTTTGCATGGCGCATTGCCTTGATCTCATCCTGCGGTACACCGCTCAGACGGGAAATTACGTTG
This sequence comes from Brotaphodocola catenula, assembly GCA_020686985.1. Lineage (GTDB taxonomy): Bacteria > Bacillota > Clostridia > Lachnospirales > Lachnospiraceae > Brotaphodocola > Brotaphodocola catenula. The sequence continues at coordinate 1,862 of JAJEPU010000063.1, forward strand.
TCCGGGAACTCGATGCGCTTTGCTTCCTTCAAAAGCTCCGGAGTCAGCGGTCCCTTCTCCAGTTTATTCTCCATCTCAACGATAATTGCGAGCTTATCGATAAACCAGAAGTCAATCTTTGTGATCGCATGGATCTCCTCGTAGGAAATGCCACGGCGCAGTGCCTCTGCGATTACCCAGATACGACGATCATCAACCTGTGCCAGCTGTTTCATCAGCTCATCATTTGTCAGAGCAGTGAAATCGTAGGAGCGCAGGCAGTCTACATGCTGTTCGAGGGAACGGATTGCCTTCATCAGACCACCCTCAAAGTTCGTGCAGATACTCATAACCTCACCGGTTGCCTTCATCTGGGTTCCCAGCGTTCTTTTTGCACTGATGAACTTATCGAACGGCAGACGCGGCATCTTAACAACACAGTAGTCAAGCATCGGCTCGAAACTTGCGTAAGTCTTCTTGGTTACGGCATTCTTGATCTCGTCAAGCGTGTAACCAAGAGCGATCTTTGCAGCTACCTTCGCGATCGGGTATCCGGTTGCCTTGGAAGCCAGTGCAGAAGAACGGCTTACACGCGGGTTTACCTCGATAACACAGTACTCGAAGCTCGTCGGATGAAGTGCATACTGTACGTTACATCCACCGGTGATACCAAGCTCGGTGATGATGTTCAGTGCGGAAGTACGGAGCATCTGATACTCCTTATCGCCTAAGGTCTGGGACGGAGCAACAACGATACTGTCTCCGGTGTGAACGCCGACCGGATCGATGTTCTCCATGTTACATACGGTGATTACGTTTCCTGCACCGTCTCGCATTACCTCGTACTCGATCTCTTTCCATCCTGCGATGCAACGCTCTACAAGAACCTGACCTACACGGGAGAGACGAAGACCATTCTCAAGGATCTCACGGCACTGCTCCGGGTTATCTGCGATACCGCCACCGCTACCGCCAAGCGTATATGCCGGACGAAGTACAACCGGGTAACCGATCTGCTCTGCGATGCGAAGACCATCCTCAACGTTCTCAACAATGTCAGACGGAGCAACCGGCTCACCGATCTTCTCCATCGTCTCCTTGAACATCTCACGATCCTCTGCCTTCTTGATCGTCAGGGCCGTCGTACCGATCAGGCGAACGTTGTTCTCCTTTAAGAAACCAGCCTCCTCGAGTTCCATTGCCAGGTTCAATCCAGCCTGTCCACCCAGAGTCGGAAGAATGCTGTCCGGACGCTCTTTCTTGATCAACTGCTCAACAACCTCAACGGTCAACGGCTCAATGTAAACGCGGTCTGCGATGTCCTTATCGGTCATGATCGTAGCCGGGTTGGAGTTTAACAGAACAACCTCAATGCCCTCCTCTTTCAGGGAACGGCAGGCCTGGGTACCCGCATAGTCAAACTCGGCCGCCTGTCCGATGACGATCGGGCCGGAACCCAGAACCAGAACTTTCTTGATACCAGGAATCTTAGGCATTATTCATTTCCTCCCATCATAGTGATAAAACGATCAAACAGGTACGAAGAATCCTGCGGTCCCGGACAAGCCTCCGGATGGTACTGTACGGTGAAAATGTTCTTTCCAACGTAGCGCAGACCCTCATTCGTTCCGTCATTGACATTGGTAAATGCCGGCTCAGCTACCTTCGGATCCAGACTCTCCGGATTCACTGCATAGCCGTGGTTCTGAGAAGAGATGTACACTCTTCCGGTGGAGAGATCTTTTACCGGATGGTTGCCACCGCGGTGACCATACTTCAGTTTGAAGGTGTCAGCGCCGGTTGCCAATGCCATCAGCTGATGACCGAGGCAGATTGCAAAGATCGGCACATTGGATTCATAGAGCTTGTGGATCTCCCTGATGATCTCGACATTCTCCTTCGGGTCTCCAGGGCCGTTTGACAGCATGATGCCGTCCGGGTTCGATGCCAGAATCTCCTCTGCGCTTGTATCGCACGGATAGATTGTCACCTCACAACCGCGCTCTGCAAGAGAACGGGCGATGTTGCGCTTTGCACCGAGATCGAGAAGAGCGACTTTCTTGAGCGGCTTCTCAAACTTATCAGACTGCTTGAGCACATACTTCTCCTTGCAGGAGGTTGCCTTAACCACACCCTTTACGGTGTAAGCCTTCATGCGGGCAATCGGCTCTGAAAGATCAGCGTACTCCTTCGTCGTGATCATGCCGTTCATGGTTCCTTTTTCTCTTAAAATCTTTGTAAGGGCTCTTGTATCGATGCCACTGATACCAGGAATGTCATACTTTTCCAAGAAATGCTGGATGGTATCCTCGCTGCGGAAATTACTGGGGATCCGAGATAATTCACGAACAATATAGCCGTCCGGCCAAGGCCGTCCCGACTCCATGTCCTCATAACAAATGCCATAGTTGCCGATGAGCGGGTAAGTCATTACAACTGCCTGTCCCGCGTAGGAGGGGTCTGTGAGAACCTCCAGGTAACCGGTCATCGAAGTATTGAACACGATTTCACTGATTACTTCTCTGGTAGAACCGATGCTTGTTCCTTCAAAAACGGTGCCATCTTCCAGAATGAGAAATGCTTTCATATACGGGGTACCTATCCTTTCTTTTTGCAGGCTCTTTCGTATTTCAGCCCAAATTGATAAGATTATACATGATTCTCTCAATTTTTGCAAGTACTAATTAAGTACTAAATTTAGTACGTTTCATCTTTGCAAATACTAATTTTGTACTAAGCCTAGTACGCTTTCTCTTTGCAAACACTCATTTTGTATTAAATTTAGTCCTCTGTTTTTTATTATAACGTGTTCTGTTTTCTGATGCAATCCACTAAAGAAATTTTTCTCAAAACGGTATATAAAAATCCCCGGCTCTCTCCATCTCAGGAGAAAGTCGGGGATCAATCTATCAAAAATACGATCTAGGTAAAATCCAAGTACTCAAATAAAACAAAATCATTCTCATAATCTTATGAGAGCAATTTTTTTACCATCTCGGCAGTGAAGACCACTTTTTCGAGATGATCAACCTCAATCTGATAGAGGGCATTCGCCGCAATGTGCTCTGCTGCCTGCTCAAGATCACGGATTCCGCTTGTCTGCATATGAAGCTCGATCACAGCATCAAGACCCTCATCGGTGAGAATGCACTCCTCCGGGCGCAGGCTCATCCGGCGCAGAACCTTCGGCAGAGCATAGCGCGAGAAGATGATTTTCTTCTCCTCCACAGTATAGTCTGGAATGTCGATCACGGCAAAACGGGACATAAGCGGTGCGCTGATCTGAGACTTATCGTTTGCGGTCGCGATCGGGTAAACGCCTCCGGTCGGGATCATGCACTCCATGTAGTTGTCAGTAAATCCAAGGTTGTCAAGAAGCGTCAACAGTACATCTGCCGGGTTGCCGTTTCCCTTTCCGGAAGCTGCCTTGTCAAGCTCATTGATGATGAAAACAAGATTGGACTCTCCTGCCATCGAGAATGCCTCCATGATGATTCCCGGCTTCGCATTCGCGTAAATTCGGGAGCTTCCGGTCAACTGCTCCGGATCGTTGATCGAGCTCATGTCGAGCGTCGTCCACGGCAGTTTCAGAATTCTTGCCACGGCATAGGCGATCTGGGACTTTCCGGTACCAGCCGGACCGACAAGCAGAAGGCCGTAAGCCGGAAGCGTGTGCGTGCGGTTGATCTGGATGATCGTCTCAATGATTCTCTGTTTTACGCGCTCCATGCCGTAAAGCTCCTCATCGAGGATTCTGCGCGCCTCCTTCGGGTCAATCGACTCAAAGTAATTGTTCTTCCACTGGATATTCATCATGATTGAGAGGGCGCGCTGTGCGTGACGGCGTTCCTCCGGGGAAACCTCATGAGAACGTGCCACTGCAAGATTTCGGCGTGCCCACAGACGAATATTCTCCGGCAGGGTTCTTCCCGCACAGGTCATAAAGTCCGTGATGCTCTGAAGACTTGTGAGCTTCATGTCATCGCCGAGCTCATCGGTCTCCTCCTCGCTTTCCTCCTCTGCCGGTGCACTGCTTGCCAACAGGCGCTCAATCATAAACTGCAAGAAACCATCCTCCGCAGACAGCTTTGTACCGCCTCCGAATGCAATCTCCCGAATCTTGTACACTGCATAGCCGTTCTCCTGGTTCTCACCGGACAGGCGCACCGTAATGTGGTTCTCACCCAGCCACTTTAACAGGCTGACAAAACGCGCATCAATCTGCAAAATATTTGCGCTGACTGTTCCGTCCTCCTCCTCAAACTCAAATGCAGTCCGCTTCACCGGATTTGTGAAACGTCCGCAGGAATGATGTTGCCACTTCCGTTTCTGATTGTCCAAAACCATAATCGGCTGTTCCGGTGTCGGATTCGAATTATTGGAAGAAAACGTCGTGTAAGTACACTCCGCTGTTCTCTCCTTCTCCGGGACATCATTAAAATCAAATACTGGCATGACAGAACCCCCTCTCCGCTTTTTCACTTGCTTCTCAAATTTATCGATCGCTTCTTAGTTTCTTAGCTTCTTAACTTAAATTCACTGATCGATTTCTTTTTCTCTTACTTAACTTTCTCTCACTTGGCTTTGCGTTTAATTTACTTGGCTTTGTGTTTAACTCACTTGGCTTTACTTTTTTGTCTTAGTTTTACTGAAGACGTCCACAGCACTTCTTATACTTCTTACCGCTTCCACACGGACACGGATCGTTCGGGTAGATCTTGCGGATGCCCTTTGCCTGTGCTTTCATCATCTCATCAAGGGTGTAACCACTGCAACGGAACATTCTCGTATTTGCACAAACCTCCTGATACAGGGTGCCAAAGGTTTCCTTTACGCTCATAGAGAACTCCATTCCCATCTCGGTCAGCTCGTGAAGAATCTCATCACGGCTGTATCCCATTGCAGTCATCTCCCAGACAGCTGCGACAGCCTCCTGTGTCCACGCACCGCGCAGTCCCATCTGCTCTGCAAAGAACGTTGCGAGCTTCTGGTAGGACGGATTCTTGGACGGATAGCCGTGCTTCTCACAGTCACGCACTTCTTCTGCGGACGGAATCGAGAAATCCTTCATCCGGCGTCCCTGCTCGATCTTGCGGTAAAGATCATCATGGAGCACATCCTTCTGGATCACGCGGTCATCCTTGATCACGCACGGGTTCTGATCCGCCGGAATTGCCTCAAAGATCTCCATAAACTGCTTCGGAGTTACCTCAAATCCCTCTCTGCCACGGTACATCTGCACCATAACCGAAACCGGAACAGTTGCATAGATCATGCGGTGCATATACAGGCAGTCAAGCATCCAGATCACCTCTGCTCTGCGGTGATGGAATTCCTTCGTGTTGATCTGCGCGTAAACATCCTTTACCTCTGCCGGAATAGCAGCTGTACCGTTCTCATACAGCATCACATAGCCGTTCCAGTAAAACGGCATCAGAGCCTCGAGCTTATCACGCTCAATCGCAGCTGCTCCCTCATTCTCCAATACCTGCTCCCAGACATGGATCGAGATATCCTTCATCGTCACAAAGTTCTGGCGCATATTTTCCGGCTGAAGAACGATCTCAGCAAGTTTCTGCGCAAGCTCCTCCTTTGTCGGATCTGCCTCATCCTCCTTTGTTGGAGCGAGATGCCATTTCTTTGCCATATTCTTTAAGGCATTCATCTCCTGATTCAGAAGAATCCACTCGGTACTCAGCACAACACCCTCCTGCATTGCAGACTGAGCGTCTAATGCTTCCTCTTTCTTCTCTGCGGTTTCTGCAATCTTCATTGCCCTCTCGACCTGTGCAATCTCATCCGCATTCTGGGTAGCACCATTCGCTCCTGTGTTTGCCTCTGCATTTGCTTCTGTCTTGGAAATGGCAAACTCGGTAGCCAGCTTCTGATTCAGGGCATCCCTTGCACCCTCTGCATCTGCGCTCTCTGCGTCCTTAATCTGAAGCACAACCGGGCTCTCTGCGTCCACACTTTCCTGCTGTTTCTCAATATCTATGCGATACTTTCCGTCTTTTCCAGCAAAGAAGCTGAACCACTCTTCCGTGTTCATCAGCTCATCTGCGGATGTCTGTGCATCCTCCATCGTATAAGCTGTGCTTGCGCCAAATACACCTGCCCCGCTCTCCTGAATCCGTACTTTTTTATGATAGAACTCAAATCCGAAAGGCAGAGCCTGATCCTGCTCTAAAACCGCCAGCAAGATCTCAGCCAGTCTGGTGTAGGTCAGACCTGCCGGAACCTGACAGCGTCTCCATGCAACCGGTTTTCTGTTCTTCTCGGTGATTTTTATCTGATATGCGATCATGTCCTAATTTTTCCTCCTTAATTCTGTCCCCTAAAAACGACAGCCATCCGAAACCATTTCCGGACAAATTCACGAATTTTCTTTTTTCCTTCAAATATTCCTCAAATATTCTACTATCAAATACAAAATTCTTCAACTGTTTCTTTCCCTGCGCCGACAAAATCCGCCCAATCCCAAAAGAAAAGGCAAACTCTTCGCAGATATTTTCTGACCCAAAACGCCAGGAATCTCAACATCTAAAAACAGACAGACCACCCGCCATCGCTGGCGAGCAGTCTGTCTTGTTATTTTCATATTTTCAAACCATGAAACAACTCTGGCGAATTGCGTAGATTTGGTGAATGTTATTCTCCTTTATCCACGCTCCTGATTACTCATGAAGTTCCAGCGGAAGCCCATCCGGATCAAAGAAAAACGTCATCTTCTTATCCGTGTAAGTGTCCCGCCGAATCGGTTCACACTCGATTCCGAGCATCTTTAACTCCTGAACCACCGCCTCAATATCATCCACACGAAATGCCAGATGGCGAAGTCCACAGGCTTCAGGGCGATTGACACGTTTTGGCGGATTCTTCTCTGCAAAAATCTCAAGCTCTGTCGCTTCCGGTCCCTCTCCGATTCGCAGATCCAGTTTCCAGTCCTCCCGCTCCTCGCGGAAGTTCTCACGGATCACCTCAAATCCGAGTTTCTCCACATAGAACTCTTTCGCCTTTTCATAGTCCGACACAATAATTGCAACATGGTGAATCATCGACAACTGCATAGTTTCTCTCCTTTGCATTCTGGCAAATTCCCGCCAGACCGATTTTTGCAAAACGACCAATAACTCATTCAGAAAACAGAGTTCTTCCCAATCTTCATCAATCTCTGTCGTCGCCCTTCTGCCATGCACGAACACTCGGTGCAAATGCGGTTCTTCTGTCCTGACTTCCATTCTTCGTAATTGCGCCCTTGTCATCCGTCGTCCACTCATTGCCATCTGCATCGGTTACGGTCTGACCAGCTACGATCTTACCTGCCTCATCGACAAGTTTCGTACTTCCATCCGGAATCGAAATCGCCTCATAGCCCTTGCCCGAGAAAGCTTTCTGCATTCTTCCCTTATAATACAAGGAACCATCATAAACACCCGTATAAGCAGAACCTGTCTCTGTAAAGTAATAATCCGTCACTCCATTACCATCATCAATCTGAATCTTTCCAGTTGCCGCTGCATTCTTGTCATCCATATTGAAATAATAGGTAACGCGGTTGATCTCCCAGAATCCGTCGAGAGTACGTCCATTCTCATCAAATGCATACGTCTTTCCGTCAAATTCTTTCAGAACAATCTCATTTCTTCCTGCACGCACTGCTATTCCATTGCTGTCAAAACGATACCAGTTCTCAGTCAGCTCACCGACCATATCATCCGCTCCGAGCGTCTTTACCCAGCAATCTCTTGCGCGCTCACCCTGAGCCAATGTATCAGTTGCCTCCGGCATGTAATAGCGGAAGCCGTCAATCTCCGGGGAAGTATCGCGGAGCTTGCCCCAGCCTCTCTGCATGATTCCACGCTTATCCACGCAATAATAAGTTCCATTGACATTGATTTCTGTATAATTTCCAGATAAACTGCGCGTAAGCACACCCGTGGTCTCATCAAAATAGAAATAAGCGTCGCGTCCGTTCGCCTTGACGTAACGACCGACAATACCGTTTGCATCCCAGTCCACCGGAATCTTGAGCATCTGCCAGCCGGTTGCCACAGCACCGTCCTTACCACAATAATAGCGGTCTCCGGTCTTCATCGTATACCAGCCGGTAAACATCGTTCCGTTATTATTGATGAAATAGCGCTTGCCATCGATCGTGTAGATTCCACGATTCAGGCGGTAACCATTTTCATCTGTATAGTACCATTCCGTGTACGGTGTTCCATCTGCCTTTGTCTTATCGAGTGAAAACCAACAACTTCTCTGCATCACACCATTCTCATCAAAATACTGACGCTTGCCATTCTTCAGATTCATCCAACGGCTCTGGTATCTCGATCCGTTTTGGTCAAAATAATAGGTCTTTCCATCGAGATCATAGTAACCGTTCTTGAGTACCCTGCCGTCCTCATCGCCATAATACCAGTGATCGACATTCGCTCCATCCTTATTTACCGTCGGAACATTGAACCAGCCCTTGTTGTGATAAACTATAGTTGTAACAGTAGTGGCTAATAAGATATAATCAATCTCATAAAGGAAAGAGGTATTTA
>JAJEPU010000064.1 GCA_020686985.1 Brotaphodocola catenula
CACAACCGATTTCGATCCCATTTTGACATAAAGCAGGGCTACCGCCCAGCAAAAATATTTGCTAATGCGACAGCCCCCCGCCCGGCTCTCACAGAGCCTACTGAAAAATAACCGGCTGTTCAAGATATTCCGTCTGAACAACTACATATGGATAGGATTTCTCCGTTCCACTCTCCTCAGCACTCTCCGGCCCCTTTAATTCGGTGTCAATGACGATCGCATTCTCCGTCAGATACAGCTCATTCACCACAATGCTGTATCCGCCGGAGGGCTGTTCGCCATACCCCACCACTATGTAAAGTCCACCGTCATTCGTGTATGTCAACTTAAACGGAGCCGTCTTTTTTTCCTCCGTCAGTTTTCTCAGTTCTTCCGGCAGATCCTCCACCGCAGTCACTGTAAAATCCAGATCACGCACCTTGTCCTTGTTTTCCCTTGTCACACTGCATCCAGTTATCACGTGCACGACAAGCACCCAGAGAATCAAACAGCCTGTCAGCAGTAGATTTCCCCCTTTTTTCATAAAAACAGGCCTCCCAGGAACAGATTGTGTACTACTAATCTATTCCAAGGAGACCTTTCTTATTCCAATTTTTCTATGCCAGCTATTTTTTAGTACCTTGCATGTGATCTAACATATATATCCGTTTCTGTCATTGCGCTCCGAGGCAGGAAAGATTCTGCAAACAACCAAAATCAACCAAGCAACACAATCTAATAAATTCCTATCTCACTCCAAACCGATACAAAAACTTCCTTCCCGCAAACAGCAGAACCCGGTCTGCAAGAAATCCGAGAAATCCAAGCGTGAAAATTCCAATAAAGATCCAATCGGTCTTGTAATACAGACGAGAAGTATAAATCAGATATCCGATACCCTCGGACGCTGCAAGCATCTCCGCTGCCACAATGCAGATAATCGCTCCGCTGAGTCCCAGGCGAACACCGGTAAAAATCTGAGGAATTGCCGACGGTGCAATCACCGTGAAAAAGATCGTCCGGCCGGATGCCCCGAGCGAGCGGGATGCCTCGACGAGAGACTGGTCAACTGCCCGTACTCCCGCGATCGTGTTGATCATTACCGGGAAGATCACCGCATAAAAGATCAGCGCAGTCTTAGAATTTTCTCCCACTCCAAACCACATCAGAAACAGCGTGATAAATCCGATCGCCGGCACAAAACGGAAGAAATTTAAGAATGGCTCCAACACCCATCCGACTTTCTTGAAGTTGCCGATGCAAAGCCCAACCGGAACTGCAAAAATCACGCCGAGCAACCATCCGCGAAGCACTCGCTGAAGGCTGACGGAAATATCCGTCGCAAGCGTTCCATCCTCTATCAAAACCCCAGCCCCCGCGAACGTCGTCGCCGGTCCCGGAAGAAAATCATCTGTATAGAAAAGTGATCCGATCTGCCAGATCACCAGAAGCAGAATCCAGGTCACTGCCCCGCATTTTAAAATCTGATTGATGCCCTTTTTCACACCAAACACCTCCGCTCTCTCGTCTCTCGTATTCTCCCATTCCTGCTTCGATTCCATGATGATTTGATTTCATAACACAACATCGTTCATCAATCATCGCTTATTCCATGATGTCGTTCGTCCTTCATCAAATGTCGTTCATTCTGTTGACCAAATATAGGTTGACTAAATATAGAACACATCACCCGGGGTCAGAAGCTCATTCTTCAGAAGATGTGCCTCCCCGTCATGGAACACATAGAGCCGGTAAATCAGCACATCCACCTCATCACCACGCTTTAACGGTTCCTCCTCAAGTCCCCACGATGCCGAAATCTTCAATCCCTTCACATTGATCTGAAGTTCCGTGTAACTTCCACGAAATGCAGTCTCCTCGACAACACCGTGCTCGTAGGCACTCGGGAAATCAACCGCCTCCCCGGTGCGCACTGCCTTGACAAACTCCGGTCGGATCACTGCCTCGGACTCTCCGAATTTTGCAGAGAATCCCTTGAGTTTGTCGTATCCCTCTAACTTAATCGACTCTCCAATAAACTGGGCGACAAACGGAGTCTTCGGGTTTTTATAGATCTCGATCGGTGTTCCGCTCTGCTCGACTCTTCCACGGTTCGTCACAATGATCTCATCCGCGACTTCGACTGCCTCATCCTGATCATGGGTGACGAAAATGCTCGTGATGCCGAGCTGTTCGACCATCCGCTTGAGCCATGCACGCAGTTCCTTGCGGACTTTCGCGTCAATCGCCGCAAACGGCTCATCGAGAAGCAGAAGCTGAGGATCTGGAGCAAGCGCACGGGCAAATGCAACGCGCTGTCTCTGTCCACCTGAGAGCTGTCCCGGGAGACGATTTTCGAGTCCCGGAAGACCGACGAGATCGAGAAGTTCTGTCACTCGCTTTTTGATCGTCTCCTTATCCTGCTTTCTGAGTTTCAGTCCATACGCAATGTTGTCGTAGACGGTCATATAGGGAAAGAGCGCATAGTTCTGAAATACAAATCCGATTCCGCGCTTCTCGACCGGCACATCGTTGACACAGACACCATCAATGAAGACATCTCCGCTGTCCTGATGTTCGAGACCTGCAATCATTCTGAGAATCGTCGTCTTTCCGCTTCCGCTCGGTCCAAGAAGAGCTGCGAGCGTTCCTTTTTCTATTGAGAAGGACACCTGATCCGATGCCTGATAATCTCCAAATTTTTTATTAATGTTTTTCAGTTCAAGGTACATATCACTCAGCCACCTTATCCGGATATAATTTTTTGATTGCAGTCAGATCGGTAAAATCGTTCACATCATAGTCCTTTGCAAACTTTCCATTTTCAAGTGCCCACGCCTTAATGCCGTCAAAATGCTCCACAGCCTCCTCCGGGAAGTCGAGATCCATCTTGTAATTGCCAAATTTGTCAATAAACTGCTGTTTCGGAACTTTCAGCTTGTTCTCAAGAATCTCGGATGCCTCATCGGTATTCTCCTCAACCCACTCCTGAGTCGTCTTGAGCGCCTTCACAAAGCTCTCAATCGTCTCCGGATTCTCTGCGAGATACTCCGTTGAGCTGATCAGATACTGGTCTGTGTAGAGTCCAATCTCATCCATCGATACGAGCGGTTTCATTCCGGCTTCCTCAAGCTTCTTTGCATCGACTCCGCCAGCCCAGAATGCCACGCCCTGACCGGTCGTCATCACCGCAAGACCTGCCTGAGAGCTGTCGACTCTCACAAGATTCTGCTGATCCTCAGGAATTCCTGCCTTCTCATAAGTCACTGCATTCCAGTAATCCCATGCAGTTCCCGGGAGAGTCAGGAAACCCTGCCCTGCCAGATCGGAGAGGTCTTTTACCTTGTCCGGATTCACGTAAAGAGAATTTCCTGCGCCCTGTGCAAGACGAAACAGAATTCTCAAATTCGTCTTGTCCTGTGTATTTCCGATTCGGTTGACTGCCGCATAATCAGCGAGAACTCCAATATCTGCCTGCCCGGTCACAATTGCGTCCACTGTGTTGATTCCTGCTGCAAACTCCGTGACTTCAAGTTTAACGCCCTCATCCTCAAAAAATCCTTTTTCCGTTCCGATGATTGCAAGCCACTGGTCTAAGTTGTTGGACATGACTGCTTCACGGACAACCTTCAAATCGTTGTTTCCACTTGTCTCGCTCGTCTTCGTCTCAGCGGAACTTGAAACTGCACTGCCAGCAGTTGTTGTGTTCTCTGCCTGTCCGGAGCTTTTGGAACATCCGCTTAAAAGGCTCATTCCGAGTGTTACCGCCGTGATCAATGTAAGCATTTGTCTTTTTCTCATAATCATGTCCTCCTCTTTCCCGTCCGCGCCCTCTCAAACTCTGCATTTTCTTCTGCGTTTTCTGTTTTTCTTTTTTCCTGCGCTTCGGTGTTAGTGCGTATCTTACAGGCAGAAGAAAAGAAAGTCAACGCCAGAACAAAAAAGGCGAATTTTTTCATGGATCGTCCGAAAACATTCTGGACAACCTGAAAAAATTCGCCTGAACAAACTTTTTTGAAGGTTTATGAAGGGTTTTTATAAAACGTTTTTCAATCTGCTCGATCTGCCGATCATTTCACTGATCATTCTGCTTCTACGAATCATTCTACTGATATCCTACTGATCATTTCCTGCAAAATACTCCTGTGTCAGCTTCACAACCGTTCCTGCGAGCAGGAAGAGCGCAATCAGGTTCGGGATTGCCATCAGTCCGTTGAACGTCTCCGCAATGTTCCACATCAGACCGAGATCTGCGGTCGCACCGAGAATTGCAACGAGGGAATACACCACCATGAACGGGCGAATCACGCGCTCAGAGAACAAAAACTCAATGCATCGTGCTCCGTAAAGTCCCCAGCCGAGGATCGTTGAGAACGCGAAGCAACACATTGCAACTGCGGTGAAAATCGATACCCAGTTGCCGTAGGTGGATGTAAAGCCCTGAATCGTCAGCTCTGCGCCTGCCGGCTCTCCGTAAGCGATTGACACCTGACTGCAAAGAATGACGAGAGCAGTCAGGGTGCAGATCAGAATCGTGTCAGTGAACACCTCAAAGATTCCAAACATCCCCTGCTTGACCGGTTTTCTCGTATCCGCACATGCATGAGCGATCGATCCTGTTCCGAGTCCCGCCTCATTCGAGAAGATACCGCGGGAAACGCCCTTCTTCATGCTCATAAACATGCTTCCGACAAGTCCGCCCGTAACCGATGCCGGCTTAAATGCTCCCTCAAAGATGGAAGTGAACACAAGCGGAACAACGCGGAAGTTCACAAGAACTACACCAAGTGCCAAGATGATGTAGAGCAGAGCCATAAATGGAACGAGCCTCTCCGTAACCTGTCCGATTCGCTTGATTCCTCCAAGCAGAATCAAAGCGACGAGAACAGCGATCAGCACACCGATAATCAGATTCGACATTCTGACATTCTCCTCTGTGATCACCTGATAGTTCAGAAGTGCAGAGTTAATTGCAGTCGTGATGGTGTTTACCTGAGTCGCATTTCCGGTTCCGAATACGGTCAGCACACCGAATGCGGAAAAGAGATAAGCAAGCCAGATCCATTTCTTGCCGAGTCCGTTCTTGATATAGTACATCGGACCGCCGACCTGATCGCCCTCCGCATTCGTCTCACGGAAATGAACGGCAAGCGTTACCTCCGCGAACTTTGTGCACATGCCGAGCATTGCAGAAACCCACATCCAGAAGACCGCTCCCGGACCGCCGATTGCGATTGCTCCCGCTACACCTGCGATATTTCCCGTTCCAACCGTCGCCGCGAGTGCGGTACACACTGCCTGAAACGGGGTGATTGCTCCGTCTGAGGCATTTTTCTTGCGGAACATTCGTCCGATTGTCGTGCGAATTGCGTAAGGGAATTTCCGAATCTGGAGAAACCGGGTGCGAAGACTCAGATAAAGTCCTACACCTATAATGCAGACCATCGCCGGAACTCCCCAGATGAAATTATTCACGGCGGTGTTGATTGTCTCAATTGTCTGTAACATAAATTTCTATGTCCTTTCATATTTTCGTAACAAAAAATCACGGGGAACATAGCACAATTTTCCTTTCTTCATCGAATTCCAAATCTTGCCATGAACCATAAAAACATCGTCAAGCATACCATAAAATCAAGGGATTGTAAAACCAAATATAACTCAGAGCGGATGTCCCTCTCTTGTAAAAGTGGGGATATCGCAAACTTTCTCAGGAAGGGAAACAATCCCCTTCTGATGAAATAATAAAGGGGAAACCGGCACAACTCTCCTGCCGGTTCCCCCTTGAACCTGATTTTCTCTCACAGAACCTGATGTCCTAAAAAACAATCTCCTTATTCTCTCTTCTCCACTGTCTGAACTCTGCGGAAGCAGACAAAAGAAGATCCGAGGAAGAATTCAGTGCCGTCTCAACAGAATCCTGAATCACACCGATGATGAATCCGATTCCAACAACCTGCATAGCGACTTCATTCGGAATTCCAAAGAGTCCACATGCCATCGGGATCAGAAGCAGGGAACCGCCTGCGACGCCGGATGCTCCACATGCGGAGAGCGTTGCAAGAATACTCAGGACAATCGCACTCGGAATATCCACATTGATTCCCAGTGTGTGTGCCGTCGCAAGCGTCATTACCGTGATCGTGATCGCTGCTCCGTCCATATTAATCGCAGAGCCGAGCGGGATCGTTACAGAGTAGGTATCCTTATCAAGTCCCATCTCCGCACAGGCTTCCATGTTGATCGGGATATTCGCAGCAGAGCTTCTCGTGAAGAATGCAGTGATCGCACTCTTTTTCAGGCACTTGAAGATCAGCGGGAACGGATTCTTGCGGATGCACCAGAATACAAGAATCGGGTTCGTCACAAAGTAGATAAAGAGCATCGAGCCGACAAGCACCGCGAGCAGCTTTCCATACTCGGTGAATGCTGACAGACCATTCGTCGACACCGTGTTGTATACAAGACCGAGGATACCAAACGGTGCAAAGCTGATGATCCAGGTCACAACCCTTGAAAAAGCACCCGAAAGATCATTGAGCATCTTTTTCGTCGCCTCCCCGGCACCGCGCAGACCGAAACCGAGCAGAACTGCCCAGAACAGAATTCCGATATAATTTGCCTCCATCAGGGATTTCACTGGATTCGACACAATATTCATTAACAGATTTCTCAGCACATCCGCGATTCCCTGCGGTGCTGACATATCAGCCGCCTCCACGCTCAGTGTCAGGGATACCGGAAACAGCATGCTCGATACGACTGCAATCACAGCCGCAAGAAAAGTGCTGAACATGTAAAGAATGATAACGGTCCGGATCACACCACCGTGACTCTTTCCGGAATAGCAGAGCGAACTGACGATCAAAAAGAAGACCAGAAGCGGTGCCACCGCCTTCAGCGCTCCGACAAACGCATCACCAAGAATTGCAACTCCCCCTGTTCCGGGACACACAAGACCCAGAACTGTTCCGATGATCAGACCTACCACAATCCGTTTTACCAGACTGATCTGATTCCATGCCTCAAACAGCTTTTTCATAGATTTTTCTTCTTTCTGTATAGATTTTTCTGTTCTATTATACACAATTCGCCATTAAAATACAAATGTTTTTATTACACGGACATTTTGAGCTATTTGTCTTTTCGTTTAAAAAAATCTCCTCAACAAGTTTTCCTCAAAACAACTTACAAGTTTCCCTGTTTCACACATACTTTTCCCTTTTTTCTAATAGGATGTAAAAAACGTGTTCGGAAGGACATTCATGAAAGATTATATTGAAGAGCGGGCGGTTGCAATCGCCAATTACATCATCGACCACAATGCCACAGTACGTCAGACTGCAAAAAAATTCGGAATCAGCAAGAGCACGGTTCACAAGGATGTGACAGACCGGCTTGAACATATCAATCCATCCCTCGCTGCCCGCGCCCGGATCGTCTTAAACATCAACAAGTCCGAGCGCCACATTCGCGGTGGACTTGCGACCCGGGAAAAATATCAGCACCGGCTCGCGATTTGCAGTCAGGAAGAACAGAAATAATACTTGACAAATCTGCTGTTTTTTCATACGGTTATTTTGATTATTGATAGTTTTTCTCAATAATCAAGTATTTTCAGTTATTTCACACTACGATTTCATACAGAAGAGGTACAGAGATGACACTGCGAGACTTACCGATCGGAAAAACTGCTACAATCCGCTCTGTCGGGGGAGAGGGCGCACTGCGCCAACACTTCCTCGATATGGGTCTGATTCCAAAAGGCGAGGTTACCATGGTGAAATATGCTCCCATGGGCGATCCGATGGAACTTCGGATTCACAGCTATGAACTGACCCTGCGTTTAGCGGATGCAGAAAAAATCGAAATTGAGAACATTCGGGATGCAAAGATGATCCCTCCAATGCCGGATCCGGATGCGGAAACCCTTCCTCATCCGGGACTTGGAGAGGGCGGACGCTTCCACGAGAAATCCACAGAGAACCCACTCCCTGACGGGACAATCCTGACTTTTGCACTTGCCGGAAATCAGAACTGTGGAAAAACCACCCTGTTTAATCAGCTGACTGGCTCAAACCAGCATGTCGGAAACTTCCCAGGCGTGACTGTCGACCGAAAAGATGGAGTGATCCGAAATTACAAAGACACCCTCGTGACCGACCTTCCCGGCATCTACTCGATGTCGCCCTACTCGAGCGAGGAGCTTGTGACCCGCGACTTCGTCCTGCGCGATCACCCGAAGGGAATCATCAACATCGTCGATGCGACAAACATCGAGCGAAATCTCTATCTGACGATGCAGCTGATGGAGCTTGACATTCCGATGGTTCTCGCATTAAACATGATGGACGAAGTGCGAGCCAACGGTGGTTCCGTCATGATCAACAAGATGGAGGAAATGCTCGGAATCCCGGTGATCCCGATTTCCGCATCCAAGAACGAGGGAATTGACGAGCTGATCTCCCACGCCGTCCACGTCGCAAAGTATCAGGAATGTCCAAGAAAAATGGACCTGTGCGATGTTAATGACGACGGTGGTGCGGTTCACCGCTGTCTGCACGCAATCATGCATCTGATTGAGGACCACGCCAAGCGCGCCGATATTCCCCTGCGCTTTGCCGCCTCAAAGCTTGCGGAAGGCGATCCACTGATCTTAAAAAGTCTGCACCTCGATCAGAACGAGCAGGAGACACTTGAGCACATTCTCTGCCAGATGGAGAAAGAGCGCGGTCTTGACCGTTCCGCTGCGATCGCCCACATGCGCTTCGATTTTATTGGAAAAGTCTGCGATACCTCGGTTGTTCGACCGAAAGAAAGTAAAGAACATCTGCGAAGCGTACAGATTGACCGCATCCTGACCGGAAAATATACTGCAATCCCCTGCTTTGTCGGCATCATGGGGCTCGTCTTCTACCTGACATTTGGGGTCATCGGTGCTTTCCTCTCGTCGCTGCTCGATGCAGGCATCTCTGCGCTGTCCGACCTCGTTCAGAATCTCCTGATTGCCTGGAACGTCAGTGATGTCCTCCAATCTCTCGTGATTGACGGTCTCTTCAACGGTGTCGGCAGTGTGCTGAGCTTCCTGCCTGTTATCGTCACGCTGTTCTTCTTCCTCTCGATGCTTGAAGACAGCGGATACATGGCGCGCGTCGCTTTTGTGATGGACAAACTGCTCCGCAAAATCGGTCTGTCCGGGCGAAGCATTGTCCCGATGCTTGTCGGCTTCGGATGCACGGTTCCCGGCGTCATGGCAAGCCGAACACTCCCATCTGAGCGCGACCGCAAGATGACGATTCTCTTGACTCCGTTTATGAGCTGTTCCGCAAAACTGCCGATCTACGCATTTTTCGCAAGTGCCTTCTTCCCGAAGCAGGGCGCACTTGTGATGGCGATCCTCTACTTTGGCGGAATCTTCATGGGAATTCTCATGGCACTGCTCTTCGGTCAGACGCTGTTCCGCGGAGAAGCCGTTCCGTTTGTCATGGAACTGCCAAACTACCGCATGCCGGGAGCAAAAAACGTCGGTCACCTGCTCTGGGACAAAGCAAGAGACTTCCTCCAGAAAGCGTTCACCGTGATCTTCATGGCGACACTCGCAATCTGGTTCTTGCAGACATTCGACCTGCACCTGAACATCGTCACCGACTCGAGAGACAGCATCCTCGCCTGCGTAGCCGGTATGATTGCCCCGCTCTTCGCCCCGATGGGATTTGGCGACTGGCGGATCTCCACCGCGCTGATCACCGGATTCATGGCAAAAGAGAGTGTTGTCGCAACGCTCTCCGTCCTGTTTGGAAGCACCGCGATTCTGACATCCACGATCAGTCCTCTCTCAGCCGGTAGCCTGCTTGTCTTCTGCCTGCTCTACACCCCGTGCGTCGCCGCGATCGCGAGCATCCGCAGAGAACTCGGCGAACGCTGGGCCTTCGCCGTTGTCCTGATGCAATGCGCAATCGCATGGATCGCCTCGTTTGTGGTCTACCTGATCGGAAGCCTGATTTGAATGATCTAAAAAAGGGGCTGTCGCACTAACGTGCGGTAGCTCCTTTTCTGTACCAACCACAAAACGCCGAGCTTCGAAAAGCCCG
>JAJEPU010000065.1 GCA_020686985.1 Brotaphodocola catenula
TAAAATTTTAAAATCATTACGCATTCACCCACGTCTGATCCAGTTGGTCAGGCGTGGTACTCTGCGATTTTGATAGACTCGTTCTTTTGTCATAAGCAGTCACCTCCATGTTTAATCGTAACATTTAGAGCAATTCTTCATGGAATTCTTCAGAAAGTTGCTCTTAAGTTTCGGCACAGCAGGAAGCTGGTACCCTTTTGCGGTAAGAATGTTCAGTTTGAAATCAACAAAGTTTTTTTCGATTCCAGCCACCTGTGCGATTTCCTCAAGGGTGGCGAATCCTGTATGCGTGTATTGAAAGTCCTGCAGCAGCTCGTGGTATTTCAAGGCACGGTATGTGCTAGAGCAGTGGGGTGGCAGAGAAGCCTCCATTTGAAGCCTGTCGGCGTTGAATTCATAGAAGCCGATTGGTTTCAGTACATCATCATCTGACAATAGCAGTTCAGCAGCAAACGTATTTGCCCTGCGCTCTGCTTTTGCGTTGCTGAGACTATAAAAATATGTATCCTGGAAAGCTTGACCGGATGCCGCATGTTTCCGGTCGAAAATGGAGTGCCCAAGTTCGTGAGCCAGTGCGGATCTGCGTTGTTGCTTTGAGCAGTTTGGATTGATGCCGATGTATTCGCAATTTAGAAGTACTGTATAAAATCCAAGGAGCTCTTCGCAGAACCGGATGTCTTTAATTTTAATGGTGCGCTGGGCAATGATAGCTTCCGAGTCATTGCTCTTGTATCGGCGGCTTACAGCGTCGGCGGCAGTAATAGCAAAGTTGTCCAACAGCGACTCCTTTCCTCTGTAAGTCGATTACAGATATTTTTTAGGAGTAAACTTTTTTGCCTCTTCTTTTGCGTCAAGGAAGAGGGCTTCCATTTCCTTAATGAAATTAGCCTGATCTTCTTCGGACAGCTCGCCGCCAGCAAAAAGGGCAGAGGTCTGTTCTTTTATTTTCTTTGCCTGCGCTACACCGCGGGAGCCATACTTCTTACGGACATCAGCGTAGAATTGATCATCGCTGAGTTCCTTCTGGAAGGTGGCGTCATCCATAAAGTAGTCGGTCGTGACACCAAGAGCAGCGGCAATTTTCTGGATTGCGTCCACGCTTGGTTCGCGTTCGCCGGCTTCGATATAGCGGATGGCACGATCAGACATGGATGCTCGTCTGGAGAGTTCGGCCATGCTCATACCTTGTGCGGTTCGCAGAGCTTTGATCTTTTCGCCGTTGGTCGCATTTGGTGTAAGCGCGGTGGCTGCTTCAGCCCGGATATCCTGTGTGTCTAGTAAGTTCGTATCTTTTTTCATGTCATGCCTCCATGTGGGATATTTTGCTGTTTTTTGCCGGAAGGGAAAGTTGCCGGTGAGAAGCAGCAATTTTTTTGTAAAGCCTACTTGACAAGGAACAACTGTTCTTATATACTAAGAACAACAGTTCGTGAACTTCTGTTCCTATAATACAATAAGAAGTTGTAGAAGTCAATAGGGAAATGAACTTCTGTTCCTTTTATTATGATATGGGATGCAACTGTGGCTGTAACATGGACTTACTAAAACGTAACTCCGAGTTAGGCAACGCAACAAAAGCAATAAAATAAAATCATTGCGTAATATTAACATTTATGCAACATAGTGCTACTATATAAACAGAGGAGGTGTGACACCGATGGGAAGAAAGAAGATAACAAATCTCTTTCCTGATTACATTCGGACGGGAAAGGCTGACCTGGAAGTGCTGAGTCAGTTGGTCTTGAGTGCAAAGGGAAAACGGTCGATGAATGACTTTGCGAATGAGTGCGGGGTAAACACATCGACGATCTCCCGTATTATTAATATGAAGAACACAACTGCCTGTTCTGATGAGGTGCTGGTGGCGATATCAAAGGCTGCAGATCCGAACAGTGGGGTCACACTGGAGAAGCTGTTGGCAGCTAACGGAATGGTGAAACTTGTTCCTGCTGGAACAGAAGAAGCCGTTGTATCTCCATCTCAGATTGTTTTTGGCTTGGCAGATATTACAGAAGAGCGGAACATTGAGCAAGATCATAATTCCTCAAATATGTTCTTGAGGAATGCTGTTATGACATTAGCTGGGAGCAGGCTAGAAGAAAACTATAGGGAGACGTTGCAGAACGCATTCCTTATGAACGGCTATTTCGTAGAGCTGGTTTCCTACGAAAATATGATCTGGCCAAGAACAAAACAGTACAGAGCTGATTTTGCAATTCGGACAAATGCTCTTTTAGAAGAAGGTATTGATACCTGGCTGTTTGAGTGTAAATCTTATACAGCTGGAATTGGCAGGGGTACGATTGGCAAGATGAATCAGCTGTTTGCGATGGCATATATGGAGAGCCCCCGTGAGCACGGCATTAAGGTTTCGGTAGTAGTAAACCATGTAGCTATGATTGAACAGGCGAGAGAGTATTATGCCGGCTACAAAATAAGGGATTATTTTTCCTTTATTTTAATTGATCCGGTGAACCGATGTGTAAAGGATGAGTTCTGCATCCCTCGTGTTGATGGTACAGAACGGTCTGTGTTCACGATAAAAGATGGGAGATGATCATATTGATTTCTGAGTATGGAAGCAGCAGACTCAAGCGCAAGAAAGACATGATTGAAAATTGTATGGCGGCACAGGCGAAAGATTTACATGATATGAATGCCGACGTAGTAAAAGAAGATGCACTTATCATGAAAACAGTCCGGGAGATAATTCCAACCTCGACCTGTTCAGTCTGGAGATGTTTGAGGATCTGGCGTGGCTGATGGCCCGTCATGCGGACCCGGCAAAGGTGCCGGATAGCCCGGAGAAGTTCCTGGACCAGTTCAACACCTTCTCCATCTACCAGATCCTGCCCCAGCTGATCGAACTGTGGGGCCTGAATGTGCAGACCGAGGTGGAATCCAGAAAAAACCTCGAAAAAGTGAGCGGGAAATGACCACCCCGCTCTTTCTGCTGCGTTGTGTACAGCTCGGTATCAGCATCGCCGATCTCGACCTGCTGACCATCGGGTTGGTCAATGATATGTTCACGGAGCGGCAGAACGACGACTATCCGTATAAAGAGCTGGCCTCTCAACACGATATGGATGTCTTTTAGCGACAAATTCTGAAAGAAAAACAGACGACCGTGCTTATATTGTAAATGAAATAAGCACAATCGTCTGGTGGTAAGGTATAAAAAATCCCCCAGCCGTGCACAACTGGGGGAGAAAGAAGGTGGCCCGAAGGTCATCTTCCCGGTCTCAGACCTCGCAAGGTTACCGAAACCTGATCATCGTCAAAGTATAGTCGATTAGGCAGAAAAAGTCAATCGGACTTTTCGTGCTTCAGAACTCTCTTCTGGGCAAGTTCGTACACTTCTTCATCAGCACGGACTCCAATGACAATAATCATCATAGATGTCTTAGTACGGCGAAGTTGATAGACAATGCGCAGACCCACAGAGCGGAGTTTGATTTTCAGAAGTCCTGCAAGGTTAGTGCTGTTGTGATTGCCGAGCGGTTTGCCGTAGCCCTGTTCATCAACAGGCAGTGGATTTTGCTGAACTTTTTTGATGGCTTTCAGAACAAGATTGCGCTGGCTACTATCTAAACCTTTGAGATCTTTTTCTGCTTCAGGGAGGTATTCAACTTTCCAGCTCATTCGATTTCTACCTCGTCAAAACCGGCGAGATCGTCTTCTGTAACACCGAGACGGCGGTTCATTTCTTCCTCAGAAATCAAAGAGGTGGGATCAAAGTGTGCCATACGTTCAGAAGCAACAGCCAGCAGACGAGCATCATTTAATTCATCCATTAAACGGACATATTCGTCCGGGGAGATGAGAACGCATTCGGCAGCATTGTTTTTCATAACAACCTTGGCACCGCACTGCTTGACATCTTCAAAAATTTTTCCGGCAAGACCACGGTTGAATTGGGTGATTGGTACAGTGTTGGTAATAGCACTCATAACAGAAGCCATAATCGTCAACTCCTTTCTTTGATTGCATCATAGCACATGTTTGCAAAAATATCAACCGGTTAGTCGATGAAATTACTGATAAATATATTGTATGCTGAAAGGCTGACTTTGATACGCAGCTAATAGCATTTTTTTAGCCTGTCTGCTTCGTGCAGATGGGCTTTTTTCATGTCTGCGAGGAGGTGGTTACGCAAATGGCATCCAGAATCCAGGGTATCACCGTTGAAATCGGCGGCGATACCACAAAGCTCTCCAAAGCACTGGAAAGTGTAAACAAATCAATCAAGGGGACGCAGTCCGGACTGAAGGATGTCAACAAACTCCTGAAACTGGACCCCTCCAATACAGAACTGGTTGTCCAGAAGCAGAAGATGCTTAAGGATGCCATTGAAGCTACCAAGGAAAAGCTGGCAACTCTGAAGACTGCCGCACAGCAGGTCAATGAGCAGCTTGTCAATGGTGAGATCACCCAGCAGCAGTACGATGCTCTTCAGCGTGAGATCGTGGAGACCGAACAGAATCTGCGATCCTTACAGGATCAGGCGGCTACTACCAATGCGACTCTTGCCAAAATCGATGAAGCCGGAGAAAAGCTCCAGAACATCGGATCTTCTGTGGAAAATGTCGGTAAGAAGTTCCTGCCGGTGACTGCCGCTGTAACGGGTCTTGGCACTGCCGCAGTGAAGACCGCAGCCGATTTTGATTCCGAGATGAGTAAGGTCTCTGCCATTTCCGGTGCGACCGGGGATGACTTTGACCAGCTCCGTGCGAAAGCCCGTGAGATGGGTGCAAAGACCAAGTTCTCTGCATCCGAGGCAGCTTCGGCGATGGAATACATGGCCATGGCCGGATGGAAGACTTCTGACATGCTGAACGGCATCGAGGGCATCATGAACCTCGCGGCTGCTTCGGGTGAAGACCTCGCTACGACTTCAGATATTGTTACCGATGCCCTTACCGCGTTCGGCTTATCCGCTGCGGATTCTGGGCATTTTGCAGATATCCTTGCAGCCGCTTCTTCCAATGCGAACACCAATGTCAGCATGATGGGCGAGACGTTCAAGTACTGTGCGCCTATCGCCGGTGCGCTGGGGTTCTCGGCAGAGGATACCGCAGAGGCTATCGGTCTGATGAAGACCTCTCTTTCTGGGAACAGCTGGAGTGGCAGCAGTTGGGATGGCAAGTCGGTCTATACCAAGAAAACGCAGGAACAGAATGATGACGGTTCAATGGTCACGATCACCGCTGATTTCCGAAAGTACGCCTGCGTGGAGGACTCCATTGCCGACCACGCGGCATATCTGCTTGGTGCGATGAATGGCAGCAGGAAACGTTATGAAGGTCTGGCTGGATGCATGGACTACAAGAAGGCTGTGCAGATCATCAAGGACGGCGGCTATGCCACCAGCCACACTTATGTGCAGAATCTCTGCAATATCATCGAACGCTGGAACCTAACACAGTATAATGCCGTACGCTGAACTGCGTGAGACAGCTTCGGCAGTGTGACCCGCCGATTGGTGTGTACTTCGAAAAGGAGAACATCGATACGCTGGATGCATCTGGCGAACTGCTCCTGACCATCCTTTCAGCATTGGCACAGGAAGAGAGCAATTCGATCTCCAAGAATATCAGCTGGAGTATTCAAAAGCGGTTTCAGGAAGGGATTGCCTTTGGAAATCCACGGTCGGTCTACGGTTATACGGACGGTGAGACGAATAAGGACTGGGTCATTGTAGAAGAACAGGCCAGGGTGGTGCGGTTCATCTTCGATGAGTTCCTTCTGGGAAAATCTTCTTACAAAATCAGCAATGAACTGAATGAAAAGGGAATCCCTTCATCCAAAGGGACAAAATGGCAGAGCGAAAGTGTGGATTTTATCCTCCGGAATGAAAAATATGTTGGTGACTGCGAATTGCAAAAAACGGTTACCGTCGATTTCCTGAGCCACAAGACGATTCCAAACAATGGAGAAGCTCCGAAATTTTATGTGACGGACCACCATGTCCCGATTATCAATCGCGCGGTATGGATGCGGGCACAGGAAATCCTGGCACATAGAAAGAAAAACCGAACGAAAAAAAAGGATGAGAAGCGGGAAAAACGAGTGGGCAAGGATGTCTTTGATAACCTGGTATGCGGAAAGTGCGGAGCCCCCTTTTACCGCAGAATCCTGCAGGCAAGAGCGACGCACTTCGAGGATGACAGGTGCCTGGATGCCTGCCGTAGTGAGATGTTGGCACAGGGCAGTTCGCCGGATGATTACTATGAACGGTATTATTACACCTATCCCGTTTGGCGGTGCTCAAGTCTAAAAGATACCTCACCGACCAACGATGGGCCATTTATGGGAAAAGCAGACCCGGATGTTGCCTGGCATCCGATTTATATCGGCGAAGGGGATGCAAAGTGCCCTTCCCATTTTGTATATGAGACGGCGGTCAAGCAGAGCTTCATGGAAATGTTGTACGCCATTAAGCGCGACCATGAAGAAAACGGGGAGAACGCATGGATCGATTCGGAATTCCGGATGGTCTACCAGAAGGTGCAGGAGCACGTAGCAGAACGGGATTTTTCCAGAAAAACAGAACTGAATGAGCAGATTCTGCAGCTGGAGGAAAAAATGGCTCAGATGCAGGGCCGGCTGAAAGAAGCAGTAGAACGTGGCCGCCAGAAAGCCAGCCCGGAGATTGATACCTACGAAAGACTGGTGGATGACATGCGAGAGCGTTTGAATGAGAAAATGGACGAACGGCAGCAACTCAGCCAGGAAGGACAGCTTCTTTCGGAGATGAAGCACAACTACGACTTTTTCATCCGCTGCCTGGAAGCCATGCCCGAAATCAACAAGGCCGGCATGAAGCTGAATGTCAATGGACTGGATACGGATGGGAGCCGCCTGCGTGACTTTGGCGGCAAGGCAAGGAGCAAAATCCTGAGTGACATCCGGCGCGGAAAAAGAAAGATGAGTGCAGACCGGGTAGAGCAGGCTCCGGATTTTCTGGAATTTGAAAAGGGCGTTTACTTCGCATTCATCAAGGAAGGAATCGTTGACGGTAACGTGATCACCTACACGACGAATTTTGGAGTCAAGCTGACCAGCACCGGAAACAGCCGGACGCTGATGGCTTTCATCGGATTCCGCAGATGCAATCCGAATAAAACGGTCGAGGTGCTGATGGACGGCTGGCAGGTCAACGGACTCTGCATTCGGTACCATAGAGAAAAGAGAAAGGAAAAAACGGCACACACGCTGATGATCCGGAAACGGAAAGCACAAGAACGAGCATTGCTGGAGCAGGAAGCGTGATTTTGGGAACCCCACTGGATGAGACACTTTGTCTTGTCTGGTGGGGATTTTTTGTTTTTGGAGGATTTTTTTCCCGAACCCATTGCTATGTGCAAAATTCTGCTATATGTTGAGAGTACACCACTTTACAACTTTTTCATAAAAAAATATCGTACAGGACTTTCTGATGTATAATGAGTTTGACGAAAACATTACAAAGGAAAGTGACCCTGTACGACAAAAACATTATACAACGAAAAGACAATAATTGGTAGACTTCATCAAAATTTTTTGATTTATTTTGAAACTTTTTCTGTTTCGACGGCGGATACCCTGTTCTTGCTGATACTATCCATTGCCTTTTATAAGAAAAGATGTAAAGTATTTGTTGAAAATTGGAGACTGAAATATAACAAATTTTGTTACAGGGATGAATTGTTCTCTGACCTGTGATATACTGGAGCCATGGGAAAACAGAGACTTCAGATGTGGTAATGCATAAAGTAAAATGCTCTAAGAGGGGCGTATGAGAAATTTGATATAAGATTGTGTTTCAACGAAGTACAACAGAAGCGAAGAAAAAGGAGAACAATACTATGAAAATTGCAGTGGCAGGAATGGGATATGTGGGGCTTTCGATTGCGACATTGCTTGCGCAACACCATGAAGTTATGGCAGTGGATATTATTTCTGAAAAGGTTGATTTGATCAATAACAGAAAATCTCCGATTCAAGATGAGTATATTGAAAAATATCTGGCTGAGAAGGATTTGAATTTAACTGCGACGCTGGATGCGAAGAAGGCTTACAGTGATGCGGACTTTGTGGTGATTGCAGCACCTACGAATTATGACAGCAGAAAGAATTTCTTTGATACATCAGCGGTTGAATCTGTTATCCAGTTGGTGATGGAATCTAATCCGAATGCGATGATGGTGATTAAGAGCACGATTCCGGTTGGATATACAGTATCGGTTCGGGAAAAGTTCCACTGCAATAATATTCTTTTCAGTCCGGAATTTTTGCGGGAGAGTAAAGCTTTGTATGATAATCTCTATCCATCCCGCATTATTGTTGGTACGGATATGAAAGATCCAAGACTTATAGAATCAGCGCATACATTTGCGGGGCTTTTGCAGGAGGGCGCAATCAAGGAAAATATTGATACTTTGATCATGGGATTTACTGAGGCTGAGGCGGAAAACTTTTTGCAAATACGTATTTGGCCTTGCGAGTATCGTACTTCAATGAACTGGATACTTACGCAGAAATAAAGGGACTCAATACCCAGCAGATTATCGATGGTGTTTGCCTTGATCCGCGTATTGGATTTTTCTATAACAATCCATCTTTTGGATATGGTGGCTATTGTCTGCCGAAGGATACGAAACAGCTTTTGGCAAACTATGATAACGTTCCGCAGAATATGATGACGGCTATTGTGGAGTCAAATAAAACAAGGAAAGATTTCATCGCAGATCGGGTATTGCAAAAAGCGGGATATTATGCATATGATGATGAAAATACCTATGATGCTTCGATGGAAAAGGATGTTGTAATTGGAGTGTATCGCCTTACGATGAAGGCAAATTCGGATAATTTCCGTCAGTCTTCGATTCAGGGAGTGATGAAGCGGATCAAGGCAAAGGGCGCAACTGTGATTATCTATGAGCCGACATTGGAAGACGGTACAACGTTCTTTGGAAGTAAGGTTGTAAATGATTTGCAGAAGTTTAAAGAGCAAAGCCATGCAATTATTGCAAATCGATATGATGAGTGTTTGGATGATGTAAAAGATAAGGTGTATACAAGAGATCTGTACGGCAGAGATTAAAGGAAAAGGTATTGTCAAAGATATTCATTTACGCATAGCTATTGAGAAAGGATGAACAATTGCACTTATGATTCCGAATAGGGAAATCAAAGAAATCTTTGAGACGACGGTAATGTAACACTGAAATAGTGAGAATGGTGTTGGATTTTTATGTAGACCTTGTCAAGTTGTTGTGGTCAAGCGTTTTTGTAACGCTTGTGGCTAAAAAAGATCTGGGCAGTTATGCGTTGACTCGCGCTTCAT
>JAJEPU010000066.1 GCA_020686985.1 Brotaphodocola catenula
ATGCGCGAGTGGCTCAGTTGGTGGAGCACGACCTTGCCAAGGTCGGGGTCGCGGGTTCGAGTCCCGTCTCGCGCTCTTGCAATAAAAATTGCATATGCTGCTGTGGCTCAGTCGGTAGAGCGTCGCATTGGTAGTGCGGAGGTCACGGGTCCGATTCCCGTCAGCAGCTCTTTCTTTGAAAGTGCCGGAGCCTTGATTTTTCAAGGTGTCCGGCTTTTTTTAATTCCTTTACTCTATTATTTGCTGGGGTCGAGTAGGGTCGAGCAAATATCTTGCACATTAACCAGCAAGTGCTTTTTCCATATCGTTCTCATTCTGCGAAGTTTCCGCACGATTGAATGTATAGTTGTGCAGCGTTGTACGCTCATCTTCATGCCCTACTTGCTTTCGGACTTCATTAATATTGATTCCAGCATCTAACAGCGTTGAGATATATGTCTTGCGAATCTTATGAATCCCTTTCTGTTTGGTATTGATATGGTTACAATATTTCCTGATCCGACTATTAATAGCTGTTGGAGTAATAGGTGTACCATTCTGGAAAAAAAGGAAATCATCTTGATTCAAATGCTTTTCTGCATTGTCATCCATAATTGTTTTAATAATGCGCCTTGCTTCCTCAGTCAAGTAAACATACCTATCACCAGCTGATGATTTTGCATGTTCCACAATTTTCCATGTTGCCGGATACCATGATCCATCTGGCCGTTGACGTTCCAGTTTTTGAGCCATTCGCTGAATATGCAAATACTTTCCATCACGGCAAAGATCCGTTGTTTTCAAAGCTGTTAATTCACCGATCCGAACGCCGATCTGAAATGCAAGTGGAATTGCAAGCGCGGTCGTATATCCATTTTCATGGAAATCAAGCCATGCTTCGGCTTCTACTAAAGGTTGTTCCGTTGTAAGAAACACCTGTGTCGCATCGTCCGGCTTTTTGACTTTTCTAAACAGTTTTCCGTCAATTTTAAACTCATTGTACGGATTCTTTTCGATAAGATCATGATCTACTGCATACTCTAAAGAATGACGTATAATCAAGGCCATATTGTAATATTGTTTTTTGGTAAGATCTCTTTCACGGATTTTTCGCAAAGCCCATTCTTTTAGCTGTGCCTTTGTGAATTTTGAAATATCCATGTCAATAATAGGATCTGTTAAGTAATAAGCCTTCCAATCATCATCTATTCTTCGTATGTATCCAGATGCTGTTGTTTCCAATGATTTATAGGATAACCACTGTGGATATATCTGACGCAATGTAGAAAGTTGCGCTTTCCTATCATTTTCCTGTTCCAGCTTTTCCTTATTCAAGTAGAAATCAATGATTTTCCGCTCTAATTTTTCCAACGTAGATGCAGAAACAGATTTTCTGTTTTTAGGTTTGCCAGGTGCCGGAAGATAAGAAAGATACACACCTTTGTTATTTTCCCAGATATGATAAAAGTTTTCAATGTGCTCTTGCAAGATTGCTTTCTCGTGTTTTTCTTTTTTCGTCATTTCTATATATTCGGAAAGCTCTCCCGTATCTATATCCATTATATCACATTTTGCTAAAAAAGACCATATTAATTCATCTTTTTCAGCACTTTTATTATCAAAATTGCACAAAAATAGTACCATCCTTTCCAGATGATACAGCTTGCAAATTGAGGGATTTTTGATTATATGATTTAAATTGAATTGATAAAAGAGTTTCTTGATTTTTTAATTTGAATAAGAATATTTAAAGTAATGGCAAGTTGTATCGTTTATTCTTCAAACTTATATGTGATAGGAATTTTAATTCCTTCTTCTGTAATGAGAACTTCTATTGTTCCCTTATGTATTTCTTTGAATATTTCTTTTACCGAAACTCCTCTGACTTTTGCTAATTGGAGCGGCGTAAAATAGAGAGTGATTGCTTTCATAAAACCTCCTTATGAAACGGCGTATTCTGTAATGGACACTTTTCAAATGAAGATTTGCGAGAAAGATATTCATCGACAGAATAGTCCTTATATTGTCCAACATCATAATAATGCCGAATATTATTAATTCTTGCTAAGAAAGCATCCCATGAATCCGGTTCTTCTCTCTGAATATTAGGATATTGCTGCTCTAACGGAATGTTAGATACAATATATACGGTATCATGGAGACACACTCGATTTGCATAGCGGCAATTAAGTGTTAAAGGCTGTCCATCACAAAGTGCCAGTAACAGCGAAAATGGAAGATGACTTCTATATTCATCCAAAAGTAAGACCCGTGTTCTGGCAGTATCATACTTATCCCATATCCCCGTTCCTTTATAATCGACAACAGAATAGATTTCTGAACTGTCATGTGTACTGTATACATATGAAGTTTTTCCCGTTCGCGTCTTTCCATATATATACCAGACTGTCATTTGTCGATAGTTCTTTCCCTGTTCCTCCCAATACGCTTGACGATATTGTTCTATGGCCGGAATCCTTAATGCCATGGACGGAATGACTTGAATAATATCCACATTAGACGCACCATCTTGCACAAGTGATATCATACTTTCAATATCATTTCTCTTTCCCTGAATTTCCTGACTTTCTTCTGGACATGGACAACTTTCATAGAATGTTTCTATATGGTTTGTAGTTGCTTTTTCACTATCTGCATAAGCACCTTCTTTCCTAATATAATCACGATTCTGTTTGCTTGTCGAATTGCGAATCACTTCAATATGTGCATTTCCAAAGGCTTTACTTACTGTCTGCGTTGATTGCGGATTTACATATTTCACATAAATGTGCACATGATGCGTTCCCTGTTCCCCTGTTTCATAACAGAAACAATAGTATTCTGTTTTCCAGCGAAGCATTGTTTCTTTGATCTGATCCGATGTTATATTTTTTTCCAACGGATTGTTACAAGTGATTTGCATTCGCCTTGTTCTGCTTTGCAATAACAATCATCCTCACTTTCACATTGTAAAGTGTCATAACACATGACACATAGGTGCCCTAAAGGTTAATACTGCCCTTTAGGGCTTGTCAGGGCTTGCTTGCCATGCCTGCCGCATGGCAACGCCCTGACAATAGAGTTGTTACGTTACTATCTGTTTACTGCATTCCAGAGATCCTGTCTCATAGCATCCAGATTATGAGGGAAAGGAACCCGTATCTGCGTAAGATTCGCGTCGTTAACCGTACAATAGCCAACACCTGTTGGACAAGTTTTGATTTCATCCTTAAAGTTCGGCATAATCATTCCCACCGTTTCACGGGATGGTGCTTGTAACAAAATCTTGTGTGAAAAACTTTCACGACTTCCAGTAGCAAAAAGTTCTCCCAATGGTTTTTGACATGATACCATAACGTGGATCTGCTTTGCCCTGCTTAAATTTAACAAACGTGCCATTTTTGCAAGAATTTCTTTCTGCTCTTTCGATGAAAAACTTAAAATCCATGAAGGGTATTCATCAATATAAAGCAGCATGTAAGGATAGTTCTGGTTACTCTTCAAGCGTTCTTCAAAGATATCGAAAAATTCCAGAAATCCTTGCGTTGTATCCTCGAATTTAAAAAAATGTTTCGCCCCATCCAAATAGCTGAAATCAATATTTTTATAATCAAGAACAAAGATCTGGCAATCCGTTAAATGTTTCGCCGTTTTAGACAGAATCCCTTGTGCTAGCGTTGTTTTACCGGATCCAGATGGCCCCGACAGTAAAATCCGGTAGCCATCTTTTTTCATATCCCACGTAACCCAACGCACAACACCAGCTTGATAGAAATACTCATCAACAAACGGATAAATTATCCCAAAATCAGTCATAATCACGATCCTTTAAAGACCTTTCGGAATTTTCCCTTGCAATCATATCATTCATGGCCTGTTGATAGGCTGCCTGCTGGATGTATGTATCATCAAAATCAAGGACAAAAGTCAGCAAAACACTGGTTTGCATATCCTCAACCTTATCCACGTAAAGATACTGGTTTTCTCCGGCAGCAATAAACGGAGCAAGTCCACCTGTTTTTATTTTCAAGTCGCACAGTCCTTGAATAACTGAACGGATCAATTCCATATCCAGCAATTCGCTTGTTGTCTTAGGAATAGTAAACCGTAAATACATGACGCCATTTAATGCGTAGGCATCTAATCGCTCATTTCCCATATCTTCAGGACGGATTGGTCTTGAACACGATGTAAGATCTTGGAAATTAGGTGCAGTGAAAATATTGGTAAAGAGAAAATGTCCCACCCTTTTATAGCAGCCTTTCACAAAACGCTGCCGCTGATTATCCAGACCTGCCTGTTTTTCTGCTTCAAGCTTCTTCTGCTTCGTCAGCTTCTCGTTGTGCTGTAATACCAGATACGAGATTCCGGCCGCTGATGCGGCCACTCCAAAAAAATGTGTGTCTACGAAATTGCAAACGGATGTCATGAGATAGCTCAAGGCTTTTACACATACAATTAAAACAATAACAACAGTAAGAAAAGCACCCACAACCGTTACTACTTTTTTTGCAGTTCCGGCGGAGCGGGCTTTTTCAAGCCCGTTCGCCCCTTTCTCAGTTACAGCATGAATCAATTCTTTCAATTTTTCTTTCATAGAAAATCCTCCTTATTATAATGTAGTTTTTGCCACAGATGAAGCAAGTTTCGCAGAAGTCCAGACAATGTAGGAGCCGGATTTTGTTGTACGATATTCACCAAACAACTCGTAATCTTTTCCGCGCTCAACTGAATTGTAAAGATCTTCTCTTACCACAATAGTGCCGACAATATTGTCATTGTCCTGGCTGAATGTCACACGAAAGCTATCACGAATATTTCCTTCTCGATCGGTGTAATTCTGTTTCTGTACGCTTAATACGTGAATGAAAGTTCTGATCAACATAAAATTGTTCTCCTCATATTTGCTTTTTAATATTTTGCGATGTTTGGGAATAACACCCCAAGGGTGTGCTATTTTCGTAAACATCCCCCCTTTCACTGGCATAGCATCCCGGGCTTGTATGCCAGTATTGGGATTGCGTTTTCAGGGAGGAAGGAACCCCCTTTCCTCCCTGGTAAATCAGCTTTGTTCTTCCAATGCAGGGCAGAACAAGTATGGTCGAAACTGTTCTTCCAATTTTTCACTTCGATCTAAAAGACTTTTAAATGAAGCGAGATTAGAAGAAAGTTCCGTTTTTAACTGCGATTTTCCATCATCATGTAAGACCTGTTCGAGCGTTTTAATCTGCGAAAGAACATCCTCTTTTGTGGCCAACAGCATTGTCGAAACAAAACAATACGGTAAAGATTCCTTCGCAGCTGATTGCTTCAAAATTTCATACAGATCTTCCAATTCTTCAATATCTTGAGTGAGGATCGGAAGTTCAATGTCGCTTGCAGTCAACGCATTAACTAATTCCATAAAATTTTTTAACATAATCCAACTTTTCCTTTCGTATATGATTTTGTATATAAAAAATATCCGGATATTTGAATGTTTTGTTTGCTGTGCTTATATAATACACGATAAGTTCATATAATTTTTCGATGTTTAGACAACAGTTTTTTCTTTTTGTTTATATTTGATAAATCTAAAATATATCTCATCATGTTATACTGACTAATTTATATGTTAGAAAACTCACATGCCATTATTGCCCATAGAAAAGGTCAAAAAATTCTGTTAATGAACTTTTTGTCCTTCATTATTATATAAAATATTTTTAATAAACTCTTTATTATCAACACTAATCTGTAGTACTAGTTAACAACTCATAAAGTTTAAGGATTGCATTTAAGGTTTTCTTCGTTTTAAAGTAACCATCTTTCAATTCTTCCAATAAATCCCTGACTTCCTTTCTTTCCAATGTAGTGATGTCATTTTTTTGACCAGTGAATAAATAATTTAAATCCATCTTTTTTTTGAAAACCTTACCACTAGTTAACAAATACAACAATGCTTCTGAAATTCCTTGACCCGTGTTCTCTATTCTTGAAAGTGTTTGCCTATTCATTTTATAACCATTTACTTGCAACTTAGCACAAAAATCCTCTTGACTCATGTTTAACTCTTTTCGAAACTCTTGAAATCTTTCTCCGATTTTAAAACCATTTTCCTCATAGTTTTTCTTATCCTCTTTTCCGTCTTCCTTCCAATATCTGCTACTCATATATTTTCCTCTCTTCTTTCCAACTCTGCGCGTTCTGTTGTTTTTTTCTTGTGTGATCACTCGCTATTTAGTATAATAGAAAAGGGTTATTTTTTCATTTGTATATGGATAGCGAATTTATTTATAAGGATATATTAGCTTTTTTCCTTATAATTTCGTTTAAATTTCAATATCAAAAGTTCAAATAATAACTTACAATATAAATTATAAAGGAGCATTATATGAACAACAAAGAACAAAGAGAAAAGCTTATTCCAATTATTATCGAATTAGAGGTGTTACGCGAAAAAAACGCCACTTCCTTCTTGGAAAGAGAAAAAAATAGCCTAGATTCAGCAATTAAGGAACTTAAACAGGTAATGGGAGATTCACTAAAAGGTATTTATGAACTTAGAAAGAAAAAGAAACTGATAGAAAATACATTAAACGAATTAATGCCATTGTTGGATATATTGGAAGAATCTTGCGCAAAAGCAAAATTAGTAGAACCAGAATCAACACGCACAAAAAATAGAATTAAAAACCGCAAAAAGGTACTTAGTGTAATAAACCAAGACTTTGTCAATCAATGCAAAGATGCCCTTTCTTCCCTACACAATAATTTAGAAAAGTTATCTAGTATTTCTACAAATGAGGGAGTAATATATAGAGAAATTTTAAAAAGGAATAAAATCACATCAACACAATTATTAAATAAACTTATAGATCAATTTTATCCTGGTTGCAAAATAGAACAGTACAAAGAGATCGTGCAGAATATCTTATATGGTAAAGTTAAAAATCCAGATTCAGTTCTGTGGAATAATATGTTGATATGCCTTTTAGAATTAAGCAATACAGATCAAAAAGATCCTCAACAATACTTTCAGTCACAATTTGATTTATATATAGAAAGCATTACAAATTCATTGGAAGAAATTGAAATTCCTAATCTTGAATGCACTATTGCAGAGGAAAATCAGTAAGACAAAATATTTCTTCTAACGAAACACTTAATATTTGAGCTATAGCAACAAGTTCACTGGCCGAAATATGCGCAAGATCTTTTTCATATTTAGAATAGTTTTGCTTTGTAGTCTTACAACCAAGAAGCTGCATCTCACGGATCATATAGGCTTGTGTATATGAGAGTTATGGATGCAACTTCTGAATGTTTTTTTTCAAGGGAAATATAGCTATCCGATTTAATTTTTTGAATCATCAACAATATTCCATCTCCACATCTTGATATATGGGATTATAAGATATTGGTTATTTTGATAGTTGCAGTATTGTGACTTTTGGCTGACTTTTGCGGGTATAATTATTGACAACAGTAAAATAATATGATACAGTACTCTTAGTTATGATATGTGCGATTAAATAGCGTTTATTGCCGATAATGTAATTATGAAAAAGAGGAAATTCATTGTGAAGAAAAGAACATTGGTGTTAGTAACTTTATTAACATTAGGTTTTGCTATAACGGCAAAAGCGGATATTATTGATGGCAACTATGTAGAACATCAATGGCTGATTCCGAAAGTCGGTTATAGATCAAGTGATCACGGATGCCACGATTGGAGTACTGCTGAGAGTGAAGCGGAAGTCCGACAGTGGGCTAGAGAAAACGGTGCCGATATTAAGAAAATTACTGATGAAGATCAGCGCTATCGCGCTTGTGTTAAAAAAGTATGTGACTTATTCACATATGATATAAAAGCTGCATATGCTATGCCATACTTATGTATTCAGTATGGTAAGGGTGTTTGCAATACATATACATTATTTACGAAAGCGTTATGTGATGAGGTGGGTATTTCCACAGCTATATCTAGTGGTCCTCTGAACGGCGTTGATCATAATATGTTACTAGTTACTATTAACGGCACTCAATACCACAGTGATCCTGCTAATATAGATAGTGGCACTGTTGATGTCTACCAAATAACCCCTGGTTATGTTGAGCAGTATGTTGACATAAGAAACGATTTATTTAGCATTGCTGCCCAAAATTCTAGCTGTGATGAGTTCCTTGAGAGAAATTTAGTAGCGCCTGCTGGTGCAGTTGCGGTTATGGGTCGTTCAGGTAAGTATTACTATATCAGCCAGAAAGATGCAGATGATTGGGATAACGATGTAGTAACTGTTGACTACATCAAGGCAAAGTACGGTATTGAGTAATTAAATAATAACACATATTACTAATGATCTTTAATAGAAGGTAATCAAGCCAGAAAGGATATTTTGTCCTTTCTGGCTATTTTAATTTTGGTGTTTATCATAAATACTGCATCCAGACTATCAAGGGCAAGCAAGTGCCTACGGCACCCTTGACAGTCTTCATCAAATTGTTTAATATTATTTACATGATATGTAAAATTTCTTGTTAGGGTCGAGTAAAGGGTCGAGTACGGGGAGCAATCCTCAAACCTCCTGTATTTACTGGATTTTTAGAACTGCTTAGGGTCCGATTCCCGTCAGCAGCTTTAAGTGAGAAGCCCTTGTAAATCAAGGGTTTTTTGTCGTTTTAAAACAAAATTTCAGGGTAATCCAAGTAAAAGTCGTCCGGAAATGGGCGTTTTTTATAGGAAATTACGTCCTACGAAATTATCAGGGGAGAAAAGGTGAAAAAGTGAATGAACAGATAAAAATGAAACGCAATTATCGAATTGATAATGTGAGAGCATTGCTTATTATATTAGTAGTGGTTGGACATTTAACAGAGATTATACATTATCAAAATTCAGAGTTTGTTTATCGCTGGATTTACATATTTCATATGCCGGGTTTTGCTTTATTATCAGGTCTCTGTTGGAGTGGGGGAAAGGATGGACGTGTATGGAAAAAATTGATTTATCCATATGTGATTTTCCAGACATTATATTTAATCTTTCAGCATGTTGTTTTAAATGGGGATTTTATATTACAGCACCAGTTTACAACTTTATAAATGGTAGACGTGCTGGCAAGCCAGTTGTTTTAAAGCCTTTATCATAGCATTTGATT
>JAJEPU010000067.1 GCA_020686985.1 Brotaphodocola catenula
ATTCCAATGTCAGTATAGATAGAATCAGCAGAAAAAGGGTATCTGCTGTCGGAACAGAAAAAGTTGTAAACTGGTGTAAAACATTATATAAGTATATTCTACATAAAAACAGTCATTCTAATAAAGATAATAATAATTATGAAAAAACAATCCGAAGATTTCAAGAACATGAAAATACATTATATGATCTTGTAAAGAATATATGTGATGTCAATGATCAGAATATATACACTCGAAAAGTATTTGTACACTTTAATCGTTTTTATCTCCGATTGGCAAATGAATACGGAATGAAAAGTGAAGTAAAGGTTTATTATAACAAATTAAAAGTAGTTGGGGAAAACGGAATTAAACAAAAAATATACTATATTATGGGAATGTTAGGAATAAAGGCAAGGTAAAATATGGGACGCTCAAAAAAATTTATGTTGAATTCGGTTACGACAGCATTATTACAGGTCGTAACAATGATTGCAGGGTTTATAACGCCTAGATTTATGTTGACAGCATATGGATCTGAAATTAATGGCTTGATATCATCTATTCTACAGTTTATTAGTTACTTCAATCTAGTAGAGGCTGGGTTGTCAAGTGCAGCGGTTTATTCTTTGTACAAACCTATCGCAGAGAAAGACTACAATAGGATCAACCGGATAGTAGTTGCTGCGAAGCACTTTTATGTGAAATCAGGATTCATTTTTGTAGGTTTGGTTGTAATCCTGGCTATATGTTATCCTTTTATTACAGATTCAACTGTTTTAGATCAAACTAGTATTTTCGTTTTAGTTCTTGTGTTGGGAGTTAATGGCTCGTTAGAATTTTTTACTTTGGCAAAATACAGAGCATTGCTTACTGCTGATCAAAGGACATATGTAATTT
The DNA here is from genome assembly GCA_020686985.1 of Brotaphodocola catenula. Classification (GTDB taxonomy): domain Bacteria; phylum Bacillota; class Clostridia; order Lachnospirales; family Lachnospiraceae; genus Brotaphodocola; species Brotaphodocola catenula. Next base: position 880 of record JAJEPU010000067.1, read on the forward strand.
CATTGGCTTCGATTGTGTATACAGTTTTAAATACTATCATTGTCGTGACCTTATCAATAATGCATATTAATATTGTCTTGCTGAGAATTATTGCATTGTTATCAATATTTGTGAGAACATTAATATTGTATGTGTATGTTAAAACTAATTACCACTTTATATGTTATGACGTGGAACCTGATTATGGTGCGATGGATAAGAGATGGAGTGCGTTATATTTACAGATAGTTCAAACTGTACAAAATGCATCTCCAGCAGTTATGACAACCATTTTTTCATCTCTTAAAATGGTAAGTGTTTATTCAGTTTATAATATGGTGATGGCTGGGATTAATGGAGTAATGTCTGTATTTTCTACGGGTGTCTCAGCAGGTTTTGGGGAATTAATTGTTAAGAAAGATAAGACAGCATTTCAAAAGGCATATAGTGATTTCGAATATCTTTATTATTTTATGGTTAGCGTTATATATTCTATTACATTAGTTACAATCCTACCGTTTGTAGGGGTCTATACAAGTGGAGTTGATGATATTCAATATACAAATCTTACACTTGCTATTTTATTTGTAGCTAATGGAATCTTATACAATCTAAAAACACCTCAAGGAATGTTGGTGATAGCGGCGGGGTTATATAAGGAAACAAGAGTTCAAAGTACGGTTCAAGCAGCTATTTTATTGATAGGAGGTATTTGCTTTGGAATAAAATGGGGATTAGCTGGAATCATGTTAGCTTCCTGCTTATCTAATTTATATCGTTGTATTGATTTGTATTTTTTTATACCCAAAATGGTAACACATATGACTAGAAAAAGTACTTTGTTAAATATTTGTACTGCAATTTTAATGATTATAGTAATATATGTTACGGCACCAATGCTAATAAAGTTTACGCCAACAAGTCTTATTACATGGTTTTTTTACGCAATCTGTGTTGGAACTTATAGTTTAGTTTTTATTTGTATTTTTCATATTATATTTGCAAGAGACAATTTTAGAACGATACTTATAAGATTGAGAAATATGAAAGGAAAATAAGATGGAAAAGTTATATATAAATAAAGAGGACTGTTGTGGATGTTCAGCATGTTTGAATATTTGTCCTAAACATGCAATTTATATGAAACATGATGAAAAGGGATATTTGTATCCTGAAATTAGAAAAGATTCATGCGTTAATTGCGGATTATGCGAAAAGGTTTGTCCATTAAAAGATAAAGAAAAGAATAAAAAGTTTGAAAAAATAGCTTATGGAGTAAAAAATAAAGATGAGCATGAACGAGCAAAAAGTAGTTCAGGTGGAGTATTTGTAGAAGTTGCAAAATATATTTTGAACAATGATGGCGTTGTGTATGGCGTGGAGATGAACAATGATTTTCAAGTAAAACATGGAAGAGCGACAACGATTGAAGATGCTCGGAAATTTCAAGGCTCTAAATATGTACAAAGTGATAAACATTCGATTTTTTGTATGGTACAGAAAGATCTGAAGGAAGGAAAAGAGGTGTTGTTTACAGGTACGCCATGTGAGGTAGCTGGTTTGAAGAAATATTTGAGAAAAGAATATGATAATTTATATACGTTGGATTTAATTTGTCATGGTGTACCAAGTAGTGAATTATTAAACGCATTTTTAAAGGGAAAAGAAAAGCTGTATTCCTCTCAAATAACAGAACTAAAATTTCGAGAGAAAGCGTATGGTTGGAGAAATCAAGAATTATATATTAAATTTGAAAATGGACGAATATACCATGCTCCTATATGGGTAGATAATTTTTATCGTTTATTTACCAATAATTATATATTAAGAGATTCTTGTTATTCATGTAAATTCTCAAGCATGGAACGACAGGGAGACATAACAATTGGAGACTTTTGGAATATCAAAAATGCAAATGAGACATTTGAAGATAAATTGGGTGTATCATCTGTTATCATAAATTCCGAAAAGGGAAAGAAAATATTTGAAACAGTAAAAAATGAATTTGATATAATCGAATGCTCGTTAAATGATATTAATCAGAAAAATTTAAATAGTCCCTCACCTAAACCAGTTCACTATGAAGATTTTCAAAGGCTGATTGCTGAAAAAGGATTCGAGTATTGTTTAAAAAAATACGGATCAATGAAGATGCTTGAAAAAATTAGAAGAGCTTTGTCCCCTGTAAAACAAAGGCTAAAAATCATGATAAAGCATTAAAACTTAACTCCTGAGAAAAAGTGAAAAATATAATTTTAGTTGCTTGTTTTAAGATATGGTTTTCTATATTGATATATTGTAGATATGTGGCGTTCTGAATCTGAACAGTGGAAATATGGAAATCATAATTATTTTGCAATAGTTTTAATAATGAAGAACAGTTATATAATATTCACGCTAAAATAATTTCAAAGAATATGAGAAGATTGTAATAAAGAAGTACACTGAGAGAATAACTGGCAGATGGAACCAGGTAGAACTTAAGCATTAAGGATTAAAGTGGCATGGGGAAAAGAATGTATTTAGCAACGATAATAAATGAGGAGGAATAGCAATGAAAACAACATTACTTATCATGGCTGCTGGTATCGGTAGCCGTTTTGGAACAGGAATTAAGCAGTTGGAGCCAGTGGATGCTTCTAATCACATTATCATGGACTATTCCATCCATGATGCGATCGAAGCTGGCTTTAACCACGTGGTCTTTATCATTCGCAAGGATATCGAGAAAGAGTTCAAAGAGGTCATCGGCGACCGAATTGCCTCCATTTGCTCTTCTCATGACGTAACTGTAGACTATGCTTTCCAGGACATTAACGATATTCCGGGAACTCTGCCGGAAGGTCGTACAAAGCCGTGGGGAACCGGACAGGCCGTGCTTGCTGCAAAGAAAGTTCTTGATACACCGTTCATTGTGATCAATGCAGACGATTACTACGGCAAGGAGGGCTTTAAGGCTGTCCATGAGTATCTGGTGAATGGCGGAAAGTCCTGTATGGCTGGCTTCGTGCTGAAGAATACTCTGTCCGATAATGGCGGTGTAACCCGTGGTGTTTGCAAGATGGACGACCAGAACAATCTGACTGAGGTTGTGGAAACCAAGAATATTGTAAAAACTGCAACTGGGGCAGAAACAGACGGTGTAGCTGTTGATGTGAATTCTCTGGTTTCCATGAATATGTGGGGCTTGACTCCTGATTTTTTGGATGTGCTGGAAGATGGCTTTAAGGAGTTCTTTAAGAAAGAGGTCCCGGGTAATCCTCTGAAAGCAGAATATCTGATTCCCATCTTTATCGGTGAACTGCTGGAGCAGGGAAAGATGTCTGTAAAGGTTCTGAGAACCAATGACACTTGGTATGGTATGACATATCATGAGGATGTCGCAGCCGTAAAGGACAGTTTCAAGAAGATGCTAGATGACGGCGTGTATAAGGCCGACCTGTTCAGTGATCTGTAAACGACGATGAAAGAAACGATTGATTTACTTGGAAAGATCCTCACAAACATCCTGACTGCTTTGTACGAGCCGTTTGGTTTCTCACTACTGCTTTCTTTCCTTGCAATGTTTTTCTATCTGTATGCGTATGAGACTCAAGAAGCCGGCAAAGGCTGGAAGAATGCCATAGTGACCTGGTATCAAAAATTCAAGGGGAGTGTGTTCTTTCGGAAGTTGTTCTTACTGGTCTTTGTGATATCGATGATCCTGTTTAGAACCCTGTTAAACCGGAACCTGTGGATGAATCCTTTATCCGATATCATGGGTGGCTGGGGCATCTGGGATACCGTGAACGGCGAACAGAAGTTGACCACTGAGTGCATCGAGAATGTGATCATGATGATGCCATTCTCAGCAGTAGTGATGTGGACATTCGAAGAAATGATTGGAAACGGCTGGAAGAAGATACTGTGGCAAAGCGGTAAGATAGCATTTATCTTTTCGATAAGCATAGAGATGTTACAGCTACTGCTACGGCTAGGAACATTCCAACTATCAGACATCTTCTATAACACAGTCGGCGGAGTGCTAGGCGGATTGATGTACTATGCGGTGATGAAGGTAAGAAAGCGTCTGTAAAACTGGATGAAATTGTGATATACTGGGAGCGGTAGCTCCCTATGCTGCTCTGATAATCACACACCTCTCCGTGGTGAGCAGCAGGCAACGATCTTATGGTCGGCTGAGATGTGAGAAAAATAGGAAGAAGGTGAATTTATGACTGATAATCCAGCAATGAAAAGAGCGTTGATTATGCAGTCATTTGCGCCATTATTTCTGATTTTGTTGATAAAATACTTTGACCTTAAATTGTTTCATTTATGTAAGAAGTTTTCTGATATAGTTCTAAATAATCCAATTTACGCTTTGACAAAAGTTGTAAACCATTCGGCATTTGTTACATTGATATTAGAACTTTTCTGTTTATTGTGGATTATTTATTCAATATATAGTGCACGAAAATTTGAAAAATCGCAACGGGCTAATTTTGTTAGTGAAGGAGAATCACTTATTGATATTGAAAAGATATCCGATTCCGGAGTGACTTTTTTCATGACATATGTCCTTCCGATGGCAATGGATGATTTAGATACATGGAAGGGACTCATTGTATTTGGAATTTTAATGGTAATGCTATTTGCACTAATGTGGAAAACGAATTTGTATTACCAAAATCCAGTGTTAACCGTGTTGGGATATGAAGTTTTTTCCTTTAAATTTGAAACAACACAGTTAACGGAGTATAGTGGAAAAGAATGTATCGGAATCACAAGGGGTATGGTCAGCGTAGGTCACAGCATTAAAAGGCAGAAAATATCTGATAATGTGTTTCTTATATATGAAGATATATGATAAAGGATGGGTAAAAATGCCTAAACAAAGAATTACAACAGCAATAAACAAAGTGCTTAATGAGCAGTTCGGATTTGAAATATACATAGTTATGAAAGATGGAGAGCAGTTAGTAAAGCGATTTGTTTTGGATGAAGGCAATCCAAATGAAACTGATGGCTTCAAAAGAAGGCTCCGAGAAAGCATTAAAGAAGCAATTCAAAACAAGTTTTTGGCTGATGACAGTAAATATGCTAATGGAGATGATTTGGCAAATGAGCAAATTTGCTTCTATGTGATAAAGCAGGATGATACTTATCAGCCATTTAGCTATTTGCGTGTTCCAGAAAGCCATATTGAAAATTTTAAACTTTCGGATAAAGATAATGCGGATGCAATCCTGTTTAAATTTTCTTTTCAGCGAGATGGAGAATTGAGACAGTTATGGGCGTACCAAAAAATACAGCCTGCCTCGATTCCAAATAAACAGAAAAAATATTTCCAACTTATTAGTAAATCCTTGGATTGTCCAGATGTTTTCAAGGAAATGAAAGATCAGATGTTCATTATAACCAGAAAAATTGACTTGCTGATTTTAGGCGATGAGATAATAACGGATAATATCAAATTACTGGAACGTCATTTTGGATTAGAAACATTTCTTCGTGCATCGGCTACACGTGCGGTATCGTCAATTACGACAGTTGGACTGATCGGAAATGATGATAAATTGCAGGAATATGTACAGCGCCCGAACAAAAAATATGCAAAGAAAATGATGCAAATACATAAGTTCCCGGTGGCGACAATGAGTAAAGAACGTCTTTTGGAAAAGTTGCGAACTGTTGAACGCTGGAAAAATGTATTTGAAATACAAGATGCCCAGGTTTATTTACGAACCTTTTCTGATGTTGAGAACATTATAGATTTGTTTACTGAAAGATATACCAAATCCGAAGTGACAGGGCAGGAGTATGATACATCCATTAAGGATAAGGCGGAGCCTATTAGCAACAGCAATATTGCTTAAAATACAAACGATAATATTGTCCCGGTCTTCTCCCACAGTGCTATACCTAAACAACAATAAAAGGAAAGAGGTTATCACCTATGCCCAGAACAAAAGGCAACAAAAACCGTCCCGAAACTACCCATACCGACTACGCATCTCAGATCGCGGAGAAGCAGGAATATATCACTTCCCTGACTGCTGAGATTTCATCCATCACCGCAAACATTGACACTTTGAAGGCTGATCTGAAAGAGAAGAAGACTGCTCTGAAGAAGGCCGAAAAAGAAGTGGCAACGCTGGAAGTGAAGAAGGCAAAGGCCGCTGAGGAGGCTAAGAAGACCGAGGCAGAGGCTGTGCTGAAGAAGTTGCTGGCAAGTGGCATGAGCGCGGACGAGATTCTGGAAAAGCTGAAATAAACAAGAAAACCAATAGCAAAAATAAATGCCGTGTGGACAAACTGAACTCCAGAAGTTCACACGGTGTTTTTTGAAGGTTGCCGTATAGTTTATAACGAAAATAAAAGAAATGGAGCGTGAAAAAAATGAACTTATCTAAAATACACCACATCGCAATCATCGTATCTGACTACGAAGTTGCAAAGGATTTCTATGTGAACAAGCTGGGATTCTCTGTCATCAGAGAGAACTATCGCTCAGAGCGTAAAGACTGGAAGCTGGATCTGTGTGTCAATGAGCACACGGAGTTGGAAATTTTCGCCGAGGAAGATCCTCCGAAGCGTGTGAACCGCCCGGAAGCATGTGGGCTGCGTCACCTTGCATTCTGCGTAGACAGTGTGGAGCAGACGGTGAGGGAGCTGGCGGAGGTAGGAATTGAATGTGAGCCAATTCGTGTGGATGATTACACCGGCAAGAAGATGACATTCTTTCATGACCCGGATGGACTGCCGCTGGAGCTGCACGAATAAGCATGGGAAAGAAAAGAGCGTATAAATCTCGGAAGCCCGGTGGAGGCCGAAAGAAGCTGAAGCCGGAGTACGATGCCGGGAAAAATCTGAAAGAGCAGATGGAAAGTGCTGTGGCACTTTATGATTCTGAGATGTCCTTGCAGGCCATCGGCGAAGAACTGGGATTAAATCCAATAAAAGTAAGAAAACTGCTCATCACGGCCGGTGTGTATGAATCTGAAGTGGCGGAGAAAGTAAAAAATACTTTTGAAGAATACCGAGAAACAAAAGACTACAAAACCTCCATACTCTCAACTACAAACACCCTGAAACTTTCCAAAGCCTCCGTTACCTCGTACCTGCCTTATAAAAAAGGCGTGTACTTCCCAAGTACAGCAGAAAAAGAGAAGATCAGTGTTGGGGCAGAGCGGCAGCGGAGATACAGAGCAATGAAGCGGTGAAGGGCCGATCCGACAGAAGAAAACTTTTGGGGAGTGATTCTGGCCTATGCGGGTGTGAAATTCAAAACTTACTCCGGCTTGCCATTCTCTTACCAAATTAAAAAAGGCAGGAACGGCGAGTACACGAAAGAGCTGTGGATCGACCGCCGGGAGAACAGTAAAAGCCTGGCATGGAGTTCAGTGCTGCTGGCGCTGAAGAATATTAAAGAAAAAGTAGTAGAGAGACCCAAAGCTCTGGGCGATATCCGGGGAGTGACTTACATCTACGGAATGTTCTATCGGTTCGGTTTGATCGATGTGCCAGATAAGGTAAAGGAGAAGATGGGCCGTCCAAAAGACCGCAAAAAATAGGTTGCTATGTACAGAAGTGTGCGATAATATGTGCCATAACTGAGGATGTGAATCTCAGTTGGGAAGGATGGTAGCATTATGAATTACCACGTCTGAAGTCTCCGTTTCCTACGCCATCAGGCGTGGTTTCCAAAAGACTACGATAAGTGGCTTA
>JAJEPU010000068.1 GCA_020686985.1 Brotaphodocola catenula
TTACCAAAAGACTCTTTTTTATAAGAATTTTCAGGGTTTTAAACACTGTTCAATCTTTCATTTTCAAGGTTCAGTTTTGTTTTTTGCTTGTCCCTTTCAAAACAGCTCGTATATTATATCAAGCTACTTTGTTTTTGTCAAGCGCTTTTTTTATCTTTTTTGAAGATACTTTCCGACTTTAAAAAATCGGAAGCGCAGAAGGAGGGATTTGAACCCTCGCGCCGCTATTAACGACCTGCACCCTTTCCAGGGGTGTCCCTTCAGCCTCTTGGGTACTTCTGCAAAGTACCGATGCCTGAACATCAGTTATATCATATTTAATTGGCAGGCTTTCTTGCCTGTCCAGCGGAGAGGGTGGGATTCGAACCCACGCGCCCTTGCGGACAAACGGTTTTCAAGACCGCCTCGTTATGACCACTTCGATACCTCTCCTCAAACGTGCTCTGCTATTTTAACAGAAGTTTTTCCGTTTGTCAAGAGCTTTTTGAAATTATTTTTTAATGTTTTCGCTCCGAACTTTCGTCTCATCCGTTTCCGTTCAGCGCTGCAACGATTAATGATTCTACCACCAACATTTGATTCTGTCAACACTTTTTTCAAACTTTTTTGACATTTTTTTCAAGTACTGAAAAAAGCGTCCTTTTAGCTCTGCTCTCCCTCTACATGCTTGCTAGTCTTCCGCCTTCTTCCGATGTGCCAGAAGCGCCTCCGCGAGCACAAGATCCTCCGGTGTTGTAACTTTCAAATTCTCATAACTTCCAGCCACCAGCTTCACTTTCTGCTTTGTACAACTCTCAACCACCATCGCATCATCCGTGATTCCCTGCTGGAGAGACTCATCCTGCATCAGGCAATCATACGCTCCGCGCACGAGCTCATAGGAAAACGCCTGAGGGGTCTGCACCTGCCAGAGTTTCGAGCGATCCGGTGTCGCCTCTGCATACCCCTTCTCATCTGCAACCTTGATCGTATCCTTCACCGGCATTCCTGCCACACACGCTTTCCACGCAACTGTCTCCTCAGCGATGTGATCAATCATCTGCTCAGTAATCATTGGACGCGCTCCGTCATGAATCAAGACATACTCACAGCCTTTTAACGCCTTTAAGCCCTCATAGACAGAATGATAGCGCTCTTTTCCACCCGGAACGACCGCACAGACCTTTTTCAGATGCAGAGGGGCAAGGATTTCCCGGCGCACATACTCCTCCTCACCTGCACCGACAACAAGCACAATCTGATCCACACAACTTTTCTCAAACGCCTCAAGTGCATGACAGATCAGAGGACGCCCCGCCAAAAGCAGATACTGTTTCTGAACCTTGCTGTGCATCCGCCTTCCCTGCCCACCGGCAAGTACAACCGCACCTACCTGTTTTTCTGTTTTCTCTACCTTCGCCTCCATGCACACACTCTGAGCTGTCCCCTGCATCTTTGTCTCCCCCAGTATTCCTTATTCCTATTTTGATATTTCTATTTTGATATTTCTGTTTCGTTTTTTTCTCGTTTCGTTTCTCTCTCGTGTTCTTTTAAGCAGACATTCTTTTTATTTTACAGCCTTACGGTTTTACAATCTTATCGTTCTCCCAGCTTCAGATTCGGAATCGCATTCAGATCCCAGCTGTGGCGAGTTCCCTTCATGTACTCATAGTAACCTGCAACGCCGATCATTGCCGCATTATCTGTACAGAAAATCGGTGACGGATGATAAAAATGAATTCCCGCCTTATCGCAGGCTTTCTGCATGGCTGTTCTGAGCGCAGAATTGGACGCAACTCCTCCTGCAATCGCGAGACGATCATATCCATAGTTCTTTGCTGCAAGCACAGCACGGCTGACAAGAGCCTCAACAACCGCATTCTGGAATGATGCCGCCAGATCCGGTACACAGATCTCCTCCCCTGTCATCTTCGCCTTATTGATGTAATTGAGAACCGCTGACTTGATTCCGCTGAAACTGAAATCATACGGACACCCCTCAACCTTTGCGCGCGGAAACTCCATCGCATGAGGATTTCCGTCTTTTGCCGCCTTATCGACCTTCGGACCACCCGGATAGCCGAGCCCAACTGCACGGGCAACCTTATCAAATGCCTCTCCCGCTGCATCGTCGCGCGTTCTTCCAATGATCTCAAACTCACCGTAATCCTTCACAATCACCAGATGGGTGTGTCCGCCTGAGACGATCAGGCAGACGAACGGTGGTTCCAAATTCAGGTTCTCAATGTAGTTTGCAGACACATGTCCCTCGATGTGATGGACACCAACAAGCGGTTTTTTGGATGCATAAGCGATCGCCTTCGCCTCTGCGACGCCGACAAGCAGAGCACCCACAAGACCTGGTCCGTAAGTCACTGCGATCGCGGTGATGTCATCCAAGGTCACATTTGCATCTGAGAGTGCCTGCTCGATCACCTGATTGATCTTTTCAATGTGCTTTCTCGACGCAATCTCCGGCACAACTCCGCCAAACTGGGTGTGCAGGGCAATCTGAGAGGAAATCACATTGGAGAGCACCTCTCTGCCGTTTCTCACAACAGAGGCCGCTGTCTCATCGCAGGAACTCTCGATTCCGAGAATCAGAACATCCTTCTTCGCAGTTCCAGCTTTCCCTGTCATCTCTCTCTCTTTTTTCTCTTTCTCTGTATTCTCTGTATCTTCCATCATCATTTCTGTTCTTCTCCGCTCTCTTCCTCAAACATCAGTTCTTTCGTCCAGCCGTCTCGCGCCGCCTTCGCTCTCGGGAAAATCTTTTTCACCTTGTCCATGAACTCATCCGGACGCGTCAGAGACGGACTGTAATGCGTCAGCCACATCTCTCTCGGCTGAGCACGACGTGCGAGATCTGCTGCCTCATACATCGTCATATGGCGGTGTTCTCTCGCCTTCGCCTCTTTCCCATCCTCGCCGTACATGCCTTCGCAGATAAAAAGATCCGCATCCTGCGCATACTCCGCAATCACAGGAACCGGGCGGGTGTCAGTGCAGTACGTCACTCTGAGTCCTCTGCGGTCCGGTCCAAGAACCATATCCGGCGTGTAGGTCACTCCGTCCATCTCAAGCGTCTCACCCTTCTGAAGACGGCTCCATGCCTTCATCGGCACGCCCTGCGCCTTCGCTCTCTCGACGTCAAATTTTCCGGTTCTCGGAATTGAGATCGAGTAACCGTAACAGATTACATTATGATTGACGCGGTAAGCATCAATTGTGTACGGCCCGATCTTGAGCTGTTGTCTCTGCTCCTCCAGTTCAATAAATTTAAGCGGAAACGGAAGCTCCGGCGCAATCACTCTCAGTGCTCCGACCACGCGCTCAAGTCCCTTCGGACCGATTAACGTCAACGGCTCCGTGCGCTCCGCATTTCCCATCGTGAGCAAAAGTCCCGGGAGACCACTGATGTGATCTGCATGATAATGCGTAAAACAGATGACATCAATCGGCTTCGGGCTCCATCCTTTTTCTTTTAACGCAACTTGGGTTCCCTCTCCGCAGTCAATCAGCAGACTGCTTCCATCACAGCGCGCCATCATCGCGGTCAGCCATCGATACGGAAGAGGCATCATGCCTCCGGTTCCCAGTAAACAAATATCCAACATAAATGTGTGTTCCTCACTTCTGACAATTATGAACGCATCGAGAATTTAAGATTCTCTCGAGGTTCACGCTTATCAAATGATAACACACCCTTTACATGAATTCAACCTGTTCCTCGGTCTCCACGGCAATCCGAAATCCTAAAATCAGCTCATCATAACAGGATTCGCACAAATCCCATCGTTGGATTTCTCCATCCTTCTCCGAAAAGAAATTCCAGTTTTGGGATGCCTCAAAAAATCCTTCTCTCACAATTCCATTCTTGACAATCAACCTCTTCCCGCACTGATTACAAATCAGTGCACGAATCTCCCCATTCTCCGTATATTTTTTCAAAATCTTTTCCTCACTCTCTCACATTTTATCCAAATCTCTCATTTCTCTGCGCCGAGTACGCATCTTCGCGAAGCGTTTTTGTATGATAGGACGCAATTTCCTATCATACAAAAAGGGGTAGCCCACATCTGGGCTACCCCTGCATTATAAACACAAAACTCTCAGTTTTTAAGTGGGAATTGATGTCAATTCCCGTCGTTTCGGGCAGTTACACAAACAGGATCGGCATTTTCCATCCGTTTCCACATGATCAACGCATCCTCGGTCGGATTATGGTAATATCCCTTTCTCACAGCTTCCGCCTGAAATCCCCACGACTCATAGAGATGGCGCGCCGGTGCGTTGCTCTCCCGAACTTCCAGGCTGATGGCGCTCACCTGCTCAAATGCAGATTTTTCCATCATGCTCTTCATCAGCTGTCCTGCAATTCCCTTTTTGCGAAATTCCGGTCTCACCGCGATTCTCTGCACCTCGCCCTCCCCGGCGAGAATCCGAAGATTGCAGTATCCGAGAATCTGTCCGTCCTGGGCGAACACATAGTAGGTGTCATAGGCGCTGTAAAGCCCAGATTCGAGAAGTTTATACGACCAATTTTCAGAAAAACAGATCCGCTCAAGCTCTGCCACTGCCTCGAGATCTGCCTCCTCCATCAGGCGAATCATGCCTTGCCCTCTCTCTGACTTCCATCGCCAACCGAATGACCCGCTGCGAGCTCTGCAACCTTGCCCTGACGCTTTGCCTCCTCAAGCTCTCGCTCTGCCTGTGCCTTACGCAGATAATCCGGCTTGTGCTCCATCGCCGTCTCTGTCTTTCCCTCTGTAAAATAGACAGCTCCAAGCACGGCAACGCTCGCGCCTCTCTGTCTGGAACACTGAGCCGGTGCAAAGGAAAATGGAACCTCCAGATTTTCTTTTAAAATCTGTGCGTTGACCGGAACACCATCCCCGAGCAGAATCACGCGCTCCCCGTACTTGTTCAGCTCTCTCGCAAGCTCTCTCGTATCCATCATGCACGGCTCCATCACCGTCTCAAATTCCTGTTCAAACCGATAAACTCCGGTATAAACCTGATTGCGACGCGCATCCATCATCGGACAGATCAGTGCAGATGTGCCATAGAGATTGTATGCCATTGCATCGAGAGTCGGCACATGGATCAACGGCTTCTTCAGTGCAAGACCGAGTCCCTTTGCGGTCGCAGACCCGATTCTGAGCCCTGTAAACGATCCCGGACCGCCCGAAACCGCAATCGCATCGATCTCACTCAAATCAAGCTCAATCATCCGACACACCTCATCAATCATCGGAAGCAGGGTCTGCGAATGTGTCTTCTTAAAATTGACGGTGTACTCCGCTGTCACGACCTCGTCCGTGACAACCGCCACTGATGCAACGAGAGATGAACTCTCAATTCCCAAAATTTTCATCATCAAATCCTCTCATTTTTCAATATCGCTTTTTTATCACTTTTCTTCTATCGTTCAACCTTTCAAACCGGGCAATTATCATCTAAGAAACCGTGATCTTTCGGTAATCAAAGCCCTGTTCGAGATCTTTCTCGATCTGAATATGAATCACATTGTCCGGTAAGATCTCTGGCACGAGCTGAGCCCACTCAATCAGGCAGACTCCCTCTCCGTAAAAACAGTCCTCGTAACCGATCTCATCCATCTCGCTCACATCCCCGATCCGGTATACATCAAAATGATAGAGCGGAAGTCTTCCGTCCTCATACTGCTGTACAATCGTAAAGGTCGGGCTGTTTACCGGTCCCTCAATTCCGAGACCTTTTGCAAATCCCTGAGTAAAGACGGTTTTTCCGACTCCCAAATCTCCGTCCAGACAATAAATCTGTCCCGGCTGTGCATTCCGTCCCATCTCGAAACCAAATGCATAGGTTTCTTCCGGTCCGTTTGTTATCTTCTCGATTTTTTCCATCTCTGTCTATCCCTTCTATTGCGCTTCTATATCTCTCTTCTACAATTTCTCTTTTATATTTTTCTTCTCTGTTTCTCTTCTCTGTTTATCCCTGCCTGCTTCTGCTCATCTTTTAGCTCAGCCTGCATTTTGCCGGTTTTCTCTCTTATCCTACTTTTATCCTACTTTTTCTGCATCCTTTTGATTCTGAACATGCAGTCTCTCACTTTTCTTTCGTCTTCATCGTCAGGGAAATTCTCTTTTTTGCGAGATCCACACTCAGAACCTTCACTTCCACAATATCCCCGACACTGACTGCCTCGAGCGGGTGGCGGATATAGCGATCCGTAATTTGAGAAATATGAACGAGACCGTCCTGATGAACACCGATATCCACAAACGCACCAAAATCAATGACATTTCGCACCGTTCCCTGAAGAATCATCCCCGGCTTCAAGTCCTTCATCTCCATCACATCGGTTCTCAAAATCGGTTTTGGCATCTCCTCTCGCGGATCTCTGCCCGGCTTCTCTAATTCTTTCACAATATCTCGCAGAGTTACCTCTCCGATGCCAAGCTCCCCTGCCAGCTTTCCATAACCGGAAATCTTCTTATTCAGACCGGAAATTCCACCCTTTGCAAGATCCTCCACTCCATATCCCAGCTTTTCAAGCAATTTCTGAGCCGGTCCATAACTCTCCGGATGTACGGAAGTCGCATCAAGCGGATTTTTCCCTCCATTGATTCGCAGAAAGCCCGCGCACTGCTCATACGCCTTCGGTCCGAGTTTTGCCACCTTCAGAAGCTGTTTTCTCTCCGTAAATGCACCGTTTTCCTCGCGGTAATCCACAATGTTCTTCGCGATTGTCTTCGTGATTCCGGAAATATATCCGAGAAGCGGAGCGGAAGCCGTATTCAGATCCACACCGACGCGGTTTACACAATCCTCCACGACACCTCCAAGTGCTGTTCCTAACGTCTTCTGGTTCATATCGTGCTGATACTGTCCGACTCCGATCGATGCCGGATCAATCTTCACAAGCTCCGCAAGCGGGTCCTGAAGGCGTCTTGCAATCGAGGCTGCACTTCTCTGCCCGACATCGAAATTCGGAAATTCCTCGGTCGCCAACTTGCTCGCAGAGTAAACCGAAGCTCCCGCCTCGTTGACAATTACATACGAAACCTTCTCCGGAATCTCCTTCAATAACTCCACAATGATTTTCTCCGACTCTCTCGATGCGGTTCCATTTCCGACCGAAATCAAAGAAATTCCGTACTTGCGAATCAACTCTTTCAGCAGCCTTTTCGATTCCTCAACCTTATTCTGCGGAGCAGTCGGGAAAATCACCGTCGTGTCGAGCACTTTTCCCGTCGAATCAACGACAGCGAGCTTACATCCGGTCCTAAATGCCGGGTCCCAGCCGAGAACCACTTTTCCCGCAATCGGAGGTTGCATCAGAAGCTGCTGCAGATTTTTTCCAAAGACATGTATCGCCCCTGCCTCCGCCTGCTCTGTCAAGCCTGCGCGAATCTCTCTCTCAATCGCCGGTGCAATCAAGCGCGCATAACTGTCTTCCACTGCCTCCTGAAGGATCGGGCTCGTATACGGATTCGGATTCTTCCCGTGAATCACCTGACGTTTAAGATAAGCCAGAATCTCATCCTCCGGCGCTTCAATCCGGACACCCAGAATCTTTTCCTTCTCTCCGCGGTTGAGCGCAAGCACACGGTGACCCGCACACTTCCTGATCGGCTCCTGATAAGCATAATACATCTCATATACCGATTCCTGCTTCTCATCCTTTGCAGTTGAGACAATCAGACCCTTTTCCGTCGTCGCACGGCGAATCCAGGTCCTGTAATCCGCCTGATCAGAAATATGCTCCGCAATGATGTCTCTCGCCCCGTCAAGCGCGGTCTGAACATCCGGCACTTCCTTTTCCGGTGCAACATACTTCTGAGCCACTTTTTGCAGATCCTCGTCCGTCTTCTGAAGAAGAATCAGATTGGCAAGCGGTTCCAGGCCCCGCTCCTTCGCAAGCATCGCTCTCGTTCTGCGTTTCGGTCGATACGGCAGATAGAGATCCTCGACTTCAACCATCGTCTGAGCCGAGCGAATCTTCGCCTCAAGCTCCGGTGTCAGCTTTCCCTGCTCCCGAATCGTCGCAAGCACCTGCTCCTTCTTTTCCTCCAAACCGCGCAGATATTTGAGACGCTCATCAAGATTTCTCAACACCTCATCATTTAAAGATCCCGTCACTTCCTTGCGGTAACGGGCAATAAACGGAATCGTGTTTCCCTCATCAATCAGGCGCACCGCTGCCTCCGCCTGCTTATATCCAATTTGCAATTCTTCCTGCAAAACCTTTATGATATCCATATGCTCTTATATGTCCTATCTGATATTCTATTCTCATCCTGAATTATTCACGGCAACGCCGTGAACGTGGCTGAAAGCCACATAGTTATTGTATTTTAATTGCATATTGTTT
>JAJEPU010000069.1 GCA_020686985.1 Brotaphodocola catenula
TGGCTGGGTTGAGGAAGATGGACAGTGGTACTACTATGATAAAGATGGCAACAGAGTAGAGGATGAGTGGAAGAAGTCCGGAGACAACTGGTACTGGCTGGATAGCGAGGAGAACGGCGCTATGGCAACCGATAAGCTGGTTGAGGATGACGACGACACCTACTATGTAGATGCAAACGGCGTTATGGTAAAGAATACATGGGTTAAGGTAGTAAACGAGGATCAGGATGATGATGATGATCCGGCTGAGTATCGTTACTACTACATGCAGAATTCCGGTAAGGCTTACAAGGCTTCTGATAACAGCAGCTCTGTAAAGTTCAAGACCATCGACGGCAAGAAGTACGCATTCGATGAGGATGGTAAGATGCTGTATGGTTGGATCAACAAGGATGATGCATCCCTGAAGACCGAGGACAGCGACTGGGAAGAGGCTACTTACTACCTTGGTTCCTGGGAGGATGGTTCTCTGAAGACCGGTTGGCAGAAAGTCAACGTTTACGATGAGGAAGAGGATGACGATTACGATTACTGGTTCAACTTCAAGTCCAACGGTGAGAAGAGAGCATCCGTAGAGGATAAGAAGATCAACGGTAAGCACTATCGTTTCGATAACCGTGGTGTTATGGTTTACACCTGGGGTCTGGCAAGTGGCACAGAGGCATCTGCTTCTTCAGCTGCTAACTGGCAGTACTTCAACAGCCCGGAGGACGGTGCTCGTGTAACCAAGGGTTGGTTCAAGGTTGTAGCTCCTATGACCGATGGTACCGACAACACCTTCAAGAACTACGGCGATGCTACCTTCGCAAAGACCAACGCAGATGATGAGTCTGAGAAGTGGTACTATGCAGATGGCGACGGCGAGCTGTACGTTGGTGCAATCAAGAAGATCAAAGGTAAGTACTACGGCTTCCGTCCGGATGACGGCAAGAAGGGTGCTGCAATGCTGACCGGTCTGTGCATCCTGCAGGTTGACAACAATGGTAACATTCAGAAGGTAATCGATGATGATATCGGTGCTGATGATGTTGACGATATCCTGGATGGCAAGTATGATGGTCAGGATTCTTGGGCAGCTGATGGCGTTAGCCTGTACTACTTCGGTAACAACGAGGATAGCGACGGCGCTCTGAAGACTGGTTCTACCACCATTTCCCTGGATGGTTCTTCCTACAACTTCTACTTCAGCAAGACCGGTGGTACCGAGGGTAAAGGTAAGGGTGTATCTGGTATCGATGATAAGAAGTACATCTACATGTTCGGTTGCAAGGTTAAGGCTGATGCAGACGACAAGTACCAGCTGGTTAAGGTTACCGCTAACACGAAGGGTTCTAAGGACATCAACGCTGACGGCGTATCCGTAGAGAAGGTTGAGGCTGCTGACTTCAGAGGCGATGCTATCACCGGAACTTACACCAACACCGATAACGAGTCTGTAAGCTACACTCAGCTTGATGATGCTGATCTGTACCTGGTTAATACCGCTGGTAACGTTCAGAAGAACAAGACCGCTGCTAAGGATGGCAACGACTGGTACTTCTATGTAAGCAACTACAACGCTAAGCTGTACACCAACAACAAGTCTCTGAAGGCTAAAGATGGTTCCGTAACCGATTGGAAGGGTCTGGTTAAGTAATTAACCTTTCACATCCATTCTGAGCCATAAAGCGAATCAGATAATATAAAAGCCACTGCTCACAGTTTGAAAAAGCTGTGGGTGGTGGTTTTTTTGTTTTTTTTCGAAAATTGTAGAAATCGGATTGACAAAACTCTTATAATGAAAAGATATGTAGATATTTTATCGTCTTATCGTTTGTTGTAACCTTCATCTGAATTAGAAAAATCAGGTATGGGAATGGAAAATCAGATATGAAGAGGGATGAAAACAGTAGAAAAAAGATCTATTCATTATTGAAACGATTTAGACAGAATAAAGAGGGAGACTCACCGAGGTCTGCAAAGGAGAAAAAAACATGATGGAAGAGATTGGAAATATTGAAAAATTCGAGGAATATCTGAAAGATCAAAATTTAGCTGTCAACACGATCACGTCTTATTTATATGCAATCAGACAATTTTACAGTCTTTATGACACTCTGACCCGAAAAAACCTGCGGGAATACAAGTTATTTTTGATGAAAACATACAAACCTCAGACTGTAAATCTGCGGATTCGAGCAATCAACTGCTATTTGGAGAGCCTTCAGAAAGAAAAGTGGAAGCTCAATTCCGTCAAAGTCCAGCAGAAACCGTTCCTTGAAAATGTGATCAGTGAAGCCGATTATCTGTATTTTAAGAATTGCTTAAAGCGCGACGGGGAGATCTACTGGTATCTTGTCGTGCGATTTCTTGCGGCAACTGGGGCGAGAGTCAGTGAGCTTGTGCAGATCAAATCAGAACATGTTGAGATCGGTTATCTTGATCTCTACTCGAAGGGCGGAAAACTGCGCCGAATCTACATTCCATCCGCACTCCAGAAAGAGACATTAAACTGGATGCACGAAACAAAAAAGGACAGTGGATTTCTTTTTGTAAATCGAAAAGGAGAACAGATCACCTCTCGCGGAATCGCAAGCCAGCTTAAGCATTTTGCGGTCCGTTATGGGCTTGATCCAGCAGTCGTCTATCCACACTCATTCCGCCACCGCTTCGCGAAGAGCTTCCTTGAGCGGTATAATGATCTTGCGATGCTGGCAGATCTGATGGGGCATGAGAGCATCGAGACGACGCGAATTTATCTGAGAAAGACGAGTACAGAGCAGAGGAATATTGTGAATAAGGTGATTGATTGGTGATGGGGAGGAAAAGTTTATGGCAAGATTAAATATTCCTGTTGGTGTTTCTGATTTTGAAAAAATCCGGAAAAATGGATATTACTATATTGATAAGAGTAGCTTGATTACTGAAGTGCTAAAAAAAGAAGTGACAGGAGTGACGCTGCTCACCCGACCGCGCCGTTTTGGAAAGACACTGGCGATGAGTATGCTGGCGAGTTTTTTTGATATCCGAAAACAGAGTCAGGAGTTATTTGGAGGACTGGCGATTTCTTCCTATCCTGATTTATGTCAAAAATGGATGAATCAGTTCCCGACACTCTTTCTTTCGTTTAAAGATGTAAATGGTGCTACGTTTGAGCGGGCATTTGAGATGCTAAAATTTACGCTTTCGCAATTATGCATTGAGCATGCATATCTGCTGGCAAATGATGAGATTGATGATGGATATAAAGAGATTTTTGAAAAATTGAAAAATCAGACCGCCTCGATTACAGATGTCAAAGGCTCCCTTCTTGTCATGATGAAGATGATGCAAATCCATTACAAAAAGCCGGTTATCTTATTATTGGACGAGTGCGATGTTCCATTATCAAAAGCCAGTGGAAACTGTTATTATCATCAGATGTTGGAGATCATAAAGGCAATGATGAGTACTGCATTAAAAGACAATACGGCATTGCAATTTGCTGTTGTGACAGATTGCCTGAAGGTCTCGAAAGAGAGCATTTTCACAGGAACGAACAATTTTGTTTCTGATATGATTTCTAAGACGAGATTACAGGAATATTTCGGATTTACAGAGTCAGATGTGAAAACGATTCTAAAAGACTGCGACCGGATGGAGCAGGCGGAGAAGATAAAAAAATGGTATGACGGGTATCATTTTGGAGAAGTAGATGTATATTGTCCATGGGATGTGATGAATTACATCTATGATCTTCAGCTTGATCCGGAGGCTCTGCCGTCGAGCTATTGGAGAAATACGAGTGACAATGCGATTATCCGCTCGTTTATTGATTACAAGGGAAATGCGATCACGATGAAGTTAGAAACGCTGATGTCTGGTGGATACATCCAACAGAGGATCGAAGAAGGGCTAACATACGATTATCTTCATTCTTCGGAGGATCATCTGTGGAGCGTTCTCTATTTGACCGGTTATCTTACAAAGGTGAAAGATAGTGATCTGCCCAAGAATTTGCGGGAGCAGTTGAAGCAGAGTGGAAAGACGGCTCTGATTATCCCGAATCTTGAGATTCAGGAGATTTTTAAAGACACGATTATCAGATGGTTTGACGACAGCGTGGCAAAATGGGACTGTCAGGCGCTGTTTCAGGCAGTTTGGAGCGGAGATAGCGTGGCGATTACGAGAGAGATGACAACTCTGCTGAGAATGACAATCAGCTATCACGATTACAGAGAAGATTTCTATCATGCATTTCTGGCAGGAATTTTTACCGGAGCAGGCTATCTGGTAGAATCAAATAAAGAGCATGGCGAGGGTCGAAGTGATGTCGTTGTCTTTGATTCCCGCGGAGGAAGAGTAGCTATCTTTGAAGCAAAGTATTCCAAGTCATTGGAAAAAATGCAGGTGGATTGCGAGCGAGCTTTACAGCAGATCGATGATCGGCAGTATGCAGAAGAGTTTGAAGATAACTATGATCATGTTTTTTGCTATGCGATTTCGTTTTTTAAGAAACGGTGCTTGGTGAAGGTGAAAATCTAAAACCAACATAAAACAGCGTGTGTAATATTAATTTTTACACACGCTGTTCTGTAAAAATGTTTCTTACAAGAAAATTAACTGTAAATAAGTTAACTTGTAATTTAAATGATTAGTAATTGTATTTATTTTACGTTAAATAAAATTACTTTTTAATCTTATTGCCAGACTCAGAAATGAGCTGTTTCCAGTCAGTAACCTTAACAAGATCCTCTGCGAACTTATGCTTCTCCTCATCCCATACTTTGAGAATCTCATCCTTACTCTTCAGAGTCTTGTTGTTGGTGTACAGCTTAGCCTTGTAGTCGCTTACATAGAAGTACCAGTCATTACCATCCTTAGCAGCGGTCTTGTTCTTCTGAACGTTACCTGAAGAATTTACCAGATAGTAATCACCGCCATCCAGAGTACTATAACTTACAGTCTCTTTATCGTCGTTGGTGTAAGTTCCGGTGATTCCTTCATATTCTTCGCTTGCGGATTTTCTGAAGTTAGCAGAATCAATTTTCTCAACAGTTACGCCATCAGCATTGATATCGATGGAATCCTCTGTGTTAGCGGTGATCTTAACAAGCTGATACTTATCATCAGAATCAGCCTTCACACGGCAACCGTACATATAGATGTACTTCATGTCGTCAATACCGGTAACACCCTTACCTTTACCTTCGGCACCACCAGTTTTACTGAAATAGAAGTTATAGGAAGATCCATCCAGAGAAACCGTGGTAGAACCTGTCTTCAGAGCACCATCACTATCCTCGTTGTTGCCGAAGTAGTACAGGCTAACACCATCAGCCCACTTACCCTGATCTTTATAATTGCCATCCAAGATATCATCCAGATCCTCAGCAGAGATATCATCATCGATAACGTCAGTAATCTTACCTTCTTCATCAACCTGCAGGATGCACAGACCGGTCAGCATTGCAGCACCCTTTTCACCGTCATCCGGACGGAAGCCATAGTACTTGCCCTTAATCTTCTTGATTTCGCCGGAAGCCAGATTACCGTCATCATTTGCATAATACCATCTCTCAGATTCATCATTTGCATCACTTGTTGCGAAGCCGTTGTTGTACTCCTTGAAGGTATTTTCGGTATCGTTAAGAGTAGGAGCAACTACCTTGAACCAACCCTTGGTTACACGAGCACCGTCCTCCGGGCTGTTGAAGTATTTCCATGAAGATGCAGAAGACTGGGTTGCAGTGCTTGTAGATGCAACTGTCCAAGTGTATACCATTACACCACGGTTATCAAAACCGTATTTCTTACCATTAATCTTCTTCTCTAAAATGGTCTGATCTTTGTTGGTGTTTGCGCGTTTTTCACCATTAGACTTGAAGTTAAACCAGTAGTCATAATCATCGTCTTTACCATCTTTGTCATCATATACGGTGATCTTCTGCCAACCAGTCTTCAGCCAACCCTCTTCCCAAGAACCAAGATAATAATCAGCCTCTTCCCAGTCGCTGTCATCAGTCTTCAGAGAAGCATCGTTCTTGTTGATCCAGCCATACAGCATCTTACCATCCTCATCGAAAGCGTACTTCTTGCCGTCGATGGTCTTGAAGTTTACTTTGGTGCTGTTATCAGATGCCTTGTAAGCTTTACCAGAATTCTGCATGTAGTAGTAACGATACTCAGCCGGATCACTGTCCTCGTCCTGATCCTCATTTACTACCTTAACCCAGGTATTCTTTACCATAACGCCGTTTGCATCTACAAAGTAGGTGTCATTGTCATCCTCAACCAGCTTATCGGTTGCCATAGCGCCACCTTCTTCGCCATCCAGCCAGTACCAGTTGTCTCCAGATTTCTTCCATGCGTCTTCTACTCTGTTGCCATCTTTATCATAGTAGTACCACTGTCCATCTTCCTCAACCCAGCCG
>JAJEPU010000006.1 GCA_020686985.1 Brotaphodocola catenula
GATTATCTGCATAAATGTGCAAAACACTTTGTGACATGGTGCGTAGAAAGCCGTATCGACACCGTTGTTATGGGTGTGAATAAATACTGGAAGCAGAATTCTGGGATCGGTCATCAAAATAATCAGGAGTTTGTACAGTTACCAATTACCAAACTTCGCGAAATCATTCAGTATCTTTGCGAATGGAACGGGATTCGTTGCATCAAACAGGAAGAAAGCTATACCTCAAAGGCAAGTTTTCCTGAGCAAGCCTTTGATGGGGAAAGTCTGCCTTGTTTTGAGAATGTTTTTATTCTTCTTCATCCTGATTATGAGAATCAAAAAAAGAACCGTCAAAAACAATTACAAGCAAAAAATTCATTTAGCAAATCAAAAGAAAAACGACAGCGACGAAAAGAATGCGTTCTTTGTCAAACTGTCGCTTAAAAGTAATCCCACTGGGATAGGGCTTTGTGAATAGCCATAAGCCACTTATCGTAGTCTTTCGGAAACCACGCCTGATGGCGTAGGAAACGGAGACTTCAGACGTGGTAATTCATATTTTATCGTATTTCACCCAAAAAGGAAAGTCATTTTAACACAACATATTTCGTGATCAGCGCAATAATTTTCTCCGACTCAAGTGTTTTTGCTACATACTCATTCATCCCGGCATCATGATTTCTTTCCAGATCATCAATCGTATGGATCGGTCTGTCCGGCGGTAATCCTCCTCTCGCGCCGAGTGCGCATCCTTGCGGAGCATTTATTATTTCATAGGACGCAATTTCCTATGAAATAATAAAAGATCCCACAGAATCTGAGATTTCTGATTTTTGGCGAATTCTCAAACTCTTGGGATCTTTTTTACTTTTCTTTACTTTTTTACCGAGCTTCTCTCATCCGACTTTTCTGCCAGATGATCATTGAATCGTTGCTATCTCGCTCTGCTTATTTTACGAGCAGGCTCTTTCCGGTCATCTCCTTCGGCTGTTCCTTGCCCATCAGCTCGATCAGAGTCGGAGCGATGTCTGCAAGGCATCCGCCCTCACGCAGTTTGTAGGACGGATCTGCATTTACAAGGATAAACGGAACCGGGTTCGTGGTATGAGCGGTCCATGGCTCGCCGGTCTTGTAATCGATCAGCTGTTCTGCATTTCCGTGGTCTGCACAGATGAACATCACGCCGTTTACTTCCTTGATTGCGTCAACTGCACGACCTACACACTCATCAACGGTCTCGATTGCCTTGATTGCAGCGGACTCTACGCCGGTATGACCAACCATATCCGGGTTTGCAAAGTTGATGACGATTGCGTCATACTCGCCGGACTTGATGCACTCCACGAGTTTATCGCAAACCGCCGGAGCACTCATCTGCGGTTTCAGATCGTAGGTCGGAACCTCCTTCGGAGACGGGATCAGATAGCGATCCTCACCCTCGTTCGGCTCCTCGACACCGCCGTTGAAGAAGAAGGTAACGTGAGCGTACTTCTCGGTCTCAGCGATACGAGCCTGCTTTAAGCCGTTCTTTGCAAGGAACTCGCCGTAGGTGTTCGTGATCGACTCTTTTACAAATGCTACGAGCTTGTTCTCGATCGTCTCATCGTAATCGGTGAAGCATACGAACGTGGTCTTTACGCGGTCTCCGCGGTCAAATCCGTCAAATGCGTCATCACAGAAGACTCGGGTCATCTCTCTTGCACGATCCGGACGGAAGTTGAAGAAGATCACGGAATCTCCGTCCTTGATCGCTGCGACTGGAGCGCCGTTCTTCGTAACTACGGTCGGAATCACGAACTCATCGGTCTTTCCGTCATCGTAGGACGCCTGGATTGCACCGGTTGCGCTCTCTGCGTAATTGCCCTCGCCCTTCGTCATTGCGTTGTATGCCTTCTCAACGCGATCCCAGTTCTTATCACGATCCATTGCATAGTAACGACCGGATACAGAAGCAACCTCGCCGACACCGATCTCTGCCATTTTCTGCTCAAGCTCTGCAACGAACTCCTTACCGGAAGACGGAGGGGTGTCACGTCCATCGAGGAAGCAGTGTACATAAACTTTCTTTAAGCCATTTCTCTTTGCAAGCTCAAGCAGTCCGTAAATGTGGGTGATGTGGCTGTGCACACCGCCGGTCGATACCAGACCGAACATATGAAGAGCGGAATCATTCTTCTTGCAGTTCTCAACTGCCTCCAGGAATGCCTTGTTCTCAAAGAAATCTCCGTCCTGAATGGACTTGGTGATGCGGGTCAGCTCCTGATATACGATGCGTCCTGCGCCCATATTCATATGACCAACCTCAGAGTTACCCATCTGGCCATCCGGAAGTCCTACTGCCAGTCCACTCGCCTCACCCTTTACAAACGGGCACTGGCTCATCAGCTGATCCATCACCGGAGTCTTTGCCTCACATACGGCATTTGCCTCACAGTTTGGATTCAGGCCATATCCGTCCAGAATCATCAATACAACTGGTCTCTTATCCATGATATACTCTCCTTCTTTTAACGACCGCCTGTCCGGTCCACTGCCAAACACAATTCGCCAAACCCATCTTATTGATCAAAATCGATCGAATATCGTTTAAACTTTGACGATTCAGAATCATTGTACTTCATCATGAACAATTTTTCAAGTATAAGATACATGGCAAATTCCTACTCATGTACAGCAAGAATTCTTCGACATGTTTTACTGCATAATTCCCTTTACCGCCCAATCGTAGGTGTTCAATGCCTGAAACAGACTCAAGTTTGCACTCTCAAGCGCATTCTTTTTCTGTGTATAAGAGATCTGTGTCTGAAGGTACTCTGCTTTGCTCAGCATTCCAAGGCTGTATTTGCTCTGTGCATTCTTCCATGTGATCTCGGCGCTCTGTGCCCCGGTCTGCGCGCTCACAAGCGCCTGTCGGCTCTGCAAAACCTGATTGTAGAGATCCTGCATTCCGGTCTTCACCTGCTCGATCTGCGCCTGCTCCTTGCTCGACTTCGCATTCATACCCGCGGTATCAGAATTTGAGGAATTACTGCGGATGCTGATCAGTTCGGTGTTATTTCCGATTGCGGTCTGCGTGTCCGCGCTTAAATCAAGGCTATCTACGCGCGAAGCATCGGCGGACGGGATCTTTGCAATCTCTATGCTTCCATCTGTCGCAAGACCGAGCATCAGACAGAGATTTTCATAGATCTCATCCTCGCTGTTCTTTGCCGACTCTGCCGACTGCTGTGCCGAGAGAAGGTTCGCATAAGCGGTGTCGACATCTGTCTGGGACGCAAGTCCTGCGCCAAGCATCGTGCAGGTGTTCTCATACTGCGTCTGGTAGAGTGCCTGCATCTGACTCGCAAGCTCCTCCTGCTGTTTTACCGACTGATACGAAATCATCAGGCTCTGCGCTCCATTCGTCAGTGTGCGCTCAAGCGAGAGCTGAGAAGATGACGAGTTCTTCCGGTTCATCCGCTGAAGCATCTTGTTGTACTGGGAGATCGATGCGCGGTAAATCGCAAGATTTGCCGAGTACTCCGCATAGTCATCCATATCGCCGGAATCCTTCGCGTCATCCTTCTTTCGCTTATCCTCCGCAATCAGCTCTGTCAGCTCTTCCTTCATCTGCGTGTACTGCTGACGTGTCGAGTCAGTCGCATCGGAAGCCTGCTTTGCCGAGGTATTTCCGCGGTGGATCAGACTTCCAAGCTCGTCATACTCCACCGTGTTGTCATTTAACCTCTCCTCGGAAATCACATTTCCATCTGCCATCTCAGTCCGGGCGGTATCCTCCTCCCAGGTCACTTCGGGGCTTACGACCGGACTTGTCGCCTGCTCCCCCGAATTTGCAGAACCCGCTGATGCACCAGAGGAGGATTCTTCCGCGACATCGCTGTCCGCAAACGCCTGGATCCGGCCGACTCCACTGATCGTTGTTCCCACAGTCATTGCACTGAGGGCAAATGCCAGAGCAAGCAGGCGGGATCTTGATTTTCTCATCACCAATCACCATCCTTACTGTGCACTCGCGAGACCGTTCACATTCCAGCGGTAGGTCTCAAGTGCGTCCTGATACGAGATCGATGCTTCTTTCAACGCGAGACGGCTGTTTGTGAGTGCGATCTGCTGGGTCTGATTCTCATAAGCGGTAATCATGCCCACCGACAATTTCTGCTCCGACAGCGATGCCTGTCTCTCCTGAGTCGTCAGGCTTGCCTGCGCCTGCTCGTAGGCGAGCTTCGCATTCTTCAAATTCTGGTAAGCACTTGCGACCGAAGCGCGGATCTTTCGCTCGTTTCCCGCAATCGTCGTGTTCAAATTGCGCTTTGTGTCGTCTGAAACTGCATTTTCCGACTTTCTCTGGTTCACGAGAAGCGTATAGTTCTTCTCGAGTGCAGTCTGCTGGTCGGCAGAAAGGTCAATCTGATCCACCACGCTCAAATCCACCTTCAGCAGTTCCCCGATCGTCGGAGTGGCACTGCTGTCCCAACCGAGCATCACGATCAGCGACTGTCTCGCACTCTCAACCTGCTGTTCCATCTTCTGAATCGTATTTTCCTGATCCTGAACCGCCTCAAGCGCCGTCAGCACATCGGCATCGGTGATCGTCCCGGCACTGCGTTTCGTCTGCGCCAGCTCATAATCCTGTTTCAGACGGGTCAGCGTTGCCTGTGCCTCCTCGAGCTGAAGCTGATTCTTATAATAAGAGAGGAACTTCGACTGCGCTGACAACACAAGGTTATCCTCCGCCTGCGCATAGTTCAGATAGTAAATCCGGCTGTCCTCGAGGTTGTTGTCCGCCTGCTCTCTCAGGGACTTTGCCTGTACCTCGAGCGAGAGGTCGCTGACGCGACCGGAACCGCTGTCGTCCCCGCTCTTGCTCGCCTCGAGATCCTCCGCGAGATCCAGATAGGAATTGGAAACATCTTCTCTCGTCGTTCCGTAGTCCCTGATAAATTTCTGGTACTCATACTGATTGTTCTGAACCGTCGGGTTGTACTCGTGAATCAGATCCGCGATCTCGGAATACTCGAGATTGTCGTCCTGAAGCGCACTCCACTCCTCAGCCGTCCGGGAAAATTCCGGGCTCGACGCGAGCACTCGCGCCGGAGCCGAAATCCCAATCGTCCCGACAGCGAGAATCCATGCCATCATGCGAAGGTTCCAGTTGACTTTTGCCATTGCGCTCTCCTTTCTCATCGTTCTTATTTTTTCTTTTCGCCTAGTTATTTCTTCTTATTTTTTCTTCTTAATTATTTCTTCTTGCTTTTTTATTTGTCCTTATTCTCTTCGTTCTCGGTCTTTTCCTTTGCCTGCTTTTTCGCTTCTTCTCTTGCGGTGCGCTTCATCATCTTCTTGCGCGCCTTCTCAAGTTTTGCCTCCTCGCGCTTTGCTTCCTGCTCCGGGCTCTGGCTCATAATGCTGTAAAATACCGGAAGCATCAGAAGGCTCAAAAGCGTGGATGCCGTCAGACCACCGATGTTTACGATGGCAAGACCACGCGTCATCTCACCGGAATTTCCGAGTGCCATCGCCATCGGGATCATCGAGACAACGGTCGTCAGCGTTGTCATCAGGATCGGGCGAAGACGGGTAGCTCCGGCTTCAATCAGAGCCGTATCGCGGTCCATCGTCGCGCGGTACTGGTTAACCGTATCGACATAGAGGATACCTGCATTTACTACGGTTCCGACAAGCATCAGGAAACCGACGAGGGACATCATGCTAATTGCACAGTCCGTCAGCCACAGAAGACCGAACGAACCGATCAGGCTGAACGGGATTGTGATCATAACCATCAGCGAGAACTTCGGGGACTCGAACTGGGCTGCCATCACGACGAAGATCAGGAAGATTGCAGTTGCAATCGCTCCAAACAGTGCCGAGAACTCCTCGTTCATCGACTGATTCATCGAGTTGATACCACGGCTCACAGTCTCAGTCAGGTTCGGCGTCAGCACCTCCGCATTCAATGTTGCCTCGGTCGACTCATTTGCCAAAGCCGTGTACTGAGCGGTGATCGTTACCTTATATTCCTTATCCTCACGGCGAATCGTCGCCGGGCTGTCCTCAAAAGCGACATCTGCGACATCCGTCAGAAGCACAGAGCCACCATTTGAGGTTGAGAGCAGGACTCCCTTGATCTGATCGAGGGTATCGTAAGTATTTTCCGGATAAGCGACCTTTACGGTCACGCTCTCTCCGTCGATATCAAGGTCTGTCGCCTCAATTCCGCTGACAAGGTTTCTCAGCGTGCTTCCGACCGCCGATGCACTGACTCCGTATGCCTTTGCCTTCACGGCATCCACAGTGACAGCTACAACCGGGGAAGAGTTCTCAATATTTGAGTGAACCTGAGCAACCTCCGGTCGCTCGGAAAGCTCTGTGACGATCTTGTTTGTAACTTCCTTTACCTCGTCATAGTCCGCGCCCTTGAGGATTACCTCATAGCTGTTGCCAAACGAGGACATCATACTCATCGATCCGCTGACATCGACGCTGATATTGCAGTCCGGGATGTCCTGAAGCTCCTGCTTCCACTCGTTTGCGACTTCCTTCGTGCTCATCTTTCGGTCATCCTTCAGATAAGCGGTAATGCTGACATCGCCACCACTCATCGCACCAGTTCCGCCACCTCGCGTCATGTAGGACTCGACATCCTCATGCTGGGAAATGATCGCCTCAACCTGTTTTGCAATCTCATCGGTGCGCGCCGTCTTGAGTCCCGGTCTCGTCTCAATGCTGATTGAAACCTGCCCTTGGTCATCCGATGCCATAAGCTCCGTCTTCAGCTGTTTTCCAAGGAAAATCGAGAAAATCAGCAGAGCGACACTCACAAGCATAACGGTCTTTCTCTTCGGCAGAATCACACGCATGACACTGCGGTAAGCATCCTGAAGATCTGCAACCGGTCTTGAAAGCGGTGCTTTCGTCTTCTCAGTCGGGCGGTATAACATGTAACAGAGCGGAACAACTGCAATCGAGGAGATCAGAGAGGCAACCATACAGAAAACGATCGTCCATCCGAGAGGTCCAAGCAACTGTCCAGTCATTCCATTTAACATTGCCAGAGGGATAAATACAACGCAAGTCGTCGCTGTCGACGCTGCAACAGACGCGCCGACGATGTTCGTTCCCTCAAGTGCGTCCTTCATATATTCAACCAGTCCGCCTTCGCGCTTTGCCGACACGCGGAAACAGCTCTCAAGCACAACGATCGAGTTATCAACCATCATGCCGACACCGAGTGTCAACGCACTCAAGGTAACGATGTTGAGCGTCATGCCCATACGTCCCATGACAATCAGAGAAGACAGAACCGAAACCGGAATCGAGCTTCCGACAATCAACGATGCCTTCAGATCTCCGAAGAACAGCCAGATGATGATCATTGAGATCACGATTGCCATGACGAGCGTCTCGGCTACGGAAAGCAGGGACTCCCTGATGCTGTCCGCGCTGTCGTTTACGATCGTGATCTTTAAATCCGAGTCCTGGCGCTGTAAGGATTCGATTGTGCTCTTAACCTGACTTGAGAGTGCCATCGCGGTCGAGCTCTGCTGTTTCGTGATCGCAATCGAGATTGTGTCATTGCCGTTGTAACGAGCAATACTGTCTCCTGCATCAGAAGTTGTGTAAATATTTGCGACATCCTGAAGCGTCACAATGTTCTTGCCTGAGGTGCTGAGCGGAATCTCACCGAGAAGTTCCTCCGTGTCGTACTTCATTTTTGTCGTCAGAGAAAGCTCCTGACTTCCGACATCGATCGTTCCCGCCGGGGAGGAGACGTTTGCATTTGCAATATCCTGAGAGATTGAGCTCATCGTCACGCCATACTGCTTCATCTTCTCCTCAATCAGCTCGATCTTGATATACTCGCTCGAACCACCCATCAAAGAGACATCCGCTGCATTCGAGAGCTTCTCAAACTCCGGAACAATATCATCGTTTACATAGTCGTACAGATTATCTTTTTTCGTGTTCTCGATAACCATCATGATATCGGAACCGGAGTTTGAGTTCATCTCCATGATCGTCGGTGTATCCACGTCACTCGGTAGATCACGATTGGCAACCATGTCGACCTTCTTTTTCAGATCGTCATAGGCTTCATCCATGTCAGTTCCATAATCATACTCCAACATGATCATTGAACTTCCCTCGCTTGAATTCGAGGTGATCGATTTCAAACCGGAAAGTGTACTGACCGAATCCTCAATCGGTTTCGTGATCAGCTCACTGACATCCTCCGGGCTTGCACCGCTGTACTGTGTGACGACAATCATCATGGACATGTCCATGTCCGGGGAAAGCTCAAGATCCATGCCCGTGATCGACTGATAGCCAAACACAATCAGGCAGAGGATCGCAAGAATCGCCGTTACCGGACGTTTGAGGACAAATTTTGTAATTCCCATAGTCTCTGTTCCTCCTTACTGTCCGTTCTTCTCGCCTGAGGCATCCTGTTCATTCTGCTCGCTCGGAGCACCATCTGCATTCTGTCCATTTGCATCTGGTGCATCCTGATTTGCCTGATCACCGTCCTGTGCCGTCTGCGTCTCTGCGCTTCCCTTTAAGCGCACCTTCGTACCCTCACTAAGCTCAGAACTCCAGGTCGTCAGAACCAGATCATCCGTCGTCAGCCCGGAGTCGATCTCGATGTAATCCGAGTTGTTAAGTCCTGTCTCAACCTGAATCTTGTGCAGGGTACTGCTTGAGGAATCGTAAGTGTATACATAGGAATTTCCACCCTCATAGTAAACTGAATCAAGCGGAACGGATAATACCTGATCAGACCTCTGAGCAACCACATAGAGCTTTACTGAAGAGCCTGTCGGAAGACTTCCATCCTCAAGGCTCTCGTCAATTCTCGCCTTGACCGGGAAGAGTCCGGTTGTGCTGTCCGTCATCGTGCTGACCTCATAGATGATGCCGGTGTACTCGTTTCCATCCTTCTCCACGCGGATCTGATCTCCCGGATTCAAGTTTCCGCGGATTCTCTCGGTGACGGAAAACGAAACGACCTTTGCCCCCTCACCGGAAATGACGCAGAGCAGATTTCCGGAGTTCACGGTGTCATAGACTTTCACATCACAGAGCTCCACGGTTCCTGAAATCGGAGCTGTCACCTGACTGTAAGAAATCTGGTTGTCGTAGTTCGTCTTCGCGTTGTTGTACTGAATCTGGGCCGACTGCACCTGATCCTGATACTGCTGATATGCCTGCTCGGAGATTCCACCGCCCGCATAGAGTACCTGCTGTCTCGACAGCTCCTCCTGCGCCTGACGGAGCGCAAGCTGTGCCGAATCGAGAGAGCTCTTTGCACTCTCAACCTGCTTCGTATCGATCACGCAGAGAAGCTGACCTGCCTTGACCGTATCACCCGCCTGCACATTGACCGCGGTCACATCTCCGCCTGCCTTCGGGTACACATAGACGACATCCTCCGGCTCAACGCTTCCGACGAGTCCGCTTGTCAGCTCAATGTCACGGATCTCCGGATTTTCTGCTACAACGACAGGGTCCGAAACTCCCTGAGCAAACTGCTTTGGCGTCATAAGTTTCTTTCCCACCACCAGACAGAGTGCCACGACAGCGACTCCACCGATTATCCATCCTTTTTTCATCTCTTCACCTCATCCTAGTTCTCTTGGTTCTCTGGTTCTTTGGTTTCTTTTACTTTTCTTGCTTTCGCCAGTGCAAAGTAGGCTTCTTCCATGACTGTCATCCTATCATCTCTACATGAACCATTACTGAACCAAAGATGAACTCAAGATGAAATCACAAAAACTTCACATTTTCAAAGATTTTGATCTCCTGCTACCAGCACGTTACCTTACGGCACTGTAAAATAACACAAAAAAGAAGGCAAGCATCTGCTCCTGCGCCGAGTGCGCATCTTTGTTCCACTGCGGTCGGTGCATAACAAGCGCCACAGGCTCAGGAAAGAAATTGGATAAAAATAAAGGAACATCCCGCTGACAACGTCAGTTTGATGCTCCTTTTATTTCAAAAAGCTTTCTTTTCTTGTCTCATACGGCATTTTCCGTTCAGAAAATCTCTACTCATGTACAGTAACTTTATTCGCTTCTTTCTTCCTGACAAAAAGGAAGACACATAAAACGCAAAATACAATCATTGTGACGATCATCAACGACGATACCGGAATTGGATACACATCCATGCTGATCAGTGTAAGTCCCTGATGCAGTGTATATACACCAAATACAGAGAAGATAAAAAATGCGAGCATATTGAGCAATCCCTCCGGTGTCTTACTCTTTAACAGATATCCCACCAGCATTCCAAGAATATCCGCCATAAAAAGTCCCAGCGAACATCCAATCCAGACAACAAGCGCTGATCCCAAACCTTCATTTGCACCAAAGGTAATGGCTGTAAGCTGTGTCTTATCTCCAAGTTCTGCCACAAAAAAAGTACAGAAAACTGCCAGCGGAGCGAACCTGATCTTTGATTTACCGCCCTCTTCTTCCTCCTCATCCTCCTCACTGGCAATCGTTGACACCGCAAAGTACAGAAATGCAAGTGCTGCAACCACCTTAATCAACCAGTCTGGAATGAATGCGCTGACAAGTCCTCCCGCAAGAACTGCCAGTCCATTGAGTACAAGAATTGCGACTGCCGTTCCCAATATAATGTCCCTTAACTTATATTTGGACGTAAGAGCAATCAACATCAGCTGAGTTTTATCTCCCATCTCTGCTATGAATTCCGTAAAAAATACCTTTAAAAATAATAACATTTCCGCATTTCCCCTTCTCTCCATATTAATAGCAACAATAACCAACCAAAAGAATTGTTATCGCAAGCATCTCCCGCAGAAAAAAAGACCCATGTATATCAACTTCCAGCAATGTATCGTATCCATTCATACATAAACTGTTCATTGATATACATGAGTCTCATTATTTAAGATTTGCCAGATTATACGCTCTGCTATAATCAGAATGTTGACAAATCACACTTTCGCGCAAACTACTCCCTCATGGGCTATTTAATTACTTGATAAATATTATCAAATGCTTCCCGATTTGTCAATAAAAACAAAACGAAATCTTATGCAAACAAAACAGCAATAGATTTTTTTCCTGTTCATCCGAAATTCACAAACACAAGGTATAATGAAAGACAGCATTATAAATACCATTATAATAAATACCCTACAACCGCAAATCCACAAATGTGAAAATCTTAGAGAGGAAAAATGAGATGCAAATGATTAATATCTTAATCGCTGAGGACGATACCTCACTCTGCCGACTTTACAGCATTGTCTTAGAGAAAGCCGGATACCATACCTTCTGTGCAAATGACGGTCAGGAAGCGTGGGATACGCTCGACCGGGAACATATTGATCTCGTAATCACCGATATTATGATGCCTGTCATGGACGGCTATGAGTTCGTGCGCCTTCTGCGCCGGACAAATCCGGTTATTCCGATCCTGATGATCACCGCAAAAAATGATTTCCCGTCAAAAAGTCTCGGCTTCTCGGTCGGAACCGACGACTATATGACAAAGCCTGTCGATCTCGATGAGATGGTTCTGCGCGTGCGCGCCCTGCTCCGCCGCTCCCACATCTTTGCCGAGCGGAGTCTCCATATCGGAAACACGACGCTCTCCTACGATTCCCTGACAGTGGAGACCGCCGGCGAGACGATCACCTTGCCCCAGAAGGAGTTCTTTCTCCTCTATAAGTTTCTCTCCTACC
Organism: Brotaphodocola catenula; assembly: GCA_020686985.1. Lineage (GTDB taxonomy): Bacteria > Bacillota > Clostridia > Lachnospirales > Lachnospiraceae > Brotaphodocola > Brotaphodocola catenula. Next base: position 11,699 of record JAJEPU010000006.1, read on the forward strand.
CGGACAAGATCTTTACCCGGCTTCAGCTGATGGATGAAATCTGGGGACGCGACAGCAACTCCGATGCACAGACCATCGATGTCCATGTCAACCGCCTGCGCCGTCGTTTTCCGGACAATCCCGATTTTGAAATCATCACCGTGCGCGGTCTCGGATACAAGGGGGTTGTGAAACGATGAAACATTTACACCTCTGGCTGACATTCGCGGGTGCGGCGACACTCGCCCAGTTCCTTGGTTTCTTCATTCCGACCATCATTTCCTGGAAACTTGTCAATCTCGGAATTCTAAATCCCGATGAACCTTTTGTCTGGATGCCCCTGATTTCGCTGATGCTGACTGCCTGCATCTTATCTCTGCTGTTGATTCAGCTTGTTCTCGGCCGACTCCTTCGCCCGCTCCAACGGCTCGTTCTCGCTTTAAAGACAGTCGCAAGCGGAGATCTCTCCGTCCGTCTGCCGGAGGACAACTGGTGGTCGGAGATCCGCGAGACAAACTCGAGCTTTAATAAAATGATGAAGGAACTCAACTCCCTCGAGCTTCTCCAGTCCGATTTCATCCAGAACGTCTCCCATGAAATCAAAACTCCGCTTGCCTCCGTCCGCGGATATGCCTCCCTGCTGAACTCGACCGATTTAAATGAGGAACAACAAGAATACGTCAACCGGATTCTCACCGGCTCCGATCAGCTTGCAACGATGACCGGAAATATTCTTCAGCTCTCCAAACTCGAAAATCAGCAGATTTCCCCATCGTATCGAGATTTTCTGCTCGATGAACAGATCCGGCAGATCATTCTGACGATGGAGCCACTCTGGAGCAAAAAGAATCTGAATCTTGAGATTGATCTGCCAGAATGTCCATTTTGCGGAAGCGAGGAACTTCTTGCGCAGGTCTGGACAAACATCCTCTCAAATGCGATCAAGTTCACACCGGAAAATGGCACGATCAGCGTTTCCCTTCTCACGGATCAACCGTCAAGCTCAAATCTGGAACCCGCTCCAAAAGAGACTCCTGTCTCCGTCATCATCAGGGATAGCGGTTGTGGAATGAGCCCAGAAGTACAGAAACACATCTTTGACAAGTTTTATCAGGGAGATCGCAGTCATTCCGGAAACGGAAATGGTCTCGGTCTCGCCCTCGTTCAGCGCATCCTGCTCTTAGTCGGCGGAAGTGTCGAGGTTTCAAGCGAAGTCGGAAAAGGATCGTGTTTTACGGTAACGCTTCATCAAAGCAATAACACCTATGTATAAACAATCCTTACGCCATATTTCGCAAATAAAAATCCGGTCATTGTATAAACCAGAATTCGTACTGCAATATTGAGGATTCCCGCTTATCCCTTCCAATAAAGTTCTTGTACCACTGCTTCCACGGTGGTACAATTTTTTTATCCGCGAAAATACATCCATACGGAAATCTAAAAAAGGAAAATAAGTTTGATTGACAGACTTGTTGCAGGGATTTTATTTATGAAAGTTTACATCAGTGTTGATTTTGAGGGAATTGCAGGTTCTACCTCCTGGTCTTCGACCGTTCTCGGAGACCTTGAGCATGCTCCGCTCGCAAGAGAAATGACATTAGAGGCTGTCGCTGCCTGTGAGGGTGCTCTCGAAGCCGGTGCAACAGAGATTTATGTGAAGGACGCTCACGACAGCGGTCGAAATATGAACCCGACGCTGTTTCCGAAGGAAGTCCGCCTGATCCGCGACTGGACCTGTGACCCGCTCTCGATGATCGGTGGCATTGACTCCTCGTTTGATGCAGTGATGTACGTCGGCTATCACTCTCCTGCCGGAATGGATGGAAGCCCGTTAAGCCACACAATGAACCGTGGAAACAACTACGTCAAATACAACGGTCGCCTCGCCTCCGAATTTCTGATTCATGCATATGCCTCTGCATCCATCGGAGTTCCATCTGTCTTTTTGAGCGGAGACAAGATGCTCTGCGATCACGTTCACGAGTATGATCCACAGATCACGACGGTTGCCGTCAAAGAGGGAATCGGCTGTGCAACGATCAACTTAAGTCCAGCTCTCGCACAGGAAAAGATTCGTGAAGGTGCAAAAAAAGCCCTTGAAAATCGCGCCAACTGCCACATCGAAGTACCGGAAACGATCACCATGGAGATCTGCTACAAAGAACACCACCGTGCTCACCGCGCTGCCTGCTATCCGGGTGTTGTCCAGCTTGATCCATACACTGTTTCCTTTACGACAAGCTCGATGGATGATCTGTTGAAAGCGCGGATGTTTATCTTATAAAAACACTTCGCCATTATTTTTCTTTATTAATTTTCTTATTTACTGTTTTTCTGTTGCGTCCTGTGCTGTCTGCGGTATTCCCGCGGGGAGATGCCGATTGTCTTGTGAAAGAGATCACCGAAATAGTTTCCGTCGGAAAATCCGCACAGGCGCGCGACTTCGGAGATCGAATCCCCTGTCTCTCTCAAAAGCCTTCCCGCTTCCTTCAACCTCACATGATTCAAATATTCCTTATATCCAAATCCAGTCAATTTCTTAAACTGCCTCGAAAAATAAGACGGACTTAAAAACACCTGACCGGCGACATCCTCAAGTGTAAGTGATTCTCGAAAATGCTCGCAGATATACCGCGCTCCGATCTGAACTGCCTTCTCCGGCACTTCCTCAATCCGAATCTGTCTGTTTTCCTGCACCTCCCGCGCAAGAAAGACCAGAATCTCCAAAATTTTCTGTCTCCTCAACAGATCCGAAAACGCATCCCCGTCTTTCCGCTCCAAAATCAACGCCTGAAACATCTCCTCAATCAAGTCTTTCAGCCTTCCCTCGACATGCAGATATGGGTTCTGTGCAAATTTCTCTCTCCATCCGCTCCCACACGCATTCTCAAACTGTTCCATATAATCCCGGCCAAAACAGAGCGCAATCCTCTCGCTCTCCTGTGTCATCTCATAAGTTGTGTGGTGAAGTGCCCCGGGCTCAATCAGCACAATTCCGCCCGCCGTCAGATGATAGATCGTATGGTTTAAAAAGACCCGACATCCCCCCGAGACAAGGTAATAGAGTTCATAGAACTCATGTGCATGATCCTGATGCATAAAAAAATGTGCCTGACGCACTTTTCGGTCACACACAATCCCGCACGGGTCTATGCTCACCGAAAGTTCCTGTTCCATACAACCGCAATTCGAGGATGTGACCGCAAGTTTTCCCGCCGTCTTTTTTACAACCGCACAATTTTTCTGTAATTCTTCCATTTTTCTCCCCGTTTTTCTGTAAAATCCCATGTTTTTTTGTTGTAAAATAAAAGGCAGTATGAAACACAGAAAGGAAATTTTCATGGCAAATCAAGCATCCCTCTCAAAAAAAGATACCGAATTTCGTGAGTTCGCCCTGCACGCCGATATGTGGCGCGTTGTCCTCTATGTCTGTGCCCCGCTTGCCCTCTATCAAAGTCTGACCCAGATCTTTAAAATCTTCGATTCGATGATGGCAGCCCATATCAGCGCAAACTCGGTCTCCGCCGTCGCCTACCTCTCCCAGATCAATCTGATGCTCTCCGCTCTCGGCGGTGGACTTGCCGTCGGCGCAAGCATCAAGGTCAGTGAAGCATACGGAGCTGGCGATTATATGCTCGTCAAGAAACGTGTGAGCACTCTGTTTGCACTCTGCGGGATTCTCGGAGGAGGGATTCTGCTCGTTCTCGTTCCATTTTCCTCTCAGTTTCTTCGCCTTGCAAAAACTCCGGAATCTTTCATTCAGGAAGGCTCCCGCTATTTTATCCTCGAACTGTTTGGCATGGTTATCAGCTTTTTCAATAACGTCTACATTGCGATCGAGCGTGCGCGTGGAAACTCCAAGCGTATCCTTCATCTAAATCTCATCGTGATCGCAATCAAGCTGTCACTGACTGCCCTCTTCGTCTATGTCCTTCACAGCGGAATCAATATGATCGCCGTTGCGACGATCGTTTCCCAGTCCGCCCTGCTTCTCTCGGCAGTCTACAATCTCAATCAGAAGGGAAATGCGTTCGGATTCTCGCTCTCCTCAATCACGATGAAGCGAAATGTCGTCGCCCCGATGATCGGTCTGTCGATCCCGGTCATCATTGAGAAAACCGCATTTGCATTTGGAAAAGTGGTAATCAATTCGATGAGCACGGTCTACGATGCGCTTGTCGTCGGTGCACTCGGAATCTCCAACAACATCGGTGGCTTCACAACCTCCCCGCAAAACGGATTTCAGGAGGGTGGCTCCGCGATCATTAGTCAGAATCTCGGTGCCGGAAACGCGAAGCGCGCACTTGAAGCCTTCAAGTGGGTTTTTGTCTTCTGCTGTCTGATCGGCATCGTCCTCATGAGCATCACCATGATCTTTTTAAAACAGGTCTGCTGGATGTTCGCCGGAGAGGACGAGGCATTCGGAACACTGATCGGCGCAGTCTACCGCTATGAAGCCCTCGGCGCAGTCCCGCTCGGCATGTGCTCCGCCGTGATGTCCCTGCTTTACGGCTTTGGAAAGACACGAATTACTCTCTTCATCAATTTCAGCCGTGTCTTCCTCTTCCGAATTCCGGTTCTGTGGTTCTTACAGAACTTCACCGACCTTGGAAGCATCAGTGTTGGAATCGTCATGGCCGTCAGCAATGTCTCGATCGGAGTCCTCGCCATGATTATAGGAGTCTTTGAGATCCGAAAGATCTGCAAGGAATACGACGTCTCGTTCTGGACACATACAAATGCATCCTCAACCCGAGATCTTCCAATTCACTGACCTTTTTTACTCATTCTCCAGCGTGATCTCACCCTTCTTGATCTTCTCTAAATACTCCGCAAGATCTTTCTCCACCTCCGCAAAGAGGTATCTCTTCCCGGGCTTCGGCAGATTTCCACGTTCTTCCTCGATCTGCCGGCTGACCCGCTCCATATCTTCCTCTAAATCCTTTGCCGACATCAACAGACATCCCTGTCCACGGATAATCAACTGCTCAAGACCATCCGAAGTCGCAACCGTCACGCGGTACTTTCGTCCCATCTCATGCGCGAACTTCTCGATATACTGATCGGCAGTCTCCGCCTCCTTCGTATAAACCACATGAATATTATGGTAATCCGAAACGCTTCCCGTTCCACCCGGAACCTTATACGCATCAAAGACGACAATCAGATGACAACCTCTGTAACCCTGATAATTGCAGAGCATATCCATCAGGCGGTGTCTCGCACCGTCAAGCGTCACCTGCATCAGTTCCCTCAGCTCGTCCCACGCATAGAGAATGTTATATCCATCGACAAGCAGATACTCATCGAGCTTCGCAGAGTTCTGCTTTAAATAGCCCGGACGCCCCGTTCCCGGAACCGAGTGAATCACCGAATCATTGCCTCCATCTGCTCGCTTTCCGCCTCTCAATGCTCCATTTGCGGTCCTCGTCCTCTGATTTCTGCGAATCTGCTCCGCTCTCTGCGGATCGTACTCCACAACTCTCGGACCACTCTCATTTGGCAGTCTCCGCTTCGACTCCCCATAGGTGCGCGTAAAGATCTCCTCAAGTTCATCCTCGGTCACCCCATACGAAGGCGTTGAAGAAGTATCTCCGGAATACCTCCCCGCTCCACCGGAATATCCGCCGGACAAATTTTCTCGCCCGGTCACTCCTGCCTGATCCAATGCCCTTGCCTGCTCAAGTACCTTTGCAATCGGACTCTCAACCTGCATATAGGACTTAACCTGATCCCACGGCACAACAAATCCCGCTCCATGCGCACAAAAGACCGATCCCGTCGGATTGTAGAGATCCGCCTCTGCGTCATAGTGAGCAGACTCAACGACCTCGACTGCATTGTGGCACGGGAAATACCCTTCAAGCGTGCACGCAAGCCGTCCTCTTCCCCTCGTGTAGGAGACAACCTCCCTCTGGTAATCGCGCATCAGAGAGACCGGCGCACTTCCCTCGATCACCATTCGCTCGCCCTCCGGCTCCGGACCAGAAAACTTCGCCTGCATCCGATCAAGATCCGCCATCGCTCGTCCGACACTCTCCGCCGGAATCTCAAGACGAAATTCATAAAACGGCTCAAGAAGTTCGTAATCGCCCACTGCACATGCCTCGCACAGTCCCTGACGCACAGCGCGGTACGTCGCCTGACGGAAATCTCCGCCCTCGGTGTGTTTCTGGTGCGCTCTTCCCGCAATCAGCGTAATCTTCATATCCGTGATCTCCGCTCCGGTCAGCACTCCCCGGTGATGCTTCTCCTCAAGGTGCGTCAAAATCAGGCGTTGCCAGTTGCGATCGAGTGCATCCTCACTGCAATCTGCCTCAAACTGAAGTCCGCTTCCCCGATCCGCCGGTTCCATCAGAAGATGCACCTCCGCATAATGGCGCAGAGGCTCAAAATGGCCGACTCCCTCAACCGGTGCCGTGAGTCTCTCCTTATATACGATATTTCCCTCTCCAAACTCGACAACGGTCCCAAAGCGCTCGAGAATCAAACTCTTTAACACCTCGATCTGCACCTCGCCCATGACCTGTGCCTGGATCTCCCCGAGTTCCTCGTCCCAGACGACATGAAGTTCCGGTTCCTCCTCCTCGAGCTGTCTCAAATCTCCAAGCATCTTGTGAAGATCTCCACCCTCCGGAAACATCAGGCGGTATGTCAAAACCGGCTCAAGAAGCGGAAGCTCCGACTCTGATTCCACACCGATTCCCTGTCCCGGATGAGTCTGCGCCGGTCCCATGACAGCACAGATCATTCCCGCCTCCGCTTCATTGACTGTCTCAAATTTTGAGCCAGAATAGACGCGGATCTGGTTGACCTTCTCTGCTTCTCCCGTCTCGCACCCATCAATCATATCTTTTACGCAAAGCACACCACCAGTGATCTTCATATGCGTCAGACGGTTTCCCTGAGCGTCTCTTGAAATCTTAAAGACCTTTGCACCAAACTCCTTTCCATATACATGGCACGGGGCGAGTTCCCGGATTCCCTCGAGAAGTCCGTCCACACCATCCAACCTGAGCGCTGATCCGAAATAGCACGGAAATAGCTTTCTTGTTCGGATCATCTCATGCACACGCTCCACCTTCAGCGTTCCGCTCTCAAGATACTCCTCCATCGCAGACTCCTCGCACATCGCAAGCGCCTCGAGCCACTCCTCATCGGCCGTCTCAAGGATCTTCTCAATCATCATCGGCTGTCCATCGCCACAGTGATTCACTGAACCAGAATTTCCTTCCACGCCAGCACCTTTCCCAGATGCATCAGCGACATGATCAAACGCCACACAGTTCTCATCAAGATGCGTATGGAGCTGGCTCATCAGAGCTTCCCGATCCGTCCCCGCCTGATCCATCTTGTTGACAAACACAAATGTCGGAATCTCGTAGCGTTTTAATAATTTCCACAACGTCTCCGTGTGTCCCTGAACACCGTCCGCTCCGCTGACTACAAGCACTGCGCAGTCAAGCACCTGAAGCGTCCTCTCCATCTCTGCCGAAAAGTCCACATGCCCCGGTGTATCAAGAAGCGTCACGGAAAGATCACCAAGTTCAAAGACAGCCTGTTTCGAGAAGATTGTGATTCCTCTCTCCCGCTCCAACGCATAGGTATCCAGATAGGCATCCCGGTTATCCACCCGCCCCATTTTTCGTATTGTGCCAGTTTCAAAAAGAATCCCCTCCGACAGCGTCGTCTTTCCCGCATCTACATGGGCAAGAATCCCCATCACCAGTCTCTTTGCCATAGTTCGCTTCATCCCTTTCCGTTCCATGTTTTTTCTATAACCATACGAAACTATATTATCTTAGCATGATCCTACTTACTCATCGATCCGATCATCCCACATTCAATCATTCAATCCCACGAAATAAGAAAAATATCCAAAATATTTTTATTATACCCTGCTTCCATTTTGTTGTCAATTTTCCGCCCAAATCCGCTTTTTCGTACAAAACCGCAAAACGACAAAAAAGGAAGATCCGAATTTTCTCCGAATCTCCCCTATCTGAATCTGCATAATCTGAGTTATAAGAAAACTCCCGCCAGAACCACCATCACTGAGACAGTGATCAGAGACAGAACCGTCGTCACCGCAAAAAGTTCCGATGCATAATGACCGTTTTTGTGATACTGGAGCGCAAACAGCGTTCCCATCGTTCCTGCCGGACATGCCGCAGCGGTCAGAACCGTCAACGCTACGGTTCGATCCGGATGCAGGAGCATCAGCTCCACAAGTGTGATCAGCGGAACAACGAGAAGTTTCAGCGCACTCAGCCAGTAGACTCTCGGGCGCTTCAGGCTCGCAAGAAGATCACTGTCCGCAAGATTTGCTCCCGCAATCAGCATCGCAAGCGGAGTGTTCATCTTTCCAATCATCGACAGCGGATTGGCGATAACCGATGGAAAACGAACTCCCGTTATAAACAAAATCAGGCTGACGAAAATTGCAATCATTGACGGCTGAATCAGACTCTTCATCGTCTTTGCAAAACTGCTCGCACGACCACTCATCAGCATCACACCGTGAGACCAGACAAAGAGGTTAAACACCGTGATATAAGCAGTCATGAAGAACACGCCCTCACTTCCAAGCAGTCCCTCAATCAGCGGAAGTCCCATAAATCCACAGTTTGAGTAAATAACCGCCATCCGCTCAACGCCAAAATCCGAATTTCCATTTTTCTTCACACAGATATTTGCGAGAACAATCGACAAAGCAAAGCTGATTCCGGTGAGAATCGCCGTCTGAAGCAGTCTCGCGAGAAGTTGTACATCAAAATCAATCTGATACGACATCAGAATGACGCAGGGTGATACCAAATTCAGCAGAATTCCTGAGAAGCGCTTGTTCGACGCCTCGTCAATCATTCCGCACTTGCGAATCGCAATGCCCATGAACAGAATCACAAACATCTCAAGAATTTTCTCAACCGTAATCAATGCCAATTCCATTTTTTCTCTTCTCCTATGTCAGAAATCTCCTGTGCTCCAAATGTCTGCGCAGATAATCGATTCGGTATGGATCATGGATCGAACCATCCTCCTCCACCTTATCTCTTGCACCGAGTCCATTTTCCGTGATGATGACCGGGAGTCCATAACGGCTTGCAACCATATCTAACGTATTGCGGAATCCGATCGGATCAACCGCCCAGCTAAACTCTGTCCGATACTGATGCGGATTGGATGCACCGCAGTAAAGTCCCGCCTCGCCCAAAGGGACCTGCTCTCATTTGTTATTTTTTATCCGTTTCTTATCCACACTCTTACCAATCTAATCAATCAGGCTCAGAGCTGACTCATCCGCAATCACAGTTACATCGCCATGTAACTGTAAGATCGAAGCCGGAACAGCTGGTGTGATCGGACCGTAGAGCGCCTTTTTCAAGGTCTCTGCCTTCTCCTCCCCGCTCGCAATCAGAAGAATCTTCTTTGCCTGCATAATGTTCTTGATTCCCATCGTGTACGCCTGTCTCGGTACTTCTTCCTCGGAAGCAAAAAATCTCTTATTTGCCTCGACCGTACTCTCAGCAAGATCTACGCAGTGCGTCTCCTTCTCAAATGCGGAACCCGGCTCATTGAATCCGATATGACCATTTCTGCCAAGTCCGAGAAGCTGTAAATCGATTCCGCCGTGTGCGCGAATGATCTCATTGTAGCGCGCACATGCCTTGTCCGAATCCGGCTCAAGACCGTCCGGCACAAAGGTGCGTGCCTTATCGATGTTCACATGGTCAAAGAGATTCTTGTTCATGAAATAGCGATAGCTCTGCTCATTGTCCGGACTAAGACCCTTGTACTCATCGAGATTGATCGTCGTGACTCTCGAGAAGTCAAGATCCCCCTTCTTGTACCACTCAATCAGCTGTCGATAAGTTCCAACTGGTGACGAACCGGTTGCCAACCCCAATACGCAGTCCGGTTTCATGATGATCTGCGCCGAAATGATGTTTGCCGACTTTCTGCTCAGATCCTGATCGTTTTTTGCCTTATAAATAACCATAAGATACCCCTTGTTTTTACAATATTTTTCTGACGGAACTTTTCTGTCTTTCGTCTCAGCAAGCTCCCTCTTCCCTTCTTAGTATACCTGATTGAAAAAATTTTTCAACATCTAACGGCAATCGTGAAACCAGTTTCGACTGCCTGTGCGACCATCAACCCCGCCAAAAGTTTAAACCCGGATCTTTCACTTAAAACTGTGATCAAAGACGGCTTGCAACTGTAAACGGTAACACGTTATTTACTGTGTTTATCCTTTAGACAAACCACACCTTTAAACATTTAAGCTCATTCCATATAAAAGCGCCAGAGCACCTGCTTCCGGTTTTCCCGAAACAGATTCTCTGGCGTTTTTTATTTGTTTAAAACTTTTCTTTATTCAAACCTCTTATTTACTTGAAGAACTCTCTTTGTAAAGTGCTTTTATTTTCACACGTTCTCTCTCATACTTCTGCTCGTCTTACTCAAGCTCAAATGCACCTGTGTAGAGCTGATAGTACTTGCCCTTCTGGGCAATCAGATCCTCATGGCTTCCGCGCTCGATGATATGACCCTGCTCGAGAACCATAATGACATCCGAGTTTTGTACCGTAGACAGGCGATGTGCGATAACGAATACCGTGCGGCCGTGCATCAGTGCGTCCATACCCTTCTGCACGATCTCCTCGGTTCTCGTATCGATCGAGGAAGTCGCCTCATCCATGATCATAACCGGCGGATCTGCAACTGCAGCACGCGCGATCGCAATCAGCTGACGCTGACCCTGAGAGAGGTTCGCTCCGTTTGAGGCAATCATTGTCTGATAGCCCTCCGGCAGACGGGTGATGAAATCATGAGCGCCCGCGAGCTTTGCAGCCTCCATACACTCCTCATCGGTCGCATCGAGTTTTCCGTAACGGATATTCTCGATAACGCTTCCGGTGAACAGCACCGTATCCTGAAGGATGATGCCAAGGGAACGGCGCAGATCCGACTTTCTGATCTTGCTGATATCGATACCGTCGTAAGTGATTGTACCGCGCTGAATGTCATAGAAACGGTTGATCAGGTTCGTGATCGTCGTCTTTCCGGCTCCGGTCGCACCTACAAAAGCGACTTTCTGACCCGGCTTTGCGTAGAGCGTGATGTCATGAAGAACCGTTTTCTCCTCGTTGTAGCCGAAGTCAACATCCTTGAATCGGACATCTCCGGTCAGACGGGTATAACGATTCTCCTCCGGTGCTTTCTCATCCTTCCATGCCCAGACCTCGGTGCGCTCCTTGCACTCAACGAGCTTGCCATTCTCTTCCTTCGCGTTGACGAGGGTCACATATCCCTCATCCTTCTCCGCTGTCTCATCAATCAGGTTGAAGATACGCTCTGCACCTGCCATACCCATGACAACCGCATTAATCTGGTTTGATACCTGACCGATGTTACCGCAAAACTGTCTCGTCATGTTCAAAAACGGAACGGTGATGCTGATGCTCAGTGCCATTCCGGACACACTCAGGTTCGGAATGCCAGAGAGAAGCAGGATACCTCCGACAATCGCAACGACAACGTAAAGCACGTTTCCGATATTCATCAGGATCGGCATCAGCGTGTTCGCATACTTATTTGCACGCTCTGCAACGGAGAAAAGTTCATCATTTAAGCGATCGAAATCCTCCTCGGTGCGCTCCTCATGGCAGAACACCTTGACAACCTTCTGACCGTTCATGATCTCCTCAACGAAGCCCTCAACCTTACCAAGCTCAATCTGCTGCTGGATGAAATACTTCGCAGAATTGCTTCCGATCCTCTTTGTCACCTTCGTCATCAGAAAAATTCCGATCAGGACAACAAAGAGAAGCCATGCACTGTAATACAGCATGATGCACAGAATCGTCAGGCTCGACACCAGCGAGATCATCAGCTGCGGGATACTCTGGGAGATCATCTGTCGCAGAGTGTCGATATCGTTGGTGTAGTAACTCATAATATCGCCGTGGTTATTTGTATCAAAATATTTGATCGGCAGATCTTCCATTCCGTTGAACATCTTCAGACGGAATTTCTTCAAGGAGCCCTGCGTGATTGTCGCCATCAGGCGCGTGTAGGTGAAACCTGCAATCAGAGACAGCGCATAGAACGTTGCCAGAATCAGCACATATTTTGTGATCTGTCCGGACACTCCGTTCCAGTCACGGCTCTGCCAGCTCTTCTCGACAATCGCAATGATATTCTGCTGGAATACTGCCGGAACCGAACTGATCAGTGCGTTGAACACGATACATAGGAGAGTGATCGGAAGCATCACCGGATAGAATTCAAACAGCGTCTTGATCAGACGGATCGCTGTCTTTTTGCTGAACGAAGCGCGCTTATTCATTCTCCTCACCTCCTGCACGGTTCTGGGACTCATATACTTCCCGGTAAATACTGCTTGTCTTTAAAAGTTCCTCGTGTGTTCCGATGTTCTTGATCGTACCGCCATCCATGACAAGGATGCGATCTGCGTCCTGAACAGAGGAAACACGCTGTGCGATAATGATCTTTGTCGTCGTCGGAATGTACTCGGAGAAAGCCTTGCGGATCAGCGCATCGGTCTTCGTATCCACTGCACTCGTCGAGTCATCAAGGATCAGGATCTTCGGCTTTTTCAGAAGCGCGCGTGCGATACACAGACGCTGTTTCTGACCGCCGGAGACGTTTGCACCACCCTGCTCGATGTGGGTCGTGTACTGGTGCGGGAACTGCATGACGAACTCGTCTGCCTGAGCAAGCTCACACGCTTCCTTCATCTGAGCATCCGTCGCATTCTGATCACCCCAGCGCAGGTTGTCCTTGATGCTTCCGGAAAACAGAATATTCTTCTGAAGCACAACGGCAACCTGATTTCTCAGCGTCTCGATGTCGTAATCGCGCACATCAACTCCGCCGACCTTTACAGAACCTGTCGTCACATCATACAGACGCGGGATCAGCTGGATCAGCGTCGATTTTGAAGTACCTGTTCCGCCGATGATTCCGATCGTCTCACCGGACTTGATATGAAGGTCAATGTTCGCAAGCGCCATCTTCTCCGCATGCTCGGAATAACGGAAGCTCACATTGTCGAAATCGATGGAACCATCCGCAACCTCCATCACCGGATGCTCCGGATTGTGAAGTGTGGTCTCCTCCATCAGAACCTCCGCAATACGCTTTGCTGACTCCTCTGCCATCGTCACCATAACGAAGACCATCGAGAACATCATCAGACTCATCAGAATCTGGAAGTTGTATACAAGAAGCGCAGAAAACTGACCGACATCGAGATCCATACCACCACTTGTGATGATCGTGTAGGAACCGAAGGACAACACAAAGATCATTGCGACATAGAGGCAGAACTGCATCATAGGATTGTTCAGTGCCAGAATCTTCTCCGCTCTCGTGAAGTCTGCGCACACATCCTCTGCGGAGCGCTCAAACTTCGCCTTCTCATATTCCTGACGAACATAGGACTTCACAACGCGCATGCCCTTGATGTTCTCCTGAATCGAGTTGTTGAGTGCATCGTACTTCTTAAACACGTTCTTGAAGATCGGAGTAACACTCTTCATAACAAGAAACAGGCTGACTGCCAGAATCGGGATGACGATCACGAAGATCAGTGCCATCTTTCCTCCCATGATGATTGCCATCGTCGCTGAGAAGATCAGCATCAGCGGGCTTCTGAACGCAAGACGCACCAGCATCATGTATGCCATCTGCACGTTCGTCACATCTGTCGTCATTCGAGTCACCAGTGATGAAGTGGAAAACTTATCAATGTTCTCGAATGAGTAAGTCTGAATCCGGTAAAACATGTCCTTTCGCAGATTTCTTGCGAATCCACAGGAAGCCGTTGCGCAGTTGAATCCCGCTCCCGCTCCGAAGGACAGAGAGAGCCCCGCCATCACGATAAGAATCATGCCGTAGCGGATGATCATTCCAAGATCGCATCCTCCCTTGATCTGGTTGATCAGACGGGCTACCACAAACGGAATGATGCATTCCATGATAACCTCCATCGATACCAGAAGCGGTGCAAGAATGGACGGCTTTTTGTACTCTCGGATTGATTTCATTAATACTCGAATCATTCCTTTGTCTCCTTCCATAAAAAATAATTCGTGGTTTTCGGGCAGATCTGAAACTCCGCTTCAAATCCACTCCAGGTTGCTCAACCGAAATTGCCTTTCGTGCTTTTGAGCAAACATAATAATAGCGCATATGGCTTCCCATCCTCGACAGATGGGCGCCTGCGCTATTATACTCTGTCATCTCTATTCTATTCGGTTTGATTAATAAAAAGCAATTTCGCTGTTATCTACTTATTGTATGCGCTATTAAATTTCTTGTCAAGAAAATCTTTGTAACTTCTCGATGTTACCGCACAGTAACGTTTCGACAAAATCCATTGCTGTTTGCACGGCGTGTAAACTATAACAACTTCTTGACTTTTGTATCTGACAACGATACGATTTTATTATCGAAATAAATTTGATAACTTAATTGGAGGGGGTTACTTATGAAAGCTGTCCGAATTGCAGGACCAAGACACCTAGAAATCATCGATGTAGAAAAACCGGTTCTGTCCGGCAAAAACAATGTTCTCGTGCGGATGACCTCTGCCGGCATCTGCGGTTCCGACGTCAGCATCTATCAGGGAACAAATGCGATCGTCACCTATCCTCGAATCATCGGTCATGAGATGGTCGGTGTCGTCGACAAGGTCGGCACAGATGTCTTGCGCTTAAAAGAATGAGGGAACGCTTGATCTCACAAACTCGATCTCTCACACGTTCCCTCTGACCAAGGCTCAGGAAGCCTTTGACTTTATTGACAGCCACAATCCGTTGATCCGCAAGATTGTGCTGACGTTTGATTAACCTAATTAGCCCAGGAAGAAGTTCATCGGAACCGTCACAAGTGCCGGGAAGAGAACCATTGCAAGCAAAATCAACACCTCTGCAAGCAGAAACGGCCAGATTGATTTCACAATTCTTTCCATATTAATTTTTCCTGCACTGCACGCTACGTTCAACACGGTTCCAACCGGAGGAGTTAAGAGTCCGAGAACCGTCATCAGAATAAATACCACTCCGAAGTACGGAACATCGATTCCTGCCTGCTTGACTGCCGGAAGCAGAACCGGAGTCAGAATCATAATCGTCGGGGTTACGTCCATCGAGGTTCCCACGAGGAGAACAATCAGGCAGATAATCAGCATCAGGAGCGTCGGATGACTGATAAACGGTGCAAGGATTCCTGTCACAATCGCCGGAACATTTGCGACGGTCATCATCCAGGAAGACACCATTGCTGCCGCTGCCAGAAACATGATAACCGAGGAGGATTTCGCTGCGGAAACCAGACATTCCATCAGCATATTAATTTTCAGCTCTTTGTAGACGAAGAGTCCGATCAACAGTGCATACACAGCAGCGATGACTCCTGCCTCTGTCGGAGTGAACTTTCCACTTCTAAGTCCGAACAGGATAAATACCGGAAGAATAATTGCCCACAGACCATCGACAAGTGCTTTTACAACCTCTTTTGCACTCTGGCGCGGTGCCTTTGCCAGATTGTCTTTCTTTGCGATAAAGAACCACAGCACACAAAGGGATGCAGAGAGATAAAATGCCGGAGCAATACCACCCATGAACAGCTTTGTCACAGATACACCAGCCTGAACACCGAAAACAATCATCGGAACAGACGGTGGCATAATCGGGGAGAGGATATTTCCCGCTGCAATCAGTCCGGTACAGGTGTCGCGCTTATAGCCGGCACGCACCATCATCGGAATCAGAATGGCTCCGAGGAAAGCGGTCGATGCAACCGCAGAACCAATCATACTTGCAAACAGAAGAATCGCCATAATCGTCACATATCCAAGACCGCCACGTACATGGCCAACCATCGCATTTGCCGCATTTACAATTCGCTTCGTGATACCACCGCGGTTCATAAACTCACCTGCCATGATAAAGAACGGAACTGCCATCATCGAGAAGGAGTCTGCTCCGGAGAAGAGATTCTGCGAAAGGATCTGAGCGTTAAAACCATTTAGAAACAGCATCATGCACACACCGCTGAACAGCAGTGCAAAACAAATCGGAAGTCCGATCAGCATTCCGCCAACCAGCGCACACAGAAATACCAGCAATGTCATCTTACTTTCCTCCTTCTTCTCTCAGCCGTCTTGCATACTCCTCATCCGAAAGCTCCTCCGAGCCTTCTTTTGCATCCGATGCAATCTCATCGTCATCCGAGGTGCTCATCGTCACGATCTCCGAGATCTTGGACGGGTTTTTCAGTGCATGTACAATATTCAGAATAGCCATAATCGCGATTGCCACTCCGGTCAGGATTCCAACTGCATACAGAAAGGCATATGGAATTCCGAGCGCTGCGGTGCGGGACTGCGTGTTCTGAGCCACCATTTTCAGCGAACCCTGAATGAGAATCACCATCAATGCCATGATGATCAGCTGAGAAACCACATACATGACCATCTGAACCTGAGGCTTCATCC
The DNA here is from genome assembly GCA_020686985.1 of Brotaphodocola catenula. Taxonomy (GTDB): domain Bacteria; phylum Bacillota; class Clostridia; order Lachnospirales; family Lachnospiraceae; genus Brotaphodocola; species Brotaphodocola catenula. Next base: position 28,209 of record JAJEPU010000006.1, read on the forward strand.
TGCTGATCAGCGTATCCACGCCCAGATGTGCATTTGCGCGCATCGCACTGATCGCTCCGATATAGGTCACAAACACAAACAAGTATCTTGCCAGTTCCTCCGACCAGGTCAGACCGGAATTAAAAAATGTACGAAGCACAACATTCAAGAATACGAACAGAACCATCAGTCCCGTCAAAATTCCAGTAAAGTAATCGATTCCCTTAAATAACTTATCTGCTATCTTATCCATACTTACACTCCCTATTTGATATTGGAGACCATCTCCCGAACACTGTCCACCCACTCATACTGAGAATTGAGATAATCATAAACCGGCTGTATCTTTTCAAGCATCTTTCCTCGATCCTCCTCAGAAAGCTCTGTGACCGTCAACCCATGTTCCTTCATGAAATCCACATCTGCATCCAACTGCTTCTCATACAGATCCCAGGCATAATCGGAAGCCGCCTCGGCTGCTTCTGAAAAAGCATTCTGTTCCTCAGATGTGAGTTCATTCCAGAATTCATCTCCGGAAAACAGCTCCAGGGAAGCAACCATATGATTCGTATTGTATATGTACTTCTGGACTTCGTACCAGCCCTCATTTTTTACGGTTGAGAGCGGGTTATCCTGACCATCTGCCACACCCTGTTCCAGTGCGGTGAAGACCTCGCCCATGTCCATGATGACAACATTCGCGCCAAGACTCTCTGCCAGCTTTACATGGATCGGATTGTTCGGCATTCTTAACTTCTGTCCTGCGAAATCATCAAGGCTCTCCAACTTCTTATTAGAAGAAAAGGCTCGCGCTCCGTTCGGAAACCACGAGAGCAATTTCAACGGCTGGGTACTCTCGAGATCCTGTGCGATGTAGGTTCCAAGTTCGCCCTGATAGCTTTTCCTTGCGTGCTCTACATCCCGGAACAGAAACGGGAAATCAGGAATTGCCATCTTCGGAGTTTCCGACCACATCGAAGTTCCAACCACGCACATCTCCACAATTCCGCTCTTCGTGTAATCGTAGGTTACTTTTTCGCTTCCAAGAACTCCGGAATTATAAATCTGAATGTCATACTTTCCGTTGGTCGCTTCCTCTACCATCGGCTTGAAAACATCCGTCATTGCTTTCGCCGCAGGTGTCTGATCTGACACACAGACCGCAATCTTTACCAACTTGCTCTTTCCGCTTTCCTGTCCCGATGAGGAGCATCCCGTCGCCATTCCTGTTGCCAGCAACATAAGAAACAGTGTTGTTCCCCACTTTGCCGTCTTCGCAAATTTCATTCTTTTCACCCTCCTAAATGATTTCACAACCTCCGAAACATCGTTCACATTGTTCTCCTGTTTCATCGTTCCATGTTCCATGTTTCATAACAGGTTCTTGTCTTCTTGTCTTACTGTGTTTGGCTGTATGCTAGTATGGTAGTTCATTCTCGACATTTTTTCAATATGTATTTTTTTACAGTTTATTTTGCTTATTTTTGTACATTTTATCTAATTTTATTTTTTCTTCTTGCTGGATATTGACTTTTATCTTTTATTTTACTACCATACTTGTATGTAAGTTGTGTGTCAGATATCAATTCAAGAAATCGTCAAGACTTTGATCTGATATCTCAACAAGAAACAAACAAGAAAAATTCAAAACTCAAAAACATGGTCAAACAAAAAAGAAAAGGAGTGTTCCCATTATGAAAGCTGTCCAGATTGTAAAACCAAACCAATTAGAAGTAATCGATGTTGAAAAGCCGGTTCTCTCCGGCAAAAACAACATTCTGGTGAGAATGACCGCTGCCGGTATCTGCGGTTCGGATGTCGGTATCTACCATGGAACGAACGCAGCTGCTACCTATCCTCGAATTATCGGACACGAGATGGTCGGTGTCGTTGCAGAGATCGGTGCAGGGGTCACTCATCTGAAAGTCGGGGACCGTGTAATCATCAATCAGGTAACCAGTTGCGGTCACTGCTATCCCTGCATGAGAAAGCGTGGAAATGTCTGCGACAATCTGAAAGTCAGAGGCGTTCACATTGACGGTGGTTATCGGGAATTCATCGCTGTCCCGGAATCCGACTGCTATCTCCTGCCGGATTCTCTTTCCGATCAGGATGCCGTCATGATCGAGCCGACCACAATCGCAATTCAGGCGTGCACACGCGCTGAGCTGTGCGCGGACGATATGCTTTTGATCTACGGCGCAGGTGCACTCGGTAGCACAATGCTCAAGATTGCTCACACAATCTGCGATCACATCATTGTCGCTGACATTATGGATGACAAGTTGGCGGAAGCACGCAAGCATGGTGCAAAATACACCATCAATGTCGCAACAGAGAATTTTCAGGCAAAGGTTCTGGAATACACGCACGGAAGAGGTACTACCGTCTCGATCGATTCCGCCTGTGTAAAAAATTCTCTGATGTTGCTTCTTCAGGCTACCGGAAATGCCGGCCGCGTCATCACAATGGGCTTCTCCACCGCTCCGACGGAAGTCAATCAGTTCCTGATCACCTCCAAAGAGCTGGATGTAAGAGGTTCCCGCCTTCAGAATAAGATGTTTGGAAAGGCGATCGAGATGATCAAAGCTGGAACTCTCGATCTGAACAACTCGATCTCTCACACCTTCCCGCTCACCAAGGCACAGGAAGCCTTTGATTTTGTGGACAGTCACGATCCGTCCATCCGCAAAATCGTCTTCACGTTTGATTTTTAATATAGGGACTTTTTTATTCTATCGCTGAAAAATAGATTGGAAAATAGACTAGCGAAAAGAATCTGCCGGTTGTATAATAAAGATTAACAGTGAAGTTTTGATTGTCAGATAAGGTTCCTCCGCACTTACATGCAAGCATGCAATCTGGCTGGCCATTCGACAACATGTTCATCTTAAATAAAGTGAGGATTTTGCTATGACCATTCTTGAAAAAGAACGCTCCGAAAATGCACGCTCTTACGCGGTTCGGGTACTTTTGTACAACATTGTTCATCTGGAGCTCACGCCCGGCAGTTCTGTGAGTGAAAATGAGCTCTCTTCTGCGCTCTCCCTCTCCCGAACTCCTGTCCGAGAGGCACTGATTGAATTAAACCGGATTGGACTCGTTGAGATTATCCCACAGAAGGGAAGTTACGTCTCCAAAATTGATTATGATATTGTGGAGGAATCTCGTTTTCTCCGACTTGTGATGGAAAATGCCGTGTTAAAACTGGCATGCGAGGGCATCGATCAATCGTATTTAGATGCCCTCCAGCAAAACATCCAACTGCAACGCCAGTGCTCCGAGACAAAAGACAATGACCGGATGCTTGAGCTTGATAACGAGTTCCACCAGTTGATTTTCCAGTCCGTCAACAAAATGTGGTCTTACCATATCATTCGAGAGCAGATGGTCCATTTCGACCGGCTTCGCGCACTCTCTGCGAAAAAGGGACACCTCGACTATGTGATTTCCGACCATGAGGATATTCTTTATGCACTCAAGCGCCATGATGCAGAAATGGCAGAGATGCTGATGACCCGCCATCTGGCACGCCACCGCACAGAGAGAAAAGAACTGACTGAAGCCTACCCCGAATATTTCTGCTAAAAGCACAAAAAAATCCTCCCGGACAGACGAAAGCTGTCTGAGAGGATTTTTTATTATGCGTGCTCTAATTCCGAGCACGAGAAACGCGAAAATCGCAAGACCATCGTCATAAAACCGTCAGCGCCCAAACCGATTCTGCTTCATTCGCCTGCGCTCTCCCCGCCATTCTTGATCTTTTCACTCTTCTCTGCGAACCGATCATCTTCCTTATCGTTCTCCGTCTGATCCGCTCCACACTCCGCTTGTTTTTCAGGAAAACTCTTCTGCGTGATCACATATTTCTTCTCAAAATCGACCGGATAATACGACATCTTCGATTTTCTAAGTCCCGCAATTCCGACATCATCCTCACGGTTGATCAGAAGTGCGTCCGGGTAAGCGTGGCGCGCAAACTGCTGGTTGATCATCTGGTAGAGTCCCGGAATCTCATGATCTGCCTTCTCAATGCTGATGATCGCAACTTTTTCCTTCTCATTGTAATCTCCGATCGAGAATGCCTTGAGTTCCCCATCGAGATAAATTGCACCTGCACGAATATGCTTAAAAAGATTCTCATGGCTGAGAATATCCTGAATTCCGAGAAATTCTCCGCGAAGCTCCTCCTCCGGGTCGAAAGCCTCCCCGTTCTCGTCGATTCCGCCTTCTTCCCCGACTGCAAGTTTGGCTTCCATCCATCTCTTCAGAAACGCAAGAACTTCCTCATGATCGGCATAAGTCAGCGTGCGGTACTCCCATCTGCCCTCATATGCCTTCAAAAACTTGTTGATGTGGTTGCGCTTTTTCGTGTACTTTCGTCCTGCAAGAGTTCTCAAAGCCTCCGCATCATAGAGGTAATCGCGGGTATCCTCAACCTCATTCACCTCGTAATCATTCAGAGCGTCCGTCTCTTTCAGGCAAGCAACGCCCTCCTGATCCGCACTCGTCATCACAAGCGGAATTCCGAGCACCTGATTGAAGTAGGTTTCCTCCAATTTCAGATAGTGGGCGAGATCCTCCTCCCTGCAATACGGGAGAAAGCCGTAGATCTCCATTCTCTCATTTTTCTGTTCAAAATTCTGCGCGTCCTCACTGTGCTTTTCTCCGTTTTCCAACGTTGCATCCAGATCTGCTTCGTCCGGTTCATCCCCTTCACTCAAGAACATCAAAAACAGTGCGTCCTCAAACTGACAGTATTTTACCTGATAGAAATTCCGGTAGAGATACTGGTCAAGCGGTGCACTGTCACAGCTTCGATTTGGGCGCAACGTATAAAAAGGCGACAACGATATCACATCCTCCGCTGTGAGCGGGAGATACTTCATCTTTCCTGCCGCCGTGAGGTAATCATAGTCTGTCCGTTCCCTGGTTGTCATAATAATAACTCTAATCCTTTCCTGCTAACTTCTTTTTTCTTCTCTTTTTTCTTCTTTTTGATCGTTTCTTTCGGATCGTTTTTTCCTGATCATTTTTTTCTGATCGTTTCTCTGCTTTTGAGATCCGACATTTTGCTACAGTTCCGTATTCTACATTCGCAGATTTCGGTAGACCTCTCCGCCGTCCGAACTTCCATTCAGCTCACAGATTCCTGCGAGCGCAGAAGCTCCGATCACCCGGATCAGCCAATTCGTAAACGTCTTTTTCGTTTTCGCTGTCATCTCGGTCTCAGTCGTATGTGTCTCTGTTGTCTTCTTGTTTGATTCCTGCTTTTTCATATCCAAAATCTATTTTTGACTTATTTCCTTTCTGTGGTTTTCCCCAAAATAAAAATTTAACCCCATCTTCTGCCAGAAATGATCGAAATCATTAAAATCATCAAATAAACCTTTTATTATCCTTATTATCTTATCTCTATCCTCTCTGCTATCTCATAACCTGCAAGAGAATCTGAATCGCATAACAGAGAAACGCCAGGATCACCGTCCAGAGAATAAAACGCAGTCCCCGGACAAATTCGTCACAGCGGTGATGCAATCTGGCGAGATTTCCATTGATCGTCTCCCGATACAGCGCAATCAGACGAAGTCTCGCCTGCTCCTCCCCCATGCGCTCCAAATGTTCCCGTTGCATAATCTCCGGGTCCATCCGGGCAATCTGTTCCGGCTGAAGCAGTCTCATGAAAAACACGAGCACATACACATAGGCGCCCATCACCGCGATACAGTTCAAAATATACAGCCCCGAAACGAACATCTGAATCCCATTCTCCGGCATTTTGAGCTGAGAAATCCCGCTGAAAAGCCCGATGATGAACACAAAGAGGAATCCGCAGAACGTGATCGCAATATAGACCTTATTGTCAATCTTGTTGCTTCGGTCAAACTGATTTTCATACTCTGCCATCAGGCTCGTCAGTTCCAGCTGACTGCCAGTCGAACTCACATCTTGTCGGGAATCATTTTTCTCTGTCAAACCATTCTTGTCCACTCTCGCTTCACTCCTTCTTCTCAGCCATCCCCATGACTGACCCGTGACTGGCAACTGCACCCACACTCCTATCTGTGGTCAGCACCTTCTGTGCTCTTATGAATCGTATCGTGGTTTTTGCCCTTTTTCTTTGTCTCATAAAGCGCCCGGTCAGCTTCCACATAATACTCATCATAAGTATGGAACCCGTTTGTCAGATATGCGCCCGTGCTGACACTCAAAAACGGAAACTCCCGTCGCGCCTCCTCAATATGTGCGCGCAGTCGCCGAAGAATCGTGTCCATATTCAGATCCGGCATCTGAAGTCGCTCGACAAATACCGCAAACTCATCCCCGCCCATGCGATAGATCACATCCTCCGCGCGGAAAGTCCGTTTGAGCACACGGACAAAGCACTGGATCATCTCATCACCCTTCTTATGCCCCATCGTGTCGTTGATTTTTTTGAAATCATCAATGTCCATCAAAAACAGCGCATTGTAACCGGACATTCTTTGTTTCTGTGCCTCGAGAAGTTTCTCGACCCTCCGTTTTCCAGCTCCGACATTCAAAAGCCCGGTCAGAGAATCCATGCGTGCCCTCTGGCGCAGTTTTTCCTGCTTCATCATGTCCTGATCGATATTCTGGAGGTAACCGACAACTCTCCGGTTGTTCGTGTACTCATCGAGATAATCAAAGAGCGTCATCCGATACCAGGTCCAGTTCTGCTCCGGCTTCATTTTCGCCTGAATCGTCACTGAGATATGGTGCTCGCCCTCCCGGATGCGTTTCAGACAATCCCTGACAAGCTCCACATAAGTGTTCCCGATCAGTCCCCTTTTCTCGACATCATCAAAAAATAATTGCTCCGAAAAGCTCTGCTGTCTCTGCTGATCCTCAACTCCAATTTGATCAAGAATCACCTTGCTGTTCTCCGGATCATACTGAAAGACGAGCGTCGTCGTGGTCTCAAGAATCCGCTTAAGTTCCTCCCGACTCCGGTGAAGCTCAAGCGTGAGCACCGATTCCTGATATCCTGCATCACGCACTCGCAGTGCCCGCGCTCCGTCTGAAACGTGTGAATCAAAAGTTCTTTCTGGATCTCCCGGCTGTACTCCCGAATTACATGAGGGATCCCCTCATATGCCGTCTCGTAGTAGTATTTCAGCCATTTCGGATCTCCATTCTTAAAATACTCATAAAACTTTCTTCCAATCAGCTCCCCGTAACCTGCTCCCTCGAGCTTGTCATGCTCGCGATTACTGTATGTAAACAGAAAATCTTTCGGTTTTCCATCCTCATCGAGAAGCACCTGAATCGAACAGAATGCGACCGGCATGTTTTCGAGGTAACTCAGCCGTTTTCGCTCCTCCCGCTCCCTCCTCTGCTTTTCCTGAATGATCCCGCTGACATCGGTTCTCGTCAGAAGAATTGCCTTTTTCTCGGAATCCACATAGCAGAATCGGTATTTCTTGTGGGCGATTACGCCGTTCTCCTCCATCGTCGCATAAAGAATATACTCGCTCTCATGCTCCAGATGCTCAACGACATTTTCCACCCTCATACTCTTGCAGAGCGTCTCGACCTCTTCCTCAATCACATTTTTATGGTTCACCCGCTCCATTGTCGTGTGATAATTGTCCGACGCATGCTTCGGAATGATATGTTTTTCCTTATCCGAATAATAAATCACATAGTTGTTCGTCGCAACGTCAATCCGGCACACATAGTCAAACTCCGGAAGAACCGCCTGTGCAATCGTCGAATTTCGCTGTTCTTCCCGGACATCCCGGCTCGCAATCATAAGACTTTTCTCATCGATCTTGCTGATGTAGACTTCATGCCATTCCATCCAGCGATTTAAGAACTCTGTATTCTTTCTGGAATTCCGATCAAGCTCCTTGTGCTCAATCCGGACAAAAAAATGATCTTCCTGATCTTCTCGATTCAAAAATTCTCTCAGATGATTCGGATTCATATACTGTTGCCAGATCTCCACATCCTCCCGGTAGACATACTGCTCCCGATACAGACGATAAAGTTCCTCATAATCCTTCCATTCTCCGCAAACTTCCGGCGTGGTGCGATCATGATGAACATAAATCTGATTGGTATCCGCGTGATACTCCCATATCGCATCGCAAAACCGTTTGAATGCCCGTGCTTCTGTCAACATGTCTCTATCCCTCAACCAGAGCATACATGCCTAAACAAGCCATGCTCCCTTCTCCATTTTTACTGAATCTTTTTTATCTTACCACAATTTCTCTGCAAAAAACAGACCATTCTTGTCTCTGTTCGCAAATCCGACCTATCCTCGTTACTGTTCACACGCATGTGCCCAGTAACGGAATTTGCCGTGGCTTCGCATTTAAATACGGCAAATTCTCGCTATCACCACTTTATCTTACGGCACTTTCGGTTCCAAAAGTGCCTACCTCTGAACAGTAACCTGTCCTCCACACCATCAGACATCGCTTTTCAAGGATATAGACGGATTCATATACTTTGATACAGAATTTTCTATTTTACATAGCTTCTTTTTTCCATTATAATAAATTTCATCAGGCAGTTTTGGCAGAACGCAAAAAAAGAAACCTCCGATATCTTTTCTATTGTATATTGAAATTGAAAAAATCGATTCGGAGTTGTGAAAGGAAGAGAAACTATGATCGCTACGATTCATCATGTCGCTTTAAATGTAAAAGATTATGACTGGTATGTTCGATTTTTCGAGGAAGTTTTTGAGATGACCGTGGAGCGTCAAAAAGGCGAAGCCCCAAAGCGTCAGGTATGGTTCAACGAGGGCATTCAGCTCAACGAGGTCGAGGATATGGGCGAGATGGGAAGCATGTACAGCCACATCGGCATCGCTTCCGACGACTGGGATACCGTGATTGAGCGCGCTGTGGCAAGAGGATGCACGCAGTACGCAGACAAGAAGCACTGGTTTGATATGCCAGATGGATTTGCAATCGAGCTGAAAAAGCCGAGAGAATAGTCACAATAATCACTCACTTCAGATGTTTTAACGAAATTGGCACAATCGCCATTCAACGAACACAACCAACGATTTTAAAAGCCGGAATGTATCACGCATCCCGGCTTTTCTTACTCATTGACGAAAATATCGTCCTTTATTTTCTACCATCCCGATTTTCTTCTTTCACCAGAAATCTCTTATAAGTGCTGTCGATTCCAAATGCGCCGAGTGGTGCGGTGATGATGATTGCAAGCACAGCAACCGACAGAATGATATTTCCACACGGCAGACCGCTCCGAGCGCAAGCCCGACCAGAAAAATGAGTGACAGTGAAGCTAACATAATTTTTCCTCCTCAAAAATAAATACCAGCAAAACCACAACTGCAAATCTGCCAAACCAACGTCTCAAATAATCTTTTTAATGAAATGGGACGCAATTTGTATAAAACAAAAAAGCTGATGAACTCCCACGATTTTCATAAAAAGAATCGTAGAAGTCATCAGCTCTTATAAGCAGTTTAGGTTTTATCCAAGGGAGAACTTCATTCCCTGTGCTCTAAAATATATCGCAAATTCATGATTCTGTCAACGAGAACCTTTCTTGTTGAGAACAAAAGCTCCGATGATCGAAAAAGTCCACGCAAACCCGTGTGAGACGTCGGTGTTTAAGTTGCGTACCACAATCGTTTATAAGTAGGAATTTTCTGAACTGAAAATTCCGTATGATGCAGTAATGGTAGCTGAGTTTGCCGATTTGGAATGCGAAGCATCGGCAAACTCATATGATATTCGCACAACGTGTGAATATCATATCGCGTCTTTTGCGACCTTATGCACCGCTACGTCCGCTCTGCGTATCGAGGAAGCGCCATCTCGCTTCCGCTTCGCTCCAGCTCGATGCGGGCTGGCGCCCCATAGAATAACGCACAGAGGCATCTGACAGAAAGTAAACTTTCCGCAGACGCCTCTGTGCGTTATTCTGCACGGCTTGTAGTTATGCCAGGTTCGTATACCCCATCAAGAACTTATCCACCTCTTTTGCGACCTCTCGTCCTTCATGGATTGCCCATACGACGAGAGACTGTCCGCGGTGCATATCTCCTGCTACGAAGACTTTCTCCACATTTGTCGCATACTTTCCGGCTTCTGTCGCAACGTTCGTGCGGGCATTTAACTCCACACCGAACGCATTTGCCACATACTCCTGGGTTCCGAGGAAACCTGCTGCGATCAGCACAAGGTCTGCCGGCACTTCGCGCTCAGAGCCCTCGACTGCGACCATCAGTGTTCTTCCAGTCTCCGGATCTTTCTGCGGAACAAGGTTGATCAGGATTGCCTTGCAGACTTTTCCGGTCTCATCCTTCACAAACTCCTTGACAGTTGTCTGATAGACACGCGGATCTTCTCCGAATACAGCGATCGCCTCCTCCTGACCATAGTCGGTCTTGAGGATTCTCGGCCACTCCGGCCAGCTGTTGCTTGCGGTGCGGGTCACCGGCGGTTTCGGCATCATCTCAAGCTGGGTGACAGATGCACAGCCGTGACGGATCGAAGTTCCGACACAGTCGTTTCCGGTATCACCACCACCGATAACGATAACGTGCTTATCCTTTGCGGAGATGTAGTTTCCATCCTCAAGATTGGAACCCAGCAGGCTCTTTGTCGTAGACTTGAGGAAATCCACTGCAAAGTAGATGCCCTCTGCCTCACGTCCCGGAACCTGAATGTCTCTCGGATTCGATGCTCCGCATGCAAGAATGATGCTGTCATACTCTTTCTTGAGTCGTCCAGCCTTGTAATTCTTGCCGACATCTGCACCAGTCACAAAGCGGATGCCCTCCGCCTTCATGACCTCGACCTTGCGGTCGATCACAGACTTCTCGAGCTTCATATTCGGGATGCCGTACATCAGCAGTCCGCCGACGCGATCCTCTCTCTCAAACACGGTTACATTGTGACCGCGCTTGTTGAGCTGATCTGCGGCAGCGAGTCCGGACGGACCGGAACCGATGACTGCGATGCGCTTCTCGGTGCGCACTCTCGGCGGGCACGGACCTGCCTCCCCGGTCTCATACGCACGCTCAATGATCGCATGCTCATTCTCCTTGATGCTGACCGGATCTCCGTTCAGACCACAGGTACATGCCGCCTCACATGGAGCCGGGCAGACACGGCTCGTAAACTCCGGGAAGCTGTTCGTCTTTTTCAGACGGTTGTATGCCTGAGACCAGTTTCCGGTGAAAACCAGATCGTTCCACTCCGGGCAGAGGTTGTTTAACGGACAGCCCGAAACCATTCCGCCGAGTACCATGCCGGACTGGCAGAACGGAACGCCACAATCCATACAGCGCGCGCCCTGCTTTCTCTGCTGTTCCTCTGACAGAGAGGCATGGAATTCATTGAAGTTCTTAATTCTCTCTAATGGAGCCACAGCCTTGCCATTGGCTCTGTCATACTCTAAAAATCCTGTTGGCTTTCCCATGTTCTCTCTCCTCCCTACTTTCTCATGTTGGCATAGAATGCTTCGATCTGTGCCTGCTCACTGCTCAGTCCTTTTTCTTCCATCTGGACAATCGTGTTGAGCATCCGGCGGTAATCATGAGGCATAACCTTCTTGAACTTCGGCAGATACTCTCCGAAATGATCGAGGATGTATTTGCCCTTTTCCGAGTTGGTGTAAGCGACGTGTTCCTGAATCATCTCTTTTAACTCAAGAACATCATATTTGTTTGTTACCTCCTCGAGAGAGACGAGGGATTTGTTGAGTCTCTTGTAGAGATCACGCTTTTCATCCAGAACATAGGCGATACCACCGCTCATGCCGGCCGCAAAGTTCTTTCCGGTCGTTCCGAGGATGACAACGCGTCCACCGGTCATGTACTCACAGCCGTGATCACCGACACCCTCGACAACTGCGGTTGCACCGGAGTTGCGTACACAGAAACGCTCACCGGCAACGCCGTTGATGAACGCCTTACCGCTTGTCGCACCGTAGAGGGCAACGTTACCGATCACAATGTTGTCTTCTGCCTTGAACTGTACTCCCTTCGGCGGGTAAACGACGAGCTTTCCGCCTGACAGACCCTTGCCGAAGTAGTCGTTGCTGTCTCCGACAAGCTCAAGCGTCAGACCCTTCGGGATGAAGGCTCCGAAGCTCTGTCCACCGCTTCCGCTACACTGAATCGTGAACGTATCCTCCGGCAGTCCGTCCGGATAATGGCGGGTGATCTCCGATCCAAAGATCGTTCCGAGTGCACGGTCAACGTTGGAGACATCAACCTGAAGTCCCTTCTTCTGACCATTCATCAGTGCGCTCTTGAGCTTCTTCAAGAATACCTGCTCATCGATCGTCTTGTCGAGCTTGAAGTCATACTCAACCTTATCGTGGTAACCGCGCAGAGGCTCTCCCTCATACGGGTTATCGAGAATGTTCGACAGATCAACTTTATTCGCACGCGCATTCGGAATGTGATCCTTCTTCTTGAGCAGATCGGTACGTCCAACAAGCTCATCGACGGTGCGGATTCCGAGCTTTGCCATGTACTCGCGGAGCTCCTGAGCAATGAAATGCATAAAGTTTACCACATACTCCGGCTTGCCCTTGAAGCGTTTTCTCAGCTCCGGATTCTGCGTTGCAATGCCGACCGGACAGGTATCAAGGTTGCATACACGCATCATCACACAGCCCATCGTCACAAGCGGAGCCGTTGCAAAACCAAACTCCTCTGCGCCGAGCATTGCTGCGATTGCGACGTCACGACCGGTCATCAGCTTTCCGTCTGTCTCAAGAATGACCTTGTCACGCAGTCCGTTCATGATCAGCGTCTGGTGTGCCTCGGCAACACCGAGCTCCCACGGAAGACCTGCGTTGTAGATCGAGTTTCTCGGAGCTGCACCGGTACCACCATCAAAACCGGATACGAGGATAACCTGTGCGCCTGCCTTTGCAACACCGGCAGCAACGGTTCCGACACCAGCCTCCGATACGAGCTTGACGGAGATTCTTGCTCTCGTGTTAGAGTTTTTCAGATCGTAGATCAGCTGTGCCAAATCCTCGATCGAATAGATGTCATGGTGCGGTGGCGGGGAAATCAGACCGACACCGGTTGTTGAGTGACGGGTCTTTGCAACCCACGGGTAAACCTTTCCGCCCGGAAGCTGACCGCCCTCACCAGGTTTTGCACCCTGAGCCATCTTGATCTGGATCTCCTGAGCGCTCACGAGGTAGCGGGATGTGACACCGAAACGACCGGAAGCGACCTGCTTGATTGCAGAACAGCGGTTGTTGTTCTTCGGGCCCGGGACGAGACGCTCAAGGCTCTCACCGCCCTCACCGGTGTTTGACTTACCGCCGAGACGGTTCATCGCGATTGCGAGAGTCTCATGAGCCTCCTGAGAAATCGAACCATAGGACATTGCTCCTGTCTTGAAACGCTTCACGATCGAGTCAACGCTCTCGACCTCATCAATCGGGATACCGCCGTTCTCATCGAACTTGAAATCAATTAGGCTACGCAGGTTGACGGTCTGCTCTTCCTCATTGAGTGCATGGCTGTACTCCTTGAAGATCTCATAGCTGTTCGTCCATGCGGACTGCTGAAGCAGATGGATCGTACGCGGATTGTAGAGATGCTCCTCCTGACCGGCGCGCTCCTTATGGCTTCCGACACTCTCAAGCGTCAGATCAGAATTCAGACCGAGCGGATCAAATGCACTTGAGTGAAGCGCATCCACATCGTTTGAGATGTCCTCGAGCGTGATACCGCCGACACGGCTGACCGTATCGGTGAAGTACTTGTCCACAACATCCTTGGAGATACCGATTGCCTCAAAGATCTGTGCACCCTGGTACGACTGGATCGTGGAGATACCCATCTTCGATGCGATCTTGACAATTCCGTGAAGAACAGCGGAGTTGTAATCGTTGACTGCTGCATAGTAGTCCTTGTCGAGCATCTTTGACTCGATCAGGTAATGAACGGACTCCTGAGCAAGATACGGGTTGATTGCACTCGCGCCGTAGCCGAGAAGCGTTGCGAAATGATGAACCTCTCTCGGCTCACCACTCTCGAGAATCAGTGCCATCGAGGTACGCTTCTTCGTCTTTACAAGATGCTGTTGCAGAGCAGATACGGCAAGCAGGGACGGAATCGGAACACGGTTTTCATCGATGTCACGGTCGGACAGGATGATGATATTCACACCATCGCGGTGTGCACGGTCAACCTCAAGGAAGAGTCTCTCAATCGCCTTCTCAAGAGAAGTATTCTTATAGTAAGTGATCGGAATCGTCTCAACCTTGAATCCCGGCTTGTTCATGTATTTGATCTTCAACAGATCGGTACAGGTCAAAATCGGATTCTCCACTTTCAGGATGTGGCAGTTGCCCGGCTTCTCCTCGAGGACATTTCCCTCCTCACCGACATAGACGGTTGTCGAGGTCACGATCTCCTCACGGATCGAGTCGATCGGCGGGTTTGTTACCTGAGCAAAGAGCTGTTTGAAGTAATTGAACAACGGCTGATGCTTCTTTGAGAGTACGGCAAGCGGGCTGTCCGCACCCATCGCAGATACTGCCTCGGCACCGTTGAGTGCCATCGGAAGGATCATCGTGCGATACTGCTCGTAAGTGTAGCCGTAGGTCTTCTGAAGTCTTGCGCGCTGATCTTTTGTGATCTCCGGCACTCCCTTGTTCGGGATCGGCAGGTTTTTCAGCTCCACGAGGTTGGAATCAAGCCACTCACCGTAAGGCTGGCGGGAAGCATAGCGATTCTTTAACTCCTCATCTCCGACAAGCTCGCCCTTCACGGTATCGATCAGGAGCATCTTGCCCGGACGCAGACGCTCTTTCTTCACAACGTGAGCCTGCTCAATGTCGATTGCTCCGACCTCAGAAGCAAGGATCACCTGATCATCGTCAGTGATGTAGTAACGGGAAGGACGCAGACCATTTCGGTCAAGCACAGCACCCATCACATCACCATCGGAGAAGACGATCGACGCCGGTCCATCCCACGGCTCCATCATCGTCGCATAGTAGCGGTAGAAGTCCTTTACCTCCTGTGGCATTGACTTGTCATGCTGCCACGGAGCCGGGATCATGATCATGACTGCCATCGGAAGCTCCATGCCACTCATCACCATAAACTCGAGTGCATTGTCGAGCATCGCGGAATCAGAACCTTCCTGGTTGATGATCGGGAGTACCTTGTACATGTCGGACTTGAAGAACTTCGTCTCCATGTTCTCCTCACGCGCCATCATCTTGTCGACGTTTCCGCGGATCGTGTTGATCTCACCGTTGTGAACGATGAAACGGTTCGGATGAGCACGCATCCAGCTCGGATTCGTGTTCGTACTGAAACGGGAGTGAACCGTTGCGATTGCAGACTCGTAATCCGGATCCTGAAGATCCTCAAAGAAGAGTCTCAGCTCTTTTACAAGGAACATGCCCTTGTATACAATCGTTCGACTGCTCAGCGATACGACATAGGTGTCATCGTTACTCTGCTCAAACACACGGCGGGCAACATAGAGACGACGATCAAAGTCAAGTCCCTTCTCCACGTCTGCCGGCTTTCCGATAAATCCCTGCACGATGTAAGGCATCTTTGCGACTGCCTTGTCACCGATCAGTTCCGGATGAGTCGGGAGATCACGCCAGCCGAGGAACTTAAGTCCCTCTTTCTTGACGATGATCTCGAGCATCTTTTTCGCCTGATTTCTCGCAAGCTCGTCCTGCGGGAAGAAGAACATGCCGACGCCATACTCGCGCTCTCCACCGAGCTCGATTTCGAGCGGTTTTGTCACCTTCTTAAAGAATTTGTGGGAAATCTGAAGCATGATTCCGACACCATCACCTGTCTTGCCCTCCGCATCTTTTCCGGCGCGGTGCTGAAGGTTTTCCACGATGTGAAGTGCCTGGTCTACTGTTCTATGGGTCTTAATGCCTTTGATATTGGCAACTGCTCCGATACCACAGTTGTCATGCTCAAATCGGGGATCGTAAAGACCCGGAGCCTTTGTTTGTGTTCTCTGATCGCTCTCCATTGCTCAATTCCTTTCCGTGTAAGATTGAGCGTGCGCCTTGGGGATATAAGGGAAATGCTACTCGTGATACTAGATAATGGCACACACTCGTGGGGTTAAAAATACCTGCTTCCAGCTCAAACTCGTGAAGTCCAAATTGTCAAGTCTCTCCTAATGGGAATTTTTTTCAGCTGGTGATTTTTAATGATAATGATAATACTACAAGATTTTCCGTTTGTAAATATTTTTTTGCAAGAAATTGTCAGATAATTGGAGAACTTAATATTCTAAAGTTAATAGTCTGTCTTTTTCAGAGTTTTTTCAGGTTATTATTTGAGTTAACTGACTTTTCATTCTTCTTTGATTCGGGTATGCGGACAGATGTGCGCTTGCTGCGTATTTTCTTAATTTTCTTTTGTGAGTAATCTGTCCAATTTAGAAAGTCTTTCAAGTTCATGCGCTGCACAATTCCGGTACTTTACATTCCCAATCGGCAAAATCTGCTTCTTTCCGCAGAGCATCATCGCATGGAGCAAAGAAAATGAAAGCAACACAAAAACAGGCTCTGTGTGCTTCTTCGTTGAAGCATACAAAGCCTGTCTCTCATTTTTACTCAAACTCTACGAAATCAAAAAATCAACTCTTGATTCGCTTCTGCGTCTCGCTCTTACAGCTCGCCCAGTCCGCTCTCGATTGCCTTGCTGATGGTCTCCATTGCAGCTGCCTCATCTTCGCCATCACATACCAGATTGATCTCGGTGCCGGACTTGATACCTGCTGCCATAACGTTCAGTACGCTCTTAGCAACAACTTTCTTCTCTCCACACTCGATGAAAACATCACACTTAAACTTCATAGCGGTCTGAGACAGAACACCAGCTGGTCTTAAATGCAATCCTGACGGGTTTACTACGGTAATTTTTTTACTAAGCATGACTCAAAATCTCCTTTTTTATTATAATATCTCCCTCAAATTCCTGCGGATAAGCTCGGAATTTCTACTTAAAAGTTTATTACAATTTGCCCGAAGTGTCAAGTTAAAACACCCATTAATCCGTCATTTTGTTGTCAATACTGTTACTGCACACAAACAGAAATTTTCTGAACTGAAAATTCCGTACGATACCGTACCGGTCACGGATTTTTTTGATTTAAAATGCCTGCCCACATGTTGTACAAACAGTGCCTTGAGCCTGCGCACTTTTTTTCTGCTCCCGTTTTTCCTGCATTCTTGCCTCTCTCTCAAGAGCTTCTGCTTTTGAGAAGACGCAACCGCAGTAATTCTGGCGGTAAAGACCGTACTCCTCCGAGAGCTCAACCGAGCGCTTATATCCGTTCTTTTTCTTGAAATCGGACGGCAGATGCTCAACCTTATAGATTTCTCCGAGTTCTTCACCGATCTCATTGAGCTTCTGTGCATTCTTCAGCGGACTGATCGTCAGCGTCGTCGCAAAGTAATCAAAATCCCCTTCTGACGCAAGTTTTGCGGACTCCTCAAGGCGCAGTCGATAACAGCGAAAGCACCGCTCTCCACCCTCCGGCACCTTCTCATAGCCCTTGCTGATCTCATAGAACCGCTCCGGCTCATAGTCGCCAATCACAAGGTGAACCGGGTGAATCACCAGAAGCTCCGCAATCAGTTTTTTCAGTTCTTCTACCC
Source organism: Brotaphodocola catenula (assembly GCA_020686985.1). Classification (GTDB taxonomy): domain Bacteria; phylum Bacillota; class Clostridia; order Lachnospirales; family Lachnospiraceae; genus Brotaphodocola; species Brotaphodocola catenula. The sequence continues at coordinate 45,831 of JAJEPU010000006.1, forward strand.
GCTTTTCAAATTCCTCCTGTGGGGAAATGTTCGGATTGTAGTAAAACACCGTAATGTCAAAATACTTTGACAGATACTCCAGAACGTAGCTGCTGCACGGTGCACAGCAACTATGCAGCAAGAGCCGGGGAACCCGGCTCTTGCTCTGGTTTTCTTCTATGATCTTTTCCAGTTCTTTCTGGTAATTTCTGCGATTCATCTGCACGCTCCATACCTTTGCGCTTATACGCTCTTTTCTGTTTTAAAGTCTCTTAGAAAACCCGTATTTATTCTTTTTCTAATTCTAATTCAAAACTCGACACTTACAGGAAGTCACGAATCCGCTTGCTTCTCACCGGATTACGCAGTTTGCGCAGGGCTTTCGCCTCAATCTGACGAATACGCTCACGGGTAACGTTGAACTCCTTGCCGACCTCCTCAAGGGTGCGCGGATGTCCATCTTCAAGACCGAAACGCAGGACGATAACCTGACGCTCACGCTCCTTCAAATCACCCAGAAGCGCATCAATGTGCTCTCTGAGCATGACAGACTCCACATTGCCCTCCGGGGTCACAACATTGTTATCTGCAACGAAATCGCCGAGGTTGGAGTCATCCTCCTCACCGATCGGGGTCTCAAGGGATGCAGGCTCTCTTGCGATCTGCATGATCTCCATCACCTTGTCCTCGGACATCTCAAGTGCATCTGCAAGCTCTGTCACAGACGGCTCATAGCCGAGTTCCAGAGTCAGCTTTCTCTGCATCTTTGACATCTTGTTGATCGTCTCAACCATATGAACCGGCACACGGATTGTACGAGCCTGATCTGCAAGTGCACGAGTCACAGACTGACGAATCCACCAAGTCGCATATGTACTCAGCTTGTATCCCTTCGTATAATCAAACTTCTCTACGCCCTTGATCAGACCGAGGTTACCCTCCTGAACAAGATCCAAAAAGCTCATGCCACGTCCGGTATAACGCTTTGCAATGCTGACTACAAGACGCAGGTTCGCCTCAATCAGGCGCTCCTTCGCATGCTCATCGCCCTCTGCCTTGCGCTTTGCCAGAGTAATCTCCTCATCTGCGCTCAACAACGGAACCGTACCGATCTCCTTTAAATACATCCGAACCGGATCCTCTGTGCCAATACCTTCCAGAAGATCTACTGCGTCCAGTTCGATATCTTCTCCATCTTTCAGGAAGCTGTCGTCCATGTCGATGTCATCATCATCAAGAAGAAGCGGTTCCTCCGCCAGCAGGTTATCATCGATTACAGGGACAACATCAATCCGTTTCTGCTCAAGGTAGTTGTAAATCTGTTCCATCTGCTCCGGAGACAGATCATCGCCGACAAAGAAATCATTGATCTCTGTGACATCCAGTGCATTGTGCTTCGTTTTGGCAACTTCCACCAGCTTTTTCAGCTTTTCCAAAAAATTGTCTTTTTCCACAGTAACATCCTTTCGCTTGAAGTGTCAAAGCGGAGCCAATCTCCGCCTCTCTACTGCCATAACCGCCCGACCCTTGACAGTTTCAGATTCCCATCACCTTTTTTCTGCCATCTGTCCGGCACGGTCAAAATATGCCATAGAAGAAAATTCCATGGCATAATAAATTCCTACACAACTAATCATTATATAACAGCAGGTTGCGGATTTCAACATTTTTTTCTCAGTTCTTTTGTTTTTTTTGAGGTTTTTTCACGTTTTTCTCACGTTTTTCCGCTTAAACATCCAGATTTCTGCGAATGTTTAAACAGCGCGGAAGATTCCTGATCGTGACCTCTGTCCGACTTCCTCCAAACTCTCCATCGAGTACCCAGTCAACTTCCTCCTCCGCCTGAATCTCGATCGAGGAAGTCCGGAATTTGTATACCAGTTCGCTGTCCGGCTCATCGCTGAGAAAAAGTCCTGACACAATCGCACTCAGCTCGAGCGGAGTCTTCGGCGTGCGGATCAGTAGTACTTCAAAAAGTCCATCATCAAGGGCGACATTCTGGTTAATCAATCCTTTGAATCCGCCTACGCTCGTCGTGTTCGTCACCATGCCGAAGATGAACTCACCCTCAAGCGTGCCCTCCTCCCAGGTCACCTTCATCTGATAGGACTTGATTGATGTAAGGCTCTTCACACTCTCAAGCATATACGCCTGATGACCGAGAACATTTTTTCGATCCTGAGGTGTCATATAGGAAACTTCGGTAAATGCACCAAAACCTGCAACATAGACAAAATAGCGATCCTCGCAGAACAGACCGATGTCGATCGGCACTGCGGTTCCGCGAACTGCGGTCTGCGCCGCCTCATATACCTGCTTGGGGAGTTTCAGACTAGACGCAAAATCGTTCGTCGAACCTCCCGGAATATATCCGATCTGGGGTCTGCGCTTCTCATCGATCTCCATAATACCGGAAATCGTCTCATTCAGCGTGCCATCTCCTCCACTGCATACAATCAGATCATACCTTGCACCTTCTTTCGATGCAGTATTTTTTGCATCCTTCGGCGCCTGCGTCACATGAACCTGTACATGATATCCTTCCGCCGAAAAGAGATCCAGAATTTCAAGAAGTTTTCTGCGAATCCGCTCCCTGCCCGACCTGGGATTAATGATAAAAAGCATTCTTTTTTTTGTGCTCATAATACTGTCACCTGCCTCTGTCACTCTTCAACTGATCGTTACCGTTCATGCCCCGCACAAACGGTAACAGATTTTGCCGATTCCCCTTCACTCATTCCCAACGAAATAAATTACCTACTTTCCAGTTTCTCTCAAAATCTCTTTTGTATACCCGGCAAATGCACCCGGAAGCGGATAAGTTTCAATCAGATCCCTGCGCCTCACTGCGAGAAAGCGCTCCGGAACCGCACCGGAAAGCAACACCCGGTATCCAATCATTCTCCACTCGACATGAGAAAAAATGTGTTTTGTCTTCGGAAGTACCTTGATCTCAATGACCTGTCCCGGCTCAAATCCGAAGACTTCAGCAAGTTTCTCCGGCTCAAGCTGTCCGTCCGCATTCGGAAGCTCGTAAAGCCCTGCAAGAAGCCCCTGATCCGGTCGTTTTCCGATCGCAATCCGCTGACTCTGATCCTCGAGAATACATACGGTACGCTCCTCAATCCTGCGCTGTTTTTTCGGCGTCTTGACTGGGATCTGTGCGGTCAGATTCCGGCGATGCGCCAGACACAGCGACTCAAACGGACAGACCATGCATTTCGGTTCACCGTTTGGCACACAGACAATCGCTCCGGTCTCAATCAAGCCCTGGTTGAACTCGCTTGCGCGCCCCTGCGGGATCACACTCTGAAGCAGAGATTCAACTTTTCGTCTCGTCGCCGGTTTCAGGATATCCTCTGTACTCGCCATCACTCTCGAGATCACGCGAAGCACATTTCCATCGACTGCCGGAACTGCAATTCCAAATGCAATCGAGGCAATCGCCCCCGCAGTGTAACTCCCGATTCCCGGAAGTTTCAGAAGCTTTTGATGGTCAGCCGGGATCACCCCGCCGTATTCTTCCACAATGACCTGAGCCGACTTTTTTAAGTTTCTGGCACGGCTGTAATAGCCGAGTCCCTCCCAGAGTTTCATCAGCCGGTCATCGGAAACCTCAGCGAGATCTGCGACCGTCGGAAGTGCGCCCATGAAACGCTCAAAATAGGGCTTTACCGCCTCCACCCTCGTCTGCTGAAGCATAATCTCGGAAATCCAGACGCGGTACGGCTCGGGATTCTCCCTCCACGGAAGAATCCGGCGATTCTTCTCATACCATGCAAGCAGAGGACGAACTCCCGCACGCAGACGCTCCTCCTCCGACATTGGACTCTCCTTACTCTCTGCAACCTGAATCCGATCGTAGAGATGATCAAGATGATTAAGTTCGTCCTGAAACGTATCAAACATATCCATAAATGCCTCGCACGGACACCTCGCCTGACATGACTTCGCGCATCTCGCCGTTTGTCTCCACAATCAGCTCACCGGTGTCTGTGATTCCGTGAGAAATGCCGAGATAGTCTCCCTTAGGCGCAAGTACCTTTACCTCCCGCCCAATATTGACGAGACGGGAATTGTACTCCTCTTTCAGAAGACTCAAATCCAGCGTCTTCTTGTAGGTCTCATAGAAGCCCTCCCACGCCTTTAAGATGCTTGCGACAAGCGGGGCACGGCGCACAATATGACCTGTCTCAATCGCAAGCGAGGTCGCCGTCTTGCTGATCTCCTCCGGGAAATCTTTCGTGTTGACATTGATGCCGATTCCGACAACGACGTAGCGAATGCTGTCCTCCTCTGTGCTCATCTCCGTCAAAATACCGCAGATCTTACGTCCGTTTAACACGATATCATTCGGCCACTTGATCTGACAGTCAAGTCCGGTCTGCTCACGAATGCCTTTCTCTACCGACATCGCCGCCACAAGCGTCAGCATCGACGCATATTCCGGCGCAAAATCCGGTCGCAGAAGAAAGCTCATCCAGATTCCGCTTCCTCTCGGAGAAGTCCATGCACGCCCTCTGCGCCCTTTTCCTGCCGTCTGAATCTCCGCAATTGCAAGCGTTCCATCCGGCGCACCATTTTCCGCCATCCGTCGGATCTCATTGTTCGTGGAATCAATCTCATCGATAAACCGAAGATTTCGTCCAAGGCTCTTCGTCTCGAGCACACTCGCAATCTCTGCCTCCGAGAGAACATCCCCGGCACCGCAGAGGCGGTATCCCCGGCTTCTGACCGCCTCGATCTCGTATCCCTCTTCTCTCAGCTGTCCGATGACCTTCCAGACCGCTGTGCGCGATACGCCGAGCCGGTCACACAATTCCTGACCGGAGACGTAACCATCCGTCTCCTTCAGACATGTCAAAATTTCTGTCTTCACTTTCTACCTCCAGATACTGACAGCGCTGATGATCCCCACTGTCAGAAGAAATATGGCAAGCAGTCCATATAAAAGCCCTGCCGTCCGGCCTCTCCGGTCATGTCCTGCCGACTGAAAACGAAACCACCCATTGACTCCGTTTAAAAAGGACGCCAGCCAGAACACTGCCGGAAACAAGATCCGGTTCTTCACCGGATCTAAAAAAGCCAGCACCACGCAGACGACGACGAGGATTCCCACCACAATGTGAAGCATATCCAGAATCATCGCCATACTGCGCGGATTTCTCTTTTTTTCTCTCAAAATCATCCCTGCTCTCCAAGCGTGGCAACCATAACCGCCTTAATTGTATGCATGCGGTTCTCTGCTTCCTCAAAGACTCTTGAGCACGGTGCCTCAAATACCTCATCAGTGACTTCCATGTCGGTGATGTTAAATCTCTCGCCCATCTCCTTGCCGATCTTCGTCTTCAGATCGTGGAAAGCCGGCAGGCAGTGCAGGAAGATTGCCTGTTCACCTGCATTCTTCATCACATCCATCGTTACCTTGTACGGACTCAGCTCGTTGATACGCTCTGTCCATACCTCATCCGGCTCGCCCATCGATACCCATACATCGGTGTAAACGACATCTGCGCCCTTGGTTCCTTCCATCACATCCTCGGTCAGCGTGATCGTACCGCCGGATGCCTTTGCGTACTCCTGGCACTGTGCGACAAGCTCCTCGTTCGGGAAGTACTTCTTCGGTGCACATGCAACGAAATGAAGACCGAGCTTTGAGCAGACTACCATCAGGGAATTGCCCATATTGTAGCGAGCATCGCCCATGTATACGAGTTTTACGCCCTTGAGACGACCGAGCTGTTCACGGATCGTCAGCATGTCAGCGAGCATCTGGGTCGGATGGTACTCGTTTGTCAGACCGTTCCAAACCGGAACACCTGCATACTTTGCGAGCTCCTCAACAATCTCCTGACCGTAACCACGGTACTCGATTCCATCGTAGATTCTGCCGAGCACACGGGCAGTATCGGCAATGCTCTCCTTCTTTCCGATCTGAGAACCGGTCGGATCGAGGTAGGTGGTTCCCATTCCCATGTCATGAGCGGCAACCTCAAACGAACAGCGGGTTCTCGTGCTCGTCTTCTCGAAAATCAGAGCAACGTTTTTTCCTCTCCAGTGGTCAACAAGAACGCCATCTTTCTTTTTCTTCTTCAGATCTGCGGCGAGATCAAGCAGATACAGAATCTCCTCAGGTGTAAAATCCTTCAGTGTCAGAAAATTTCTTCCCTTTAAATTCATCGTTTAGTCCTCCCTGTGTCTCAAATTCTCAAATGTAGTTTTTATAGATTTTGTAGTTTGATGTTTATAATTTGTGATTTCTAATTTGTGATTTTGGTTTCTCTAGTCTTCCTTTGCAACTTCCACAACAGACTTCACAAGACCTGCCATATTCTGAATCTCTGACGGAATGATGATCTTTGTCGCCTTTCCGTCCGCAATCGTCGCAAATGCCTCGAGACTCTTGAGACGCAGAACCGCCTCGTCAGCGCCGGCTTCCTTGAGGAAACGAAGTCCGTCTGCATTTGCCTTCTGAACCTTTAAAATCGCCTCAGCTTCACCTTCTGCCTCGCGGATTCGCTTTTCCTTTTCTGCCTCAGCATGAAGGATCGCAGCCTGTTTGTCAGCCTCTGCGTCAAGAATTGCAGACTCTTTCTTACCCTCTGCGACAAGGATCGTTGACTTCTTCTCACCTTCCGCGCGCAGGATTGCCTCACGGCGCTCACGCTCTGCCTTCATCTGCTTTTCCATCGCATCCTGAATTGCAGCCGGCGGAATGATATTTTTCAGCTCAACACGGTTTACCTTAATTCCCCACGGATCTGTCGCCACATCAAGGGAAGCTCGCATCTTCGTGTTAATCGTCTCTCTTGAGGTCAGCGTCTGATCAAGCTCGAGATCACCGATGATATTTCTCAGCGTTGTCGCCGTCAGGTTCTCAATCGCCATGATCGGGTTCTCGACTCCGTATGCAAACAACTTCGGATCGGTGATCTGAAAGAACACAACCGTATCGATTCGCATCGTAACGTTATCTTTTGTGATTACCGGCTGGGGAGCAAAGTCAACGACCTGCTCTTTTAAGATGACTCTCTTTGCCACGCGGTCAATAAAAGGCATCATGACGTGAACGCCAACCGACCACGTTCCCATGTAAGCACCGAGACGTTCCACAACAAGAGCCTGCGCCTGCGGAACAATGCGCACGCAGGATGCCAGCACCATCAAAACCACAACCAGAAGCACCATGAAAATGATCAGTCCCATAGATGTTACCCCTCTTTCCTTGCACTCACAATCAGTTTTACACCCTGTATCTTTCGGATCTCCACGATCGTTCCCACAGGATAAATCTCTTCGTCACTCTCTGCTCTCGCTGTCCATTCCTGCCCGTTCACCATCGCAGTTCCAGTCTCTTTCCGATTGTCGATCTCTGCCGTCACGCGCGCTTCACTTCCAACCAGACTGTCCACATTTGTCTTTTCTGTGTGTGTGATACAGTGTTTTGCAAATGGGCGTGTAAGAAACAGAAGCAGAAACGAAATCAGCACGAAACCGACGAGCTGAATCCCGGTGCTAAAGCCAAGCAGACAAAGCAGAAATCCGATAAATGCTCCTCCTGCAAACCAGATCGTCGTCAGTGCCAGAGTTGCAATCTCGATCGCAATCAACACAACGAATACAATCAACCAATAGATCGGTGTCATTTCAGGAACCCCCTTTCTGATTATCATACTATATTTCCAAATCCATTACAATCCCCTGCGCTGGCGTGCCGCCTCGAACATCAGGACGGATGATGCAACCGCCGCGTTTAAGGATTCGACCCTTCCGCACATCGGAATCCGCACCCAGATGTCCGCTTTCTGCGCTGTCTCCTCTTTCAGACCGCTCGCCTCGTTTCCGATCAGAAATGCAGAATCATCCTTGTAATCTTCCTGATCATAGGAATTCTTTCCGTCGAGATGAGCCGCAAACATACGGATTTTCTTTGATTTGAGCTTGGCAAGTTCAGAGTCAAGATCCTCGACGTAGACGAACGGAACGCGAAGGATCGAACCCATCGTTGAGCGAATGACCTTCGGGTTATAAATGTCGGCAGTCGAGGAATCCATGATGATTCCCGTGACTCCTGCACCCTCACCTGCACGCACGATCGTTCCGAGATTTCCCGGATCCTGAAGATGCTCAAGCACCATTAAAAGTGCTGGTTTTCCGCTCTCTGCCCGGGTCTTCGTGACATCATCAAGCTCGTAGTGATACTGGCGCACGAGAGCCAGAACCCCCTGCGGAGACTGGGTGTCGGACATCGCGCGAAATACCTCGTCGCTGACAAGCTCGACATGGCGAACGCCGTTTTTGAGTGCATTCGCCTCTTTTCCTTTTGCAAAACTCTCGGACATGTAGAGTGTATGAATCCGGTCTTTCGGGATCTCCGCACACATGCGAAGTCCCTCTGCGACGAAGAGGTCTTCCTCTCGTCTCGTCTTCGCCTTTTTTACAAGTGCACTTACATATTTTATCTGTTTGTTTGTTGTACTGCTAATCACTGCAAGAATCCTTCCTTGTTTAAGTTATAAATGCTAAATAATAAAGGGCTCCTCCGGCGGGTAAAGTCATACAAACTCGCTCTCGCTCCGGGTTCGATGTACTTTCCCGCACTCCGTCGCCACACATACTATGACATATTTGCTCTGAATTATACTGTTTTTTAAATTGTCTCAAGATCTGCCATCCAGATGTTTCGGGAGGCATCACTCGGCATGCGCAGGTCTCCTCTCGGGGAAACAGCTACGGAACCGACCTTCGGTCCATCCGGCAGGCAGGAGCGCTTAAACTGCTGTGCGAAGAAACGGCGATAGAACACATTGAGCCATTTCTTGATGAACTCTGCCTCATACTCCCCTGCAAATGCGCGAAGTGCCATGCGGTAAATCTTTGATGGCATATAGCCGAAACGAAGCACATAGTACAGGAAGAAATCATGCAGTTCATACGGTCCGACGAGATCTTCTGTCTTCTGGGAGATCACACCATCCTCCGGTGGAAGAAGCTCCGGGCTGACCGGCGTGTCAAGCACATCGAGAAGCACATCTCGGAGTTCTTTTTCTCCGCAGGTGTCTGCAAAGTAGCGAACGAGATGGCGGACGAGAGTCTTCGGAACGGATGCATTAACGCCGTACATCGACATGTGATCGCCGTTATAGGTCGCCCAGCCGAGGGCGAGCTCCGACATATCGCCGGTACCGATGACGAGACCGCCGACCTGGTTTGCGGTATCCATGAGAACCTGGGTTCTCTCACGCGCCTGTCCGTTCTCGTAGGTAACATCGTGATTTTCCGGATTTTGACCAATATCGGAGAAATGCTGGTTTACGGATGCACGGATGTCAACTTCTTTTAATGTCGCGCCGAGCTTTTCGGTCATCCGGCAGGCATTCTGGTACGTTCTGTCTGTCGTTCCAAAGCACGGCATCGTCACGGCATGGATCTGATTTCTCGGAATGTTTAAGAGGTCAAATGCGCGCGCAGTGACGAGCAGGGCAAGCGTCGAGTCAAGTCCGCCGGAAATTCCAAGCACGACATGCTTAGCTCCGGTGTGTTCCAGACGTTTTTTCAGACCCATTGCCTGAATCATGAAGATCTCCTCACAGCGACGGCTTCTCTCCGACATATCGGACGGAACAAACGGACGGCTGTCGATATAGCGAAGAAGTTTCTCCTTCTGACATTGTTCCATCTCCTCCGTGTTTAAAGAAAACTCAATCGTCTTATATCCGGTCTGATCCGGTGCCGGGCAGGTCGTTGTCTTTCTGCGCTCGGAGCGGAGACGCTCAATGTCAAGATCTGCGTAGATTGCACTCGGCCGGAATCGCTTCGACTGCGCAAGGATCGTTCCATTCTCCGCAATGATATTGTGACCGCCGAATACGAGATCCTGAGTCGACTCTCCCTCTCCTGCATTTGCATAGACATATGCACTGAGAAGGCGGGCAGACTGACCGCTGATCAGCTCTCTGCGGTAGCTGTCCTTGCCGACAACCTCATCACTCGCGGAACAGTTCGCAATCACCGTCGCTCCGGCAAGCATATGGCGGATGCTCGGCGGACACGGAACCCAGACATCCTCACAGAGCTCCGATGCAATCACAAGCTCCGGATGCTCCTTGCATGCAAACAGCAGGTTTGTTCCCATCGGGACTTCTCCGTCCTGCCATTTCGTCATCTCCGGAATCTGGTTGCCCGGCGTAAAATGACGACGCTCATAGAACTCTGAGTAGTTTGGCAGGTTGATCTTCGGAACGACACCGAGAAGTCTGCCATCGCAAATTGCTCCGGCTACGTTGTAGAGCTTTCCCCGATGCATCCACGGAAGTCCCACAAAAACAATCATGTTGAGTCCCTTTGTATAGGAAACAATCTTTCCAAGTTCTCCTCTTGCACCCTCAATCAGCGCATCCTGCAAAAACAGATCTCCGCAGGTATATCCCGTTAAACAAAGTTCCGGAAAGACCATGAGTCCAACACCCTGACTGTGTCCCTCCGAAATCAATTTACAAATTTCTTCCCGGTTATAGACCGGATCTGCCACCCGAATTTTCGGAGTGACAGCTGATACACGGAAAAAACCGTCCTTCATATTTTTTTCCTCCTATATATAATGGACAATCCCTCTTATGAACTCGATATAGTGAGTCGATTATAGCATACTTTCCCGCTTTCTGGTTTACTTTTTGAGAATTATTTTGTACAATAAGGGTAATCTTGCATTGCTATTCAGAGATTTTCGCATTTTCTCAATAAAAAACGTGCAAAAGGAAGAGCAATCCAACAATGGGGAACTGAACTTCAAGGGAGCGAATAAAAAATGAAAATTTCCACAAAAGGGCGTTATGCCCTCCGCATGATGATTGAATTTGGATTAAATCCAGACCAGTGCACAAAGATCAGTCAGGTTGCACAGCGTCAGGGGATCTCTGATAAATACCTCGAACAGATCGTGACACTGCTTCACCGCGCCGGTTATGTGCGCAGTATCCGTGGTGCTCAGGGTGGTTATATGCTGACCAAGAAGCCGGAGGAATATACCGTCGGCATGATTCTTCGTCAGACAGAGGGAAGCCTCGCGCCAGTTGCCTGCCTCGACGACGACATCAACCAGTGCGAGAAGGCAGACCGCTGTGCGACTCTAACGGTCTGGCAACAGCTCAAGGACGCGATCGACCAGTGCGTTGACAGTGTGACGCTTGCAGATTTGATCGAAGAGCAGAAGCGCAAACCAGGATACAATCTGATGTAACAGAAAAGATCCAGAAATCAATTAAAAAGCAATCAAAAAAGGACTTTCCAAACTCATGCTGAGGTGGCAACGTAATCACCTCAATACGGGAATGGGAAGTCCTCTCTTATTATGCCTGCTCTCCTGTGATCGACATGTTCTGCATCTCGTTGTTCTGATACAGTTTCTGGAAAGAGATGTTATCCATCGCTTCCTCGGAAATGCTGACGCAGTTATCCGCAATACGGTCAATGTTGTAAAGTAAATTAGAATATGCCTTTGTCAGATCAGAGGAGCATGCATTTTTTTCTACTCGAGACAGATGCGCCTTGTTGTTCTGCTTCTGCAATTTTCGGATAATCTCTTTCTTCTCATAAACTTTTTCGACAATGTTCTTGTCTCCGTTTTCGATCGCTTCCATCGCACTCCTGAAAATCGTCTCAAGCGTATCAATTCCTGTCTCTAACTCCCGGCATGCATCCTGAGAAAAGACTCCACCCTTACTCTTGGAAAGCTGTGCGACCTCGCTGATCTCCTCACAGCGATCCGCGATTCGGTCCATGTTGTTGTTGATGTAGAGCAAACCCGAAGCCTGCTCCGACTGTTGCTGTGTCAGCGTACCGCTTGAAAACATTTTTACCATATAACTGCCGATCTGCTCCTGGAGTTTCTTTACCGCATGATGCATTTCTGTAAAATTCTGATAAGCAGTCTGAGGATCGTCCCCGATGAAAGAAAGTTTCATGCTGTCAATCATCCTGATCACGAACTCGGATACTCTTGTGATCTCCTCGGAGACCAGATACAGCGCTACGGTCGGCTGAGAAATTACACGGTTTTCGAGATATTTCGGCTCATAGGACTGAAGGTTCTGGCGATCCTGTCCCCGCACAAGGAAGGTGACAATCTTGACCATGACCGGGATCAACGGCAACCACACGAGCGTGCAGACAACATTAAACGTCGTATGCGCATTTGCAATCTGTCTGGAAATCACATCAAGCTCTGCACCCTTCGGGGAGATCAGGCGCACAAATCCTGCGAGCACCGGGATAAAGAACAAAAAGACAATACTTCCGGTGATATTAAAAATGCTGTGTGCAAGTGCCGTTCTCTTTGCGTTTTTCGACTGTCCGATCGAAGCGAGAAGTGCCGTGATCGTTGTGCCGATGTTGTCTCCAAGAAGAATCGGAATCGCGCCGGTCAGACCGATCACACTCGTCACTCCATCCGGTCCGGACTGGGACGCAAAATTCTGAAGAACCGCAATCGTCGCGGAACTGCTCTGTACAACAAGGGTCATTCCCGCACCGAGAAAGACGCCAAGCACCGGAAAATGCGAAACCTTTCCCATCATATCGACAAAAAACGGGCTTCCTGCGAGCGGTTTCATGACCTCGCCCATGATCTCAATTCCCTCAAAAAGCAGACCAAACGAAAAGATTACCATGCCAATGTTTTTGATTTTTTCTTTTTTTCCGATAAAGTTTAACAGAAATCCAATAAAAATAATCGGGTAGATATAGTTACTGATCTTAAATGCCATAAGCTGTGCGGTCATCGTCGTACCGATATTCGCACCAAAGATGACGGAGATCGCCTGTGGCAGACTCATAAGTCCGGCACTCACAAAACCAATCACCATAACTGTCGTTGCAGAACTGCTCTGAAGAACTGCGGTGACCAGAGCTCCAGCGAGCGCTCCCATAACTGCATTTCTTGTAAGGAAACTAAGGATCTTCTTCATTCCCTCTCCTGCGGCCTTCTGAAGTGCATCGCTCATGCTGTTCATTCCATACAGAAACAGTGCAAGACCACCGATCAGACCAAAAAAGATCTTTACATTCTCATTCATTTTCGCTTCTCCTTTGTGAAAATTTCCTTTTCTTCCATTTCTTCTTCATTTATGCTCATCATGTTTGTTGAGATAAATATAATTGGTCATGAAAAATCCTCGGTTAAAGCGAAGTTAAATCCATGTAAAATTTTGGTCTTTTTCTGCCTTGATTTGCTAAAATTATGTAAAAAAACGACCCATATACGAAATTCCTTAAGTGATCCTCTCGTATACAGGTCGTTTTTCCTATTAATTTCTTATTTTATTTCGTCCATTTCTTGTCTTGTTTCTGCAACCAATTCCAGTTCTTCGATCCGTTTGTTTCGCTCAGTTCATTCCGTTTCTCAGTCGTTGTGCACCAGAATCTGCTCCGCAAGCGCAGTCTGCTCCTTCGTCGGAGTCGGCACCCCGTCGAGCGGATAGCTGATTCCGAGTTTCTGCCATTTTGCAAGACCGAGTGTGTGGTACGGAAGAACCTCAACCCTCTTTACAGTCTTGAGCTCCTTGATCAGCGCGTCAAGCTCATGCAGTCCCTGCTCGTCATCGGTGATTCCCGGAACAAGGACATGGCGAATCCACATATCTTTTCCGATCTCAGACAGGTATTTTGCCATCTGGACAATGTTTGCGTTGTCCCAGCCAGTCAGCTCCTTGTGCTTTGCCGGGTCGATCTCCTTGAAGTCAAGCATCACGAGATCCGTGTTCTTCATCAGCTCATTGAACTTGGACAGAAACGGCTCTTCCATCGTAAACGGATTTCCTGCGGTATCTAAAACCGTGTTGACTCCATGCTGTTTTGCAATCTTAAAGAACTCATTCATGAAATCAACCTGAAGAAGAGGCTCGCCACCGCTGACCGTGATTCCGCCGTCTTTTCCCCAGTAGTTCTTGTAGCGATATGCACGCTTGAAGAGATCCTGAGGTGTCCACTCCTCACCGCCCTCAAGTGCCCAGGTCTCCGGATTATGGCAGTACTTACATCTCATCCGGCATCCCTGCACAAAGATAACGAAACGCACGCCCGGTCCGTCCACAAGACCAAAGGTTTCAAGGGAATTGATATGTCCCACGACTTTCTCCGTTTTCTGCATCATTTCTGTGTTGCTCATGTGTCTATTCCTCCAAAAAATCCATCATTCAAAATTCACTGAATAGTTGCATTTATTTCTATTATATATACATTTCACTATATATACACCTCATATATATACAAATCGTGCCTATATTTTATATCTTTATACAATTTATATTTATACATTTTTTATGTATATATTGTATATTATCGTATATATATTGAAATGTATACATTATGCATGCATCGACTTCAACACGATTCCCGCTTTTCTTCACATCCAGATGCAGGAAGAAAAACGCTTCCTTTAGAAACAAAACGCCGGTTTCCGGCGGGAAAACTCCCGCCGGAAGCCGGCGCCTGTAAAGGCCGGACGGTCATTCCGTTCCGAATCCAAGTAAAAATTACATCGTAGCGTGGCAGGTTCTGGAGATAACATCCATCTGCTGCTCTCTGGTCAGGTCGATGAACTTTACAGCGTAACCAGATACACGGATGGTGAAGTTTGCGTACTCCTCCTTCTCCGGATGCTCCATAGCATCGATCAGCTTCTCAGTACCGAATACGTTTACGTTCAGGTGATGAGCGCCCTGATCGAAGTATCCATCCATAACCTGTACCAGGTTGTCGATACGCTCCTGCTCGCTGTGACCAAGTGCGTCCGGGTTGATGGTCTGGGTGTTGGAGATACCATCCAGTGCCCACTCGTACGGCAGCTTAGCAACGGAGTTCAGGGAAGCCAGCAGACCGCTCTGCTCTGCGCCGTAGGACGGGTTAGCACCCGGGGATAACGGCTCGCCTGCTCTTCTTCCGTCTGGCATGTTACCGGTTGCCTTACCATATACAACGTTAGAAGTAATGGTCAGGATAGAGGTAGTAGCCTCGGAATCACGATAGGTGTGACGCTTCTTCAGCTTCTCTAAGAAGGTCTTTAACAGCCATACAGCAATGTCATCTGCACGGTCATCATCGTTACCATAACGCGGGAAGTCGCCCTCGGTCTCGAAGTCCATGATCATGCCTTCCTCATCACGGATAGCCTTAACCTTAGCGTACTTGATTGCGCTCAGGGAGTCTACTACATGAGAGAATCCAGCGATACCAGTTGCGAAGGTTCTGCGTACATCGGTATCGATCAGAGCCATCTCAGCTGCCTCGTAGTAGTACTTGTCATGCATGTACTGGATCAGGTTCAGGGTATTTACATACAGACCTGCCAGCCAATCCATCATAACGTCGTACTTCTTGATAACCTCATCGTAATCAAGATACTCGGAGGTGATCGGTCTTAACTCCGGACCAACCTGCTCTCTGCTCTTCATGTCGCGTCCGCCGTTCATAGCGTACAGCAGGCACTTAGCCAGGTTTGCACGTGCGCCGAAGAACTGCATCTCTTTACCAGTCTGAGTAGCAGATACGCAGCAGCAGATGGAGTAATCATCGCCCCATACCGGCTTCATAACGTCATCGTTCTCGTACTGAACAGAGCTGCTCTTGATGGAGATATCTGCTGCATACTTCTTGAAGTTGGTCGGGAGCTTGGAGGAGTACAGAACAGTCATGTTCGGCTCCGGGCTCGGTCCCATGTTCTCTAAGGTGTGCAGGAAACGGAAATCGTTCTTGGTTACCATGGAACGACCGTCTACGCCGATACCACCAACTTCCAGGGTTGCCCATACCGGGTCTCCGGAGAACAGCTGGTTGTAGGACGGGATTCTTGCGAACTTAACCATACGGAACTTCATTACCAGATGGTCGATCAGCTCCTGAGCCTGCTCCTCGGTAAGGGTACCGTTCTCAAGATCTCTCTCGATATAGATATCAAGGAAGGTAGAGATACGACCAACGCTCATTGCAGCACCGTTCTGGGTCTTAACTGCTGCAAGGTATCCAAAGTACAGCCACTGAACTGCTTCCTTTGCGTTCTTAGCCGGCTGAGAAATGTCATAGCCGTAGGACTGAGCCATAACCTTCATCTCTTTCAGAGCCTTGATCTGCATGGACAGCTCTTCTCTCTGACGGATTACATCATCAACCATGGTGCCATCTCCGCAGTTAGCGAAGTCGTTCTGCTTCTCCTGGATCAGGAAATCGATACCGTACAGAGCAACACGACGGTAGTCGCCTACGATACGTCCACGACCATAGGTATCCGGAAGTCCGGTAATGATCTTGTTGTGACGAGCTTTCTTCATCTCTGGAGTGTAAGCATCAAATACGCCCTGGTTATGAGTGCGGGTGTACTCGGTGAAGATCTTGTGCAGTTCCGGATCCGGCTCGTAACCGTAGTTCTGGCAAGCCTGCTCAGCCATCTTGATACCGCCGTACGGCATGAATGCTCTCTTTAACGGCTTATCGGTCTGAAGACCAACAACCTGCTCAAGGTCCTTATCAGCCTCGCTGATGTAACCCGGATTATGGGAGGTGATACCGGAAACGATGTGAGTATCCATATCCAGAACGCCACCCTTAGCACGCTCCTCTTTCTGCAGTCCCTGAAGAATTCCCCACAGCTTGTCGGTAGCCTGGGTCGGGCCAGCCAGGAATTTCTCATCACCATCATACGGCTTGTAGTTAGCCTGAATGAAGTCTCTTACATTAACTTCCTCTTTCCAGAGACGGCCGTTAAAGCCTTCCCACTGATCAACGTGCATCATAAATGCAGTCCTCCTTTAAAAATGTTTAAAAATTCATTGGGTCATTAAGTTATCGTTATTTTGTTCACATTTGACAATCAGTATCATAACATAAATTTTTGAAAACACAAGCGCCTTATTCATAATTTTTCTCATGTTTGTTAGAAAGTACACAACCCTTGTATTTATTAGGATACATGTCCGAATTTTCTATCAAAAAGTGATAATTTCCCGTCTTTTCGAGCATTCTCGAACTGGATTCAGACGGACTTTTATGCTAAAATGGATACAACTTGTTACATTAAAGGAGGATTTTTCTATGGCACTTCACGTTATGGATGAAGCAAACCGCTGTCTGGGATGTAAAGTCCCCCAGTGTCGGAAAGGATGTCCGATTTCCACCCCGATTCCGGATGTCATCCGCTTACTCAAAGATAATAAACTTGACGAAGCCGGCAGAATTCTTTTTGAGAACAACCCGCTGACAACGGTTTGCAGTCTCGTCTGCAACCACGAAAATCAGTGTGAGGGACACTGTGTTCTCGGACGAAAAGGCGCACCGGTTCATTTCTCCACAATTGAAAGCTATATTTCGAGTACCTATGCATCAAAGATGACAGCCGGTCCGAGCCCATCAAACGGAATCAAAGCTGCAATCATCGGTTCCGGTCCTGCGGGTCTGACAATCGCAGTCATCCTCTCCCGCTACGGCTACGATGTCACAATCTTTGAGGGCAAGGACAAGATCGGCGGTGTCCTCCGCTACGGTATCCCGGAATTCCGTCTGCCAAAGACTGTCCTCGAAGATTTTAAGTACCGTCACATTGATCTCAAAGGCATTAAATTCCGCCCGAATACCCACATCGGCGGTGCAATCGGCATCGATGACCTCTTTCGCGACGGTTACAAGGCAATCTTCGTCGGCACCGGCGTCTGGAAGCCGAATGCCCTCCACATCAAGGGCGAAACATTCGGAAATGTCCACTTCGGTATCAACTACTTAAATAATCCGGACAGCTACCGCCTCGGTGAGCGCGTGATTGTCATCGGTGCCGGAAATGCCGCAATGGATGTCGCAAGAACTGCCCTCCGAAAAGGAGTCCGCGAGCTGACCTGTTTCTCTATCACAAAAGAGGTCGCAGCGAGCAAGCACGAGTTCAGCTACGCCCAGCTTGAGGGTGTCCAGTTTGAATTCAACAAGAAGCCGGTTGAGATCAAGGACAACGGCGTGATCTTTGAGGACATCGAGGAAGCTGAGGACGGCACACTGACCGTCATTCCGGGAAGCGAAACCTTCTACCCGGCAGACAGTGTGATCATCTCAATCAGCCAGGGACCGCAGAACCGAATCGTCACCACAACGACCGGACTTGACGCAGACCGCCGTGGTCTTCTCGTCGCAGACGACACCGGTCACACGACCCGCCCGGGAATCTTCGCCTCCGGCGATGTCGTAAATGGCGCACGAACCGTTGTCGAGGCAGTCGCCCACTCGAAGGTTGTCGCAGAGTCCATGCACCGCTACATACAAAACCTCGTTCACGGCGGGACACCGAAAGAAGCCTTTGCCGACAGCGAGGGGAACAAGCAGGAAACAACACCGACAAATGCAAACTAGCACAAACTGGTAACCACTATCGGCGAACCGGCGACAACGCATCACAGATAATGAATCATAGCTAACGGATTATCGCTAACGAATCACGGATACACAAAATACGCAATTTCCTATGATGCAAAAGAAAAAAAATATGATACAAAAAAAGAGCGTTGGAAGAAAATGAGTTTGTCTTCTCACTTCATTCTTCCCATCGCTCTTTCTTTTATGCGTAATTAACTCACATGATCCTGTTTCTGTATTTTACAACTTATCGCTTGATTTTTGTGCTTTTACTGTGGCTTTGCCTGATTAAGCAGTTCCCTCACAAAGTCCGGAACCTGATCTTTCGGGAACTGTACATCATACTCGAGAGTCTCTCCATCTTCTGCGATCGTGACGGTCACGTTGAGATCTGAACTCTGATAGAAACGATTGTAATAGAGCATTCTCGGCTCTGTCATCACGTTCCGAAGTTCGTCGATCTGCTCTGAATCTGTGATTGTGATCGTCCGATACTTATCTCTTCTGTAATCGTAAATCTGCACGGAACGGATATCTGCCTGTGCATATTTCAAGTCAATCTCGATTCCCTGTGCCTTCAACAGTGCAATCGTCTTTGTGAAGGACGGATAAACCGGATAGTAATTCATATCTGTGAATGAATTATAGTTCCAGTAGCGGGAAGGATTCTTTTCCTGCTCGCGGTTTTTGCGCTCCTGCCACTCCAAACTCTCTCTCTCCGGCGCTGTCACGAAACGGACCAGACCAATCGGAGCTTCTTTCTTGAGACGCTCAAGCGTCATAGTGGAGAAGTCATCCTGATAAGCCTCAAGAAGTTCTTTTTTCTGTGTATCTGTCAGATCGGTAAGTTTTGTCTCCTTCGTTCTATCCCTGCGGAAATAAATCGAATCCACGTTTTCTGCACTCTGCGCGAGAAGCGGGAAGTTCGCTTTCTGAAATCCCTCGTCTGCAAACAGGCGATTGACTGCCTCGGAGACCGAATCCAAATCAATGTAATACTGGCGATATACCTTGCGTCCGCTCTTTAACTCATAGGAAATCATCACCTGATAGATCGACTTTGTCTCGTCCTCATCAAAGTAATCGATCGCCTTTGCCTGATAAATCGGATTTACCGACGAGAAATCTCTTGATGTCTGCTCCACACCGGCAGTCGCAAGTGCCAAAATGTTTTCCACATCTGTGCTGTGCATCCGACTGAAAACTGCCTTTGACGTATTCTCAGCGTCAAAATCCCAGGTTCCATCCTCCTTCTGCTCAAGCATTCCGTAATCCACCCATCCGTTGAGATCCCTCATCCAGACAGCACCGGATTTCACCTTATCCGCCGACGGGAGATAGCGGTCATATCCAAATGTATCATAGCGGAACACAAAGAGCACTGCCACTGTCGCGAGAAGGCAGGCAACCATCTGTCCGCGGTTTTTAAAGAGCTGGCGGAAGTCAAAGTGGTAAATAATCTCGATCACACAGTGGGCGAGAACGACTCCGCAGATAACTCCAAACACTGCCCATCCGGTTGATTTCCGGAATTCCCAGAACATCAATGCCAGACTGAGACCGGAGAGAATTGCGATCGGAATCCGAATGATCGGACCGCTCACCGAAAATGCCATCGCCTTCCCGCTTGCCTCTGACGGACGTTTGCGGTAAAGCCAGAGACTGAATCCCGTCAGCAGAGCGGATACCACCCACGCCATTGCAGCCCCACCTGCAATCGCATGTTCCGTCTGATACTTTTCAATCTGCATCAGGTATTCCATAATCGGAGAAATTCTTCGGCTCATCTCGAATGCCTGCTCTCCCATGTCATACGCATACGTCTGGAAAAAAGTGGAAAAATATCCCTGAAGGATTGTCGATGCAAGCGGAATGAAACCCGCCAAAATCATGCATCCAAGAATTCCGACAATCAGATTTCCGGTCAGCATTGCCGATGTAATCACGGTCGTATAGATCAACATAAAGTACGTCATATGAAGTCCAAACGCGGTCACTGCGACCGGGACAATCACCGAAGACTCCACTCCGTTTCCGATTGCAAGGACAACTCCAAGTGCAAGGGAAATCGCATACGGAAGTGCCAGAATCACGATTCCGTCCACGAAATTTACTGCAAAAAACATTTCCCGGCGCACCGGAAGGCTGTGATAAAAGTCCACCTTACTGCGCGAATTCAGGTACGAAAAACCGCTGAGTCCGCAGACAAGTCCGGCTACTGCCATCACGAGAACCATCATGCCGTTCTCAAAAGACAGCCAGGTCTGGATCTGATCTCGATACCACAAAAGTCCCTGCTCATAGATCGGATAATCCTTAATCTCCCCTGCGAGAAAAGCCACGGTCACCGGATACAAGAAAAAGAATCCGATTCCGATCAGGGCAAGCGCCCAGATTCGACTTCTCAAATCTTCTTTCATCAGCTTAAAAAATAAGTTTTTTGACGTCATAACCGACTACCTCCGTTTCACTGATAAAGATTTCCTCAAGGGAAAGTGGAATGGTCTCATAGAAAATCGGATCTGCCTTCTGCATTGCAAACTCCACATGACTCAAATCCCCTCTCACGGTCAGAGTCATAAGTTTTCCTCTCTGCTCTGTCTTGAGAATCTCAAGTCCAAAGTTTTGAAGATCTGCGGGCTTCATGCCCTCGCGGAGCACGCACTGTACTTTGTGGATATTCATCTTCATCTCATCGAGATCCTTGCTTAAAAGAATTCCGCCTTTATGTAAGAGCCCCACATGATCGCAGATGTCCTCAAGCTCACGCAGGTTGTGGGAAGCAATGATCGGTGTCAGATTTCTCTCCTCCATATCACTTGCAAAAATACTCTTGACCGCCTGACGCATCACCGGATCAAGTCCGTCAAATGTCTCATCACAGAACAGATACTCGGTTCCGGCGCAGACTCCGCAGATCACGGAAACCTGCTTTTTCATTCCCTTTGAGAATGTATTGATCTTTCGCTTCTCATTCAACCCAAAACTTTTCATCAGCGAATGAAAACGGGCTTCGTCAAAATTCGGATACACAATCCGATAATACCGCATCATGTCCAGTGGAGTCGCATTTGCAAAGAAATGCTGGTCATCGGAAATATAAAAGAATTTTCTCTTTGCCTCTTCATTCTCAAACACATTCATCCCGTCGATTGTGATGCTTCCCTCATCAGGTCTCAGCACTCCTGCTACCATTCGGATAAAGGTACTCTTTCCTGCGCCATTCGTTCCGATCAGACCAAAAACACTGCCTTCCCGGATTGTCGCATTGATATGGTCAACTGCCGTAATACCGTCAAATCTTTTTGTGAGATTTACCGCTTCAATCATACGCTTTCTGCCTCCCCCTTCTGATTTTCTTTTTCAGAATTTTCCGAGTTTTCCAAACTCTCCGAAATTTCTGAAGTTTCTGAATGATCTCTTGCATAGCAATCATAGACTTCACCGGCTGTCTTAAGAAATTCTTCCCGGCTGATTCCGATCTTTCTTGCCTCCTGTGCGAGTCCCTCCATCTTTCTTGCAAGTTCCCGCTCTCTGGCATTGCGGAGCTTTCGGATACTCCCGACGAAACTCCCCCGCCCTTTCACGGTGTAAATGAATCCGTTTCTCTCCAACTCCCCGTAGGCTCGCTGTATTGTGTTCGGATTGATCGAGAGTTCCATCGCCAGACTCCTGACTGAGGGCATCTGGCTGTCCTCCTCGAGCACCCCTAAGAGCATCAGCTCCTGTAATTTTTCTGCAACCTGCTCATATATCGGACGGCTGTCTTTATAGTCCAGCAAAATCATCCGCCTCACTCCTTTCGGTTCTCTGTTTTGATTTTGCTTCTAAATTTGAGTTTGCTTTTCCTGTTTTGGAGGTTCTTCCTGTGTTCTCTTTCTGAGTTTTCTTTCTGTGTATTCAAGTGTACTATGCTTCTTAATACACTTATATCACATTGAGCATGAAATAGCAAGTGACAGATTTCTTACGTTTTTATGACGCTGAGTAAAAGCATGAGATTGTTCAGCATACAACAAACAATCCACTATACTCCATTGCAATTTACTGGTACATTGATTGGCATATTAACGTTATTGACTTATTGATATTATTTCTTACCGTTTCTCATGATCCTAATCTCACAATCTCCATCGACTTGTGTGAACACATCAATTCCTGCGCTTCTCATTGACACTGACTTTTTGGAATGATATGATGAATCCGATTGTAATCTGATTATTTTTGTAGGATTTAAAAAAGAAACTAAAAACTCACTTGATGAATAATCCAGTGCCAGACCAAACGTAAATGAACATATGAAGCGGACACTGAGAAAGAGAAAAAGAAAGAGGAAGGATTCACTATGCTTAATCAATTTTCAAGAACCGAACTCCTGTTGGGAAAAGACAATATGGAACGCCTGAAAAATGCCCGCGTTGCCGTATTTGGAATCGGCGGAGTTGGCGGATACACCGTTGAGGCACTCGCCCGCACCGGTGTCGGCACCCTGATCCTGATCGACGATGACAAAGTTTGCTTAACGAACATCAATCGGCAGATTCTTGCAACGAGAAAGACCGTTGGCAGACAGAAAATCGAAGTTGCCAAAGAGAGAATTCTTGAGATCAATCCAGATGCACAGATCATCACCCACCAGACCTTCTACACCCCGGAGACTGCCGACCAGTTTGATTTCACGCAATACGATTATGTAGTTGACGCGATCGATACCGTAACCGGAAAGATCCAGCTCGTGTGTCAGGCACAGCAGGCAGGCACGCCGATCATCAGCTGTATGGGAGCAGGAAACAAGATGGACCCGACCGCATTTAAGGTTGCCGACATCTACAAGACTTCCGTCTGCCCACTCGCACGCGTCATGCGCCGTGAGCTGAAAAAGCGCGGAATCAAGAAACTCAAGGTTGTCTACTCCGAGGAGAAAGCACTGACCCCTATCGACGACATGGCAATCAGCTGTCGTTCCAACTGCATCTGCCCACCGGGAACCGTCCGCAAGTGCACTGCCCGCCGTCAGGTTCCGGGAAGCAATGCGTTTGTTCCGTCCGTAGCCGGTTTGATCATTGCCGGAGAAGTCATCAAGGATCTAACAAACCCGGCTGAGTGGGCTCAGTCAAAGTAAGACGATCTCGGAATCTCTAAGAAACCAAATACAAAGCAAAAAAATTCATAATGGCTTTCCGTTCCCACGGTAAGGGGATACCATGGATACGGAAAGCCATTACGAATTTTTCTTATTTGCTTTTTATCTTTTGCTTTTCTCTTTTATTACCTTAATCACATAATTTTTGTTCTTTTATTTTTACTGAACTCTGATTCTTTGTCCTTTTACTTCTTCTCGTCGTACCAGTCTAAGAACCGATGCGTCTGACCATCTTTCTTATATGCGATAACCGTATTCAGGTTGACATTCTCCACACTCTTGAAAATATTGCTCTCAATGAATGGGTTGATCTTCTTCAAATCACGGATCAGATTCTTGATCTCCATGCGCTTTGACACCGTGCGTCCGTTCGGATCGCAGGTCGTACAGGTGTCCGTGAAGTGGCATGCACACTGGATAAAACGCAGATCATTGTAATCGCGCCAACGCTTGATGTCATCCTCACGAATCAGATAGAGCGGGCGGATCAGCTCCATTCCTTCAAAGTTTGTGCTGTGCAGTTTCGGCATCATCGTCTGTACCTGACCGCCATACATCATTCCCATCAGAATCGTCTCGATTACATCGTCATAGTGGTGACCGAGCGCAATCTTGTTGCATCCGAGTTCCTGTGCCTTGTGGTAGAGATAGCCACGGCGCATGCGGGCGCACAGATAGCACGGGGATTTTTCGACGCTGTACACCGCATCAAAGATCTCCGTCTCAAAAATCGTCACCGGAATTCCCATGAGTTCCGCATTGTGTTCAATGACCTTGCGGTTTGCTTCACTGTATCCCGGGTCCATCACAAGAAAGACAAGCTCAAACGGGAACTTGTTGTGACGGCGCAGTTCCTGAAACAGCTTTGCCATCAGCATCGAATCTTTTCCGCCGGAGATACAGACTGCGATCTTGTCGCCCTCTTTCACAAGTTCATACTCATTGATCGCCTTGGCAAAACGGCTGAACAGCTCCTTGTGGAAACGCTTGCGAATACTCTTTTCTATGTTCGCACGGCGCTCCTCGATGTCATCCTCCTGTGCCATCTGCTTCAAAATCCAGCCGGAATATCCCTCATCGAGACTGTACGCATCATAGCCAAGTTCATCAAGTTCATCCGCGAGATCTACGCTGATTACACCGCGAATGCAGTAAAGAATAATCTTTTTCTCCTTATCGAGGCGTTCCGGATGAAGGCGAATCTCCTCCATATCCATGTGAATCGCTCCCGGAATAAAACCGTGCTGGTACGCATCCTCATCGCGAATGTCGATCAGCTGATAGCTTCCCTTCTCCAATTTGTTTAATTCTTCAATCGATAAAACCATTTCATCCTCTTTCTTATCTATCAAACGTGTCGAACACACTCTGTTACCAAATTTTTATGAAATAAAAAATACAGAAAAGTCTGCGAAAATGCAGACTTCCTGTATTGTAAACCAAACCATTTCCTTTTGTCAATAAGCACTCCGACTTCCCGCCTACTTGCTCAAAAATGAGACAAATTCGAGGTGGCGATCCATGATCTCCCCGATTTTTCCGATCACCTTTCCCATCGTGAACGCCGCAAGCACGGTTCCGATTCCGAGTCCATCGATATGACCGAGAACCGCAAACGTCAGAATCGCTGTGACTGCCAGACAGCACACATCAAATGTCACTTTCACGCGAGAATACGGGATCTTTGTGATCGCAGAAACCTCGCGCGGGAACAGATCCGTCGGCACGATCGGCATCTTACATCTGTTTGAGAGCGCGATACCGACACAGAGCGTCAGATAACTGATTACAAAGTAGGCAATTCTCAGCATCATCGTCTGCGGAAGCAGATCCACCCACGATTTATGTATATCGACAAAGATACCAAAAAAGAATCCCACAACAAAACTGAACAGATACTGCGGAACAAATTTCTTCCGCATAATCAGCAGACTCAGAACCAGAATTCCCTGAAAGATGTACGTCCACGTTCCAAGCGTGAAGACCGGAAGCACTTTTGCAAACGCATACGGCACACTCGAAATCGCGGAAATTCCAGAGCCGGAGTGAAGCATCAGAACAACGCCAAAGCTGTTAATCAGCACAATGACAAGAAGTGCGAACTCCCCGCGCAGTACAAGTTTTCCCTGATGATTTTGATGATTCTGTTCTGCTTTTAAACTTGATTCCATTTTTCTTTATCCTTCTTTCTGTCTCTTCCCCCCGGAAAAGAAAGCATGTTGCAGGATTCTTTTTCTCAATACAATGATTTGCTCATTCGTCCATTACGACTCTTTTGACCCATTTTCTTTCAACGATTCAACAATTCACCTGATCTAATTTGATCGTTTAATCCTAATTCCTAACGATTGATCGTTTTTACCTTTACGAAACAAATAATACTACTTGATTGTAATGCGGCCCTGTCCCAACGGATTTGCATACTCTGCTCCGACATTTCCGCCAAGATACGTGTTGATGTAATCAGAAAGCGCATCGACATCGACCATAACTTCATCTTTGAGGATCTTCGCGCCTGCAAACATCGTCATACCATCTCCCGCAGACTTGAGCATGTAGTTGTGCGAGGAAACCGTGTACGTCCGATTCAGATCAAGCGGTTCGCCGTTTACCATCACATCGGTAACGCGGTAAGCTCCGGAAACTCCGAGGAAATTGCCCTTTTCATCCAGTTTTACGCTGGTCGGAATCGAGGTGTCGATCGTGTACGTCACACCGGATACCTGAAGAAAACCACCACTCTCCTCCGGAGCATTCTTCGATGCCATCTCGAGAGCGTCCTTGAGTTGCTGTCCGGTGATCTCAATGAGACACATCATATTTCCATACGGGAAGACTGCAAGCGTATCCTCGTAAGTGATGTTTCCAGTTGCGATCGAACTGCGGATTCCACCTCCATTGCTCAGACCGATGTCTGCGCCAAGCTCATAGCGGTAAGCATCTGCGGTCAGATCTCCAAGGTTTGTCTCCGCATTGCGGACTGCGCGCGCGCCGGTCTCCGGATTCTTGTCCGTCAGATCGACATCTGTGTGACCAAGCACGGTCTTCAAGCTCTCCTGATAGATTGCCTGAATCGACTTGATGTAGGCATCCGTCTGCGCATCCACAGCTTTGCCAGCCTCATTCACGATGGCACTGCCCGGAATCGTCAGCGCCATACCCGGGTGAAGCAGGTTCTTGTTGCGGATCTTGTCGCGGTTTGCGTTGTATATTTCTCTCCAACGAGAAGTCGAGCCGAGCTGTGTCTTTGCAATCTTGCTCAGATTGTCGCCCGCCTTGACGGTATAGACAGAAGCAGTATCCTGTGCCAAAACTTCATCGACAAGCTCAGTTGTGATCGTGCCGTCTGCCTTGATCGTCAGCTTTCCGATATCCTTGAGCTTTGTGCCCGTCTGGGTCAGTGGAATCTGCTTACCATCCTTATTGGCAACAGTCTTATTCGGAACTGTCTCATGAGAGTGACCATCAATCACCGCATCAATTCCACTCGTGTGCGCGATTACCTGATCAGAAGTCCAACGCTCCGTCGTTCCCTCCTCTCCGAGATGACCGACGAGAATGACGTAGTCTGCACCGGCATTTTTCGCCTCGTCAACCGAAGTCTGAATCTTTGCATACAGGCTTTCTCCGCTCTCATCCTCACAGAATCCGTAGATGTATGTTCCACTCTCATTCTGGAAGTAAGATGGTGTGGACTTTGTGAAGCTCTCCGGTGTACTTGCCCCCACAAGTGCCACCTTCACTGCCCCGAACGTAAACATCTTATACGGAGCAAATACCGGCTTTCCGGTTCTCAAATCCATGAAGTTACTCGAGTAATATCCGCAGTCCAGCTTTTTTGCAAGCTCGAGAAAACGGTTCATTCCGTAATCGAACTCATGGTTTCCGGGAATTGCAAAATCATACCCGACCTGATTCATGATGTTGATCAGATAACTGCCTTCCGACAGCGTGCCGATCGGCGCTCCCTGAATCGCATCTCCGGCATCCGCCAGAATCACATACGGAGTCTGCGTCTGCATCTGTTTCTTGTAGAGAGCAAGACCTGCGTAACCGATGTTGTCATCCACACCACAGTGGACATCGTTCGTGTACAGAACAACGATGTCCTTGTCCCCTGCAAATGCAGAAAACGTCATGCCGGTCGTCAGACTCAGCACCATCGCCAGACTCAAGATCCAGCTGAGCAGTTTTTGGAAACGTTTCTTTGCCATACCTCATCCTCCTCTTTTCTCAGAGCGAGTCCGAGTCCCTCAGACCAGCTCCAAAATCGTTTATCAGTGACCTTGGTAACCCTGAATTTCAAGGTATTCCCATAGCATCTCTGGAATATTCCTCGAAATTGTCATGATGATGAGTTGATTATAGCAAATTTTTCTGAATCTTAAAAGCAATTCCCCAAAATACGCAAAAGAATGTGAAAGAAAAAACAATCTTTTTTTATTAAAACAAAAAGCAGAAGAGAAATCTCCGATCAATTTAATCTGAGATTTCTCCCCTGCCAACTTACGTTTACATTTTGTTTTTCTTATTCTTATTCCTCAGTCTCTTCCGGCTTCTCGATCTCGATGCCAAGCTCCTTAAGCTGTTTCGGATCTACCGGGGTCGGAGCCTCGGTCATCATACAGGATGCATCCTTTACCTTCGGGAATGCGATCACTTCACGGATGCTGTCGCAACCGCCCATCAGCATAGCTACACGGTCAAGACCGTAAGCCAGACCAGCGTGAGGCGGAACTCCGTACTTAAATGCTTCAAGCAGGAAACCGAACTGATCCTGCGCACGCTCCGGTGTGAAGCCAAGAACCTCGAACATCTTGGACTGGATGTCGCTCTGGTGAATTCTGACAGAACCACCGCCAAGCTCGGTACCGTTCAGAACGATATCGTAAGCCTTTGCGCGAACTGCGCCCGGGTTTGTGTCGATCATCGGCCAGTCTTCCTCCATCGGCATTGTGAATGGATGGTGCATAGCCACATAACGGTTCTCCTCCTCGGAGTACTCGAGTAACGGGAACTCGGTTACCCACAGGAACTTGAAATCGTCTTTCTTTAAGAGATCCTTCTGTCTTGCGATCTCAAGACGCAGAGCGCCAAGAACATCCCATACAACCTTGTTCTTGTCTGCTGCGAACAGAAGCAGGTCGCCCGGCTTTCCGTCCATTGCCTTTACAAGAGCATCCATCTGCTCCTCGGTCATGAACTTTGCGAACGAAGACTTTAAGGAACCATCCTCGTGGATTGCGATATATGCCAGACCCTTTGCGCCGTAGCCCTTTGCAAACTCTACGAGTGCATCGATCTTCTTTCTCGGCATTCCGCCCTCGCCCTCAGCGTTGATACCACGAACAGAACCACCGTTCTCAAGAGCGTTCTTGAATACAACGAACTCACAGTCCTTTACAACCTCAGATACGTTCTTTAACTCCATGCCGAAACGAAGATCCGGCTTATCGGAACCAAAGCGATCCATAGCCTCCTGCCAGGTCATACGCTGAATCGGAAGCGGAATCTCTACGTTTAACAGCTCCTTGAACAGCTTGTGAAGCAGGCGCTCATTGACATCGAGAACATCCTCAACATCGACGAAGGAAAGCTCCATATCGATCTGGGTGAACTCCGGCTGACGGTCTGCACGAAGATCCTCATCACGATAGCAACGTGCTAACTGGAAATAACGGTCATATCCGGAGCACATCAGCAACTGCTTGAACAGCTGTGGGGACTGCGGAAGTGCGTAGAAGGAACCCGGATGAACACGGCTCGGTACAAGGTAATCTCTTGCGCCCTCCGGAGTGCTCTTGATCAGGGTCGGGGTCTCGATCTCAAGAAATCCCTCTTCTGCAAGGAACTGTCTCGTCAGGATTGCGATCTTGCTGCGCAGGATCAGATTTCTCTGGATATCCGGGCGACGCAGATCCAGATAACGGTATTTCAGACGAAGCTCCTCTTTCGTCTTGGAATTTTCCTCAATCGGGAAAGGCGGGGTCTCAGACTCAGAGAGAATTCTCAAGCTCTCTGCGCGAACCTCGATTGCACCGGTTGCAAGGTTTTCATTCACACCGCCGGAACGAGCCTCAACACGTCCGGTTACTGCAATTACGAACTCACTTCTGAGCTTCTCTGCCTTTGCAAAGCTCTCTGCTCCGCAGTCGCTCTCCTCAAAAATAATCTGCAAAATACCCGAACGATCACGTAAATCTACGAAAATGATACCGCCCTTGTTTCTGCTCTTCTGTACCCAACCCATGACAGTCACATTCTGACCGACATTGGCAAGGCTAAGCTCTCCGCATCGATGGGATCTTTTCAGTCCCTGCATTGACTCTGCCATCTCAAAATCTCCTTTTATCTTCAGGCTAAATTGCTTTTGCCTGTTAATCACTTTTTCTTTCGACTATGTCTTACCCCTGTTACGGGTAAAATTTTTATTTCATTTTCATAGTCTATTGGTGCTGACAAACGAAATTCTACAATCCTATTTCAGTGCCTCGCGGTAAAACTCAACGAACTCGGTGTAGCCTTCCTTGTTCAGCTGTTCCTTCTGGAACTTCTTGTTCTTGTTCATCTGAGAAACAAGAACCTGAACACCGGCACTGCGCTCTTTCATAGCCTGCTTCATGATCTCGGAAAGACGCTTTGCATCCATTCCTTTCTCAATCAGATAAGCCTTGCGCTCTGCCTGATTCTCCACCTTACCGCCCTGATCCATCAGGATCGTAACGATTCTCTCAAAACCGATGGAAAATCCACATGCCGGGGTGTCCTGACCGGTGAACTTGCCGATCATTTTGTCGTAACGACCGCCACCTGCAACGGAACCGCCAAATCCCTCCATCGAAACCTCGAAGATCGTTCCGGTGTAGTAGGACATTCCACGCACGAGAGTCGGGTCAAATGCGAGCTTGAACTCGGTCTCTGCGACATCGGTAACGGTGTCCATGATATTTGCAAGGTTCTCAGAAACGCTCTCCGGCATCACATCTGCGAGAATCTTTCCGAGAGCGCGCACACCCTCTGCATTGTCAGTCACCTGACCGAGCAGGTCTGCGTACTTCTCAACAGCATCCTGTGCATAGCCATTCTCAAGCAGTTCTGCCTTTACGCCGTCCATGCCGATCTTATCCATCTTGTCAAGCGTGATGAAAACCTGATCGAGACTGTCCTCTGCAAATCCGCAGTGGAGTGCCATTCCCTTTAAGATACCGCGGTCGTTGATACGAACCGTAAATGCGTTGTCCGGGCAGATTCTTCCGAGAGCTGTCGTCGTAGCCAGAATCAGCTCGATCTCTGCCATGCTCGACGGGTCGCCGAGAATGTCGATGTCACACTGGGTAAACTGACGGAAACGTCCCTTCTGCGGGCGGTCAGCTCTCCAAACACTTCCCATCTGAAGCGCCTTGAACGGTGCCGGGAGCTGGGATGCGTTGTTGGAATAATAGCGGGAAAGCGGAAGTGTCAGATCGTAACGCAGACCGCTATCGGTCAGATCGTTCTCGGTCTCTGCGGTCTCAAGATTCAGCTTCTCACCGCGCTTTAAAATCTTGAAGATCAGCTTCTCATTGTCTCCGCCCTGCTTGCTCGTCAGGTTCTCGATATGCTCCACGCACGGAGTCTCAATCTGCGTAAATCCAAATCCCTGGTAGGTCTGACGGATCTGCTCCATCACAAAATTTCTGACCTGCATCTCCGCAGGCAGAATATCTCTCATGCCGGTAACCGGCTTCTTTTTCAGTGCCATGCTTCTTCTCCATCTTCTTATCGCCGAAATATCCATCTCCATCAGGATTCACATTTTTGTTTTTCCCTTTCATCGGAGGACTTGATCTGCCCGTGAATCCTAATATTTTCATGTACATTCTGGCGGTTGTCAATTACACATTCGCCTTACGATTATACTATTCCCTCCCACAAAATGCAATCCTGACCTTGCGTTTCGTCTCCATTTTTTCCAAAAAATCCTGTTTTCTTGAATACATTTATTGTATCTACTTCAGAATTTATTCCCAAATATTAATCCCAAATATCCTAGTATTATTGCTTTAATATTTATATTCTTCTGCTCCCCATCTACCCAAAAATCTCCCGAAGACCGGCGAGCACACCCTCCTCATCATTTTTGCAGGTCACAAACTTTGCGGATTTTCTGACCTCCTCCGGGGCATTTCCCATCGCATAGCCAAATTTTGCAGTCGCGATCATTCCCATATCGCTCTCTCCGTCGCCGAATGCACCTGCCTGCTCTGCGGTCAGCCCCAGCTTCTCACACAGCGCCTCAAGTGCAACAGACTTCTTCACTCCGTTCTCGGTGACCTCAAGATACTCCGCATTCGACGCTGCCACCTGAAGATCCGGAAATGCTTCGCGCAGGCGAACAGCAAGACGCTTCATCTGCTCCGGCTCTCCCATCAGCAAAAACTTGTGTATTCCGCCGTCCTCTGCAAAAACTTTCTCGATCGAACCGATCTCCGCCGAAAATCCCACGATTGCTTCCTCTCTCTGCTCTCTCGCATCCTCCCGATTATCCACAATCCACTTTTCAAATCCGAATGTATTACAGCAAACCTCCGGGAATTCTTTTTCTAAGAGATGTTTGAGTTCCACTGCGGTATCTAACGGGATCTGACAGCTGTAAAGAGGCCTCTCATCCTGATCCAGAATTAATGCCCCGCAAAAGCAGATCATCGGCGCATGATTTCCGATTTTTCTCTTAATCACACGAACACCTTCCGGGGAGCGCGCCGAAGTCAGAACAAACGGAATTCCGTCCTTTTCCATCTCAAGAATCATCTCCTTCGTTCCCGGAGTCACAACCCCATCCGAGGTGAGGATCGTTCCATCAATGTCACTGAATACAATTTTGCAATAGTTCTTTTTCATAATTCCCTCGTCTCCTTTATCTTTTTATTTCATTTTTATCTCATTTTATCTTATCGATCACTTAATGACCGTTGCCCTTAATTAGATAAATGAATTTCCGTTGTGATCTACCTCGTCTCATTTTTGAGCAGGTTATTGATCTCTCTCTGCAATTTCAGAAGTTTTGTATCTAAAGCCACTCCATCATCGACCATCTCCTGAATCCTCTGGTCTGCGATCTCCATTGCATCCTGATACCCGACAAAATGTGGCATCGTCTGCGCACACTCCATTGCGTCACGCACCACTTCCATGTTGATATCTTCCGCCTGAATCTGCTCCACCGCCTCCCGAATTACCGGAAGACCTGAATCTGACTCCGGAATCTGGCTCTGCGTCTCGAGATCATAGCAGAGTTCCTTTAAAAATTCCCACGCAAGACGCTCCTGTTTTGTCCGACTGCTGATTCCCATCAAAAGTGTATACAATGCCGTTTTTCCCGAACCACTCGTCTTCTGAGGCATGGAAACACAGTCCCATTCAAATTCTGAATATTTTTTAATTCTCCACGGATAGGGCTTGTACGTCTTGTACTCCGCATACGTCATCGGCTGAAATGCAACATTTCCCTGATCAAAGTCCTTTGATGTCACGATATGCCCCTGATCAAGAGCCCGAAGCGAAATCAGAAAACGCACTGCCTCCTCCACTTTCTGATCTCCGAAAAAAGAAGTCTTTCCGTTTTCGTCAAACAACTCGACTCCCGAGGCGCGCATCGCATACTGCCAGTCGTAACCAAGAACTCCGTACTGATCGAATTTTCCATCTCCATTTAAATCCTGAGTAACCTGCTGACAAATATCAAAAAATGTTTCCCAGGTCCAGTTTCTCCTTGGCATCATAATCTCCGCCCGATCGAGAAGCGTTCGGTTGACAAACATCAGCGTCGGGACACACTCATAGGGCAGGGCATACTGCCCATTTCTCGCTGTTCCGCCCGCGAAAGCAGCCGAATAATAATCCTCTTTTGCAAAATTCAGATCCTCGCGAATCTGTCTGTCGAGATTCTTTAAAATATTCAGAGAGATCAGATTCTCCATCTCCCCGTCCGGAATCATGAAGACATCCGGCTCTTCCCCGAGAAGCACCTGCTCAGACAGCCACTCAATATAGTCCTCCTTGAGCACACCGCTTGTATACTCCACCTTCACTCCCGGATATTTCTTCTCAAACCGCTCAATCGCATCATCGATAATCTGATAGCAGTCACCATTCGGCACATCCCAATAACTTCCAGCAAACATTCCGAACTTTAGCGTGACAGTCTGATTCCGCTTTCTCTGAAGCGCCCAGACTCCGGCAAACAAGATCACCACTGCCAGAATTCCTATGATTACGGTATAAATCCCGACTTTCTTTTTCTCTTCCCCTGCTGTCTCTCCCATCGCTTTCTCTCCCGGTTTCCTGTTTCCTGTCTGTTTCAATCTATTTCTGTCTGTTCCTGTCGTCCCAAATTATCGCTCTTATCTCTGTCATTTCTCTTCTTGCTATTTGCTTTATTATCGATGTTATGTTGTGTTGTTGTCTACCTATCGTTTTTATCTTATTTATGAGAAATCCTAACTGTTCAGTAGGTCTGCGCACTTGTTGTGCTGACCGTAAGAAAACATAGGCTAGAAGGCAAAAATCCCATCGGCGCAGCCGATCTGGAATGGATTTTTGCTCATAACTATGAAGGTACTGAATAGTTATGAGAAATCCTTCTTTGTCACGCCGGTCTGCACTGCCCAGATCGCAAGCTGAGTCCGGTCTCTGAGATCGAGTTTACTCAAAATCGAGCTCAAATTGTTTCGGATCGTGCCCTCAGAGAGATTGAGTGCGACCGCAATCTCTTTGTTCGATCTGCCGTATCCTACCTGCTGAATCACTCGCCACTCCGTCTTGGAAATATCCTCGACAAAACGGCTGTCGACATGGATTCCGTAATCGCCCTGTGCCATCTGAGAAAATAGGCGCACAACCTTGACCGCAATATCCGGATTGATCATCGCCTTTCCGCTGTAAACTGTGCGGATCGCATTTGTGAGTTCCGCCATTGAGACACCTTTAAGTAAATATCCGCTCGCTCCATATTTCAACGCATTGTATACATACTCGTCATCATCAAAGGTAGTCAGAATAATAATCTTGATGCTCGGATAATTCTCCTTGATAATCTGTGTACAGGAAACCCCGTCCATCTCTGGCATTCGCACATCCATCAGAATCACATCGGGCTTTTCCCCGCGCACCGCACGGATAACCTCACGCCCATCTGCCACAGGTGTCATCACTTCCATATCTTCATTTGCGGACAAAATAATCTGAAGGCTGTCCCGAAGCAGAGCCTGATCGTCCGCAATCAAAATCTTGATTTTTTCTTTTCCACTGATTCCCTTTTCATTGATTCTTCTTTCATTGATCTCTTTTTCACTCATCTCAGTTTCGTTCTCCCCATCTGATCGGAATATTTGCCGCAACCAAAAATCCACTCTCACTGCTACACTCAAGTGTTCCATTGAGCATTGCAAGGCGTTCTCTCATGTGTTTTAAACCAAATCCCGGTTTTACTTCCGAGCATCCACAGCCATTGTCCTTCACGGCAATCGTGAGCCACTGATCGACCTTGCTGATTCCGATCTTTATGTAGCTCGCCTTTCCGTGACGGATCGCATTTGTTGTGGCTTCCTGAATCACCCGGTAAATCACTTCCTCCTCATCTTCGTGAAAATTCAGCGGATGCACCTGATTGTCAAAAACAATCTCGACCTTCGCCGTCTCCCCCATATCTTTGAGCATTTTTCGAATTGCATCTTCAAGTTCCAGTTTTTCCAGTGCATCCGGGCGCAGACTGTTCATCGATCTTCTGACATCCGTCATTCCCTCACGCGCGACCTCAGACACTTTCTCAAGCTGTTTTTTTGCGGAATCGGGAGCAATATCCATCATCATCACCGCGGCATCCACTCCGGCAATGATTCCGGTGAGCGCATGACCAAGTGTATCGTGAATTTCTCTCGCAAGACGGTTTCTCTCTCGAACTTCTGCATTCTTCTCCGCCTCAATCGCATAACTTTTGAGCTTTCGGTTTGCCAGCTCGAGCTGACCATTCAGAGACTGAATTCGCTCCCTCTCCCGGTATTCCTCCTGAATCAAAAGTGCCGTGTACCAGATAAACAGCACAAGGTTTGTGGAAACCAGTATACTTCGGATACTCTTCAAAACTGCCTGCATATCTGTCTCAAAAACAGCCAGAAACATATCCCAGGAGATCATGAAAAATCGCTCTCCGACAAGATCAAAATCAAGCACCGTGGACAGAATAACAACCGAGAGTCCAAACATCAATTTCTGGTTTCCTCCGCGCTCTCCGCGCATCATATCCGCTGCCATCACAAGAACAAGTCCATTGTATGCCAGATTCATTCCCGCTCCCGCGACAATACAGGCGACAATCTCAATCTCAAGAAAAAGCGGTCGAAGTTCCTCCCACTCTCCTTCGCACTTCCGGCTCAGACTTCCAAACATGACAAAAGCAAGATAGCCCAAAATTGAATAACTGATCATCTGATCCGGTTTCCACGGTCTGATCTTCACATTCCTGAGAAATTCCGCGGCTTCCATCCGTCCAACGACACTCCACAGCGAATATGCCATCACACTGCTGACAAAACACACCGCAATAAAATTGACTACATAGATTGCAACCTGAAGTCGGGAAATCAGAGATTCTCGCTTTTCTCCCTGTGTCATCTCCCGCGCCTTCGCCGGTGTAGTTGCCTCTCTCATCTTGCTACTGCCATCCATCCGTCCCATATTCCTCCAGATTCTCTATCGTCACAAGCTCTGTCTGTACAAGAACACGTTTTGGAATCTCTTCCCCATCAAAAAATCGATAAATCACGTCCGCAGCCATTCTTCCAATTTTTCTCGGAAACTGCGCCGATGTCGCCGTCATGATCCCTTCCGCAATCATTCCTTTTCCATCCGGAGAACCATCGACCCCATAGACGAGAATCTTTCCGTCCTTTCCCTGCTCTTTCAGCGCTGCCATGCTTCCCATCGCTGCTAAATCATTCAGACACATGATCACATCTGCATCCGGATGTTCCTCCAACAGTTTCTCGGTCGCCGGCATTGCAAGCTCCAGCTGACCAAGGCAATCCGCCTCATCAAGAATCTGATACTGCGGATAATCCGCAAGCGCATCTTTAAACCCCTGAATGCGGTCGATTCCTGACTTTGCCACGCTGTGACTGAGCAAAAGAATCTTTGCACTCTCCCGTGTCTCCATCAAATGCTGTGCACAGAGCTGTCCCGCGCGATAATTGTCCGAGATCATCGTACAGCGCACAAGATCATCGTCATAGACATCACTGTCCACCACGATCACCGGAATCCCCGCCTTTTTTGCCTCCTCAAGCGCCGGTGTGATCTCCTTCCAGTCCACCGGATTGACAAAAATTCCAGAGACATTCAAATCCACAAATTCCCGGATCTGATTGATCTGCTTCTCAACATCAAGGGCAGGATCTCTGGTCAGCAACATATCGCCATTTGCCTCAAGGGCATTGCGGATCTCATCATCAATAATCTCATAGAATGGATTGTTCATCGTCATATAAGTAGCGCCGAACTTTCGTCCTGCCCAGTAAAATGCGATCATCTTTCCCGCACTCATGAAAAACCAGATTCCCACGATCAGCAAAATCACACCGACCATGCCCATGAGCACGCTCCTTCTGCGCCCTTCCATCGTTCTCTCTTACCCCCTGTTTCTGATGAATCTGTGAGTATTTTATATGTCATTCATTTCTATCCACATTTTACCATGAGTTCCCGAATTCGGCAATTTTCTATTTTCATAAGTTACTATCTAAGTCTTTTATCATAACTCAGAGTGGATGCGCAGTGATTCTGATGAGAAGATGTCAGCAAAACTGACCAGAATCTCACGACGAGTCTCTGCGACGAAGACGGGAAAGTACATGCAAACCCGTTTTTAACGTCGGTGTTTTAACTGTGTTTTTTACAATCCTATGCACCGCTACGTTAAAACTCGGAGCGCGAGCGTGTTTGCATGACTTTACCCGTCGAAGGAGCTCGCCAATAACGCAATAACGCCTCCTTACCTGACCCCCTAAAAACCCGAAGCGTACCAGCACACTGCAATGTCAGAAAAGGCCAGCACACATTTCCATGTGCGCCAGCCTGGCTGCCCAGAGCACTTCTCAAACCATTTCGAGATGCCCCGATTCACAAATTCTAAAGATAAATCTAATCTTTACAAGTCTCCTGAAATCGGCTGATGAACAGCCTCCAGAATCCTTTTCACGTTCTCTTTTCCATTTTTTCTTCCAGTCCAGATCACAATCGCCATCGCGGAGAATAACACAGCCAATATGATTCCAAATACTCCCCTCAGAGTTCCGGCATTCATATAAAATCCGTTCACAGCCAGAATCACTCCAATCACCGCGATCGATAAACACCCTCTCTGCCAGTTTCCAAGGCGTCTCAAGGCATCCATCTGCATCTGCGCTTCTTTGATCAGCATGTTCTGCTCCTGTATGGTCTGTGCGTCTCCACTCATTGCAATCCCTCCGCTTATTTATCTTTTACTTATCTTATTTCTTATCCTTTATCCTTCCGTTAATTTTAAATTTAAATTTTAATTTGTTTTATTCCCGCTCCACTCTCAAAAAATATGGGGAAGAAGAGCGAAGCGGGAACGAACCAAAAATGGGGAGGATGTTAGTAGGACAGACCCGGATCAAAGAATCCAAGAAGTACGCCGACAAATGCGATTATAACGAGAATCAGCATTACCATTGTCGGGGAAATCTTCTTCTTCGTCATCAGCCACCAGCAGAAGATAACGGTCACTGCGGATAAAAGTTTCGGATAAATCTGATCCAGAGTGCTCTGAAGGGTGATAATTCCCGGAATCTCAAAGGAAGTGGAGATGCTGATCCAGCTCGCTGCCACTGCACCGATTACCATTGTACCAACCATGATGATAGAATCACGAATTGCCTGAGCCTGCTCACCTACAAGCAGTTCCACGGCTTTTCCGCCCATCTCATAGCCCTTGGAGTAAGCGAACTTCATTCCAAAAAACATCAAAGCGTTCCATACAACAATATAGAAGATTGCGCCGAGCGGAGAACCACCGCCGGACAGTCCAAGTGCAATTCCTAAAAGGATCGGGATCAGGGTTCCTACGATCAGGGAATCACCGATACCAGCTAAAGGTCCCATCAGACCTGCACGGATACCGTTGATCGTCTCACCGTCGATGCCCTCACCGTTTGCCTTCGCTTCTTCCAGACCTGCTGTGATACCAACTACCAGAGTACCGATCTGAGGCTCTGTGTTGAAGAATGCGGAGTATGTCTTC
The DNA here is from genome assembly GCA_020686985.1 of Brotaphodocola catenula. Taxonomy (GTDB): domain Bacteria; phylum Bacillota; class Clostridia; order Lachnospirales; family Lachnospiraceae; genus Brotaphodocola; species Brotaphodocola catenula. The sequence continues at coordinate 84,635 of JAJEPU010000006.1, forward strand.
AATGCTTCCTTCTGCTCTTCCTTCGTGTCATACAGTTCCTGCACAACCGGAAGCATCGCACACAGATAACCGAAGGTCTGCATGTGCTCCTGAGAGAAGCAGGTCAGATTACCGTAAAACCAAGATAAGAAAGATTTATTTAATGTTTTTTTGGAAAGTTTTTTCATTTATATATCCTCCTCATCATCGTCATAGCTTACTGCGCCAGCTACTGCCGGACGAACTTTCAGCATCTGGATCTTGTAGTTAATGACTGCAAAGAATCCACCGATCAGAGCTGCACCGATCAGGTTTACACCCATGCATGCAGCCAGTGTAAATCCAAAGAAGAAGGTCAGGAAATCGGTTGCCTTCGTGATAACCTGTTTCAGCAGGATTGCAACTCCAACTGCCGGAAGAAGGCTACCTACGGTAAACAGCGTCTTCATTGCGATACCATCCATCGGCAGGTAAACTTTCATCAGGTCTACCATGCTCGAACCAGCCATCGTGATGACTACGGTCGGAAGGAAGGAGCAAAGGAAGTGAGACAGCCACGGAAGACCCATATCTACGAGATAGAGTTTCTTGAAATCGCCATCCTCAAGTGCTTTCCAGCCCATGTGCTGCCAAACCAGGTTGACGGTTGCAGTTCCGTAAAAAAGAACGGTTCCGAGGGTTCCTACTGCTGCTCCGAGGGTTGCTGCCATATCTGTTGCCTGCTTGGAAGCCGGATCAATGCCCATTCCCTTGATTGCACAGATTGCAAGAGGAATACCTATGTAGCTGATCGCACGAACATCAGCAGAAACGGTTCCACCCGGAGTTACCAGTGCGATGTAGATAACCTGAATCGCTGCACCTACGATGATGCCTGTCTTCATGTCTCCGAGAACCAGACCTACAATAAGTCCTGCTACGAGCGGACGACCCAGTGTGTAGTTTCCGAATGTCGTGCCTCCAAGACCCGGCATACTGGAAAGACATGCACAGATACCAAGAATGATTGCCTGAATAAGATTAATTTGCATAAATCAATCCCTGCCTTTCAAAAGATTTTTTATTTCCTAAAATCCAGAACTTTAGAATCCAAACTGTCCACGAAACTTCGTCCAGTTTCCGATTGCTTCCTCTTTCAGCAGTGCAAATTCTACACTGTATCCCTTCTGCATGATTGCCTCGAGAGCCTCTGCCTCTTCCTGAGTGATTGACTGGTTATTTCCCAGCTTCGTTGCGCCCGGACGGTCGTTGCACGGTCCGATGATAACGGTCTTTACACCCGGATCAAAGCCCTGATCTACAAGGATCTTTTTCATATCTACCGGATTCTTCGTGATCAGGAAGTAACGATCCTTGCTGTCGAGCACCTTCTGGCATTTTGCCTTCCACTCATCCATTGTCCAAACAAAGGTCTTTTTTCCAGAAGCACTCTTGTACGCTGCCTTCAGAACCGGGTTGGATGCTGCGAGGTCATTGACTGCAACAAGTCCGTCACACGGATACTCCAGCGCCCATCTGGTACAGGTCTGTCCATGAATCATACGGTCATCTACTCTCACAAAAGATACTGACATGATTTTGTCCTCCTTATTTCGCTCAGATTTTATTTTTTATAAGCTCTGATCTTTTTTATAATTTTCTTTTTAATTCTTTTTATAATTTTCGTTTTAATTCTTTTTCTTTACGATCTTTCTTTATAAATTCGATAAGCTCGTTTTCATTTTTCTTGAATTCTCTCACGTTGTCTGTGCTTCACTTAAGCAATTAGATGTCGTCTTCCTCATCGTCGTCGAGCTTCAGCTCCATCTCCTTGATCGCGTCTCTCGACTCAGAAACCAGGCTTGCCTTGAGGCTCTCCGTATCAAGCGCATCCTTCATCAGAGTTGCCGTCAGTGCCATCGGCAAATTCATACCACCGAAAGCCGTTGTCTTTGCGAGCAGTCCCTTTTTCGTCAGCACATCGAGCGCTGTCGTCAGCGGAGAACCGCCGATGATATCTGCGAGCAGGATGATCTCGTCCTCCTCCTTGATCGGCTCAACCAGCTTTCCAAAGTTCTCTGCGAACTCATCTGCACCCATTCCGTCCTGAAGACTGGTGCTCAGGATATCCTCTCGACCGCCACCAGCCAACATGTTTAACACGCTGTGCAGACCCGGTGCAAACGTTCCGTGGCTGACAAGTACGACATATTTCATCTCGTTTTCCCCCTCTTTTTTGTTTTTCTATTTCTTGATTTGTTCTCATCTCTGTACTTTTATTCTACTGATTTTCCATTTTGAAATCATCTGCACTCTGTCACTTCTTTTTGGCACAAAAAAATGACATTTGTCATGTCACCGTGACAAATGTCATTCTCTTTTATATGATCTTTATCCGCTTTCGCGCAAGACAACTTATTCTTGATTTTTTTCTATCAAAAAGCATCCAAATGCAATACAAAATCACATCGAAAGCAGTTTGTCTTTTCGCGCAATCATCTCATCGATTCGCTCAATATACTGCTCGACATTCTTGACATTCTCCGCACGCTCAATCCGATTCTCCTCCGGGAAGAGGCGTTTCGTCGTCGTTCCCGCTCCACATGCGATGATCGTCTGCTTCTCCTCCATGATCAGGATGTTGTAGATGCAGGCTTTTCCCGGTGATGCATATCCGACATTCTCAAAGTTGCCTGCCATATTTTTCTGACGATACAGATAATACGGCTCAAGACCAAGCTCTCTCGCATACTTTGCCGTGAGATCAATCATCTCCTGCGTGTTCGTGATCTTTAAATCCTTGTAGACTTCCTTCATCGTGTTCAGTCGGGCTGCGCGCTTGATCGCAAGCGAGTGAACCGTAATACTGTCCGGTGCAAGCGCCTTGACTGCCTCCATCGTCGCCTGAACATCCTCAAGATTCTCCTCCGGCAATCCAACAATCAGATCCATGTTGATGTTGTCGAATCCCAGCTCTCTCGCCATCGCGAATCGCTCCATAACATCCTCAACCGTGTGACGGCGACCGATCAGATCAAGCGTCTCCTGCTTCATCGTCTGCGGATTGATCGAGATTCGTGTGATTCCGTGATCGCGAAGCACCTGCAATTTCTCCCGTGTGATGCTGTCCGGACGCCCCGCCTCGACCGTGAACTCCTGCACATTGGAGAGGTCAAACGTGTTCTCAATCTTTGTGATCAGGCGGTCGAGATCCTCCGGACTCAGAGAAGTCGGCGTTCCACCGCCAAAGTAAATCGTCTCAAGACGACATCCACCCTTCTTCTCTGCGACATAGTCAAGCTCCTTGAACAGTGCCTCAAAGTACTGGTCCATCTTTCCCTGCCATCTCCCGATCGGATAGGAGGTGAATGAACAGTACAGACAGGTTGTCGGACAGAACGGGATTCCGACATAGAGACTGTATCCATCCCGATAATCAATGCCGGAAAGAAGCTCGCGCTCCTTCTGTGCAATCTCAATGCTCAAGTTAATCTTCTCATTTCCGGTGTAATACGTCTCCTTCATCTCCCGGCGGATCTCATTTTCCTCCTCGCCCTGCTCAAGTTTCGTCAGCGCGATCTTTGTCGGTCGGATTCCGGTTAACGTGCCCCACGGAAGCTGTTTGCCCGTTCTCTCTATCAAAAGCAGATAAAGACGGCGTTTGATCTTATTCTTCGTCTCAAATCGATTGTCATAATCAACCTCGATCGGCTGTTCTCCCTCGATCGCACGGCGCTCCTCGCGCATCTCCGGCTCAAGTTTCATCTCGGAAAAGGCAAAAAACTGCGGTTTTCCAAACGAAATCAGATGGAGAGCAAAGGTCCTTCTGTCGTCTGAGAGCGTTCCCTTGACTGCCAGATTAAGCCCATCCTGATATTCATGGACAAACGTCTCTCCCGGAAAAAACGCCATCATCAGTTCTCGGATATCCTGCTCGTAAGCATCATCATTCAGTAAAATTCCTATCATCTGTCTACCTCTATCTCTTTATACCTCTATCGCATATCGCTCTAATGCCTCTGTCCGGCTTTCCATTCAAGTCGACTCGACATCAGCGAAAACGATTATACGACACAACCGGATTGTATTTCTTCTCGTAACCGATCGTCGTCGGATCTCCATGTCCCGGGTACACCATCGTGTCGTCCGGAAGCGCAAAAAGTTTCTCCGTGATCGATTTCACAATCGCCGAAGAGCTTCCAGTTGGAAGGTCTGTCCGTCCCATAGACTCATAAAAGAGCGTATCTCCGCTGATCAGCACCTGCTCCGACTCCAGATAATAGCAAACGGAACCTGCGGTGTGACCCGGAGTTGCAAGAACCTTCCACTCATCGCCGAGCAGATGAATCACCTGACCATCGCGCAGAAATTCATCGGCACTCAGCTCCATTCTCTCGGTTCCGAGCGTTCCGGAGAGATTCATCGAGGAATCCTCGAGCAGACGCTCCTCATCCACATGCGCATACACCTGGCAGTGGAACGCACGACGAATGTCCTCCACTGCCAGAATGTGGTCAAAATGACCATGAGTCAAAAGAATCGCGGTCGGCTCCACTCCAAGCTCTCTGCATTTGTTCAGCAGAAATACTCCGTTATCCGCTGGATCTACAATCACAGCCTCCTTCTTTCCCTCATGGTAAATGACGTAACAGTTTGTGCTGATTCCGCCCAGCACATAAGTCTTTATACGAAAATCGCTCATTTCGTTCTCAGCTCCTTTTCTATCATATGGCAAAATCATTTTACATAATTTCATATGATAGGACGCAATTTCCTATCATATGAAAAGAACTGCGGTGGCTAACCCGCAGTCCTCTCAATATCAAGAACGCCTTCAATCTGGCGTAATTTATCGATCAAACGATTCAGTTCTTCCACTCCGTGAATGTCAAATGTCATCACGATCGTCGCTTTGCCCTGCTTGCTCGTCCGCACATTCATCGAGGTGATGTCAATCTGGCGCTCTGTAAATACCTTGGAGATGTCAACGAACATTCCGATTCGGTTGTTCGCATAAATCTGAATCTCCGTCGAGTACTTCTCCTTGCCCTCATCGCTCTCCGGCTGTTGCCACTCTGCATCCATCAGACGCGCTCTCTCATCCTCCGGAAGGTTGATGATGTTAATACAGTCTGTGCGGTGAATCGAGACACCACGTCCACGAGTCACAAAGCCGACAATCTCATCGCCCGGAACCGGACTACAACAGCGTGAGAAGCGAACGGAGAGATCGTGAACACCCTTGACGACAATTCCGCTCTTGGACTTCTTGTTCGATACCGGAACCTTTGCATCCGACTCGGCAAGCGTGTCGAGAACCGTCTTGTCCGTGATCTCCTTCTTCTTTTTCTTCTCCCGCTCCTCAAGCATCTTGTTGATGACTTGACCCTCTTTCAGACCGCCATGTCCAATCGAGGCAAGCACAGAATCCCAGTCCTTGAACGCATAGCGCACCATGACCTTCTCCTGAAACTCCGGCTTGTTGATCTCCGGGTAATTAATGCCCTTCGCCTTACAGTAACGGTCAATCAGCTCACGACCACGAATGATGTTGTCTTCCTTGAGCTCATTCTTGAACCACTGATTGATCTTATTCTTCGCTTGCGTGCTCTTCACGAGAGACAGCCAGTCACGGCTCGGTCCCTTGGAATTCTGAGACGTGATGATCTCAATCTGATCACCATTCTGAATCACATAATCGATGTTGACGAGCTTTCCATTGACACGCGCTCCGACCATCTTGTTGCCGACTGCACTGTGAATCGCGTATGCAAAGTCGATCGGCGTCGATCCACTCGGCAGAGTCTTGACATCACCAGTCGGGGTGAAGCAGTATACACTGTCGGAAAACAAATCGAGATCGCCCTTGACCATGCTGAGGAACTCTTTGGAGTCGTCGGTATCGCGCTGCCACTCCAGAATCTGACGAAGCCAGGACAGCTTTGCCTCCTCGTCTCCGGCTGCAATCTTTCCGCTTCCACTCTCCTTATACTTCCAGTGAGCCGCAATACCGTACTCAGCCGTCCGGTGCATGTCGTAGGTTCTGATCTGAATCTCAAACGGCTGTCCGGTGTTTCCGATCAGTGTCGTATGAAGCGACTGGTACATATTCGGCTTCGGCATTGCAATGTAATCCTTGAAACGTCCCGGAATCGGCTTATACATCTCATGGATGACACCGAGAGCCGCATAACAGTCCTTCACGCTGTCAACAAGAATACGAACTGCAAACAGATCGTAGATCTGATCGAGGGTCTTGTTCTGGTTGACCATCTTCTTGTAAATACTGAAGAAATGCTTTACGCGTCCGACAACCGTCGCCTCGATCGCGGCTTCCTTCATGTGGTCCTGAACCTCATCTACAATCTCCTGAACAAAGGCTTCTCTCGAATCCTTGCGGAGATTAACCTTCTCGACGAGATCAAAATACACATCCGGTTTCAGGAAACGGAAGGAGAGATCATCGAGCTCAATCTTGATCTTGGAAATACCGAGACGATCTGCAATCGGAGCGTAGATCTCAAGTGTCTCACGCGCCTTTTCCTTCTGTTTTTCCGGCTTCCAGTACTGTCCGGTTCTCATATTGTGCAGACGGTCGGCAAGTTTTACGATGATAACACGGATGTCTTTCGCCATTGCGAGGAACATCTTTCGCAGGTTTTCTGCCTGAATCTCCACCTTGTCTTTATCCCATGACAGCTGTGTCAGCTTTGTTACTCCATCTACGAGAAACGCTACCTCAGCATTGAACTCCTTTGTGAGTTCATCAAGCGTCATCGCTGTATCCTCCACGACATCGTGAAGCAAACCGGCTGCAATCGTCTCCTTATCCATCTCTAAGTCAGCAAGAATAATCGCAACACAAAGCGGGTGAATGATGTACGGTTCACCCGATTTTCGTTTCTGTCCTTCATGGGCCTCGTCTGCGACTCGGTACGCTTTCTCAATCATCGAAATGTCATCTGACGGATGATATCTGCGAATCGTGCGGACGAGGTCCTTATACAATTCCTCCGGAGTTGTAAAGTCTGCCGGATCTTCCAGTTCTCTCTCAACTTTCTTTGCTTCTTCGTTTGCCATGGGAAAGCCACCTCTTCTGCGCATAAGTTATTATGTATTATAATTATTTTTGTCAAAAAAAGCAAGGGGGAATAAAAATGGGGCGGGCGCCCCTGCTGATTTGCAGTTGTGCTCCGCTACGTTGTAGCTGACTGCGCCCTCGATCTTCTCGATCTTGTGGCATCCGCCTGCTACCATTCCTACCATGTTTACCCAGAAAATATCTTCCATACCACTTCCGACGAAGGTACAGCCATTCTCTTTTGCGGTCACATCAAGAAGATTTGCACGAACCGCATCTGTCGTCCAGCAGTACGTTGCCTCTTCACACGTTGTGATTACGCTGATTCCTCTTTCGTTTATCAAAAGACAATATATTTCAATCAAATCTCTATCGAGTCCCCGGAATCTGGTACATCAGTGCGTTGCAGATCGCAGCCACAATGTTGCTTCCGCCCTTTCGTCCTCTTGCGACAATGCAGGGCACATCAAGATTACAGATCAGCTCTTTCGACTCCACGACATTGACAAAGCCGACCGGAGCTCCGATAATAAATGCCGGGGAAATTGTTCCCTCCTGAATCATCTCATAAAGACGAATCAGCGCCGTCGGCGCATTTCCAACTGCAAAGATTACCGGTCCTTCCAGTTTTCCCGCATGCTCCATGCTGACAACCGCCCGCGTCACGCCTCTCTCCTTTGCCTCTTTGGCGACATCGGGATCTGCCATAAAACAATGAACATTCGCATTCAGTGCACTCAGCGCGCGCTTATTGATTCCCGCCATTCCCATATTGGTGTCGGTCACAATCGTTGCTCCTGCCTTCAAAATCTCAATCGCCTGCTCCACCGCATGATCAGAAAAATACAGATTTTCTGCATAATCAAAATCAGCAGAAGTGTGAATACACCGCTTCACAACGAGGAGTTCTCCTGGCGTCCAGTTTCCTTTTGGCATTTCCGACTCGATAATCTGCATGCTTCTCGCCTCGATCTCGGTCGGTTTCACCCATTCCATCTGTTCAAACACGTCTCTGCCTGTCCTTTCTTAGTTTTTTATCTTTCTTATTTCTTATCGTTTTGATCTTCTTGTTTTCTCGCTTTTTAGCTTTTTGCGCTCTTCAATTCTGAGTCCTGCACTTTAAATCCTCTCCATTCAGACCCATAATCTCGTAAATTGCCTTCATATCGAGGGATTCTCGGATGAGATCAGCGAGCTTGTCGTACTGACGCTGTTTGTAGACCTCCTGACTCTCTGTCGTAATCTCAAGAGAGATGCCTTTCTTCTCTGCAAGTTTTTCAAGAAGAGCAGATACCAGCTCCTCGTTGTCAAACAATCCGTGCAGGTAGGTGCCAATCACCAGACCATCCTCGCGCTCAAGTCCTTCCCAATTCTGATGAACCATAGTTTGAACAGTTTGAGTGGTCTGACTCTGATTATCCTGAGTTTTTGCGAAGATCGGTTCTGCCTTTCCGGTCAGCTCTGTAATTCCCATATGAATCTCATATCCGGTGATTCTCGTTCCCACATCACACTTTTCAAACATTCCGGTATTCTTGCGAAGAATAACCTCCGTCTGACCGCGCGTCTTTCTTTGCTCAAAGACTGTCCGCGCCGGGAGAAGCCCCATTCCGCGGATGATTCTGCCCTCCTCGCCCTCAACTCCATTTGGATCTGAGAGCTGTTCTCCGAGCATCTGGTATCCTCCGCAGATTCCGATCACTGGAACACGATCAAATTCCGTCTTTCGGAGGATTGCCGGTTCCAATCCGCTCTCCCTCAGCCAGATCAGGTCCGAAATCGTATTCTTTGTTCCCGGAAGAAGAATCAGATCGGGATTACCAAGCTGAGAAGCTCTCTCAACGTAGCGCAGCTGTACGCCCGGATGACGCTCAAGCGCATTGAAATCCGTGAAATTGGAAATATGAGGCAACCGAATCACGGCAAGGTCAAGACCACCTTTTATCATCTCCTCCGAGCCCGTTCTTGTCAGGCGGTCAGACAGGCTGTCCTCATCGTCGAGGTCGATCTGCTCCATCGGAATCACACCGATCACCGGAATGTGAAGTTTTTCCTCAATCATCCGAAGTCCCGGCTCAAGGATTTTTTTGTCTCCGCGGAATTTGTTGATCACAAGTCCTTTGATACGCGCCTGTTCCCTCGGCTCAAGCAGACTGACGGTTCCATACAGAGAGGCAAAAACTCCACCACGGTCAATATCTCCGACAAGGATGACCGGCGCATCGACGAGCTCTGCAAGTCCCATATTCACGATGTCGTTGTCTCTGAGATTGATCTCTGCCGGACTTCCTGCTCCCTCGATCACAATCGCGTCAAACTTCTCCTCCAGTTTTCCAAACGCTTCCTTCACAGCAGGAATAAATTCCGGTTTTCTCCGATAATAGTCCATCGCGCGCAGATTTCCGTAGACCTCGCCATTTACAATGACCTGGCTTCCCATCTGGCTCGTCGGCTTTAAGAGAATCGGGTTCATCTCAACCGTCGGCTCAATCCCTGCCGACTCCGCCTGCATCGCCTGCGCTCGCCCGATCTCAAGTCCATTTTTTGTGATGTAAGAATTCAGTGCCATATTCTGGGACTTAAACGGAGCCGTGCGGTATCCATCCTGCTTCAAAATCCTGCAAAGACCAGCGACGAGAAAACTTTTTCCAGAATTGGACATCGTTCCCTGAACCATGATTTTTCGCGCTAAAGGCTTTTCTGCGATGTCACTTGATATGTCGCCTGCCATGTCACCACCTACCACATCACCTGTCACGTTATCCGTTATGTTATCTATGATGTCCGCTGTCATCTTGCGCTCGTTCATCTTATTTTCCGTCATGTTGTTCTCCATCATGCTTCTTTGCCTCCCTAAACTCATGCGTAAAATTCTCATCGTAAAGTTTGGAGAGTGCAAAATCATCCCCGAGAAATCTTCCGACAACCACAAGCGCCGTCTTTCGGATTCCCACCTCTTTGACCTTCGCATCGATGTCGGTGAGCATTCCTCTTACAATCTTCTGATCCGGCCAGGATGCTTTGTATACAACCGCGACCGGTGTCTCCTCCGGGTATCCGCCCTCAATCAGTCGTCCAACAAGCTGGTCGAGCTGACCGACACTCAAGAAAATGACCATCGTCGCCTGATGGGACGCAAGTGCCTCAATCTTTTCCCGCTCCGGCACCGGTGTGCGCCCTTCCATTCTCGTCAGGATCACGGTCTGGCTGACCTCTGGAAGCGTGTACTCGCGCTTGAGCACCGCTGCGGTTGCAAGAAATGAGCTGACTCCCGGAACCACCTCATACGCGATTCCAAGCTCATCAAGACACACCATCTGCTCGCGGTGAGCACCATAGATCGATGGATCACCGGTATGGACGCGCGCCACCTGCTTTCCTTCTGTCTCTGCCTGCTTCATCACCTCGATCACCTCCGGGAGCGTCATTCCCGCACTGTTGTAAATCTCGGCAGTCGGCTTTGCCCCGGCAAGCACCTGCGGATTGACTAAAGATCCCGCATAGATAATCACATCCGACTCCTCGATCAATCGTTTTCCTTTTACAGTGATCAGCTCCGGATCGCCCGGTCCCGCTCCGATAAAATAAACCATTTCGCTGTTCTCCTTTCCTCTGTCCCACACTTCTTTTTTCTTTGTTCAAGCCAACGCGCGGGGATACTTAGCATATGACTTTCCTCAGCTTCGCTGACATCTTCCGATCAAACTCACTGTGCCTCTGAGTTACAGTTTTTCATATGCCTTCACATGGATGTCCTCAAACGTGCTGTTTTCCTTGTAGACTTCCCATGCCATGTCGAGAAGCGGGAAGAGCATCACCGCTCCGGTTCCCTCCCCGAGTGCGAGATTTCCATGAATCACCGGCTCTAAATGAAGTCGCTCATAAATCTGCGCGCATGCCGGCTCTTTTCCGAGATGAGACGGAATCAGATAAGAAACCGTCTGCGGACAGATTGCCATCGCAAGAAGACCTGCAACCTCCGAAATGATTCCATCAAGCACAACCGGAATTCGCGAGATTGCTCCGCCAAGCATCAGTCCCGTCATTCCTGCAATGTCAAACCCGCCGAGTGAGGCAAGCACACCGATCGGATCATCCGCGGCCGGATGATGGAGCGCAATTCCGCGCCGAATGGCATCGATCTTTCTTGTGAGTCCCTCGTCTGAAAGACCTGCTCCCTTTCCTGTCACCGCCTCCGGATCTACGTCAAGCAGTACACTCGCAATCGCGCTCGATGTCGTCGTATTTCCGATTCCCATCTCCCCGACTGCGAGAATATCATATCCGGCATCCTTGAGTTCTCCCGCAAGTGCAATTCCATTGTGAATCGCCTCAAGTGCCTGCTCCCTCGTCATTGCCATCTCCCGGCAGAAATTTTTTGTGCCAAAATCCACTTTCATATTGCGGATTCCTGGCTCATGAAGTTCCCCGGCAACTCCAATATCAACCGGAAGCACCTCTGCTCCGACTGTCGACGCCATGCGGTTTACGCTCGCAATTCCTCGTGCAAAATTCTCGGTCACAATCGCCGTCACACTGCTGTCTGTCTGGCTCACGCCCTCTTCCACAACCCCGTTGTCCGCGCAGAACACGACAACTGCCTTGCGGTCGAGAGAGAGATTTTCCGTTCTCTGAATTCCTGCAATCTGCGTCAGAATCCTTTCAAAACGTCCGAGACCATTTAGCGGTTTTGCAATTCCGTCCCAATGGCAAACAGATGCCTCCTTTGCCTCCTCGCTCAACGGACGCACCTGCCCGCAAAGGCAGTCTAACTGTCTCTGATAATACTCTTCCATCTACTGTTTTTCACCCTTCTGTTTTGTAATTCCTGATTGATCTGATCCGTCGATCCATCTCACACGCTCATCTCACATCTTGTACTCTCGTGTCTTTTGTGCTTTTTATTTTCCAGCCATATATGCTTAAGTTTTTTCTTTCATATCTGTCAGATTTAAATGCGATATCCTCTCGGTGTCACCATTCTTCCGTCAATCTCTTTTGTTTGTGAATTTCCGACAAATACGGTTGTAAACATATCCACCTGACGATCGGCAAGCTCGGAGAGTGTCATCACCTCGGCGTGCTCGCCGTCTCTTCCGATCTGAGAGACGATTCCACAGACTCTCTCCTCCCCTATCTCTTCTTGAATGATCGTGCACGCACGCTTGAGATAATCGGCGCGCTTCTTACTCGACGGATTGTAGAGACAGATCACAAAATCTCCGGCAGCTGCCATTCTCAGGCGCTTTTCAATCTTCTCCCACGGTGTCAGAAGATCGCTGAGACTGATAACTGCAAAATCATGCATCAATGGTGCTCCAAGCACAGCTCCGCCTGCAAGCGCCGCCGTCACACCGGACACGACCTTGACCTTACAATCCGGATACTCCTCTCCGATCTCAAGCATCAGACCGGACATTCCATAGACGCCGGCATCTCCGCTGCACACCATTGCCACTTTCTTGCCCTTCTGTGCCTCCTCAAACGCAAGACGACAGCGCTCTGCCTCCTGACGCATCGGTGTCGTCAGATACGTTTTTTCTGGAAGCATCTTTTTCATCAGTTCTGCATACACCGTATAACCGACAATCACATCGCAGGATTCAAGCACTTCCTGCGCCTCGATCGTCATCTGCTTTTCTTCTCCGGGTCCCATTCCCACAACGTAAATTTCGTTCATTTTTTTCTTCCTCGCTTCTCAACGATTTTCCGATTTCCACTAAATTTTACATGCCATCCGTTTTTTGATTTATCTGTCCGATTGCTATTTTTTATTTTTCTTTGACAATTACAAGCGAATAATATCCTGCTCCATCGTGAATCTCATCGACACTCCGGCAAATCTTCTCGCCCGGAAGTCCGCAGTTTTCCACCATCATCGCCTCCATGCCGGACTGCGCAATGATTTCTTTGACGCGATCTAAATTTTTTCCCATCTTCATGATGACTTTCGTTCCCGAAAGTTTCAGCCCTTCCTCGATCTGTTCCGGCTGAGACAGCACATGGAGCTGTTCGGAATTCTCCGCAAGTCCCACATTCAGCGTCGCCGCCGTCGCACAAAACGATGGAATTCCATTAATCAGTCTCGCCTCATATCCCGCCTGCTGAACAAGACGATGAATATAGAGGTAAGTCGCATACAGCGTCACATCTCCAAGATTCAGAAAACCGACCTGTTTGCCCTGTGCAAGAAGATCCATCACCTGCTTTGCCGCCGTCTCATGCGCCTGTGCAAGACGCTCCTTGTCGCGTGTCATCGGAAGCTCCACGCCCACGCACGGTTTCTTCTCAACCTCCGGGATTGCGCGCTGTGCAATCTGGTACGCAATGCTACTGCGGTAATCCTCTCCCGGAACCATCAGCACATCGCACTCTTTAATTTTGCGCACCGCCTTGAGCGTCAAAAGCTCCGGGTCGCCCGGTCCGACACCGATTCCCCAGAGAATTCCCGGCACAATCTTTCCCGATTTTGCAGAACCATCTCCTGCCCCCATCTCCATCTGAGTCGCAGAAATCCTCTCCTCCTGCGCACGCATCTCCTCGGCGCGTTTCCATGCACCCTTGGCATGCTCCACATACATTTTGCGAATCTCCGGATACTCTCCGAGACCCTCAAAATTGCACTCCACCTCATAGCCTTCACGCAAAAACTGATTCTTCCACGAATCTTCCTGATCCCCTGCCATGTCAATCATCACATGGTTTCCTGCGACAATCAGAAGCGGGGCAAGCAGTACTCGCTTCGGTTTCTGAGCCTCCACTGCCTGCATCATCGAATCAAGTGTCGGAGATGCCTCGACGGTTCCGATCAGAAGATTTCCTGCACCATCATCCGTCAAATGCTTCTGGAGACGCTCGTAAGAGAAGTTTGCAACATGCTCCGTTCCATGACCCATCAGAACAACTGCTGCTCCCGGAACGCGATACTCTGCAAATTTATTTTCCAGAATTTCCGCCAGCCTCTGATAGTCCTTCTCATCCGTCAGAAGCGGTTCTCCACATGCAAACCACTGAAAACGATCCTGATATCTGCGGACTGTTCCCATCATCCGGTCATACTCAAATCCGCGAATCACATGGGTCATCTGCACGAGAACTTCCTTGTAGCCCTCTGCGAGAAGACGCTCAAATGCCTGCTCCACATCATCCACCCAGATGCCCTCTCGCTCTCTCATGATTCGCATGATCGTCGGACTTGTAAATGCCCGGAAAAAGTCATATTCCGGAAATGCCTGCCTCATCTCCTCCTCGATTGCATCGATCGTCTTCTTTCGCGTTTCCGGATAGCTCGTTCCAAAACTGATCACAAGAAGTGCTCGTTTTTTCTCGTTTGCCTGCGCTCTTTCCGGCACACTCTTCTGTGTATTTACCTGTGCACGTTCCTGCACTTCATTTTTGTTTTCCATCTGTTTCTCCATTTTTCTATCTTATCTTATACTTATCCTTCATTCTGTTATTATTTTTTGTTCCGTCTCAACTCCCCTATCATACCATAAACAGGCGCGAGACACCAATAAAAAAAGGAATGCGATAACTCATAAAAGAGCACAAAAAAATGATATACTCCCTTCTAGGTAGACAAGTAAACTCATAAAACTTGTTTTCTTAAAAGGGAGCATATCATTTCACGCTCTCAGATTTATTTTTAATTCATTTCTCTGATCTTTCGGATAATTGCATCCCGGTACTCTTCGGTCGTCGCTGTTCCGTGAAGATCCGGCGTCAGGCAAGTCCCATCTGCAAGCACCTCATCAACTGCTCTGCGGATCTTTCCGGCACACTCCTTCTGTCCGAGATACTCAAGCATCATGCAAGCAGACCACAGAAGTGCCGTCGGGTTTGCGATGTGCTTTCCCGCAATATCCGGCGCACTGCCGTGAACCGCCTCAAACATCGCATAATCGGTTCCCAAATTGCTCGACGGGAGAAGTCCAAGTCCACCGATCAGACCACTCGCAAGATCAGACAGCAGATCTCCGTATAGATTCGGTGTCACAATCACATCAAACTGATTCGGATTCATTACCATCTGCATACATGTATTGTCGATGATCTTATCATTGTGCTCAATCTCCGGATACTCTTTCGCAATCTGCTCGAAAATATCCAGGAACAAACCATCCGACATTTTCAGGATATTCGCCTTGTGGACACAGGTCACCTTCTTTCGCCCATGATTCTTCGCATACTCAAAAGCGTCACGAATAATTCTTGTGCTCGCTTTTCGGGTGATGATCTTCTTTGCGTGAACGGTATCTTCATCGATCTTCTCCTCCACACCGACATAGAGATCCTCGGTGTTCTCCCGGAAAATCACCATATCCACATCTGAAAATGGAGTCTTCACCGCAATGTTTGATTTTGCGGGGCGAATATTCGCATACAGGTCATACTTATTCCGCAGTGTCACATTCAGAGAACGAAAACCGTGACCGATCGGAGTTGTGATCGGGGATTTGAGCAGAACACGATTCCGCTCAAACGACGCATAAGCCTCATCCGGAATCAAAGCGCCATTTCGCTTCCACTCTGCTTCCCCGACGTTGTAAATCTCATAATCCAGTCCTGCGCCCGCTGATTCCAAAATCTCCAAAACGCAATCTGTGATCTCCGGTCCAATTCCGTCTCCCTTAAACACTGTGATCATTTTCTTCATAAGTGTGACCTCCTGCCCTTTCCTTTATCCTGTATGCTTTTTGTTTTTTTGCTATATGAAATTTTTTCCAATCTTAGCACACCAGATAATTAAAGTCAATATGTTGTGGCGATCACAATGTATTGCTTTTGATTTAGAACAAGATTATTTATATTTGTATTTGTCAAAACGATCTCTGAACATTATCACATCACAGCTAACCGTGTCACTGCTTCCATCCATATATTCAACGATAGCTTTCGTAACTTTTATATAATCTATGCCACTGTTATACCATACACAATCCCATCCTGGCATATTATTAGCCGTTTTCGCGTAGGACGCTTTATCCAAATATACTTTCTCATGCGTAATATTAGTATAATAATAGGGCTTATCTGTATCCCTCCCCAAAATAGTAGGAATACTCGATGTCAGAGAATATGTCACTTTTCCAATACCTTCATCCGGCTCAAATGAACCTGTCGCTTTGCATGTTTTTGTAGAATAGTTACGAACCGTACATTTGACTGGATCATCCACTTTATTATACGGTGTCATTTCAAAAGAAATATATTTTATTGTTTTTCCAGAATTGTTCGTGAACTACTCGGTCATTGAATGGCCGAGCATCTGAAAATGCAAAACCAATCAATTACGATCTATTGGAAATAAGAC
>JAJEPU010000070.1 GCA_020686985.1 Brotaphodocola catenula
AAAACAATATGCAATTAAAATACAATAACTATGTGGCTTTCAGCCACGTTCACGGCGTTGCCGTGAATAATTCAGGTACAGTTAATGGGTTTCAAAATCGGATTTTCAAACCGTGAAAAATCATTTCAAAAAAATAAGTTGACGAAATAGGACAGAAATGCATAATAAAAAGTATAGGAAAGTAAAAGAATAGGATAGAGCCGTTGTGGAATATGATAGTTTGATGAGCAAGAAAATGAAAGGATTCGAATGATGACGTATGAGCGAAAAAAGAAAGAAAAAGATCCTGTTTTAGCAATTTGTTATGATTTTGATAAAACTTTGTCGCCAGATGATATGCAGGCGCAGGGCTATATTCAGTCAGTGGGATATGATATTTCACAGTTCTGGAAAGAATCAAATGAGCTGGCAACCCAGAATGACATGGATAATAACTTGGCGTATATGTACAAGATGGTAAAAGAAGCCGAGGGAAATCTGATTTTCAATAAGAAGATGTTGGAGGAGTACGGCGCAAAGGTAAAACTCTTTCGCGGGGTAGATGGCTGGTTTGAGCGAATTCGAGAGTATGGAAAGGAACATCATGTCATTGTGGAGCATTATATTATTTCTTCTGGATTAAAGGAAATGATTGAAGGAACTAAGATTGCAAAAGATGGCGCATTTGAGAAGATTTATGCGAGTTCCTTTTTCTATAATGAGAGAGGGGTGGCGGTCTGGCCGGCGCAGGTGATCAACTATACGAATAAGACGCAGTTTTTATTCCGAATTGAGAAGGGTGTTTTGGACATCAACGATCCTGGAGTCAATGATTATTTCCCGCCAGAGGAGATGCGTGTTCCGTTCCGCAACATGGTTTACATCGGCGACAGTGACACGGATATTCCGTGCATGAAACTCGTAAATTCCTCTGGTGGTCATTCAATCGGTGTCTATGATCCGGATACGCAGGAGAAGACAAAGGTAAAGAAGATGATCCAGAATAATCGAATCAAGTACTACGCACCGGCGGATTACACAGAAGGATCGGAGCTTGATCGACTGGTAAAAGCCATTGTTGACAAGACTGCTACCTATGAAGTGTTGGAAAATCAGCATTTTCGGGATGTTGCAGAGGCGAGAAAATAAAATACATATAGCTTACCAAAATAATTAGAATTTAGCATAGTAGTATTGAAGAAGAGACTTTGGCGTTGTTTAATCCAGAGTCTCTTTTTCTTCATCGCATATGATGTATGTGAGGATGAGGATACGGTTATCGTTTTTGAAAGTTCCTTAAATGTAATTTAATTTCGTTCTATGTATTAAAAATACTTAAAACCAGCACACATAAACAAACCATCCAACTTCCTTTCCCCATCACTACACAAAAAACATAAACAATGTCTCATAATAATCCATTTCCCTCAGCAACACAAATATTATGCATAATTATATAAACAATATAGGAGAATTATTGGCAGAAGACGACATAAAAGAAATTTTGTAAGAAATATGTAATTTCATTCTTCACTTAATTGTATTATACTCAAACTTAACAGCACCGTAGATTTTTTACCTTCCCAGATCCTGATCATGTAAAAAATTTACAAAGAAAAATGAGGAGAACAAGCGTATGAAAATTATTAATTTGGAAACATCTTGTAGAAAGATCACGAAAACTGTCGGCAACTTTCATGTTTTGGAATACTTTTATGATGCAAGCGTATCCCCGGCAAATGCCATGAATGAGTATTACATGAGCAAGATGAATGTTAGAAGGAGACAAGTCGTAATCGAAATCAGCCATGATCATTCGGCAGTTATTCAAGCAGGAGCTATGCAGTGGATGGGTGGTGCTGTGCAGGCAACCTCCGGTGTGAAAGGAATTGGAGATCTCTTTGGAAAAGCACTTAAAGGAGCTGTCACAAAAGAAACTGCTGTGAAACCCGAATACGTCGGAGATGGCTATCTTGTTTTGGAACCCACATACAAATACATTATCTTGCAGGATATCTCTAACTGGGGGCCGGTTGGTATGACGATTGAAGATGGCATGTTTCTTGCCTGTGACGCAAGGGTAAAACGAAACATTGTTGCAAGAAAAACACTTTCGTCCGCTGTTTTGGGTGGCGAAGGGCTTTTCAATATGAATTTACAGGGAAACGGTGTTGTGGCTCTGGAAAGCAACGTTCCGGAAGAAGAGTTGATTGAGATTGAGTTAGAGAATGATGAACTGAAAATTGATGGCAATATGGCGATGTGTTGGTCATCCAATCTTGATTTTACTGTGGAAAGAACGACAAAAACATTGGTAGGTTCTGCGGTTAGCGGAGAAGGATTGGTAAACGTATATCGTGGAACGGGACGTGTTCTGATGAGCCCAGTTGCACCGACTTCTTCTTTATTTGCATCAACCAATACGATTAGTGCAAAGCCAAATAAATAGTGAATTCAAAATTTCGGAGTAGTTTTCATTTAAAAGAGAGCGATAAAGAGTATATTCGGCAAAAAGGGATGGATACAATCAGAGAGCATGCCAGAGATTTTATTGCAAAAAGAGAAGCTCCGGCTGTGATTTTGAATGATGGAAAACAGACCCCAATGAAAGGGCATCCTGTATTTATCGCTCAGCATGCCACGGCAACTTGTTGCCGACAATGCATTCAAAAATGGCATAAGATGCGACCGGGAAGAGAGCTAAATCATATCCAACAAGAATATCTGGTGGATGGATGTAATCATGACTTGGATTCAAAAGGAAATGGATAGCAAATAATAGATAATAAAATAATGGCTAATAGCAGAATAAAGAAAAAAGAAAAAAAGGGAGAAGAAAGAAAATGAGTAGAGTTTTAATTGTAGTTGATATGCAGAATGATTTTGTGACAGGTTCTCTTGGAAGTAAAGATGCGCAGGCAATTATTTTTAATGTGAAAACAAAAATCAAAGAATATGCGAATCGGGGAGAGCGGATTATTTTTACGAGAGATACTCATGGTGAAGATTATCTCGATACCCCTGAAGGAAAAAAGTTGCCGATAAAGCATTGTATTTATGGGACAAAGGGATGGGAGATTGTGCCAGGGCTTGAAGTGGGAGATTGTGAGTATATAAATAAGCCAACTTTTGGCTGACTAAACTGGAATGATTTTGGAGGCATGGATGAAATTGAGTTGATCGGTGTATGTACAGATATTTGTGTGATTTCAAATGCATTAATTTTGAAAGCAAAATATCCAGAGACTACTATTTCTGTGGATGCGAGTTGCTGTGCTGGTGTTACACCAGAAAAACATAGGTCTGCCTTAGAAGTGATGAAGAGTTGCCAAATTGATGTATTCGGAGAAGAATAAAATAATAAATAATGTTTGGATACGCAGGTGTAAAGAAGCTCTATAGGGCTTAGTTTCCGGATATTTACTGCGATCATCACGGAATCCATTCGTTTGATACGCGGATTGATATCCACAAGTCTGGCAATCCTGTCACTCAGCCCTGTAATACAGTTGTGAAGAAGGTCTATCCCGTAGACGAATTCATAATCGTAACAGCGTTTGCGAAAACGGGAAAGGAATTTATCACTCATAGGCTGTTCCTCACAGCTGGTCGTGTGGAGTACATACTGATATCTTGGGTCAAGCATGAGATTTTCTACAAGCTCGTCGTCTGAAATACCAAAGATTTCTTTGATAATGAGAGCACCAATGCAAATATTTACCGGAGTATTCGGTCTTGAAGCATTAGAGGAGTACAAGACCGAAAATGGTTCTTCATCAATAGCCGGGAAAATATCTTCTGCAAAAGTTTTTGCCCAGGAATGCTCCAATGCTTTTTATTCCCTGGATGTAAGCCTGTTCATACAATTTGTAAATGATATCTGCTGATAGGAATTTGTTCTGAATGACATATGTGTTTACCGCTTTTGTTTGATAAAAACAGTATAACACATCCATCATACTATATGACCCCAATATCGTATAATGTAATTAGTAAAACGTACAGCCATTTCTTCCGTGTTCTTTGGTATAGTAGAGTGCATGGTCTGCATCTTTAAACAGACTATTGCCTGGATTGTCACGGTCTGTAAAGGCGATACCGGCACTCAAAGAAACTGCTGGAACACCTTCTTCCGGATCAGGATTTGCAAGTTGGCGATTAACATCATTGATTTTGTCTGTGATCGTATAGCTTAAATTGCTTGTCATGTCAACCATGATAATTGCAAATTCATCTCCGCCGATTCGACATACATAGTCGATGGTTCGAAATGCAGATCTCAGGAGTGTGGCAACTTTTTTCAAAATAAGGTCGCCGGTTGCATGACCGTAAGTATCGTTGACGCTTTTAAACGTATCTATATCAACCAGAATCAGTGCAAAATTATTATGATCACTCTCATAAAGATTCAAAATCCGGTCAAAAGAACCACGATTTAATAGCTCTGTGAGTGGATCATGTTCAGCCTGACGCTTCATCAGAAGTTCCCGTTCTTCATTTTCCTGGTAAATTTTATTGTAGGTCTCAGCAAGTACCTGAAGCTCATTGGCACCATGAATTGGGAAAATAGTTCCATGCTTGATGCTTTCATTATAGTGGAGTAGCGGTTTGGCGATCCAAAACAACATAATCAGTCCGGTAAGCAACATGATAACTGCAAAAATAATCACACATACAATCAGATTTCGGTAAACATGAGAAAAAATAACAGCAGCCACATGCTGTTTATCCCAGATTTCCTGCATCAGGGTATTTAAACTGGCGTCAACTTCACTGGAAATTTCTTCTTTTGCGTTCTCATAATTAATACTGACTACGAGAGATTGTGCCCGGCTCAGCTTGTTTTCTTTAGAAAGTGCTTCATCTTCAGAAGAAAGAATCACTGCCTGTAATTCCTTTGACCATGTAGAAGGATCTGCATCGATCGCTTCTTCTACAAGTCGCATTGCATAATATTCGGTCTGCATCAAATGAACAGAATCAGCGAGTGCATCTTGTAAGGCAGAAATCGCTTCTGAATTGCTCTCAATTTGAGTCAGACTGTCAATCGCATTCTCCCGACTTTTTGTTACATTTGCCTCTTCAAAGTAAGCATCGATGTATTCCTGTTCTCCAGTCATAGCTGCCAGACGTACTTGCTTGGTCAGATTATCTGAACCTGTCTGTAGTTGTTTGACAGCTTTTTCGCAGGAAATATATTCCTGTGTTGCATTACAGAGCACCGCGTACTTTTGCAATCCAAATAGAGAGATGATGATACATAATGCTGCGAGAATAATGGTGATCACAATACTGCAATTGCTCACAATACGAATTTTTACTTTTCCAGCCATAATAATAACCATGCCTTCTTCCAAAGATCCAAATGAAACTCTTCTGATTCTTATTGTATAATGTCCATTTCTGTAAAAGACTTATCTCAATTCTAACATTTTCAAGAAATGTTGACAAGAGCAGATAAAAGCAAAATATATGATATATTCATACATACAACTATAAATGAGCAAATTCCAAAAAGTGCATAAAATTTTCAATGTATTGTGCGCATGTCACGGATACGGATTCTGATTCTGTTTAATGTTCTTTATGTCTGCATATAACGGATTTGATTGTGCAGTTTTTCAAATCTGCTCATTTATAGCATACAATTCAGAAAGTTTGCAATCCCCCTCTGAATTGTACGCTCCGTGAGAATGCGAAGTGGCAAAAAATAAAAAATAAAAAATTTACAAATTGTGCTTGACAATTAAAACAATTTATTATATACTAACACACGTAGCAAGCGAGTGATAAAAATCATAAGCGAGTGCAACGAGGCGTGGCTCAGTTTGGTAGAGCGCTGCGTTCGGGACGCAGAGGTCGCAAGTTCAAATCTTGTCGCCTCGATTCACTTCTCACTTTTTTATGAAAAGGGCAGAAGTGATCGGTTGTTAGTTGTTATAATTGAAGAGATTAAGGCCTCGTGGTCAAGCGGTTAAGACGACGCCCTCTCACGGCGTAAACCCGGGTTCGATTCCCGGCGAGGTCATGAATGTTTTGAAGCAATTCAGAATGTTCAGGATTGCTTCCTTGGCTCAGCTGGTAGAGCGACGCATTCGTAATGCGTAGGTCGCCGGTTCGAATCCGGCAGGGAGCTTGAGATGAGGAGGGGCTGTCGCACTAACGTGCGGTAGCTCCTTTTCTGTACCAACCACAAAACGCCGAGCTTCGAAAAGCCCGGCGT
>JAJEPU010000071.1 GCA_020686985.1 Brotaphodocola catenula
AAAAAAAGAATCGTCAAAAACAATTACAAGCAAAAAATTCATTTAGCAAATCAAAAGAAAAGCGACAGCGACGAAAAGAATGCGCTTTTTGTCAAACTGTCGCTTAAAAGTAATCCCATTGGGATAGGGCTTTGTGAATAGCCATAAGCCACTTATCGTAGTCTTTTGGAAACCACGCCTGATGGCGTAGGAAACGGAGACTTCAGACGTGGTAATTCATGATATATATTTCTTGTGGTAATCTTTTTGTGATTGCTTTCTCTGACAAATTTGCCAACCTGTATTCACCTGTTGTGTTGTCATTTTTTGTGCCATTATTTTTCTTCGCAATCAAAAATTCATGTTATTGAATAATAATTCATTATAATGGCTCTTATTTTGATGTGCAAGTTCAATTATGCATACAATTATATTGTTTTTATGCATTATTTGTTATATTTTTCACGCAATTTATTTTCTTTTTCACAATATAAGAATATAAAAAAGAATGTACCCTGGCACAATTTCCTATCATATAAAAAAGCAGAAGCCGTCACACAAAACTCTCTGTGTACAGCTTCTGCACTCAATATACTTCTTTTATGCCTTTTATTACAGTCGACGCTTGCTTGTGAAGACTTGAGTCAATCGCTCCTTGATCGCCTTAATCGCGGTTCAGAATCTCCATGAACTCCTCGCCGGTGATCGTCTCGCGATCATACAGATACTTTGCAAGCTCATCGAGCTTCTCTCTGTTCTCAATCAGGATGCCCGCTGCCTTCTCATGCTGTTTCTTCACAAGAGCAACCACCTGCTCATCAATCTTTGCCTGTGTCTGCGCCGAACAGCTCAGAGAAGCATCCCCGCCGAGGTACTGGTTCGTCACAGTCTCCATTGCGACCATATCAAACTCCCTGCTCATTCCGTAGCGGGTGATCATCGCACGAGCGAGCTTCGTCGCCTGCTCAATATCATTGGAAGCTCCGGTCGAAGAAATTCCGAAAATGACTTCCTCTGCCGCTCTTCCTCCGGTCAGAGTCGCAATCCGGTTCTCAAGCTCGGTCTTCGTCATCAGGTAATGATTGCCCTGCTCAACCTGCATCGTGTATCCGAGCGCACCGGAAGTACGCGGAATGATTGTGATCTTCTGAACAGGAGCAGAGTTTGTCTGTTTCGCTGCGACAAGCGCATGTCCGATCTCATGGTAAGAAACCGTCCATTTCTCCTTGTCGGTGAGAATTGCATTCTTTTTCTGGTATCCGGCAATGACAACCTCAATACTCTCCTCAAGATCTTCCTGTGTCGCATAGGAACGACCATCGCGGACTGCACGAAGTGCCGCCTCGTTGACGATGTTTGCAAGCTCCGCTCCGGAGGCTCCGGAAGCCATGCGCGCAATCTGAAGGTAGTCCACATTGTCGGCAACCTTGATCTTCTTTGCATGAACGCGCAGAATCGACTCTCTGCCCTTGAGATCCGGGAGTTCTACCGGAACACGGCGGTCAAATCGACCCGGTCTTGTCAGTGCCGGATCAAGAGATTCCGGTCGGTTCGTCGCTGCCAGAATGATAACTCCGTTATTTCCCTCAAATCCATCCATCTCGGTGAGCAGCTGGTTCAGCGTCTGCTCTCTCTCGTCGTTTCCACCGAGATTTCCGCCATCACGCTTCTTTCCAATTGCATCGATCTCGTCGATGAAGACGATACACGGAGCCTTCTCTTTCGCCTGCTTAAAGAGGTCACGCACTTTTGATGCACCCATGCCGACAAACATCTCGACAAACTCCGAACCGGAAATCGAGAAGAACGGAACATTCGCCTCACCGGCAACGGCTTTTGCAAGAAGGGTCTTACCCGTTCCAGGCGGTCCGACAAGCAGAATGCCCTTCGGCATCGAAGCGCCGATCTCCTCATACTTCTTCGGATTATGCAGGTAATCCACGATCTCTGTCAGGTTCTCCTTCGCCTCGTCCTCACCTGCAACATCTGAGAACTTGATTCCATTGGAGGACTTGATGTAGATCTTGGCATTGGATTTTCCCATGCCGAAGGACATCGAGTTCGCTCCGCCCATCTTTTTTATCATCTTTCTCGACAAAACCTGACCGATTCCCCAGAAAATCAGGATCGGCAGAACCCAGCTTGTCAGAAAGCTCGCCATCGGAGACATCTGCTCGACAATCTCACTCGAAAATGAAGCTCCGGAGTCATACAGGCGCTGAGTCCGTCCCGGATCATCCATCACACCGGTCTTATAAATCGTCTTGTTGTCCTTGCTCGTGAACAGGATCTGGTTGCTCTCGATCTCAACCTGCCCGATCTCCTTATTCTCCGTCATCGTCATAAAAGTTCCATAGTCAACTTCCTTGATCTGACGCTGTGCCAGATAAGGCGCCATCAGGAAATTGAACATCATCAGAACCAAAAGCACAATTCCATAATAATACAGCAACGGTTTTTTCGGCTGTTTTATCTCATTCATAGCGATCCCCCTTCTCTATCTAGTCTGTTTTCATCTTTTCTATCTATTATACTGTTTTTAAAACGATTTGAAAATCTACAATTTTTTGTTTTCTGTCACTCAACTGTATGAGAGCTTTTTGTCCATGTTTTCCATTACAAACATGGTCTTTTCCCATTGTAATCCGACATTACCTGTGCTATATTGTTTTCTAAGTTACTGTTTTTGCAAAATGAAAAAGAAAACCGTAACACATTCAAGCGTCCGAGGACGCAAGATTCTGGAGAGTCTCTTATTACAAAAGAGCGCCGAAGGTGTACGGCAGACAAGGATTCTGCCAATCTCTCAGGCAAAAGGACAGGAGGAAAATTTTATGGACACTTTCTTACATCTGGTGGATACCGCCAATTCCGTTCTCTGGAATGTGGTTCTGATTCTGCTCTTATGTGGCACCGGTATCTACTACACCATTCGTCTCAGATTTATCCAGGTACGAAAACTGAAAGACGGCTTTCATCAGGTATTCGGCGGAATCCGGCACAAGGGTCGGGAACACGGCGAAGGCGAGATGAGTTCCTTCCAGTCGGTTGCAACTGCAATCGCAGCTCAGGTTGGAACTGGTAACCTGACGGGAGCAGCCACTGCTCTGATCGGCGGAGGTCCGGGAGCGATTTTCTGGATGTGGCTTTCCGCTTTCTTTGGCATGGCGACGATCTATGCGGAGGCAGTTCTCGCACAGGAGCACAAGACCGTGCATGACGGCGAAGTCACCGGCGGTCCGGTCTATTACATTCACGCTGCCTTCAGGGGAAAGGCAGGCAGAGTCCTTGGCGGAATTTTTGCAGTTCTGATCATCCTTGCGCTCGGATTCATGGGTAACATGGTTCAGGCAAACTCCGTCAGCGCAGCATTCGGTCAGGTCTTTGCGAGCCGTCAGCTCTCGATCCCACCGATCACGATCGGAGTGCTTCTTTCGGTCATGGCACTCTTCATTTTCATCGGCGGAACGAAGCGTCTCGCCGCTGTCGTAGAAAAATTTGTACCTTTCATGGCATTTGTCTATATCATCGGAAGTCTCACAGTCATTCTATTCAATATCACGCAGGTCCCGGAAGCCTTCATGCAGATCATCCGTGGTGCGTTTAATCCGTCTGCCGTACTCGGCGGTGCAGCGGGTGTCACGGTAAAAGAAGCGATCCGTTACGGTGTTGCTCGTGGTCTGTTCTCCAACGAGGCAGGTATGGGTTCCACCCCGCATGCACATGCGAGAGCGGCTGTTGACACTCCTCACCATCAGGGTCTCGCTGCGATGGTCAGCGTCTTCATTGATACCTTCATTATCTTAAATTTAACCGTGTTTAGTATTCTGACCACCGGCGCACTCTCAAGCGGTAAGGACGGAATTGCACTGACCCAGCATGCATTCTCCACAGTATTCGGAAATTTCGGAGATATTTTCATTGCGATCTGCCTGCTGTTCTTTGCATTCTCCACGATCCTCAGCTGGCACTTCTTCGGTGCAATCAACGTGCGCTACCTGTTCGGATCGAAGGGACTTCGCGTCTACTCGGTGCTTGTTGCAGTCTTTATCATTATCGGATCTGCACTGAAAGTAAACCTTGTCTGGACACTCGCAGACTTCTTTAACGGTCTGATGGTCATCCCGAATGCGATGGCATTGCTTGCACTCAGCGGTTCGGTTGTGCTGATTGCAAAAAAGGCAGGGACATTTAGAAAGAATAATGTCGATGCGACAGCAGAGATGGGTACTGTTGGAGAAAATGTTAGTAAGAGTAGTACGCTTGTTGGAAAGACAGAATCATAAAAGATAACCGTTTTTATTAGCAAGTTAGAATATCCCCGGCGATCTCCTCACTCTCCAGAGACCACCGGGGTTCTTTTCATCATCAATCTCGTTTATTTCTCAAGTTCATAGGCAGACACCAGATAATAGTGACGTCCATTTGCACTCGTCTCAAGGGATGCAAGCTGGCGAAGTGCCTGAATCTTGCACTCACGCACCTGGCGATTCTGCTCCTCATCAGCGCCCTCTTCATTCTCATCCCAGTACTCGGCAAGCTCCAAACACCACTGAGCATCCTGCGCCTCGCTCGCCTGACGAATCGCCTCAAACAGAGCGGTTCTTCCACCGATCAGCTTTCTCATCCTCTCTGCACGGGTCTTCGGCGCAAGCGGATGCAGATGGGTCGGATTTCCGTCAAACCAACCGAGATAAGCCGTGAAGATTGCTCGAACCGTCCATTCGGTACAGCCATAAAATTCGCCAAGCCACGGGAGATCCCGATACTGCGGAGCAAGCTGAATCTCTGACGCAAGCTCATCGATCGTCTTTCCCTGATTCATTCCCTCAAGCGTCCGAAGAAGGATATCCTCAATCGCACTCTGAAAACTCTTCAACACTTCCTCGATCTTCTCTCTTCCATAAATCACGGAGGTATGACCCGGAAGCAGGTACTCTGCCGGGAACTTTCTGAGACGGTCAATACTGCGAATCCATGACGCAATGTCGCGGTACTGACTTCCACGAATCGCATAAAGATTCGGAAAACATCCATAGTAATTATCTCCACAGCACAGAACCTTGGTATCCGGAAGCCATACGACCATCTGGTCATAGGTTTCACCCGGAAGGCGGAAAAGTTCTAAGCGGATTCCATCGATCTCCCGTCCCTCCCAGTCGCTCTCATAAACGATATTGGCAGGCACAAAAGCATGTTTGTCTCCGTATGCAATGCCCTCACGAATTCCGATTCCCTGCGAGATATTTTCCTCATCCGAAAGCTCATATCCGAACTGGCGCGCTCCTCTGCGCATCTGAACCTCTCTGAGCATACCGGTGTGTTCCAGAATCGGTGTCTTCGGTGCAAACGCGATGATCTCCTTTGCCGTATCCTTAAATGCGCCTGCACCTCCGCGGTGATCTGGATGCATATGTGTATACAGAATCGTGTGAACCTCTTTTCTCGTCTTCTCCTTAATCAGATCTCTCAGGCGCTCTCCGCGACCCAGAGTATCAAGCGTATCGATCAGGATCACTCCAGTATTTCCCTCAATGAAAATCGCATTGCTATGTCCCATTCCGAGCACATGCCAGATGCCTTTTGTCACCTCAGTCACTGTCTCCTTGTACTCCCGCTCCGTAAATTCTTTCAGTCTTTCTTCGCCGTTCTTTACTAACATCTCGACCCCTCCTGTTTTAAAAATGCATCCTCAGAATCCTCATCTCTATGGGCGATCCCGGTAACTTCTCTGTTTTCTTCTTGAGAAAAGTATAGCATAAATCAAAAACAAAATATAGAAGGCACATTTTGGTAACTGGATTATCTTTTTATTACTGTTCCCAACATGTATCCTACGCATTTTCCGTTCAGAAAATTTCCACCTATATACAGGAGGTGAAAAAGGGGCTGTCGCATTAGCAAATATTTTTGCTAGGCGGTAGCCCTGCTTTATGTCAAAATGGGATCGAAATCGGTTGTGATTTCAATCCCATCCCTTATAAACACAGTCCATTCCCAGACATCCCTTTCGGCATGCCTTATTTCAAACTGTTTTGTTTTCAA
>JAJEPU010000072.1 GCA_020686985.1 Brotaphodocola catenula
TTGTCAAGCGGATATATTCGTGCGTGGATTTCGCCAGAAATACAGTGGAGCTTACTTCCTCTTGGGCGACTTTGGAAGTGTAGGAGGGAGACAGTCAAGGGCTTGTTTTTTATCTGCAGTATGAGCTTCGGCTTGCCGATCAGCGAATGCAGCAGATAAAAAATGGTCGCAGACCACCCTTTACTTTCTTCCGCCGGAACAGACAATGAAGCACAAGGGGAAGTGACGGAACGGACGGACAGCCGTTTCCCCCTCCGGCATGATAGCCAACAAAAAAGAGTATCAAGGGTAAACGCTGCGGTCTTTCGACCGCCCTTGACACTCTTTTCCTTATGGCTCTGATAATAAACAAGGGGAAATGGCTTCTTGTGGCATTTCTGCCACTATGGTATAATGGGCAACGCTACCACCCCTATACAGGTACAGAAAGGGGGTGTGCCACCATGAGTATATTTTCGTCTTTCTTACTCTCTGTCTTGGCAAGTGTAGTCGCCTACTACATCTGCAAATGGCTGGACGGAGATAAATAGGCGGTAGCCAGCCTAAGGCATAAGCCACCTTGCCACAACGGAATAGAAAAGCCCCGGAGGTCGCAACTCCGGGGCTTTTTGCGTGCCACAATGAGCACTTTCGTCTTTCTTGCCTACTGGCATTATAGCATATGCCTTTCAGCATTTCAAGTATGCCCTACTTCCACCACTTATAAACCGTATGCTTTGCAAGTCCTGTCTCTCGGATGCAGTCCGCTTTTGTTCCCAGAGGGTTGCTTTCTCTCCATTCTTCGACAATCTTCGCCTTGTCTGGTCTCCCTTGTAGAGCTTTGCCCCTGTCCTCATTCATTGTTTCAAGGGTAAAACGTGCGATTTTTAAGTGCGTGGCTTGCTTTCTGCCGTTCCTCTTATTTGGCGGTATGACAACTTTCGTCTGCTTCTCTATCCATTCTCGGCTTGCCATAGTCGAAAGTAGCTTGTTATCAGCTTTGAGGGCTTTCAATGCGTCCTTTACATCTTCCCTTGTAAAATGGTTGTCCTCATCATCTGTAAGGCTCTCCAGATGCTCCAAAAATGAATAGGCATCTTGCCTTATTCGTCTTTCAGATATGCCACATTTCAAGCCATACGCACACAATGCCATGATTGAGAAGTACCTACCGCCTACCTTTACTTCGGTAAAAATCTTGTTCTTCCACCACTCATAAAGGGCTTCATTACACACCCATGTGCCTTTTTTCTTCGGTCTGCCCTCTACAACTCGCTCTTGATACCACTCTGGGTACAGCTTCTTTGCTTCGTCCAGTGACAGCTTACTCTTTTCTTTCTTCGGCTTCTCTGTAAGTACCGATAAATCAACCTTACAGTTCGGTATGCTGTCCTTTATATCTTCCAGAGTATAGCGGTTATCCGACATCTTATAGGCTTTCACTGGGAAGTCTGCCCCCAGCTTGCTCTGGCTCCCAACACACCTAAAGCCTTGATAGATACCTGTTATATCTGGGCTGTCTGGTCTGATACTGCTCGTATCGTTCCATAGTCTGCGGATAAATGCTTCTTTCAGCTCCGCAAGGGTATCTTCCAGATTATGATACAACTGTACTGGCTCTTTCAAAAAGTAATAGGCATGGACACCCTTTCCAGAACTCACAAGGTAGGTCGGTCGGAGCTGTACTCCGTTCCCGAATTGCTTCAAGAGGTTCTTCAACTGCTGTTTTCCGACATAATCAATATCTATTGCAACCGCATACAGTTCATGTGCGTTCTGCTTCGTGTGTGTCTTGCCATAGAACGTGATAGGCGGTATCAGTCCGAACTCGTCCCCTATGACCTTATCAAGCATATTCAGACTATCATCTATAACCCACTGCTTCGTTCTTCCCTTTCCAGATGGTCTTATCTGGGTTGCAATCACATTTCCTTTTCCGTCATGCTCTGCACTCTGTAAGCTCCCCTCTGGGAACAAGTCACGATAGAACTCATGGGGGCTGACCTCTGGAAAACCTCTCTCCAACATCAGCTCCTCTTTATCCCTATATACCTTTCTCCACTCATACATTGTTTTTGTATTTCTACGCATATTTTTCTCCTACTTAGATATATTATATAATATACTGCCCTTACTCCGCTTGACCGCTAATCTTATCAATAGATTTTTGCACCTTTTTCTCTCAAGTATAAGGGAGTGCCTTTTTGGTGTCAATATCTACACCTCACTCCCTCTCGCCCTTATCGCTTATCTTATCAATGAATTTATTGCACCTTTTTGACCTCTAAAAAAAGGGAGTGAATTAAGAATATCTCATCCTCACTTCACTCCCTCTTATTTTCATCACTACTCTTACCAATATTTCAGTATTTTCTACTTAGCATCACGAAGAGTTCCTTTCCATACTGCGTATTCGTCACCTTTCTCATCAGTTGCGGTTAATATTGCTTCACAATATGGATTTGATGGTGGATTCGGAGTCGTATATACATAGCTTCGAGAATTAGTTCCTGTATACCCATTATGATCTTCTTCATTTGTATGCCAACTATTTACTCCTTCAGCTCTTGTTACAAGTTTACTGGATTTTAATTTTAATGGATTAGACGTCATAGATGCCTTAACTGTGTACTGCGGTCTTCCAGATGAATCTAAACCATCATAAAAATACTCCATACTTCCTAAAATTCTATTTTCAATATCTAAAGCTGTAGCAGGAATAGGTTCTCGAGAAGAAATTGTGTTTTTTCCATCACACGCAAAATATACTTTATCCAGCAAAACAGATTCTCCATTAGTTGAACGAGTCACCGATTCTACCGCCTCGGTTTCAGCAGGAGCTGTATCTGCTGCAAAACTAACCATATTCATAGCCATCATCATTATTGCTGCCAAAGCTAACGCTACAGATCTGCGAATATTTCTCATTAATTTTCCTCCTATGTCAATGTATTTTTATAGCATCTAAAGCAACAAGTACATTGGCATCCCCTCCTTTTTGTTTTACTATACTATATTTTCAACAAAAAAACATTAATTATATATAACATTTTTATAAAACTTTACTTGACAAATAAATAATATAACACTATCAAAAACGTCCCAATATTACAGACCATACCGCCCCAAAACAGGTATATCTTCAAGCCCTCATATCTGAAAAAGCTGTTTTTGCTTTCCTCCAGCTCCCGGACTTTCTGCTTCATTACGCTTGTAAGCGTATCAGACTGCTTTTCAAGAGCTTTTGTTGCCTTCTGTACCGCCTCTATATTCGCCTGTAACGCCTTTTTTACCTCTTGGACGGTACTTTCTCTGACCTCATCTCTCAGGCTCCCAATTCCGGCTGATATGGCGTTCTGAAGTAGTTCGTTGCTGTTCTCTAACTGCTCGACTTGCTTCTTCAGCTCGCTGATGAGCTGCCTGCTCAGCTCGGCGTCTCTCTGCCTGTTCTGCTCTGCCCTTGCTTGTCCTTGATTTGACTGCTTCATCAATTCCTCGCAGCTCTCGCTCGACAAAGCTAAGGCTTCCTTCAGCAAGCTGTTCTCCAGCTCTGTCCGGCTCTGACGGTTCAGTTCTTGGATCCGTTCTCTCGGACTTGCCTGCTCTGACTTCTGCTGTTCGTGCATTTCTCTCAAACTCATGCTCCAGTTCCTCCTTTCCAAAACCCATGTTGTAGTATTTTTCCAGCTTATTATTACGAATTTTGCAAGCCTTTTCTCCTGCCTGCTTCCTTGCTAAGTCGGTATATGTGATGTATTTGTGGCTGTCCTGCCAGTCCACTCCGTACCCTCTTTCATTCATCAGCCGAATAAAGCTTTCCCGGCTGGTCGCTGTTTCCTTACAGTCCAGGACTGCCAGGGCAATGTCCTGGACATAGCTTTTCACTTTCCCCTGCTCCGCCTGCTTCAGAAGCTGGTACGTCTCTTTTTTCCATGCCACTGTTTCCTCACGTTCCGCTCCTTCAAAGGTCTTTCCCTTTTCTGAGACGTGTAGCCCCTGCTCCCTGCTCTGTGCGTTGCACCGCTCCTTCAGCTCCTGCAGGTCGGCGCTGCTCCACTGCAGCTTGTGCCCGTCCTCAAAATTGACGGAATTGACGATAAAGTGCGTATGGATATGTTTTTTGTCCTTATGGGTAGCCACAAGCACCTCAAACCCTTTCCATGCCGACGTATTCTCTGCAAGCTGTAAGGCGTTCCTGTGTGCCTGCTCCGGCGTGATTTTCTCGTCCTTATGGTAGCTCTGGACAAAGTGCTTGTATGTCCTTCCCCCGGTTTTCTCCCATAGTTCCTTGGTGGCTTGCATTTCGTCCTTTACTGTATCTGGTTCACAGTGCAGACCGCTGACAAGCTTATCCTCTGTCTTTTCCTCTTTTGTCACATAGTCCAGTGCTTGCCCTATGCCTGCTTTTGAAGATACTGCTTTAATAACTGCCATACTTCTCTCACCTCTTTCATGGTGTTAGGAAGCTCTTGCTTATAGTCCACATATCCATTTTCATTCAGCTTCTTGGCTATCTGGTTCAGATTGTTGCCTTGCCTTTTCAGCTCTGGATATATCTCTTTCAGTCCGTCCAGATTGACAATGTTCGACTGTGTGAGGGCTTCAATGATATATTGCTGTTGGCTCTTTCCAGACTGCTCTACTTTTTCTTTTATCTGTGCAAGTTCTTCCTCTGACACTCTTATAACTATCTGCTTCGGTCTTGTCCTATTCATTGATGAAGTCCTCTCTTTCCTTTACCCACTTCTTAATGAGTTCGATTTCCTCGTTCATGTTCGGCTCTTTCTCTGGCTTCCAGTCCGCTCTCATGTCTTTCAGTTCTTCCAGTGCTTCTTCTAAGTCTGCCTTATAGCTTTCTAAATCTTCTTTTTCGCTTGCTATATATTCATCAACACTATTGTAACAAGGCACACACTCATAGCTTGTAAAATCATCATTATACTTGTGGTACACAATGTCTTTCCATTCATCACTTGGCTCTGCTATGTTCTGTTTAGTAATTTCAATGTCGGATTTTATTGTCTCTACGTTCTCCAACATATCCAGATAATGCTCTGGTTCATAACCCAAATTCAATAAGTGATTCAGCAGTGTAGGCTCTGGGAACATTCCGAACCAACAACGCTCGAACCACTGGTCAGCATAATCTCTTTCATCACTTCCATTGGAGTAAGTACCGCCCACCAAATCTCCGACAAAATTCTCTATCAGCTCTCCGATTGTCAGACCATGCTTCCCACACTTTCTCGCCAGTCGGTCACAATCTGCGTCCGACAATTTCACTGTGATTTTTCTCTCTCTGATTGTCTCAATTTCTTTCTGCTGTTCCTCGCCCCAACTCATGCTTTTACCTCTCTTTCTTCTTGGCTATCACTCAACAATTTACCGCATATCTGCGGTCACTCAAAGGGGGATTGAAGGGGGGCTTTGCCACCCTCACAAGTTCTAAAGTGTAGCCGTTAGGCTATCACTTTAGGGAACTTGCAATATATCCGCTACACATAATATAGCATAGTGATAGCCACTTGTCAAGCGGATATATTCGTGCGTGGATTTCGCCAGAAATACAGTGGAGCTTACTTCCTCTTGGGCGACTTTGGAA
>JAJEPU010000073.1 GCA_020686985.1 Brotaphodocola catenula
ATTCGTTCCTGGCCGTTTACCCAAGCACCGCCCCTTAAACTTCCACCCTGGTATGTACGCATTTAGGGGGCAAAAAAGCCTTGATTTATGCGGCTTTCCAGGCGCGGTAGAGAGGGGGCCTGTATATTTACCCTCGGAGGGCTGAAAACGGCTTCTAAAGCGTAACAGGGGCCTTTCTGGGCCTTATTCCTGGCCCCCATCGTGCAGCGCGTCCAGGAGCCAATCGCTCAACTCCTGGGAAGGGGACACCCGCACCGTTATATGCCCATTTTCAAAGCGCACCGCTGGCGGCGGGCAATCCCACCACTTACGGACGGTTTTCGGATCAAGGCCAGTTTCCCGGTGACAGTCGGCCTTGCGCCCCTCCGGGTGCTGCTGCCGCCATTCATAAACCCGCGCCTGGGCCGTTCCGCTGCCTTTGGGCCTTCCGTCCTTATTGCGCCAATTCTTATTACCATTGATCTCGTCCCTAATTAAATTCATCAGCTTGATATGTTCTGACTGTTTGCGCCAGTTCCGCTTATTGACAGGCATAGTCAGGCCGGAGAGCTTCGCTATATCGTCCCTGGGGAATGTCACATAGTCCTCATTGAACATTTCCAGGGCGCACACCACATCATCTTTTGTAAAGCGGTTTATATCCTCAACACTCATATCATCGTAGGGCCGGAGCAGCGCAAAAGCGTCCCGGCGCAGCTCGTCCTCGTCTATCCCGCATTTTTTCGCATAAATCGCCAGCGTCATAATGCCATAGAAACGATGGCCCACCCGGATTTCATCGGCGATCCGGTGCAGCCACCAGTCGTAAAGGTCACGCTTGACCGTCCAGCGGCCCCGCCGCTCCTTTTTGACGATCCGCCGCTCATACCAATCCGGGTACTTCTCTTTCGCCTCGGCCAGCGACAGGCGGCTCTTTCTCATAAGCCCCTCAAGCCGCTGCTGCTCCCCGTTGCTGTCCGGGATATAATCAAGCAGCCGCGCCAGCTCCACCGGCCCACCGAGCCGGAACGCCCTCACAGGATACTCACGCCCCAGCTTTGAGCCGGAGCCGACCACCCGGAAGCCCTGCAAAATCCCCTGCATTTGCGGCTCCTTAATGGTAGAGGTAAACTTATTCCAAATCTGCCGAGTGAGGGAATATTTCAGCTCTTTCAAGCATTTCTGGTTGTGCGGGTACATAGGCACCGGCTCTTTCAGCACATAATACAGGTGAAGCCCTGTCCCACTGTTTACGACAAAGGTTGCCTGGGGCAGAATATCCTTGTCCATCTGGTGCAGCGTGTCCCGGAGCTGGGGCATACCTACCCCGTCCAGGTCAAACACCAGAGCATAAAGATACCTGGCATTTTTGCCGCACCGCCGCCGCCCAAAATAAGAGATCGGTGACATAATCGTGAAATCGGTGTCTTGCAGCTCCCGCAGCTCGTCCAGCTCGTCAGTGATGGTACAGCGTTTCGCTTTACCGTCCCCCTCGATTTGCAGGGCGATCCCGGTTGCCTTGTCAACCTCACCTTTCGGCACCGTCACCGCGATCCCGTTTCCCTTCCTGTCCTCAAAATGGCCCTTCCTCTCAAAAGATCCTTCCGGGAAGATCTCACGATAAAATTCATACGGCTCCACCGGCTCCAAAAACTTCTCTAAATGCTCGTTCTTCTCCCTATAAAGTTCCCGCAGCCGTTCCAATGCCGCCTGCTGATCCTCCATTCCTTACACCTCTTTTCGTACATTCTGCAAACCCACAGGGGGAAAAGGGGGAGCCAAAGAGCGGCCCCTTCGGGGCCTTAAAGAGAAAGTCACCTCCCCCTTTTCCCCCTCGCTCTGGGGCATGGAAATGATGGAAAACCTTTCAGGTTTACCACATTCCCACACCCCGCCGCTCACCCCCATAACCCCCTCCGACTTTCTCCCTGTCCGAGAGAAAATATTTTATTATTTTTTCCCTGGCCTAAAGGCCATAGGGGGGCATATATTATCAATGAAGTTAATTCCCTATTTTACGACAAACCAACCCCCTGCTATCCCCCCATACCCATAGGGGGGCATATATTATCAATGAAGTTAATTCCCTATTTTTACTGTTATTATAGCCTGTCCGGGCGGCTCTTGCAAGGCCCCCGGACAGGCTTCTTTTACAGCTCCATACCGCCCCAGGTGTGGCCCCGTTCCTGCTCTCTTTCCGGCTGCTGCACCTCTGGCACAGGTAGTAGCTCCCGCGCCTTTTCGACCAGGGGCCGGAACTGCTCCGGCAAGTGCCGATCCAGGAAATCCAGCACCGCCCCGAT
Organism: Brotaphodocola catenula; assembly: GCA_020686985.1. GTDB lineage: Bacteria > Bacillota > Clostridia > Lachnospirales > Lachnospiraceae > Brotaphodocola > Brotaphodocola catenula. The sequence goes on from JAJEPU010000073.1 coordinate 2,283, forward strand.
CCCTTCCCGGAGCCGCGCCGAAAACCCGCGCTCCCGGCTCAAATCTTCTTCCAGGTATTCCACCTGCACTTTGAGCTGCCGGTTTTCATTTTCAAGCCGCTGCCGCTCCTGGGCCTCCTTCAGCTTTTCTTTCGTCGAAGGGATTTTCTGCTGAAGCTGTTGGTTTTCTACCTTCAGCTCCCGCACCTTCTGCTCTGCCGCCGCGCCCCGGATCACCGCCGCCTTCAGCTCCTTCACCTGCTCCACCGTCACGCCCTTGACGGCCCCTGTCAGCGTCTTTTCCGGCTGTATTGCATCCAGATCGGGCTTGACCTTCTCAACCGCTTTCAGCAGCTTCACATTCCCTTGCAGGGCCTTTCTCTGCTTTTCCAGGGCCGCGATCTCCTGCTCTGCCGCTGTCACCTGTTCCTGGATAGCTTCAAGCCTCTGGGCCGCTGCTCTGTACTCTGGCAGCTCCATATGAGGCCGGCCACCGCCCAGGCTGATGATCTCAAACTCGTGCGCCTGGGCGATTTCCGTTAGGGCTTCTTTCTCCCGTTCCATCCAGGCTTTCCATTCCGTCTGCTTCCGGCCCAGCCCTTCAAATCCCTGCTGCTTTAACGCTTGTTTCATTGATACCCGCGTCGAAAGGCCCCGGCTCTGCTCCGTTGCCACCGGCACGAAGTCCACATGGAGGTGGGGCGTGGCCTCGTCCATGTGCAGCACCATATTGAACACCCGCAGATGAGGGTTGCGCTCCTGGAAGGACTCTGCAAATTCTTTGAGAGCTGCCGCCGCCCGTTTCCCTCCAGGGGAGCCGCACCCGCAGTCCGTCAAGTTGCCGATCTGGAAGATAGCCTCGTGAAATAGCTTCTCCTGTTTGCTCTGCCGGATATGCTCATAGTAATCTGGTATCTTGTCCCTGGTCTTTTTCTTTTTGGCATTGTAGGCGGCCAGGGCTTCATCGAAAAGTTCGTGGTACACCTTCTTCAAATCCTCGTTGCAAAAGGTGACATTCTGCCCCGACCTGCTTCGGTCTACATTCGCCGCTGAAAAGCTCCTGTTGTTGTGCCGGATACTTCCCCGGCCCGTCATTCCCGAAATGGTTGTACCTATAAAATCACCCGTCCCTTTCCTGCAAAAAGCCTATATCCTACTACTCCTATTTTACCATACCAGGCCGCAGGCCACAACCTCTTTGTTACTTTCTTGTGAGAAAGTAACGCAAAAGCACTTTCACACCGCCGCCCCTTTGGGGCTGGCAGTATGAAAGTGCTTTTGCGCGCTCCCGCGGGGGATTGCCGGAGCTGCCAACCGCTACGGTTTCCCGCTGCTTTCGGGCGGCTCCGGCTGGGACTTCGGCCACACTGTCAAATTACTGCTTTATGCTCTGCAAAATTTCCTCAACCGTCGTTCCGTACAACTTTGCCAGCGCAATCAAATTAGAGGTACTCGGATCACATTCTCCGCTTTCCCACTTAGATACTGCTTGCCGACTAACCCCTATTGTTTCTGCTACAAATTCTTGGGTCATCTTATTTTTAGTCCGCAAGTCTTTCAATACTTCACCTAAATTTTGCTTAAGGACGCTTTTTTCAGCTCTTACATCTTTAGACCTAATATATTTCTTCAAAGCTCGAATAATCAAGATAACCAGATAGATAAATAGCCCGAAAAGACCTGCATAGATGATCAAAGAAATAACCAGCATTGGTGCCGCTATACTCATATTTGTTCCTCCTTTCTGATCATCATTTTAGCAATAACTTCTTGGTTGCTACCACCAATTATTGAGCAACTTTAAGTTGCTTTCTACTTTCCAAACAGTTTACTAAACCACCCGCGCTTTTGCTCCGGCTCCTGGCCCTGCTGATCCGCTCCGGCCTCCCCGGTAAGAAGCTGCTGCTGGATTGTCCCCGCGTGAAGGGCCTGGGCCGCCGCTGCTGTCTGCTGGGCGGCAACCAGAGCCTCCGTCAGCTTTTCAATCTGCCTATCTTTTACTTCAAGCTGCCCTTGCAGTGTGTCGATGGTGGCCTGTAAAACGCAAACCAAATCGGAAACTTCGTGGTTTTCGGTTTGCGTTTTAGTTTGCGTTTGGTTTTCGATTTCGGTTTGCGATTTTTCAGAAAAAGCCTCTTTTATCAAGGCTTCCTGGTGTTCATCAATCGCAAACTGGTTTCCGTTTTTTCGCAAACCTGATCGCAAACCCAGGTTTGCGATTTGTTTATTTACTGCTGTCTTTGATACCCCTATCTCGTCGGCTATCTGCCGGATCGTTTTCATACTTTCACGAACAGGCCCACGGGACACACACCCTCAAATCCAGGCGTGGATATGTACCAGCAGCCGGGGCCTGTTGGCTCCCAGGCCACTTCAAGGGTAATCTCGTGCCAGCCATCTGGAAACAAGGCGGTAAAACCCTGTCCGGCGTGTATGCCGTACCCTTCCAGGAGCAGCCGAGGGTGCGGATCATCGTCTGCCGGATCGGGAAGCTGTATCTGCGCGATCCTCTCTTTATCCCAACTCATAGACCTTTCCTCCTTCCCCTAAAATAAATCGCTATGCGATCCCGTCCGGGTGAGATATAAAATCAGCTCGTCCCCGTCCACTTCGTAGATCAGCAACCAATCCGGCGTAATGTGGCACTCACGACACCCCGCATAGTCCCCGGAAAGTTGGTGATCCCTGTTCTTCTCCGGCAACGGCTCCCCCGCAGCCAACTTTTTAATAATATCGGTCAGCAAAGAAATATCAAAGCCGCGCTTTTTCACGCGCTTCAAATCCTTCTGAAATTTTGTGGTTGGTCTTATGTTATACATCGGCAAGTAGCTCCTCCATCATCTGATCGACATTGGAATAGGTCTTGCCGAGGCTCGGATCGGCTTTCATTCTCTTTACTTCCTTGATTGCCTCGACGGTTTCAGCGTTCGGCACATCGCCGCTGATTTCAAAGGGTATTCTATACTCCCTCACAGCCTTACGCGCAAAAACATTGAACGCCGTTGTCATCGTCATTCCCATATCAGCACAGAACGCCTCAAACTGCCGCTTCAAGTCTGCGTCCATACGAATGTTAATATTTGTATTTGCCATAGGTAGCAACTCCTTTCGCTCTTATTATATCCATTGTATAACTTTTTATTTACAATGTCAATATTCGTTCCTGGCCGTTTACCCAAGCACCGCCCCTTAAACTTCCACCCTGGTATGTACGCATTTAGGGGGCAAAAAA
>JAJEPU010000074.1 GCA_020686985.1 Brotaphodocola catenula
GCTGCATGGATCATTTTTTCGAATCATGGTGCAATTTTTAGGCTAGAGATTGCTCCGTGAATAATTCAGGTTTATTAATGCATATAAATCCGCAAGTAGTCGCCTTATTAAAAAAGAATTTCCTATGATAAGAAAGTCTTTATGGAAAGAGATATTTTGGTCACAAAGTTATTGTCTGCTTACAACGGGAGGTGCAATCGTAGAAATTGTTAATGAAATTTAGGTTGAGTGAGTATGAGTATGTAAATGTAAATAAGAAATGGATGTTACTGTTTACAGGTAGGCAATTTTAGAACCGAAAGTGCCGTGAGATAACGTAGTGGTAGCGGAAATTTGCCGTATTTAAATGTGAAACCACGGCAAATTCCGTTACTGGGCACGTGTGCGTGAACAGTAAGAATTAAATGCGGGAGACAGAACGTGGCAACGAAAAAGAAACAGAACAAACTCTCTTATCTGGTTCGTGGCGGGATGACGGTTTTGACGACAGTACTGATTGTACTGTTTTTTTGCATTATGTCGATTGTGGGAAAAATTCAGGGAACTGCCCGCGTCGTAAACTATGCCGGACTTGTGAGAGGAACGACACAGCAGATTATAAAGCTGGAGATTGCGGGTTCCCCGCAGGATGAGATGATTGAGAGCGTGGCATCTTTTATTGAGGGACTCAGAGAGGGCAGTGATACATGGAATCTTGTCCGCCTCAATGATGCACAATTTCAGCACAAGTTGACAGAGCTGAGTGCAGATTTTGATGATATGAGAGAAGAAATTTTGAAGGTGCGCCAGGTGGGATACCAGAATACCGACATCATTGCGGAGAGCGAAGCCTTTTTTTGCATCTGTGATGAGGCGACCGGACTGGCGGAGGCGTATTCCCAGAAAAAGGCGACTGCGCTGAGTTATCTTGAACAGGTCGTGGTATTGGATACGATCGGTCTGGTGATTCTGATCGGAATTGAGTTAGTTAAAGCTCTGCGATATGCGGCGATGAACCGAATTTTGCAGAGCAAGGTCTATTTAGATGAGGCGACCGGTCTTTCGAATAAGAATAAGTGCGAGGAGATTCTCAGCACACCCGAGCTTGCGGGGGATAATGGAGCGACTGCGCTCTGCGTCTTTGACTTAAACAATTTGAGGACGATTAACAACAGCTTGGGACATGCAAAAGGAGACGAGTACATTCGAAATTTTGCGGTGGAGCTGAGAAAGGCGCTTGCATCGGAATATTTTGTCGGGCGAAATGGCGGAGATGAGTTCCTTGCAGTTCTGCATGGTCTGAACCATGAGGAAGTCCAGAATTGCATGGCACAGATTCGGACGCATATGGCGGAGTACTCGAAGGGACATCCGGAGATGCCGATCAGTTATGCGGCGGGATATGCACTGTCGGATGATTTCCCAGAGTGCACGATGAGAGAACTTTTCCGCTATGCGGATAAGAACATGTACATTGACAAGAACCGGGCGAAGATGGAGGAGGAGATAAAGGAGAAACAGATCAATCTGAGTGTTCTCAGGTTCATAAAAGAAAAAGGATTTTCCTTTACGGACTGTGTGTACTGCGATGGACTGCAGGATCAGTACCGGGTACTGCGTGCAAGCTCGTCCTTCTTCCTCGCGGACGATGGAAGTTATTCCGGAGCGGTGGAACAGATTGTGCAGGAGCTTTCGACTCCGGAGACGAGGAAGAAACTCTGGGAGGAGCTTCAGCTCTCATATCTGAAAAAGACGCTCTCCAAAACGCATGAGAAGAGCGAGTATCTTTGTCAGTATCCGGAAGGCGACCATATGAGAAGAGGGCGCTTGACGATCCTCTATTGTGATTCCAATGCACATGGAGAACTGCATCACTTTGTGCTCGGATTTGAGTATTTCCGCGACTCTGCACAGCTTGAGGCGATTGAGAAACGCCAGTTGACCCGCTATTACGAGCAGATGAAGCAGTCGATCCTCGAGAACAGCAATTACGTCGATGCGCTTCTCGAGACGGCTGAGGCGGTCTATACCGTAGATCTGACAAATGATCGGATTGAAAAGATTTTCTATCGGGATGCGGAGGCTCACCACTTTGAGCTCGGGATTGATCTTCCGTGTTCTTACAATGAATATTGTGAGGGACGGCGGAAGTTTATCTCAGGTGAGACGATGGAGAACTATCGAATTGCAGATTCCTCGGAAAAACTGTTGGAACGTTTTAACACGGGCGCAAAACAGGTTGCAGTCGAGTACCGGGAACTCGATGCAAAGAAAACGCTGATCTGGCTTCAGAAAATGATTCTGATGTCCCAGGACCCCGTTTATGATGATGAGAGTGGAGTTGAGCGCAGTGTTGTGCATGGAATGATTCTCTTCAAGAATACTTCAGTGTTTCATGAGCAGGAGAAGATGGAGAGGGAACGTCTTCAGGTTGCATTTAAGAAGGCGGATCTTGAGAGCAAGGCAAAGACAGAATTCCTGAATCGCATGAGTCATGACATTCGGACACCGATCAATGGAATCATGGGAATGGTCGATATCATTGCGAGGAATAAGGAAGATCCGGAAAAGGTAGATGTCTGCCTTGAAAAGATTCGACTCTCTTCCACGCACTTGCTGGCGCTTGTCTGCGATGTGCTTGAGATGAGCAAGATGGAGGCGGGGCACTTTGTTCCGGAGAGAAAGCCGTTTGATATTGAGGAGTTGATGAATGAGGTTGCATCGCTGATCGAAGGTCAACTGTCGGAGACTGGAATTGGCTATCATGCATACCAGGAAAATCTCAGCCATGTTCATCTGCTCGGAAGTCCGCTTCATCTGAGACAGATTTTGCTGAATATCTTGAGCAATGCGATCAAGTATAACAAGCCGAATGGAACAATCGATGTCTACACGAGGGAGGCATCGGCCGATGAGAAGACGGTTGTCTATGAGTTTAAGATCACGGACAGCGGAGTCGGAATGAGTGAGGACTTTGTGAAAAACAGATTGTTTGAGCCGTTCAGCCAGGAAAAAACGGATGCCCGAACACATTACATGGGAACCGGGCTTGGTATGTCGATCGTGAAAGAGATGGTCGCAAAGATGAACGGAACGATACAGGTTCAGAGCCGTGTCGGAGTTGGGACAACGTTTGTCGTCACAATTCCATTTGAGCTTGATGTGCAGGCGAGCCGGGTTAAGAATATGCAAAATGGATCGGCTACGATTGGAAATCAGACTGAAACGTATTCAAAAGATGGGGCGGAGACAGAGAATTTAGAAAAAAACATATCAAAAGAAGGCACATCAAAAAAAGATATATTAAAAAAAGAGCTTGCCGGAAAGAACATTCTTCTTGCGGAGGACAATGAGATCAATATGGAGATCGCAGAGTTTTATCTGACGGATTATGGCGCAAGCGTTGATCAGGCGTGGAACGGGCAGGAGGCAAGCGAGAAAGTTGCAAAAGCTCCGCCGGGAACTTACGATATCATTTTGATGGATGTGATGATGCCGGTGATGGATGGACTTACGGCGACGCGCAAAATTCGTGCGATGGAGTCTTCGGATGTCGGGGCGATTCCGATTCTTGCGATGACAGCGCAATCCACCGCAGAGAGTTATGAAGAGTGTCGGGAAGCCGGGATGACTGGATATCTGACAAAGCCAATCAACCCGGAAGTGATGGTGAAAGAGATTTTGCGGGTTTGTAAAATTAAAGTTTGCAAAGATCAATAAAAGGAAATGTAAAAGAGAATAAAGCGTAAAAGAGAATAAAAGGGAAAAGAGTGTGACGGATTATGAGAGAAAAAGAGATAAAAGGAACCCTTTTTTCCAATCAGGCGCTGTGGTGGTTGATTGCGCCACTTGTTGTGGAGCAGATTCTGGCAGTGACGGTCGGAATGGTGGATACGGTGATGGTTTCAAGTGCAGGGGAGGCGGCGACATCCGGTGTCTCTCTGGTGGATATGATAAACACGCTGATCATCAATATTTTTGCGGCGATAGCGACGGGAGGAGCTGTTGTATCGTCGCAGTATCTGGGACAGAAGGACAAGAATAAGGCGTGTCAGGCGGCAGATCAGTTGCTTTTGATTACGGGACTTATCGCAGTCGGTATCATGGTGTTGTGCCTGATTTTCCGCAGACTGTTTCTTTCGATTTTGTACGGAGAGATTGAGGCGGATGTCATGCAGAATGCGCTGATTTATCTGATTCTCTCTGCGTTGTCATATCCGTTTCTGGCAGTGTACAATTCATGTGCGGCGCTGTTTCGATCGATGGGAAACTCCAGAATTTCGATGCAGGTTTCGATTCTGATGAATGTGATGAATGCAGTGGGCGACTATGTATTCATTTTTGGATTCCACTGGGGCGTGGCAGGTGCGGCACTTGCTTCTCTGATTTCGAGAATGACTGCCTGCGTGCTTCTTTATCTGAGACTGAGAAATCCGGTGCTCGACATTCATGCAGGGGCACATGGAATTCACTGGGATGGAAGAATGATTCACAGGATTTTGAATATCGGAATTCCGAGCGGAGTGGAGAATAGTATCTTCCAGCTTGGACGAGTGCTCGTCGTCGGTATCATTGCGGGATTTGGAACGATCCAGATTGCAGCAAATGCAGTTGCAAATAACCTCGACTCGATGGGCGTGCTTCCGGGAAGTGCGATGAATTTGGCGATGATTACGGTGATTGGTCAGTGTGTCGGAGCGGGGGACTACGATCAGGCGCAGTATTACACGAAGAAGCTGATGACGGTGACGTATGCGGTTAATATGGTGACTTGTCTTGCGGTGCTTGGAGCGATGCCGATGATTCTGAATCTGTACGGATTGTCGGATGAGACACTTGCGCTTGCATCGACGCTGGTGTTGATTCATGATGGCTGTGCGATCCTTTTGTGGCCGTCGGCATTTACGCTGACGAGTGTTCTGCGTGCGGCAAATGATGTGAAGTTCCCGATGGTGGTCTCGATTGGATCAATGATCGTTTTTCGAATTGGATTGAGCTATATCGTCGCAATTGGAATGGGACTCGGAGCGATCGGTGTGTGGATTGCGATGGTTGTGGACTGGATTGTGCGCGCGTCGTTCTTTATCTGGCGTTATCGCAGTGGAAGGTGGAAGATCTATTATCGCGCGGAGTAAGAGTGTGGGATTAGATTGATTTCGTTTGGGAATGTCATTCGATTTATGTGTGCGTGTATATGTAGCGAGCTGTCTGTGAACAATCTTAGACAACTAAAGCGGGAAGGTCGCTGCCGAAGCAACCGCGCCTCGGCGCGGGGCTGTCGCATTAGCAAATATTTTTGCTGGGCGGTAGCCCTGCTTTATGTCAAAATGGGATCGAAATCGGTTGTG
>JAJEPU010000075.1 GCA_020686985.1 Brotaphodocola catenula
ATAGGAGAAAAACGGGGTGTGAAGCGGAACTGTTTTTGAAAAATCCGAAAAAATATTTTGAGGGATTTTTAAGCGGCACAAGCCGCATAGCAGGGTTTGGGGAAGGCACTCCCCAACAAGATTCCCGCAGGGGCAAAATGAGCGATAAGCGAATTTTGGTACTGCGGTAGAATCTTGCTCTAAGAAACTGCCGCTTTCCTCTACGGCTGACTTTGCGGCAATCCGCAGGGGGCGGCTTGGCTTGTTTCCGTCAATATAGCGATTGCGGTGGCGTGTCCTGCCCGCTGTGGTTTTGCTTTCTTCTACGGACGGAAATGGAAAATGCCAAACGCTCCCTTGGATTTCTTCATCACTACTACGGTAGCCCCATACCTTTCTTCCAAATGGCTGCGGTATTCTTTTCATCACTACTACGGTACGCAAGACCGTTTTGGGCAAATTTCCCCGTCACTTTCTACAACAACAGGAATGTGCGGTCTGCCAAAAATGGGCGCAAAAAAAACGCCACGGACTTTCAAAAAATCTGTGGCGTTGCAGCTTGGTCGATATTCAATTTTCATTTCCATAATGTGAGGGGAGCGACAGCACTTTAGTCTGTCGCTCCCTTGATTACCCATCAGCGGAAACAGGCAGGGCTGTCAACGGCGGCGCATTTATGCGCCGTTCATCTTGACCGTTGACTGCTCCGGCTGATTCCGCTATTTGTTGTGGGATTACAGCTACATTCAAATCTTTTGCGCTGATTAGTGTTTCTTGTTTGCATTTCGGACAGAACAGAGGGAAATTTTCAAGTATTGTATCGGGGCGTATCTTTGTTCGTGTTTTATTTCCACAAATAGGGCAAAGCACCCACCTATCAGGCGATTTAATCATTTTAATTTTCATTATTTAAGGAAAGAAATGTAAATTGTGAAGTTATCGGGAATGTAGCTGATACTCAATCCCTTTTCGCCATTTGACAAAAGCGTACCGATAGAAACATAGTCCTGTCCCTCAATTTCTTCCGACACTTCCTCTATTATAGAAAACCCCTCTTGCTTCAAAAGCTCTAAATAGTCGTTATAGTCGGTTTCGCTTATATCCACAATACTGATACTGCAATTCTCATGTTCCGTATCAAGCATAGCCCAACCGACCGTACCGGACGGGACGGGAAGCCCCTCGGTGTATTCATTCACAGGCCATACACCCGCGTCAAGCATGGTATTGCTTTCTGTTTGTGTATTGCTTGGATTATCCGCAGCGGACGGCGTATCTTGATTGGAACAGGCAGCCAAAGAAAGCATAAGTAAAATAGCGATTATTGAAACAAATTTTTTCATAGCTACCTCCTGTTTTTGCGGACGGTTCGGATAATCTGAATGATTGCGATTGTAACCGCGATTACACCGACTGCCAAAATGATTTGTGAAGCGTCAAATCCAAAAGCTCCCTCAACTTGAATGTTTGTCATTGCGTCTGCTTGTCCGATTGCCCCGTCCGGCACTTTCCCGGATTGGGTAGTGGCGTAAATCACAAACGCTGCAACGGCAACGACAAGGGCTGCAACGCTCGAAATAATCCCTTTCCGTTTCTGCGGTGCTGCGCTGTCAATGCCTAACTGCTCGGCGGTATTCTCTGCAAACTCTTTGGGAGTGCCTAACCGTTCGATTACCTGTTGTTCCGTTTCGCCATGCTCCAACGCAGAAGCAAAGACTTCATTCAGATCACGCACGACCTCTTTTTTTGCTTTGCGTGTTAAACTCAATTCCTTTTCCACTTGCTTAATGTATTGCTCTTTCATTCTGATACCTCCGCTGTTTGATAGGTGGCAATAAAGCCATTTACACAACTTTCATAGCTCGCCCAAAATAAAATCAGCTCGTCTAATACCTCTCTGCCCTTATGGGTAAGGGAGTAGTATTTTTTTGATCCGCCATTTGCCGCTGCCGGGGCTAATCGGCATTGGATTAACTCGGCTTCCTGCAAACGATACAGAATAGGGTAAATCGTTCCCTCTTTTGCATAGCCCAAAACGGACGCGCTGTTATTTAGCTCTGTAATGATTTCATAGCCGTAGGTTTCTTTGCGTCCGATCAAGCACAAAAGTATCATTTCAAGAGAGCCTTTTTTGAATTGCTGCACATACCTGTTATCCATACTCTCTACCTCACTTTAGTTTTGCTATTTAGCGTTCCTAAATAGCAAAACATATTATAACTCCCGGAGGTGTTCAAGTCAATAGAGTTTATAGAAATGTTACAAATGCTTTTTAGACTTTACCCTATAATTTGCCTTGCTCGGAATAGCGGCGGGGCTGACTGTCCTTGTCCTGTTTTGTTGTGCTTCTTTATTAACCATGAGCATTTGCGCCGGGGTTGTCGTTGCCGTAACCTTCCAGCAGGTTGATAACGCCCCAGATACCAAGACCAGCACCGAGCGCGATAACGAGGGTCTGAAGAACGGTGATTGCCTGTTCAAAAAATGCCATATAGTTTGTTAGCCGGAATCTGATTAAAAAATAGGTTTGTCATGTTTCATAGGCATACAAAAGCCGGAACAATCTGCCGCCCGGTTTCCGGGGGCATGATTCCGGCTGTCCTCCTTTTTCATTATTTTTTCTTGCGATTGTCCGCTTTGTACGCCAATGGCCCATAGAGGGCAGTTGCGGCAAATAGATACGATCACTCCTTTCTCAGCGGAACCGTATTACACGCCCTCCGTGTCTACTTCATATACATCGCAGACCTCATCAGGCTTGAGTTTTAGTCTGGCAGACAAAAATGCTTCAATATCAAAGGTATTTCGCTTGTCTGCATCAGCTGTGTATTTGAAATTAGGGTGCTTGGTGATGTCGTACTTATCCGAAAGAAAAGGGCGCACACCGCGCAGCTGCAAGATGCACTTGCCGCCATCCATAACAGCAAGCTCATCCTGGCTCATCAGCTCTTTCCCCAATTTTTGATAGTTGAGAGAGTGGGAAGTTTCCCGGCCACGGCTCTCTCCGGTGTTGTAGGTGTCGATGGTTTCCTTGCCCAGCACGGCAGCCAGCTCTTTGAGGGTAGTCGGCTCTTTACCGCCCAGGAAGATGGAAGTATCCATGTTTCCGATAATGGTATCGGCGTTGTCCTTATAAATCGCCTTGAGCTGACTCTGCGCCTGCAACACCAGACAGGCGGAGATCTCACGGCTTCGGATGGTGGCCACCAGCTTTTCCAGACGAGGAATCTGCCCGATATTGGCGGCTTCATCAATGAGACAGCGCACATGGACTGGAAGCCTGCCGCCATACACATCGTCCGCCTTTTCGCAGAGCAGATTAAACAGCTGGGTGTAGCACATAGAGATTAGGAAGTTAAAGCTATCGTCCGTATCACTCATGATGAGGAACAGGGCAGTTTTCCTGTCTCCCAGAGTGTCCAGCTCCAGCTCATCATAAGCCGTGACCTCACGCAACTCTGCAATGTCGAACACAGCAAGGCGAGCGCCGCAGGAAATCAAAATCGACTTGGCTGTTTTTCCAGAAACAAATTGTCAAGGACTTTTTAATCAAGTTTACAAAGAAGTCACATTTTACGGACTTCATCACGGAGCAGACGCTTGATTTTGTCCTCCATCGTCTCTTTGGCGGTCTCGCTGAAATGGACACGGACGATATAGGTGGTCTTGCCGATCTGCTTTCTGACAGTAGGGCAAGGGGTGCTGTTGGTTGCGGTATTGTTCATTCAAAATCCTCCTGTAAATGAAAAATGCCCGGTGACTTTTCATCATCGGGCGGTGATCGGTATGAGGGAAGAAGGCAAGGCGGCAACATTAAGGTATCTATAAAACCTTTGCCGTCTTTGCCACGCTTGCCTTGTTCCTGTGTTACTCTCGGAGATGGCAAATCCATGAAGCACCGTTTTTCTCGGTTACAAGCCTGTCTCCAATACGGCTTTTAGCTGTCCTCATCGTGCGTGAGGATATGCCCCTGTCATTGACCGCTTTTTCCAGCTCTGCACTCGGCATTTTCTTTCCGTCTGCCAGCAGTTCCAGTATCAGCATTTCTGCCTGTGCGGTCTTGCTTTCCTTCTTGCCGGTGTCCGTCCCGGCAAGAAGCTCGTCAGCGGTAATGTCATAAGCTCCTATCCATTCAAAGCCTTTCTCGTCTCCCAGAGAAAAGGCAAGGGACTGTCCGGGCGGCGCAAGGGAGCTTTTCTCATGGATAAGCACTCTTGTTGTGGGACTGTCCTTCAGCTTGCCGATAAAGAGCAGACTGCGGACTGCCGCCGTAATGTCGATAGACCCTAATCCCCGGTAGGTGCTTTGCGTTCCTGCGGCTTTGTTGAGGTGTCCTATCAGCACGATAGCGCACCCGGTAGCCTGTGCAATGTCTCCCAGACTGCGGAATATCGGGCGTACCTCGTTTGCCCTGTTCATGTCCACATCTGCGCCCAGAAAAGCCTGTACCGGGTCAATGATAACCAGCCTTGCGTTGTTTTCCCGGATTGCCCTTGCTATGCGTTCATCGGCAAGGGTCAGAGGTGCGTCCCTGTCATCAATGACAAGTACTCGTTCAAGGTCTGCGTCTGCTTCCGTCAGTCGGGGCTTGACCGTATCGCCCAGACCGTCCTCGGCAGTCTGGTAAATGATATTGAACGGTTCAAGGGTTTCCATACCGGGCAAGGGCTTTCGGTTGGTGCAAGCCGCCGCCAGACGCATGGCGAAGTAGGTCTTGCCCTCTCCGGGGTTGCCCTGTATGATGGTCAGCTTTCCAAATGGGATATACGGAAACCATAACCAATCCACGCTCGTCAGCTCCACATCTGCCATACGGAGCATGGGGACAGGCTGGGCGGTGGGCAGCTCTCGCAGCGTGATTGTCTCGGCTATGAATTTGCGGTTTGGAATATCCGCTTG
>JAJEPU010000076.1 GCA_020686985.1 Brotaphodocola catenula
ATAAGCCACTTATCGTAGTCTTTTGGAAACCACGCCTGATGGCGTAGGAAACGGAGACTTCAGACGTGGTAATTCATATTTATAAAGATTGTTTACGAAAAAATACATTTTTCTTTCTCGTAATATTTTAATTTATCGTCTAGTTATTTTTATATATAAAATATAGCTTTTTTAGATTTTTATCATTAAATCGTACAGTCTTTATTCTATACTTTATTCTGTATTGTAGTCTACTTTACTGTATGCTATAATCGACCTCAACATTGCAGATCACAACAACTTGAAGATTTCTATTTATTCATAATTTTAAATGGATCTGCGGGAATGAGGAGGGAATGGCTTTATGATTTCAGGACAGATTGGAATTCTCATCTCCATTGTCGTCTATCTTGTCGCAATGGTGTATGTAGGATTTTATTTTAGTAAACAGGGAAGTGGAGATTCCACAGATGAGTTTTATCTCGGCGGTCGAAAACTCGGACCGTTCGTCACCGCAATGAGTGCAGAGGCTTCCGATATGAGTAGCTGGCTTCTCATGGGTCTTCCGGGTGTCGCCTATTTAACCGGAATTGCAGATGCCGGATGGACGGCAATCGGTCTCGGAGTCGGCACTTATTTGAACTGGCTCTTCGTTGCCAAGCGTCTGCGCCGTTACTCGATTACATGTAATGCAATCACGATCCCGGATTTCTTTTCAAGAAGATTTCGCGATGATAAGAATATCTTGATGTGCATCTCCGCACTCACCATTCTTGTCTTCTTCATCCCGTACACCGCATCTGGATTTAAAGCTGTCGGAACACTGTTTTCGAGCCTCTATCAGGTAGACTACCATGTGGCAATGATCATCGGAGCTATTGTCATCGTTGGCTACACGGTCCTTGGCGGATTCCTCGCTGTATCCACGACTGACCTGATCCAGAGTATCGTCATGACGCTCTCTCTGATTATCATCGTGTTTTATGGCATCCACCTTGCAGGTGGCTGGGACGCCGTTGTACAGAATGCTTCTTCCATGGCGGGTTATCTCTCGATGACACAGACTCATGACCGTGCAACAAACTCAGCATCCCCATATGGCTTTCTCACGATCGTCTCCACGCTTGCATGGGGACTTGGATATTTCGGAATGCCACACATTCTCCTGCGCTTCATGGCAATCGAGGAGGAGGAGAAACTGACTCTCTCCCGCCGTATCGCAAGCGTCTGGGTATTGATCTCAATGTGCGTGGCAATCCTGATCGGTATCATCGGCTACGGTGCTTCCGTCGCAGGTGCTGTTCCGCTGTTCACCCAGAGCTCTGAGTCTGAGACGATCATCATCCAGTTTGCAAACCTGCTGAGTCAGCACAATTTCCTGCTTTCTCTGATCGCAGGTGTCGTGCTCGCAGGAATTCTCGCCTGCACGATGTCGACCGCGGACTCCCAGCTTCTGACCGCTGCCTCCGGCATCTCTCAGAACTTCCTTCAGGATTTCCTGAAAATCAAGATGAGTGCAAAGACTTCTATGCTCTGTGCCCGTCTGACAATCATCGGCATTGCGCTGGTCGCAGTCTTCCTCGCATGGGACCCGAACAGCTCTGTATTTGCGATCGTATCGTTTGCATGGGCAGGCTTCGGCGCTTCGTTTGGTCCGCTCATCCTCTTCTCTCTGTTCTGGAGACGGACAAACTTAAGTGGTGCACTCGCAGGCATGATCGCCGGTGGCGTCATGGTCTTCGTCTGGAAGTACCTTGTCCGTCCGATGGGAGGCATCTTAAACATTTACGAACTGCTTCCGGCTTTCCTGATCTCCTCCCTCGCGATCCTGGTAGTCTCCCTCCTGACTGCACCGCCGTCAAAGGAGATCTGTGACGAATTTGATTCCATTTAATTCAGATTAATTCAAAATTTACTTTCAGAGCGCGCCATAGTCAGGCACGCTCTGTTTTTTGTCCTGCTTCATTATCTTTTCATTTTCGCATCTTCAATTGGCAATAACCAGCTCCAAGGAAAATCCGAAACAAATTCTGTCTCCTGTGCAAAAGGTCTTTCCTGATTTGCACGTTCCTGTTTATGCCGTTCTCTCATATATGCTTTGACATACTCCGTCTCTACGTCTTTTTTTGCCTTCTTTCTCGCTTCCACGTTGCATTCCACTTCCTGAATGTTTCGTTTAATCTCCTCAATACGTCTCTCATGCTCTCGGATCTTGGCGCGTTCCATCTCCAATTTCTCTTTCCACTCATCCACCTGAGCTTCTACATCCTCTTTCTTTTCAATGATCATCCCGATATTAAAATTAATGAACTCTGTTTTGAGAACGCTAAAATCAAGTCTCCACATTCCATTTTCCTGATTCACAGAAAGATTCTGGACTTTCTTCTGCACACTTGAAGTCCTTGCAAGTTCCTCAAACTTCTCAAAAAACTGCTCGGCATCATGTGCATCATATTTCATGATTTTGACAAGCTCATCCTGATCCATTGCATTTTTTCTGTATGCCAAATATAAGAGTGCAATCCAATATTCTGCCTGCATCTCCATATATTTCTCTGTGAAAGCATCAACCTGATCTTCTCCTGTAATAAATTTCATCTTCGCTATATAGCGCCCCGACTTCCTATACCGTTCTTTTACATCCTGATAAAAGGTTGCGAACTCTGACTTTTTCTCCCACTCTGACTCATCCTTTTCATCAAAAAACATATCTCTCATTTTTCTTTGCTCCTCTCCGTAAAGTCAATTCTTTGTTTTTTATCTTTTGTTTTTCCTCTCTTTCTGCTCCTATTATACAAAGTTTCTTTCATCCATATTTTCCAGAAAAAAATTCTGGAAAGGAAAAGAGTTTGCAGAGCAACATTTTCAACATCTTCTGCAAACCCTTTTTCCATACTTAGACTCTATTTTCCCACCGTTCCTCTATCCGTTAATTTTCTAATCCTCCTCCGAAAGAAACGCTCTCGCAGAATCAAACATCTTTTCGCGCCGAAATTTCTTATATTCCCGCTGAAAAACAGCATAATTATTTCCGGTCGGATTCTTTTTCTGGTCACGCTTAGAGCAATAAACGGCAAACTCGATTGCCTTAAAATCATACCGATATTCCTGAACCACCTCATAGTAGGCTCTTGCCACAACCTCCGGAGAATTCCGAAATGCCCCACAACCAAACGCACCGAGAATCAAGACATCCGCTTTTTCCACCTTTGCAATCTCAAACAAACGCTTTGCACGCTTTTTGTGAATTGCGAACAGTTCGTCGTCTGTCAAAGTCAACAGTTTTGACAGCTCCGGATTCCAGATATTTGACGGATTTGGGCGCAGATTTGGTGCCGGAAGTGTGATCACATCGAGCTTCATCCACTGATCTCTCGGCAAAAGCAACATCCGATTATCATCCTTAAAAACCATCACTCCCGGCGTATAGATGGCATCGTCATTGTAAGACGCATTTACGGTTCCATCCCTCAACATTCTGCAATGTCTCTCATGAGGAGGGGATATACACTCTGAGTTATAAGTCATACGGTGAACCCGGAATCTCATATTTCCGAAACATCTCCTGTCCAAACTCTGGATCAGTACAAGCTCGATTATACAGGTCACTTTCTCCGTTCAGCTCCATTTTAAAGTAAAGCAGTCGATAAGCTTTTAAAGTTGTTGCCATATTTTTTTCAGAAAACGGATCTTTATCTTCCGAAAGTGCTTCCTCCTCCTCAAGATCCCAGATTGCAATTTTTTCCTCAAACCATTCCTGCCATTTTTCTAACAGATCTTCTTCGAGAGGCCAATAATAAACTGCATCTGATACCGCCGATGTAATCTGATCGCGCATCTCCTCTTCCCAATCCTCCAACTCTTCTTCCCGAGATTCGTCAACCTGAACCTCTACCTGAAGAGAATCTTGTTCCTTCAATCCCAGTTCCTGAATGAGATCATACGGCAATCTCAAAAAAACCTGATAAATGCCATCTCCCTCATCTCGAAAAAGCATACACTGATCCTGCAATTCCATCTCACTCTGATACTTTTCTTCGGAAAGTATTTCTTCCAGACATTTTCTTAATTTTGTCTCTCCTCGGAGATTCATCAGATTTGTGAATTCCACAAAATCAGAAAAGAAATCTGCTTGATCGCCAACAAAAGTTTCTTCATACACCTTCGTTCCCGCCGTTGTTTTTTTGTTTTTCTGATTATTCAAAAGTGCTTTATCTCGCTCGCAATCGAGAAAATCTTCGATTGTGTAACGGGGCATTTTTATGCCCGAGCGATATTCCTTGTGCTCCATTAAATAGTTGATATACAATACAAAACCATCCAATGTCTTCTGCGCCATATTTCCATTCTTTCTCACTAAATCAAACCCTGAATGCTCGAGCGGAATAAAATATTTCTCCATGTTGTTTTTATCGACAACCGCTCCACCCTTTCGTATTGTTTCGGTTGTCCCTCGCTGTACAAAATGCCAGCTATAAGATGGACCAGTGCTCAACAACATTTGTTCTATCTTATCTACATCCACAGCCCTTTTTGTATTTGGTGAAATTGTTCTTTCTACCTTTTTCATCTTATTCTCCCCTTTACTCACAGAAATTACAATATGATTTCTCATTGATATAAGAATCATCTTTTATCTTAATTATAGCAGACTATTTTTTCTTTTCCATCCAACTGTAAGTTTAACCTGAATTATTCACGGAGCAATCTCTAGCCTAAAAATTGCACCATGATTCGAAAAAATGATCCATGCAGCCA
>JAJEPU010000077.1 GCA_020686985.1 Brotaphodocola catenula
TTGCTGACGGAGAACATCGTTCCAGTCTTTCCTTGCCGGGACAAGGCGAATGACGGCGATCTCGCCGGGAATGGACTTTGCCAGTCGTGTGCAGGCTTCATTTCCTGCGGCGTCGCTGTCAAGGCAGAGGAACACTTTTCGGGTGTCCTTGCGTTCAGAAAGAAAACGGTCAAGGGCTTTGCCAGAAACGCCGCCCAGGGCAAGATAGCTCCTTGTCTGCCACTCCTGCGGATAAAGGCAGATAAAGGACAAAAGGTCTATCGGCGCTTCAAAGACAAAGAGCTGACTGCCGTTGCCCTCATAGCGGAACGGATAGGACTTGTCAGACCCGGCAATGTCCTGTCTGAATGGGTCTGCCGTTCCTCGCACATGGGCGTATCTCGGCGTACCGTTTCGGTCTCTGCCGACAAAGACAACATTGTGCCGCTTTGCGTCCTCGTAAATATCCCCAGAAAGAAGAAAAGCCTCAACAAGCGTTTTGTTGAGACCCCGGCTTTCGCAAAGATATTGAATTGTTCTGTCGGCTGTTCGGTTGTGCAGGGGCAAGTGAAACGCTGTGGGCGGTGCGGTGGTGGCTTCGGTCTGTCCTTCGCCGCTTTCGCCGGTCAGCATTTGGACGGCTTCGGGAAAGGACTTGCCGTAAAACTCCATGACAAAATCAATGGGATAGCCGCCCTTGCTCTGGCTGTGGCGAAACCACTTGTTTCCTCTGACGGTCAAGCTGTCATGTTCTTTCCAGCGGTATTCTCGTCCGCTTTTGATAAGTGTCTCTCCCTGTGTGCGGAGAAAATCTTCCAGACTGACGGCGTTTGCCCGGTCAATCTGTGCTTGGGTGTAATTCATCGTGACATATCCTCCTTTTTGTGTCGTGTTTTGGGTCGATTTTGGAGCGTTTGCTCCGCTGTGCGCTCTTGAAATCTTGTGGCAGTATCTACGCACGACTTGACCTTCCAAAGGCGGTGTAAATCGTCTCTGACGGTCTTAAACTCGCCGTAGGTGGTGCTGTGTTCCTGTTCCAGACGGTCATACTCTGCGGACAGCTTTTTCATATCCACCTTGCCGCCCGGGAACTCCTCGGTCAGCTTGCGCCTTGCGGTGTAAAACTGTTTCAGCTCAGCTTCATGCTCTGCCTTGTATTTCGCTCTGGGCTTCTCAAACTTGATTTTCTGCAAGCCGTCAAAGACCGGCTTCAAGCGGTGGAAGGTGTCCCGGTAGTCTTGGAGCTGGCGTATGGCTTTCATTCGTGCGGTCTGGGTGTCCAGCGTTGCCTTTAGGCTGTTGACGGTTGCGCTGTGGCTCTCCACACGGCTTTCCAGATCCGCAAGGGTGTAAATGCCGTTCTCACGGAGATAATTGAAAGTCTCGTTCATCTCCTTGAGGTTGCTGATTTTGCCTTTCTGCGAATAAGCCCCGGCTTTGCGCTGGGTGTAGTAGGCGTTCAGCAGGGAAACAAGGTCGGGAGCCTGCGGCTTGGCAAGCTCGGCTTTCATCTCCGCTATCCAGCCGACAAGGGCATTGATTTTGTTTCTGACCTCACGGATAAGGGCGTTGGTGGCTTTGATCCAGCGGTTGAACTCGCCCTTTTCGGTGCGTATGCCTTTCTTCTCCATAGCCCGGACGGTTGCACCCTCGTGAATGGTGGGCAGTAAGTCCACGCCCTGACGCTCATAGCTTCGGTGGTCGATACGGACATCAAGCCCTTTCTCGGCAAACTTGGCGTTGCATAGTTCAGCCCATGTCTGACGCCAATGTTCCAGCGTTTCGGGTCTGCCCCAGTCGGTGGTCGGGACTGCGTTGAAAACAAAGTTTCCGTCTGCGTCCCTTATGCGATTGCCGTTCTCGTCCAGCTCGTACACTCGGCGTTGCTTAAATCCCCATTTGCCGTCCTGCTCGATGGGTCGGATAGGACAGAGGAAATGGAAATGGGGGTTGGGCGTGCCGCCGTCCCCATGCTCCTTTTCGTGAAAGGACACATCAACGGTCATGCCACGGCTCACAAAATGCTCCAACAAAAATTTCCTTGCCAGAGCGATATTTTCCTCAAGGGAAAACTCATTCTGCAAGGAAATCTCAAAGCTGTATGCAAGCTGGGCGTTCTTGCCACGCTCGGCTTTCTCTACGGCGTTCCATAGGGTCTGGCGGTCTGCGTATTCTGGCGGCGCATGGGGCGGCAGGAGAATTTCGGAGCAGATCACGCCGCCCTTTCGGGTGTAGTCGCTGTACTCGCCGTAATACTCGCTGTACAGCTTTTCACCGGAACGGTAGGCGGCAGAAGCAATCGCTGACTGCCCCTCACTGCGTTTCGTTTGGTCTACTGTGAAGTGGAATAGTGCCATCGGCTTTCATCTCCTTTTCCCGGTTGATTCTGCTGATATGGGTAATCGCCATGTGGTGGACGGCTCTCTGGACTTCGGGCAGAGAAAAGATGTGTTCCATCAGCTCGATAATCTCTGTCCGGGTAAGCTCCTTGACCTCCGGGGCAACGCTCTCAATCGTGCCGCCCAGATTGCAAAGGCGGTGGGTGCGCTTCTTGCGCTCGCCCTTTTCCAGATGCTTAATCCTGTTCTCAAGACGCTGTACCTTGTGCTTCTCCTGTGCAAGCTGCGTCTCGGCTTGACGGATTTCCTCATTCAGCTTTTCAAGATTTTTTGACATTTCGTGTGACCTCCTTTTTTGAAAATGGGGATAAAAAAAGACCGTCAACTTTTCGCATAGTGCGACCAGTCAACGGTCTGATTTTTGGTATTCGGTTTTTCAAACTTGCTGGCGGCGAACGGTTTGTCAAAACCGTTTGCGGACGGCAAGTCCACAGGGGATAGCCGCTTTAGCGGCGCAAGGGGGTGTAGCTCCCTTGACGGAACGAAGTGACGCAACATTCTCGGTCGGGCAGTTTTCTTCTGCTGACAGAGAATGAAGCTCCGCAGGACGCACGACGATACTCCCGACAGGAGAGTATAGAAGTGCGCCCTTTAGTTCCTAAAGGGATTTTATCAGTTCGCCAAATGAAGCGCATCCCCTAATTGCCACAAGCCACTGCGGATACTTTCTCCAGCTCCACCAATAGCCTGCGCTATAATGATTGCGGCAACTATAATCGCCACTGCGACAACAATCTTTCCAATCAAATGTTGATATTCTTTCATTTTGATTACCTCCATCTACAAATATCGATTTGTTGCTCAATTTTCGTATTCAAATTATACCATAAAACTTGTGAACAATTCTACCGTCATTTTGGAATATATGAGAAAAGTCCGAACAGTTTTCTGCCCGGACTTTCTCGCTCAATCATAAATCAATTCCGCTTTCACAACTTCCTCTGCCTGCGCCTTGCAAGCGTTCATCTGCCGCACCCATTCCATTTGGTTTTCAGCTTTCAGTTGCTCGGTCACGCCGTACTGCTTTGCCAGCTCCGGCACGATCAGCTCCATGCGGTTTCGTGCCGCTTCGTCAATCTCGGCGCAATGCTCAAAGAGCTTGTCGGATAGCACCAGCTCATTGAACAGTATCGGGCGGTGCATTTCTAAATACGCCTTGCGAAGTCTGCCGTAGTGTCCGATGGACTTGGTCTTGTGGATAACGATGTTCGGGATAAGATAATCGCCGTTCTGTCTGTAAGTGATGTTCATGCAATCTGCGCTCCTTTCATCGGCTCTCTCTGCGGTAAGCTGCTGACAGGGACGAACACTCCCTTTGCAATGTCCTCTGCACGAATGGCGGCTTTCTTAGCTTCGATTTCCGCCTTTTTTCTCCCCTTGATTTTGTCCTCGTATCGCTTCTGTGCTCCGCTGGCTTTACGCTTCAAGTAGTTCTGATGAAGCCTGTCCTTGCGTTCCTCACGCTTGCGGATTTCCTCCAATTCCTCCGGGGTCAGCTCCACTTCTCCAAACGCCGGGGGAACGAATCGCCCAACGAAATTGAAATAAATCTCGACCTCCTGTGTGGTCTGTATACTGCCTTTACGGTCACGCTCATGCACAAGGATTTTCTCGATAAACTCATTGAGCATGGCAATGGTCAGCTTGTCGAAGTTCTCATATTTGTCGATCAGAGCGATAAAACGGTCAGCGTCCTTTTCGTGCTTCTCATAGCTCTTGACAGCCTTTTCCAGAACAGAGATTTCAGCGGTAAGCTCGGACTGTTCCTTTTCGTATTGAGCGTCCAGGGTGGCGTATCTGCTGTCGGACAGCTTGCCTAAAATGTTGTCCTCATAGATTTTGCAGAGCAGGACTTCCAGCTCGGAAACTCTCTGCTTTGCTGTGGCAAGGCGTGTCCGCTGTTTCCTGACCTCTGCCGTCTGCTGGCTGGACTGTGCTTCCTGCACCACACGGACAAACTCGGCTCTGTCATGCTTGGCATATTCTGCAATGGCTTTCAGCATTTCAGAGACAAGGGACAGTACCACATCTTCATTGATACGGTGCTGGGTCTTGCAGAGTGTCCCGCAAGGAACTTTTGTGTACTGTGAGCAGGTGTATTGAGAAATGCGCTTGCCGTTATTGGTGCGGTGGACATACATCTTGCCGCCGCAATCGGCACAATAAAGCAAGCCTGTGAGGGGAGCTGCTTCGCCCCAGCCGTCCGGATAGCGTCTGACATTCCCACGGATTTTCTGCACAAGGTCAAAGGTCTGCTGGTCAATGATAGGCTCATGGGTATTCTC
>JAJEPU010000078.1 GCA_020686985.1 Brotaphodocola catenula
CAACCGATTTCGATCCCATTTTGACATAAAGCAGGGCTACCGCCCAGCAAAAATATTTGCTAATGCGACAGCCCCTTGCTTTTGGTGGTTATTGTGAGCTTTACGGCTGAGGACCGCCGGTCTGACCCGGGGTCAGGCTCGTTCCGCCGTTTGCACTTGAGCTGGTCATCGTGTTCGTGCTGTCCGTTGTAGAGGTGGAGGTACCGGACGGAGTTGAGCTTGTGCCGGAAGCCTTTCCTGCTCCAACGGTGATCGTTGTGCCAGTGGAAGTGTTCTCTTTCTGGTTGCCGGTTCCGGATACGCCAGGACCGCTGTTGCTGTCATTGCTGGAAGAAGAGCTTCCAGACGGAGCGGAGGTTGTGCCGGAAGTGTTACCGGAGGTGCTGTTGCTGGTGCCGGAATTAGCGGTTCCGTGGGAAACGTTCTGGGCAGCGGTGCCATCGTAAGCATTTGTAACGGAAACAGTCGTGGTGCAGATTCCATTTGCACCGAACTCATAGGTCGTGCCGTCAATCTTCTTCGACTCGCCTGCAACCATGCGTCCGTCTGCCTTCGGATCAAAGTAGTAATAATTTCCGCTTAATACAACCCAGCCGGTCTGACGATGTCCGGAGGTGTTGAAAAAGTAGTAGTAACCGCTGATGTCCTTGCTTCCGACAGACATGCGTCCATTTGCCGGATCCATGTAGTACTTGTTCGTTCCGTCAGACAGCCATCCGGTCAGCATGCGTCCGTCGGTGTGAAAGTAGAAATAGTAACCGTCGACCTGTTGCCATCCGGTTTTCATTTTTCCGTCTGCGCCGAAGAGGTACCAGCTTCCGTTGACTTCCTGAGCTTTGTTGACAACACATTTTCCGGAATCCGGTGCAAAGTAATACCAACCGCCGTCCATCTGTTGCCATCCGGTCACCATCACTCCGTTGCTTCCGAAGTAATAATAATCCTCGCCGATGTTCAGCCAGCCCTTGTGCATCGTGCCGTCGGTCAGAAGGTAATAGTAGTTGCCATTGTCATTGACAAGTCCATTTCCCATTACACCATCTGCCTGGAAATAATACCAGGTGTTGTTGATCTGCTTCCATCCGGTTGTCATAGCTCCGGTTGTAGGATCAAGATAGTAATAGCCGTTTGAAAGGTTCAGCCAGCCCTTGTGCTGGGAACCGTCTGCATCATAATATACATAGGCATTGCCGGACTGTGCCCAGCCGGTAGCCGCATATGCGGTGAGACCAGAACCGAGTGTCATTGCACTCATCATTCCAGCGACCACGGTTGCGGTAAAGAGCCGTTTGTTCTTCATGATAACCCCATCTCCTTTATCTTATTTTTATACTTAATTTATCTCGTATTGATTATAACACAACAAAAAAAGGAAAAGATAACAAATTTATTACGAACTGCGAAAAAATTCTAGTCGGTATGATGTTCCATTTTAGAAAATTCCTGTTTGAAGAAAATCAAAGGCAGATCAGCAGTTCTTTTGTTACTGTTCAAATGCCCTGCAAACAGTAACGTTCTTTTACTTTGCGGTAGTAGGCTTTCGCATAGCGATACTGGATGATTGTGTACTCGCCAAATTCCTCTCCGAGGGAAGCCTTGTAGACGGCCCAGAGACTCCATAAAAATCCGCCGAGGGCGACATAAGAATAAACGACGAGACGCTCGGTATTATCCGGGATTCGTCCAAAATAGATTTCCATCAGTTTTTCGAGGTCTTCTTCCTTGTAATAGGAGTAAATTCCCGCCATCGACAGATCGATCAGCGGATCGCACATTCCGGCATACTCCCAGTCGATCAGGCGCACGGAACCGTCTTTGAGAATCAGGAAATTGTCGGCATTTGCATCGATGTGCGACAGGACTTTTGGGCGGTTCATCGAGTCGAGCTGGTCGAGAAGTTCGATCATCTGAGCACGCACATTCTGATAATCCTCAAACGGGATTCCGCCATGCTGGAGACAGAGATGCTCATAAAACAGAATTCGCTCGCGGATGTCGAAGGAGTGGTCGACCGTCAGACCGGACTCGTGGAGCTGATGCAGGACTTTCATGCAGGCGCGCATGTCGTTCCAGTTGAAGGCTTCGGAGTTGCGTGCGCCATCGTAATATCTTGAAATCTTGTAACCGGTGTCTCCACTGATATAGATTAAGCGGTCGGAAATTCCGAGTGGCTGGATGGTCCGGTAAACTTCCGCTTCTTCCCTGCGGTTGATCAAAAGACCGGTTCCGGGTCCCGGAATTCGGCAGATGTAGGATTTTCCGTCGATCTGAAACAGGAACGATTTGTTCGTCATTCCCGATTTCAGACAGCGCAGATCATGGATTTCGGATTCCGGTACCCTGAATACCTTTGCGATCAGCTCAAGAGCTTCGTTGTTGGAGCGGGTCTGATAGCGGGAATCGAATCTGCGGAGCTCTTCAAGGTTCTCAAACTCATAGATCTGGTTGGCAGGCTGGCGGTTAATGTCGATCTCGAAGCGGTCAAAGTGGTGGATCAGAACATTTTCCCAGTAAAATTGCTCTGTTCCCGGAGTCTCGTACTCTTTCTCAAGCTCCGGAAGAAACTCGGCGGAAAACTCCCGCGAGAAGTAGACCGGTCCGTACATCACCCATGCATTTTCGCCTCCGACAGTCACATCGGTGATTCGTCCTTTTTTATTATAGGAAAGAACCCACTCGGAAGTTTTGCCCTCCATATAAGTCGAAGCGTACCACGCACCGCATTCATATTTGTGGAACATGTTTTCGCGGAGCCAGTTGTCGGACGAGAGAATGTACATGTTCTTTCCGTAGAGCGCTTTGCGCGCATGGTAGATCGTTGCGAGCGTGTTTTTGCAGGAATATTCCGGATTGTAGAGCAGGGTCACGTTGTACTTGTCGATCAGGTACTCGAACTTTTCTTTCAGATAACCTACCGCAATCGTGATGTTTTCGACTCCGGCTTCCCGAAGCTGGCGGATCTGGCGCTCAATCATGCGCTCACCGAAGACTTCAAGGAGTCCCTTCGGGGTTTCAAATGTGAGCGGGACAAAGCGGGAGCCGAAACCGGCGGCAAGGATCAGAGCTCCATCCACCTTGAACTGGTTCAAAAAGGTTTCGCCCTCGCAGGTCAGCTCGTAAGTGCCGGCGATACTCTTTCCTGGTGCAATGTAATGAAGATTCATACATTCTTTGATCAACGTGTTTACGGTGCCGAGGGAGAGCTCCATCTTCTGTGCAAGATCTCTCTGACTGCTGTGTGGGTTTTCTTTTAGGTAACGACAAATGAGTCCGATTCGGTTCATAAAAAAATCCTCCATCTTATTATTCAGATTCGTAGGTTCCGTATTTTGCTGGTTTTGCAGGTGCACGATGTCGAGATGCACTGCTGGTGCGCGCATGTCCTCGTGTGTACGACAGATTCGTCATGAATGTTCAAAAATAAATAAAATAACTAACTAATGAACAGTATAGCGCGGAGAACTAAAAAAAGCCATATAAAAACAGAATTGTACTAATATTAATACAATTTTCGTGAAAAATTCGATTTCCGTAAGGTTTTCGTAAGAAAACGCTTAGGGTTTTGTTATAGCATTTCCGGAAAAAGTGTATTATACTGTGAACTGTGATGGAGAGGTGGTAAACTTCCGGGCAGTATCCATAGTTGGTCATTTGTTACATAAATGTGAAAAATGTAAAAAACTATTGATAATTTACCTTATCAGAAGTATAATCACTTCGTGATGCGATTTTAATAGGAATTTTAAGAGCATTTCAGAAAGAAA
>JAJEPU010000079.1 GCA_020686985.1 Brotaphodocola catenula
AGGAATTTGCGTACGTCGAGTATAACTATGTTCGCCCTCACAGCTACAATGGCTATGCAACGCCTCATGAAGCGCGAGTCAACGCATAACTGCCCAGATCTTTTTTAGCCACAAGCGTTACAAAAACGCTTGATCACAACATATATAGGCTCAAATGGTGAAAGTGCCCATTTGGGCCTATTATTGTATTCCACCCGTGTATTACAGTATTGTCATTTTGACAATTTTGTATTACTTACGAGTAGCAGACTTGATGGAGATTACGTTCCCATACCCACGTGAAAATATAATTGCTGGCAATTACATTTTAGCAGACACGCAAGCGTTTCTGGATAAGTGTCACAGATAACAAAATAATGAAATTTTGATAAGGCATTCACCTGGAATAGGTGGGTGTTTTTTGTTTTCAAGTATTCAATGTAATCGAAAAAATAAAAAAATCTCATCAGGGGGCTGTAAATATGCCTCTCAGCGTTTCGTATTTATGAAAGGGTATTTTTTGCAGGAAAAATAAAAAATTTTCATCAAGATTCTGTATTTATGACCTTCATCTTTTGAATATGTGTAAGGACATTTTTTGACCGGCATAAAAATGATTTTTACAATAATTAGAAATAGAAAAAATAGTAATGAAAATAATGTTCATTTTATCTTAGCGAAGGGAAGGTCTTGTGGTATAATGAATAAACCGAGACAGTCTTCCAAGTTAAATGAATATTTAATGAAGGAGACGAAATATTATGAGTGAAAAAAGGAGAGATCATAGAGGACGTATATTACACAATGGAGAAATACAGTTATCTGATGGCAGATATCGATTTAAGTATGTCGATGAGATGGGAAAGGAGCGCTGCATATATAGCTGGCGCTTAGACTAGAACGATGCAACTCCGAAAGGAAAGCGCCGGACTTTGTTGCTTCGAGAGATAGAGAAGAAAATTCAGGAGGATCATTTTGAGCAGATTGCAACAAACGGCGGAAATATGACGGTACTGGAACTGGTTGAAAAATATATATCAACAAAAACTGGTGTTAGACCTACTACAGTTGCAGGATATGGAACAGTTATCAATTTGCTCAAATATGGCAAAATCCGGAATGAATCCAAAAGCATTGCAATATTTAATGGGCACTCAGAGATCAGCGTAACCCTGAATACATATACACATGTAAATCTTGAGGATGCCAGGGAAGATGTTGCCCGGATTCAGGTTGTGTAATTACGATTTTTAATTGAAAAGCTTACAAAGCCCGAAATATCAAGAAAAACTAAGAAATGCGAGGTTATGCAACAATGATAAAAGTGTTATTTATTTGTCACGGCAGGATTTGCTGTTCAGAATAAAAAGTCTCAAATCGTCTTAAATACTTCTATAAATAGCAGTTCTTGTGTTCCATTCTCAATTTTACCAATGATTTACCAATATTTCTGGAGAGTCAGACTTGCAAAAAAATGGGCCAGAATGAGGAGATTAAAAATATGAGCGAATTGAAACCAAGAATAACAAAAAACGGAATTGATTATATCCTCGTCGGAGATTACTACATCCCGGACTTGAAACTGCCGGAAGAACACCGCCCCATCGGAAAGTATGGACGGCTGCACAGGGAATATTTAAGAGAAGTCCAGCCAGCCAGATTGAATACATTAACACTGACCGGAGAATTGTGGACATATCTTGCAGACCTGAACGAACAGGCACAGGAACGATTAGATACCATCATGGAGCAGATGAAAGCTATTGAGGGCGTGACCGAGGAATTGAAGCGTACCCATCAAATGGAATGGGTGCAGCGGTGCAATAACATTCATAACCGGGCAGAAGAAATTGTTTTGCATGAGATGATTTATTCATAACGGTATGGTAGAATGATTATGACAAATAGGAATTTATTGTATTGTTGACAAGAGAGTTATATAATGTGGACATGAAAATTAAAAAATTATAATTTGGAGGTAAAAAACATGATGAAACTCGATATTTTTGTTGATATGATGACGGGACACTTTAATAATAAAGAGCAGTTTGATAAGATGAAGAAAGAAGGAAAAGCATATCCTTATGCAGAACACATTAATACAATCTGTAATGAGAAAATTTTGAACCTTCCTAAAGATTTTAATGGTAAATTTGTTGTGGAAGAAAGCTACTATGAGACAAACGGGAAACGCCATGCTTCCCCACATCTTTTCCTTATTACAGAGAAAGAAGATGGAATTGTGTTGTATTCTTATGAAATACCGGAAGGAGAAGATAAAAGTACGTTTTCATATGATTCTATGAAAAATGTTGACTACACTGAATTGAAAAAATCTGAAAAATTCACACCGGCGCTCTATCATGAAAAAGATGGAATCTGGGAAGGAGGCAGTACAAGCCAGTTTTCACCGGTAATGACATTTAAGCTTTGGGAAAAGTTTTCTGATAGTTGTCTGGAGGTATCTGAAAGCATGGAAGTTAATGGAAAGAAAACTTTTGGATATGATGAACCAATTATCTATAAGCGAGTATAATCCAAGAATGGAATATTGCGATAAATTCCAGCTTGTCATTCTGAAAATTTAACTGAATAACCACAGCACAAACCGCTGCTACATGGAAGCCGACAAACCATGCAACAGCGGTTTTTCTTTACCGTTTTTTCCTCTGGCTGATAGGCGTTCCCATTTTCTTTGATTTTTTGAGAATCCGAATCAGCCAGCGAAATTCTTCGTCTGACAGATTTTTATAGTTGATACCAAGCTGCTTGCAGTAAAGTACAACGAGCTTTTCATCCCGGCTGCCCTTGAAATTTTCGACTGCTTCCAGATTTTCTTTCAGTTCATCAGCAACGGTGGTCTGGGGTGCACTCTCGCTGTCCTTTTTATGGGCTTCCCGAATATCCCGGATAATGAGGTTGAGGTCATCCAGAACCATGTGGCTGAAATATTCATCATCACTGATATGGGCGGCTTGCAACACTTTCAAATGGGGGTCATCTTCGCCGGGGCGATACCGTTCAATGATTTCATGCCGGACGGTATCGACAAGGGCGTTGAGGTTCTGAATCTGCATGGTGGCAATCCCATCCACATAAATCCCAATGTCCGCAAGAAACTTGATAAAGTCCTTATGGGTGGCAAGTTCGCAGAGCAGACGGTTGTTAATCCGACCACTTTTCAGAAGTGCTACCATCTCATCACTCAAATGCAGCTCCCTTAATGGCGTGTTGATCTCCGCCCGGTTCTCTGTCCGGCAAAAGAGATAATCGAGGGACACCCCATAAAAATCTGCCAGCAGGATAAGGTTGCCATGATTGATTTCCTTATAGTCATCTTTTTCATAACTTCCAAGAGCTGATTTTGAAATACCTGTTTGCTCTGCCAGTTCTTCCAGTTTTAATCCTTTGTTTAATCGTAAATCTTTTAGCCGTTCCTGTATTGTAGTAGCTCCGTTCATTGAAGCAGCTCCCCCTTTTTGACAACATATATAACCGTTGAATTGATTATACCATATCAATTCCGCAATCGTGGAAATTTCTGATTTTTACCCCTAATTCCTACTTTGTGGACATACGGCACAGGGCACAAAAATGT
>JAJEPU010000007.1 GCA_020686985.1 Brotaphodocola catenula
CGCTGGAATATTGAAACAAGCTACTATGAACAGAAAACTTTCTGGTCTTTTTGTAACTATATGGTGCGAAGCTGTAAAGGAATTGAAATGCTGGTCAATCTGATTAATATCAGTTACTGTGCCATGAAGATTCTACCCTATCAGAACGAACATTTTTCTCAATATCGCACAAAAAGTGTACAGGAGTTTCGTTTTGAATTAAGTCAGGGTATTCGTAGTCAGATATTTTTTACCATTTTCGTCAAAAATATCGAAACACATATAAAATCAAATGCTATGATAAAGGCTTTAAAACAACTGGCTTGCCAGCGCGTCTACCATTTATAAAGTTGTAAACTGGTGTAGGAACATACATAATAAAATGCAGTCAATGATTTTTTCGTTATTCCGGATAAAAAATGCTGATACAGAAACCGGATGGAATGTGCGGATTCCAAAGTCAGTATGGATAGTATCAGCAGAAACAAGGTATCTGCTGTTGGAACAGAAAAAGTTTCAAAATAAATCAAAAAATATTGATGAAGTCTACCAATCAGTGTTTTTTCGTTGTATAATGTTTTTGCCGTACAGGATCACTTTCTTTCATAATGTTTTAGGCAAACTCATTATACATCAGAAAGTCCTGTACGATATTTTTTATTTCAGAAAAAGTTGTAAAGTGGTGAATTATTACTAACCATTATTAATCATTATTAATCATGAGCAACTACTAGTAAAAGATTGAGTCTGCAAATCCGGTGTCAATTTCCACCGCATCCGCCACATCCATTGTTTCCACCACATCCACCACTCGGTCTTCCCGGACCACCCGGACCTCCTGGACCTCCGCCCGGGAACGGGAATCGGTCATTGTCATTTCCTGTCTCGAAACCATCTCGAAAACCTTCCTCGTAGCCTTCCCGGAAGCCATTGCGAAATGCCTGACGATTGCGGTTGTTCCAACCGTTGTTTCCGTTGCAGCCATTTCTGCATCCACCGCATCCACATCCGTTTGAGTTGATTCCACATCCTCCGTTGCAACCATTTCCGCATCCATTGCATCCACACATATTTGAAAGCTCCTTTATTTGTCTTTGTAACATATCTTATGTGGACAGTTAGACATGTGTGAAAGACATGCTTTTTGAAATCTGCTGGGGTTAAAAAAGAGAACAAATTTAGAGTGGCGAAATGTACAAAAAAGATGGTTTAGATTTGTCTGAAGTGCCAGTTGCATTTCGAGGATAAGTATGGTATTGTATACTTACAAGTTAATTGTATACAAGTCAAAAAGAATGTATACAAAAATAAAAGCACGGAAAAGGAGAATAAACGATATGGATTACATCAATAACTATTCCCTGGAAGGTAAAGTAGCTCTGGTTACAGGAGCATCATACGGAATCGGTTTTGCAATCGCAACCGCTATGGCTAGTGCAGGCGCAACGATCGTCTTCAATGATATCAAGCAGGAACTGGTAGATAAGGGTATCGCAGCTTACGAGGAGAAGGGCATCAAGGCTTACGGTTATGTATGTGACGTAACCAACGAGGATGCAGTCAATGAGATGGTTGCAAAGATCGAGAAGGAAGTTGGCGTCATTGATATTCTGGTAAACAATGCCGGAATCATCAAGAGAATCCCGATGATCGAGATGTCCGCAAAGGATTTCCGTCAGGTAATCGACGTAGATCTGAATGCTCCGTTTATCGTTTCTAAGGCAGTTATCCCGAGCATGATCAAGAAGGGTCACGGAAAGATCATCAACATCTGCTCTATGATGTCTGAGTTCGGACGTGAGACTGTTTCTGCATACGCAGCAGCAAAGGGTGGCTTAAAGATGCTGACCAGAAATATCTGCTCTGAGTACGGCGAGTACAACATTCAGTGCAACGGTATTGGACCTGGTTATATCGCAACTCCGCAGACCGCTCCGCTGAGAGAAAAACAGCCAGACGGTTCCAGACATCCGTTTGATCAGTTCATCGTTTCCAAGACCCCGGCAGGACGTTGGGGAGAGGCTTCCGATCTGGGTGGACCGGCAGTATTCCTTGCATCAGATGCATCTAACTTTGTAAATGGTCAGATCCTGTATGTAGATGGCGGAATTCAGGCATACATCGGAAAACAGCCTTCATAATGATTTCGTGAAAAATCCTGATACATGAAGCAGGTTTTCTCTTGAACAACAAAAGCTCAAAGCTCTTTCTGCCGTCTTCGGATGACAGGAGGAGCTTTGTTTCGTTATTGTTATTGAGGAATGGAAGTGAACAAAAAAGAAAGATTTGCATTTCCGGCATTATTCTTGTAAAATAGTAGGGATTTCGTAGAAATTTTCATTAAGAAAAAATACCGGAGACGGGTTCTGGAAATAAATATGGAAAACGAATATTGGGAATGGTGGAAGTGAAGGAGTGAGTGACAGCTATGGGTGAGAAGTGTCTGAAGAATCGCGGGGATTATGTGTTTGATACCTTAAAAAAAGAAATTTTGAAACTGGAATTGAAACCGGGACAGGCGATCAGTGAAAATGAGATCTGTGCTCGTTTTGATGTTTCGAGAACGCCGGTTCGCGAGGCGTTGCGCAGACTTCAGGAGCAGGGGTTTGTCCGCACAGTCCCGTATTCAGGGACGTATGTGACACTTCTGAATCTGGATGACATTCGCCAGATGATCTACATGCGAATCGCAGTGGAGCTGATGGTGATGAAGGATTTTATGCAGGTTGCCACTCCGCTTCTTTTGGAGGAGGTTCGTCACCAGATCCGCTGTCAGGAACTTCTGATTCAGCAGGCAAAATTTGAGCCGGAAGAATTTTATGCGATGGACGATCAGATGCATATGGTATGGTTCTCCGCGACGGGAAGACTTAAACTTTGGACGGTCATTCAGGCACAACAGCTTCATTATACGCGTTTTCGGATGCTTGATTTTGTGACAGAGACAGATTTTACCCGTATCATCCGGGAGCATGCGGGGCTTTTAGATATGCTGGAAAAACGAGATACACACGATTTGGAAAAGGCATTGAAAAAGCATTTGTCCATTAGCATGACGAGGATGAAACATGCGATTGAGGTGGAGTATCGAAATTATTTTGAACCGGACAGCATTGATTTTGAGGAAAATCGGTTGTTGTAGGACGAGAACGATATTGAATAAATCAGGTGATATGAAAAATCAAAAGTGAAAAATGAAAAGTGCAAAATGATAGAGAAAACAGGGGATTTTATCACGCAGAGAGGATGTTCTCCTGTTTTTTATATCAATCGAAATTAGGTGATATTATTAATTGGTATTAAGTGGCATCAATCAAATTTTCTTCATAAATTCTTTCGGATTCTTCGGTTGCATATCCAGACTGATTATTATAAGATAAGAGAGTAGTAACACTTCAAAAACGGAGTGGTTGCGATTTCTTTGGGGACAATAAAAATATTTGGAGATATCATTTTGAAAATCAGATTATCGGGCAGAAAATCACTTTTGCTGATTTTTTTGTTACTGTCATTTTTACTGCTGATTTTTTTTGGCGTACTCATTTATATGAAAAAGATTAATATCAATCAATTCTGGGTAAAACAATATTCCATACATGGGATCGATGTCTCCCATCATCAGGGAGAGATTGACTGGAAAAAATTAAAGGAAGAAAAGGTACAGTTCGCTTATATCAAGGCG
The DNA here is from genome assembly GCA_020686985.1 of Brotaphodocola catenula. GTDB lineage: Bacteria > Bacillota > Clostridia > Lachnospirales > Lachnospiraceae > Brotaphodocola > Brotaphodocola catenula. Next base: position 3,662 of record JAJEPU010000007.1, read on the forward strand.
ACTGAGGGAAGTGGTCATGTGGATGACCAGTTTGAGGACAACCGCAAACTGGCGCAGGCGGTTGGAATCCACACGGGAGCCTATCATTTTTTCAGTTTTGAGAGTGCTCCGGAGACGCAGGCAAAAATTTATATGGAGACAGTCGGAGATCTAGTCGGACAGATGATTCCGGCCGTGGATGTGGAGTACTATGCGCTTGGGAATGCAAAAATGCCGGAGCCGGAGGAGATTGCCTCCTCCCTGCAAAGGTTTCTTGACATTTTGGAAGAACATTATGGAAAGAAGCCTGTGATTTATACCACATACAAGTTCTATTTCCGTTATATTCGCGGGAAATTTTCGGACTACCCGTTGTGGATTCGCAACACTTATTATCCACCTCTCGACATCGCTGGATGGTCTTTCTGGCAGTATTGTGATGAGGGACGATTTGAGGGTGTTGCGGACCAGAAAGGCGATGTGGATCTGGATGTATTTCGGGGAACAGAGGTGGAATTTCAGAAGTTTTTTGTTCAGCAGAAATGATGAATCTGGAAAATAATCAGTAAACAACAGGGAGAGTTAACGGGAAGACAGAAAGAAAACGATGAGCAATTTACAGGACGTTAATGAGATAAAAGAGATTAAAGAGATTAGAGAAAATAGTGGAGCTGATAAAAAAATCAGAGCGCTTAGTGAAATCAGTGAAAGAAAAGAAATCAGCGAAAGAAAAGAAGTTGGGAAAATTTTGGAAATTTACGAGGCGGATTTCGGATGCGAGGGGCGACCGGACGGACAGGAGACGATGGTGATGGTTTGCTTGAAATCTGAGAAATCCGGCTTGGAGCATACGATTCAGATAAGAGATTCTTACTTGGATGAGAAAGGAATTTGTGAGGGGGATCTTGTCTGTTGGGCAAAAAGGGAGAATGGGACGATCGATCCTGTTTCTTTGGAAAAGTCCGAGATTGAACTTGAAAAAATCAATTTCAGGCAAATCGGACAAGGTACACGAGAGAAGAACGAGACAGAAGAACTGGTGGAGGAAACACGTTAGATGGAGGCATATTATTACAGCAAGATGAATCGGGAATGTCAGGTGGTTTATCGGGCGATGAAACAGGGATTTGAGAGCCTGGCAGAATCTTTTCAAGTCCCGCGTCTTGAGGGACGTCTGCTCCACGAGGTGTTTTTCCAGTTGCGTCTGGACCATCCGGAGATCTTTTGGGTTTCCGGTTTTAAGTACAAGTATTATCAGGATTCTCCGAATTTGATTATGATTCCGGAGTATTTGTTTGAGAAGAATAAGATTCAGGAACACCAGAAGGCATTGAAGGCGCGCGTGGAGAAACTTGTGCACCCCGCGCAGAAGATGAGCGAGTGGGAGAAAGAGAAATATATCCATGATTTTATCTGCGAGAACGTCCGTTATGATAAGTTAAAAAAGCCGTACTCCCATGAAATTATTGGACCGCTCGGACAGGGGGTTGGTGTCTGCGAGGGCATTGCAAAGTCGGTGAAAGTGCTTTGCGATGCGCTGGGAGTCTGGTGCATGATTGCACTCTGCGGAAACAATCCGGAGAAGGGAATCAAGTATCGCCATACATGGAATATCGTGAGGATCAATGGAACGTATTATCATCTCGATGTGACGTTTGACAACAGCTTGAGCAGAGAGAAAAAGTATGGAGATGGGACGAGAGGAGCAGGCGGAAAAGATGCCGGAGCGAAAGCGGGGGAGAAAATTCGCTATGATTATTTCAATCTGGATGACAAGGCGGTATTTCGAGATCACGAACCGCTGATTGCGCCAGCGCCCTCCTGTACAGATGGAGATCATTTCTACTATCGGGAAAAGAAACTTTCATTCACGAAGGTGGAGGATGTCTATAAGCGGGCACAGCAGACAGCGAAAAAGGGAAAAGAATTTACGTTTCATTGGAGAGGCGGTTATCTGACGAAGGCTGTGCTCGAGGAATTGCTTGAGTGCATGGCAAAGGCGGGAACAGAGAGACAGAAAAAAGCGAAACTCAGCTTGAACTGGTCACAGGCGGTAATGCGCCTTTCCTATGTGCCGGATGAGACGAGATCTCCGGAGGAGCTTGCGCAGATGGTGACGATGGAAGATGCAAACGAAGGAGAGCAGGAGTGATGAAAGTGATAGAAGCGATAGATCCGTTTAGACGATTGGAACAGCTTCTTGCACAGGATCAATTTGAGCTTCTGCTGGAAGAAGAGAACGAGCAGAAAGAAGAACAGGAAAAGCAAAAAAATCAGGGCGAAAATCAGGAAGAAGACCACGAACAAAATCAAGAAAAAAACCAGAAGGAAAAGAGAGAAAAACAGAGAGAAAAACGCCGTGATCTCCGCCTTGTTTATCTGATGAACGATGCGACGGAAAGTTTTCTTGTCTTTGAACATGCGGTGATTACGGGAATATATCAGGCGGATTACGAGGGCGAGTTAGAGGCTTCGCTGGAATGTCAGGAAGACGCGGAGAGCCCGTATATTCTGATTGTTCGTCAGGGTGACAGTGTGGTGACGATTTTCTTCCGGGATTTAAAATTTGAATGTCATCTATATGATTACGGGCAGATCGGACATTTCTGGGTCAGCGGATATGAGTATTTGCGCCAGTTGGAGTATCGGATTGCAATTTTGAGGGACAAGTGTGAGTACCTAGGGGAGGATTTTTGTACGGATGAGGAGAGAAAATTTGCGTCTCTGGCACACTTTCCGCCCCTCAATCACACGAACTATCCGGCAGTTCCGGAGCGCTATCTCGTACCGCAGGAGGAACCGTGGATTCCGACTGAGCAGGCGATCTCTGTCATGGAGGAGCTTGCAGGAGAGGCGGGGGATCGCAGATTTCTGTACCTTCTCAAAGTTTATCGCAGGCATTCGGGCAGGATGATGGCGCGTTTTCTTGCAATGCTTTTACATACAAATGCCCATGCAAAAGTGACGGATCTTTTGGAGGCACATCTCAGACGGAGTGCAGGAGTTTATCCGAAGCGATCATTTGGAAAATCGGCGGATGCCTGTTTTGAGGCTGCAATGTCGAAGGCGAAACGCAGGCAGGAGGAGCTAGAAAAGCAGGGCGTACACTCGATGATTTTGAGAGAAGAACCATTTGAGATTGCGAGAGATTCGATTGGATTTACCGCCTATCTGATGATCTGGAAACCGGGGTGGATCAACCGTCGAACGGAGATTGAAAAATGGGAGGGACAGTGCTGAGATGGAAGCGATTGCACTTGGCCTGTTTTCGGCAGGTCTTTTGGCTTGTGTGTTTACCGGAAAATCGATTCTGCTTGCGATGATGTTCGGGTATGTACTCTTCTTCGGATACGGGATTGTGCGTCATCACAGCGCAGGGCAGATGGTTCGCTGTTCGCTTGGCGGGATTCGCACGGTGAAGAACATTTTGATTACGTTTCTTCTGATCGGAATGATCACGGCGATCTGGCGAGGCAGTGGAACGATTGCCCTGCTTGTCTGTGAGGCATCACGTTTTTGCTCGCCATCAGCGATTCTTCTCGTGACATTTCTGATGTGCTGTCTGATCTCTGTGCTCACAGGAACCTCGTTTGGAAGCACGGCGACGATGGGTGTGATCTGTGTGACGATTGCAAACAGCATGGGCGTTCCAATTTTTTATACCGGCGGAGCCGTGCTTGCGGGTGTCTTTTTCGGGGATCGCTGTTCTCCGATGTCAACGAGTGCCCTTCTTGTGAGTGAATTGACAAAGACTGATATTTTTAAGAATATCGGAAAGATGGTAAAAACCTCGGTTGTTCCGTTTGTTTTGACCTGTCTGATTTACTGGAAACTCGGACAGACTTACACATCGGGAGCTGGAAGTATCGCGATTGAGGAAATTTTGCGGTCCTATTATGATCTCTCCTGGGTCGTTGTGCTCCCTGCGGTGATTGTGATTTTGTTTTCTGTGTTCAAGCAGAATGTAAAAATTACCCTGCTCGTCAGCAGTCTGAGTGGAATTCTGATTGCTGGCTTTGTTCAGCACCTCGCTCCGGCGCAGATCGTACATCTTTGCGTGTTTGGATTTTCTGCGGAGAGCGCCGAGGTCGCCACCTTTATGAATGGAGGGGGACTGCTCTCGATGACACGCGTCTTTCTGATTGTATGTATCTCCTCATGCTATGCGGGGATTTTCAAGGAGACGCATTTTCTGGATCATCTTCAGGATGGAATCCTTCGATTGGGTGAAAAAATCACGCCGTTTGGTGCGGTTTTGCTGACCTCGATTGTGACAAGTGCGATTGCCTGCAACCAGACTCTCTCGATTATGCTGACGCATCAACTCTGTGGACCTGTGGTTGAAAATCAGGAGGAGCTGGCGATTGATCTGGAAAATACGGCAGTCGTCGTTGCACCGCTGATCCCGTGGTCGATAGCCGGGGCAGTTCCGCTTGCGACGGTTGGAGCGCCGGAGAGCTGTTTAATCACAGCTGTGTATCTGTATCTGATTCCGCTCTGGAATCTGGCAGTGCAGGCAATGCACCATCGGTCACGCCATGATCGATCCCGCTATGCATCGGGGAATGCATAAAGCTGCCTTTGTATCGTTGAGCGCGGTCAGTTTATTCTACTTTCATCATTCGATATCCGACACCAACGTGGGTCTGGATATATTGATGGGAGATGGGAGCCTGCTCTAGTTTTTTTCGCAGTGTTGCCATAAAGACGCGCAGAGATCCGATGTCTGTTTCTAGACTGCTTCCCCAGACATTCTGAAGAATGTATTTGTGGGTCAAAACTTTTCCGGTGTTGTGTGCCAATAAGCACAGTAGTTTGTACTCCATTGGAGTGAGAGAGAGTTCCTGATCGGCAAGATAGGCACAGCCGGATGCATAGTCAATGCGAAGCTGTCCGTTTTCGTAGACGGCTTCCTGGGAGAGATTGTTCTGCATGAGTGCAAGACGCCGTTGGACCACACGCAGACGGGCAAGAAGTTCGTCTACCGAAAAAGGTTTTGTCAGATAGTCGTCAGCGCCGGCATCCAAAGCATCGATTTTATCGATATCTTCACTTCTGGCGCTGATGACGATGATGGGAACATTTGACCAGCTTCTGATCCGCCGAATGACCTCAACTCCGTCGATATCTGGCAGCCCTAAATCCAGAAGAATGATATCAGGATTGTGAGAGGCAGCTTCCATCACGGCTCCCTCACCGATTGCGGAAGTGATAAACCGATAATCATGTGCTTTCAGTGTGGTGGTGATCAGATTTCGGACAGGGGTGTCGTCTTCGACTACTAAAACCTGGAATTTACTCATAAAAAGGAACCTCCTCTAATGGAATGGTAAAGCTGAAAATAGCTCCGTGCGGCAGATTGTCAGATACCGAAAGGACTCCGCCGTGAGCTTCTATAATGGATTTGCATAGATACAGTCCAAGTCCCAGACTGCGTCGGTTGTCTGCTATTTTTTGGTTTCCACAGTAAAATTTTTCAAAGATCCGTTCTTTGTCCGCGGGTGGAATCCCATTTCCGGTATCGGCGATGGAAAGCTCTGCCATATTTCCCTTTTTCTTTGAAGTGATAGTGATGGAAGAGTCTGCGGGGGTGTATTTTACTGCATTATCGATGATATTTGCGATAACCTGAACGAGAAGTTTTGCATCTGCTTTGACTAAAATCAGGTCATCATCAAAGGAAACTGAGAGCGTATGGCTGTTCAGTTTCCGCTTAATGTGCCAAATGGCCTCTTCAACAATTTCGCTGAGCAGTTCGGTGGAGGTGCGCAGAGTCATTTTTCCTTCTTCAATCCGGGTGGCATACAAAAGGTTTTCTACGAGATCAATGAGCCACATGGAGTCGTTGTAAATATCGGAATAAATCTGTTGTTTTGTCTCTTCATCAAAATAATTTCCATTGCTCATCAGATTGCTTGCATTTCCGGAAATAGAGGTGAGTGGTGTGCGCAAATCGTGGGAAATTGTGCGGAGCATATTGGCGCGGAGTTGTTCGCTTTTTGCGAGGATTGCCGCGGCCTCTTTTTCACAGAGATTTTTCTCATTTTCAAGAGCGAGTGCTGCTTCTCCGAGAATGGAAAGCAGAATGCTGTGGGCAGGAGCATCCAGGGGCGTGTTTTTTGCCTCGATTCCGATGACTCCGTAAACCCGTTCATTCATGCGAAGAGCAAAATAGAGATACTGGGTGTGTGAGTGAGTATCTGTGGTTGCTCCGGCTGTGTGATTATTCGCTAAAACCCATTCTGCTGCGGCCCGTTCACTCTCAAAGTGATAGGAAACAGGAATATTTGAAGTCTCTTTTGCCTGTGAAAAATAGGGTTCAGACAGTTTACCGTTTACATTTTCAAAGATTACTACGTTTCGTTCCAGAAGTTTTTGAATCTGCTTTGCTGTGGCTTCAAAGATTTCTCTTTTTCCATTTGCTTTGGAGAGCAGTTGGTCCGTGTCAAATAAAACTTTGGTCCGGTATGCAATCTTTGCAGATTGTCCGGCCTGTGCTTTGTATCGGATTGCCATGGTCCCTGTGATATAAGCGGTCAGAAACATGACAATAAAGGTGACCGGATATCCAGTTCCATAGGCGGTGAGCGAAAATTTTGGAATGGTAAATAAATAATTGAAAATACATACACTTGCGACAGAAGAGATCAAACTGTAAACCTGATGAGACGTCACGATGGAGGTTAACAGAACCCCCAGAATGTATACCATAATGATATTTGCACTTGTAAATCCCAGATGATCAAATAAGATGCTCAGCAGAGTGGCACCGAAAAGGATGGCACTGCTCTTGAGTGTGTTTGTGAAAATGCTGTGCTTTTTTAGATAATCGTTTCTTCTTTTCTGACGGTAAGGCAGTTCGCTACACAGATCCGGAATGATGTGAATATCCATTTCTGGATCGTAGGAGAGGAGCTGTTCGGTCAGGGTAGATTTTCCAAAAAAACGCTTACGGGTCATCGCACTTCTGCCAAGGACAATTTTGGTGATACCGGATAATCTGGCATATTCGGCAATCTGGTAGGGGACATCATCCCCGTATATAGTCTCAATATTCGCACCAAGCTGTTCTGCAAGTTTGATATGGTTGTGTAGCCGTTCTTTGTTTTCAGGTGTTTCTTCTGCAAAGTCAGGTGTTTCCACAAAGAGAGCGGTGAACTGACTGTTGAATGCCCGTGCCATTCGGGCAGCTGTTCGGATGATCTTTGCATTTGAGGGTGCTGAGGACAGACAGGCGAGGATATGCTCATCGGTGTGAAAATTATTTGTTTTTGAAAGTTGGCTCGACAGGCGTTTTACCCGATCTGCACAGCGCCTGAGAGCAATTTCCCGTAGAGCGGTTAATTGTTCGACGGTAAGTTTGGAATCAGCAGTGTTTTTTTCTTGTAAACGTTCAATGAGTTCCTGCGGTTCGATGTCAATTAATTCTACTTGGTCTGCATTGTCGAAGATGGAATCTGGGATGCGGTTCCAGGTGGTGATTCCTGTGATGGAGGCCACAGTGTCATGAAGGCTTTCAAGGTTGCTCACGTTGACGGTCGTGTATACATCAATTCCATGATTGATCAGTTCCATTACTTCCTGATAACGTTTTTTATGGCGGCATGGCGCCTGATTTGAATGTGCCAGTTCATCGACCAGAATCAATTCAGGATTCCGGCTCAATGCAAGATCGATGTCAAAATTCTGTTTTTCACAGCTGAGCCATTCGAGTTGGCTGAGAACATCCGCTAATTCTGAGTCTTTTTCTAAAGTATGCAGGGCAACGTAACCGACAACGACATCTATTCCCTGTTCTTTAGCGGTCAAAGCAGCCTTTAGCATGGAATGGGTTTTGCCGATGCTTTCTGCATAACTGAAAAAAATTTTTAAACGCCCTTTTTTTATTTGATCCATGTGCATGATCCTCCTGGTCTACGGCAAATTTTATCACAAAAACGTTGTTTTTTCCACCAGGAATACGTTCTCAAATGCGAGTAGAATTCGATCACGGCATTGAGAGGAGACATGTCTGTTCCACACGATCCAGAAACAGCAGTTCGCATCTGGATTTTTGAGATGGATACGTCCAAAATCGGGATCGTCCGGCAGTTTCTGGATGTTTTGTTCAGAGATAAAAGCGAGGTCCACCGCACCATCGGAAATTCTTTGTAAGAGCTGACGAAAACTCCTGATGCTGAAATGAAATTCCATGCATGGACTTATATGAAAGCAGGAGTCTAATGTTTTGATGGAAAGATTCAGCAGGACAGGGGTGTCAGTGGCAATGGAGATGACGGTGCTTTGCTCAGGCAGAAACTGTCTGTTGTTCTGCTCCATGAAATCATCAAAACGCTTTGATAGATAATATCCAAATGAAAAAATAATGAGCGCGGTAACGCTTAAAAGCAGTTTGTCAGTCCACTTCATTTGCTTCACCCCCATATGTTTGTTGTTCGTATATGTATGTTTATATCTTGCAGAAGGTCTTGATGCTCAGATATGGAAACATTTTTGAATTGCCTTCTGCGCTCCGAGGACAAGAATGGATTTCTCAGCGCTGAGAACGGTATCCGGTGTGATATTCATGTGCAGTTTGCCATTCTCTCGAATGGCGAGAATGCTGATGCCGTATTTTTTGCGGATGTCAAGCTGGAGAATGGATTTTCCGGTCCATTCTGAGGGGACAGAGAGTTCAAATATGGAGTAATTTTCGTCCAGTTCAATGTAGTCTAAAATATTATCGGACGTACAGCGGATCGCAGTCCAGGAAGCTAACTGTTTTTCCGGATAGACAACTTCATCTGCTCCATTTCGCAGTAAAAATTTTTCCTGCACTCCGGTGGAGGCCCGGGCGATTACTTTTTTTGCACCCAGTTCTTTTAAGAGAGAGGCTGTCTCGAGAGAATTTTGAAAATTGTCTCCGATGGCGACAATGCACGCATCAAAATTTCGTATTCCGAGAGAGGAAAGAAATTCTTCATTTGTGCTGTCTCCAATCTGTGCATTTGTGACGAAGGGAAGAACAGAATTTACGCGTTCTTCATTGCTGTCTACTGCCATAACCTGGTGGTTTAATTCGTTGAGTTTCCGGGCAATGTGTTTGCCGAAACGTCCAAGTCCAATTAATAATACTGATTTCATAAATAAACTCCTTATCCGACGGTTAGTTTTTCTTGGGGGAATCTCGCCGTGTGTCCTTGATTTCCAGATAGAGCGGAAAAAATAAGAGTTAAACCGCCTACCCGTCCTATGTACATTAAGAAAATTAAGAGGAATCGGGATAAGATTCCGAGTTGTGGGGTGATTCCGAGTGTCAGGCCTACGGTACCGATTGCTGAGGCGGTTTCAAATAGGCAGACAAGCAGGGGAAGATTTTCGATTCGGCTGATGATAAATCCTCCGAATACGAATAAGGTAAGGTACATCATCAGAATGGTTGCGGCATTCCGGATCGTGTCATCATCAACCCGTCGCCCAAAGAAATGGGTGTGCTCCCTGCGACGGAAAACGGAGATCGCTGTGGAGAGAAGGACTGCGATAGTTGTCGTTTTCATACCACCGGCAGTGGATCCGGGAGAGCCTCCGATCAACATCAGAATGATCATGATGGCAATGCCGACTTCGCTGAGCTGGGTCAAGTCGATGGTGTTGAATCCGGCAGTCCTCGGAGTGACTGCCTGAAAAAGGGAGATGAGGATCCTCTTCCCGACCGGAATATGTTCAAATTCCAAAAAGAAAAAATAGAGTGCAGGAAGAACGATCAGCAGGGAGGTTGTCAGAAGGATGATTTTGCTCTGCATGCGATATTTTTGAATATGGCAGGTGTGGCTTTTGATATCATCCCAGGTCATAAATCCGATTCCGCCAAGGATGATAAGTGACATGACAGAGAGATTGATGACAGGATTTTCAATGAAGGATGTCAGAGAGGAGTAAGGCGCTTCGATTCCCATCAAATCGAATCCGGCATTGCAAAATGCTGAGATCGAATGAAAAAATGCGTACCACATTCCTTTTCGTGCTCCGAACATTTTATAAAAACTTGGAAACATGCTCACTGCACCGATCAATTCAAAAATTATGGTTATTTTGATGATGAATCCGGTTAATCGTACAATTCCGCCCACTTTATGTGCAGAAATTGCCTCCTGCATCGTACTGCGCTGTTTTAGGCTGATTCGCTTTCCAGATATGACGGAAATTGCGACTGCCACGGTAATAACGCCCATGCCTCCGATCTGGATGAGAAAAAGGATGATGGTCTGCCCGAATGTGCTCCAGTAGGTTGCGGTATCTCTCACGATCAGCCCAGTAACGCAAACTGCTGATGTGGCAGTGAAAAGTGCGTCGGTGAAGATTGCCCCTTTTCCATCCTGAGTGGAAATCGGCAGCATCAACAGCAGACTTCCCAACAGAATGACACCTGCAAAACCGAGAATAATAATCTGTGAGGAGGATAAATGTTTTTTTATGTACCTTGTGTGTCTTATGTGTTTCATATTTGTATCCTTGTCTTTATTTGTGTTTTGCCTTGATATTTACTGCAAGTTGTTTTGATTTCTGATTTTATTATTCCATATGAGGCATAAAATGTGTATTAGTGTCGATTTGACGGTATTAAATTTGTATTAAGATGGGCAAAAAATATTTTTTGTTGCATCAGCGGAAGAAACACGATAAAATAAAAGATGGAACGCATTTACTGCATTCCGCTTCACCAGTTCTGGGAGGAGTATGGGTTTTCCGCCTGTATCGGAGGTGTCCGGTCTCACATTTGATTATCCCGAGAACACACTCCGGCTGGTGAGAACTTCATAATGAAGAATGAAAAGTTCATAAATATCATAAATAAAAAATAAGGTCTGATTTTTTAGCGCATGCAGAGAGAATTCGTTTGATTCTTTTCTGCATGCGCGTTTTTGTGAATGGAAAAATCAAAAATCAAGAATTAAAAATCAAGAACTAAAATCGAACATATGATCGAAAATAATTGCTATTTTGGAAAAAATGTGATAAGATAAAGGAAAATAAAAAAGTGCCCAAGAGGCATGAAACGATGTCACCAGTTTGTGATATGGGGACGGTGACAAGCTGACAAAGCAGAATGGCTGGAATGTAGTGTGATAGATGGAATGCATTCTGTCTTTGAAGGAAGAGAGGAAAGAGGGAGATATGCCGAAACTTTTTGATATGATTCCATCTGGTTTTTTTAACTGCCTGTCAAGCGCGGGCAATAACCAGATTTATTCGGATTGCCTCCAGTTGATTTATGATCAGTATGAGAGGGAGGTATCTTATCGGATCGCGCGAAGCCGAATTCGAGACGCACTGGCATCGTATCTGCTTGAGAATCAGGTCAATGAGCTGGAGCCGGATCTGGATCTGAGCATGAATCTTGAACAGAATCTCGATCAGAATTTTGACCGGAATTTGGATGATCAGGAGACAGGTCCCGATCCGTCTTTGGAAGCAGATAGAGATAGAAACTTAAGAAAAGAGAATGTGGATAGGGAGGAGACTTCTTCCTCGGCAAGGCGAAACTACAATGAGCTGGCGAATGCGGTGATTCGCCGTTTTTGTTCTAAAGAGGTCGGCTGGCTTGAGGAAGACACGGATGATGCCACCTATGAAAAGCACATTGAGATGACGGAACAGGGGATTTTGCTCGCAGAGTTTTTGCAACAACTGCGAAAGCCGGAGCGGGAGGAGTTTTCCAGCTACCTTTATAACATTTACAATATCCTGCACAATGAAGATCAGTGGAAGCATGAGCCGTATGTAAATGGTTTAAAGAATATTTACCGGAATGCAAAGATGCTCTCGAAATCCCTGAAACGTCTCTCCACCTTTATCCGAAAGATCATTGAGCGGATGGCTGAGGAGGAGACGCTTGAGAGTCTGACGGAGAATGTGATCGAGTACTGCGAAGGAGATTTCATCCGGGAGTATGCGCGTCTGACGAAACAGCAGAATATTCATCTGTACCGGACATTTATCCGACAGAAGCTTGATGAGATTCAGACCAATCAAGAACTCTATGAGGAGCTTGCGAGGGAGTGCGCAAGGGAAGAAGAGATCACGCTCTGGGAGGCGGAAGATGCTGTCCTTGATATGATTCAGGCGACGCGCAATTTCCTGACGGAAGACTATGACAAGATTATGCGGGATATCAAGCATAAAATCAATGTCTACTTACAGATTGCGATTGGCAGAGCGCGATTTATCCGCAATCAGGACACGGATGTGCGCGGAAGTGTCGAGCAGACGATCCGTTATCTTGCGCGGGAGATGAAGATGGTCGGATGGAAAGATTCGCTCGGGGAAGATTTGCAGTCGCTGTTCGCTCTGGAAAAGAATGAGTTTCTCGACCTTGATTCTCTGCGCTATCCGAGAAAGATACAGAGAATCCGCAAGGAGACGGTTTCGGAGTTTCAAGAGATGACGAGTGAGGATGTCGAGCAGGCTCGTCTCGCACACGAGAGAGAGTCCTACAATCCATACTCGAAAGACCGGATGAAGCAGTATTTGGATCGCGCGATGGAGGAGGCGATTCGAAAGAGCGATTGTGTGGGTGAGACAGAGACGGGGAAAGGATCTGCGGTTCTCACGAGTGAGGATCTTCCGCTTTCAGACAGTGAGGATCTTCTGTGTGCATTGTCTGCGGTTGCCTATGCGAATGAAAATGGCTACACCGTAGAGCCGGCGGACGGATATGTGAGGGCAGATCATCTGCTCCTGCGTCGGTTTGAGATTCGCAGGGCAGACAAGCCAGATGAAATAAAATAAATACGATTCCGTATGTACTTTATATGGGATTTTACATAGAGGGAGAAAAGAAGATGGGCATGGATGCTTACTGGGAGGACTATACATCATCGGAAAAGAGTATGTTTACAAAAGCCTGCCGAAGACTTTTGAAGGGAACTTTTGTGGTTCGGGACAGGGATGAGGATAGCAGAAAGCTGTATTACTTTATCACAAAGAGACCGGACCCGATTTCCCTGTATTTTTCTTATATTGGATTTGAGATTGTGATAGACCGCGAAAACGGGGTTGTGATGCTGAAAAACTGTGCGCAGTCGGGGGAGGACGGAAAGATTCAGGCGAATCGATATGCCCTGCGAAAAGTGGACAGCATGGTACTCTGTTGTCTGTGGACGCTCTACATCGATCGGATTCGCTCGGGCAGACTCTCGAGAGCGGTTCAGATCTCCATGACGGATCTGAGACTGGAGCTGGACAAGTACGGTCTGAAGGATCTTGTGGATAAGAGCACGATGAGTGCGATTCTCACGATCTTTTCGAGTTACAACCTGCTGGATCTCGAAGGAAAAGTCGGAGATCCGGACTGCCAGATCTGGTTGTATCCGTCTCTCCAGTTTGCGCTGAATACGGATGAGATCCGCAGATTTGTGGAGAATGCGGACAGACGGATGAGAGATCTCGAGGACGAGAACGAGGACAGATTGACGATGGACAGGATGACGGACAGGGATGAAAACGAAGACAGCGAGGATGCAGGAAGTGACAGAGATGCAGTGGAAGGAGACGCCGATGAAGACGGAGATGAATAACAGAAAGACGGCAACGAAACTGCTTTTGGTGCAGTGGTCGCGATTTCAGAATGTGGAGATGTGTCTTGAGGGTTCTACGCTCTTTACGGGAGTCAATACAAGTGGAAAATCTACGGTTCTCGATGCAATGACGTATCTGCTCACGGGAAACACCCAGTTTAACAAGGCGGCGAAGGATAAGGACCGCACGGTTGTCGCCTATGTCCGCGGAGATACCAAGAGCAATGGACCGGATCGCTATCTCAGAAGCGGAGAAGTGATCAGTTATGTTGCAATGGAGTTCTGGTCACCGGTTGAGGACAGCTCACTTGTGGTCGGTGTCTGCATCGAATCGCCGGACGAGACGAGTTATAAGAGCAGTTGGTTTGTCTGCCGGGATACGACGCTCTCGGATATGAATTTTGCGCGTGTGGATGGCGGACTTCTCCGCGTGACGCCGAGATCAGAGCTTCACACGGCAGAAAAGAGACTGAAGTCTGCGGATTTTCTGTCGAGAGACCGTGGTGTGGAGCAGGTTTTGCGGGCACTCGGACTTCGCTGTGATCCGATTCGCTACCGGAACAAACTCCTGAAAATGATGGCATTCAATCCGGAGAACAATATCGATCAGTTCATTCAGGAATGTGTCTTAGAGCCGAGCAATGTGGATTCGCTGAAAGATCTGCGAGAGCAGAAGGCACAGTTTGAGCGGATTCGCCAGATGTACCAGATGATGCGTGAGAGCAGGGATCAGCTTGAGAAGGTTGAAAAGAGAAGCGTGGACTATGAGAATCGCCTGCGCCGTCTGCGGATTCGTCAGATGATGTTCTGTTATCAGCAACTTCAGGAGAAGGAGGCGCACAAGAAAGAGCTTGAGCAGAAGCTGGAAATTTTGCGCCACCAGGAAGAACAGCTCAGACTTCGCCAGGGAGAGATGGATGAGCGGTATGAGCACGCCTCCTCTCGCCTGCGAATTGCGGAGAGCAACGATATGTTCCGCGGAATGCAGGACAGCATCCGGGCGATGAAGGGACAGTGTGCGGAGCTTGAGCGTGAGGCAGATCGTTACGAGAAAGAGGAAAAGAAGATTCAGAATCTTCAGCACCGGTTGGAGACTCTGCTTAGCTGGACTCAGCTTGAAGATGGAGAGGGACTTTCTAAGGAAGTGAAAAACACCTTGCTTCATCTGGCAGAAGAGGGGATGACATCGGAGCGAAAGACGGAGCATTTCTTAACCTTTTCTTCCTATGTGCAGAGACTCGACCGAAAGTTTCAGAGTCTCGAAGTTCACAGTGAGGACAAGAAGAATCTTCTCTCGGAGGAGAGGGAGAGCATTGAGCAGGACATCAAGAAACTGCGCGCAAACCGGATGGTATTTCCGCGAGAGGTTGAGAAAGCCCGAACTGTGATCCAGAAGGAGCTGGAGAATCAGGGAATTCACACTCAGGTCCGAGTCTTTGCCGAGATGGTTCAGGAAGTCAAAACACCGGAGTGGCGAGCTTCTATCGAGACTTTCCTTGGGAAAAAGCGTTTCGATCTGATCGTCGATGGTGAGTACTGTGAGAAGGCGATGGAGATCTTAAAGAGTCGGAAGCTGAAGAATTGCAAGGTTGTCATCACAGACAAACTTCCGGAGACTCCAGTGACGGAGGGATCGGCATCGGAGATTTTGAATGTCCCGAATGGGTTTGCGCGCAGGTATGCAAATTACCTGCTCAACGGAATTCATCTTTGTGAGTCGCTCGGAGAACTGCACGAGTATCCGAAGGGCGGACTGACAAAGGACGGAATGCTTGCAAAGAGCTATGCGGTGTCTGCGATGGATCTTGAGAAGACCTTTCTTTGTCTGGGTGAGGATGCGGTTCAGATCCAGCTTGCACAGGCGGAAGCAGACAGACAGAAGAATCAGGAAGAGTACCGGAAACTTGAGGAGGAGACTGAGAGAACGCAAATTCACCGCCAGGAGATTGCCTCTATCGACTGGAATCTCGAGCATTATGATTTTGACGCACAGAAGCGTTTAAAGAAAGTAAAGAGAGAACAGGCAGATCTTGAGCGACAAATTGAGCAGATTCAGAACAGCTCGGAGTTTATGGCAGTTATTCAGGAGCAGGAGTCGGCGAGAAAGGCTTATGAGACCTGTCAGAGGGAGCGCGATGAGGTCGTCGGAGATATCCGGACGTGCTCCGATGCTCAGAGTCAGAATCAGAGAAGCCAGAAGATGATTTCCGGTGATCTCTATAAGCTCAATCGTGAGTATCAGGATCTCTCTTCCAGAAACATGGAGCTTGAGAAGCCGATGATGGAAGAGTATGAGAAACTCAAGAAACAGAAGGGAAGCTTTCAGGTAATCACATTCGGAGCGCTTCGCGACGCAGAGAAGAATGTGAATGACAGCATCCGTGAACTTGAGAATGCTCAGATTGAGTATTGTCGGTTGTCGGAGAAGGATTTAAGTCGGAGAGGAACTGCGTACATCTCCTATTACCGTGAGGAGTACCGAAATCTTGCAAATGTCAAGATTGAGGAAGCGCATCACAAACTTGAGGAGCAGGCAGGACGGCTTGAGAGCGCCTTTATGAACGACTTTGTCGCAGAGATCAATGAGGCGGTTCGAGAGGCGAAGAGCGAGATTGCGTTGATCAACCGTGAACTCAGACAGCTTCCGTTCGGAAACGATACGTATCGTTTCGTGATGGAGGAGAAGCCGGATCGAGCAGTCTTCTTCCGCATTTGCCGTCGCCTCGAAAACTATATGGATTCTCCGGAGGCATATATGAGTTCCGGGCGTGATGACGAGGAGATGGAGCGGGATATTCAGGAGTTCATGAGTGTGATCCTCGATGAGGAGGATGAGAGCGAGTACACGGATTACCGCAAATATTTCACTTACGACATGAAGATCATCAGCCGTCAGGGAGATAAGGAGATTGTAGCAGATCTCTCAAAGAAGCAGGGTTCTGCGAGCAATGGCGAGAAGCAGACTCCGTACTTTATTATTCTTGCGGCGAGCTTGAACCAGTGCTACCCGCAGAATGTCTGCTGTGCCCGTCTCGTCTTCATCGATGAGGCGTTCTCTGCCCTCTCGAGAGAGCGAATCGAGCAGATGGTCAAGTACTTTGAGGAGAATCACTTTCAGGTCTTCTATGCGGCACCGCCGGAGAAGATCAGCAGTATCGGAGCCTTCATCGAATCGACAGTGAGCCTTGTCATCACCGGACGATACACGAATGCAGTTGAGGGACTCGTCAGAGGTTAAAAGAGAAAATCAAGAAAAAGAGAGTCAAGAAAAAGCACCGCTTTTCCATCGTAACAAAAGGGGATAACAGATGGAAAGGCGATGCTTATTTTATATGATAGGAAATAGCGTCCTATCATATAAAAATAGCTCCGCTAGAATGCGCCTTGGTACATTCTTTTTCATATTTGAATCAAATTTTCAAATTAACTCAAACTTATCTCACAAGGCAAGGCTTCTTGGAGTCATACTTCCAGTTCGGAATCAGGTATTGCATAGCCATTGCATCGTCACGATCGTGGGACGGCATGCTGTTGTAGAGACGGTTTGCCTCCATCACGCGCTCCATATCAAGGGTGACACCGAGACCCGGACGGTTCGGAACCTCCAGATAACCGTTCTTGATCTGCGGAGCATCCTTTAAGAGATTCTGACCATCCTGCCAGATCCAGTGGGTATCAAGAGCGGTCGGATGACCCGGAGCGGCAGCGGCAACGTGAGCGAACGTAGCCAGTGTGATATCAAAGTGGTTGTTGGAGTGACTGCCCCAGGTCAGACCCCAGTCATTCAGGATCGATGCCATGCGCAGGGAACCTTCAAGACCCCAGAAATGTGGATCAGCCAGAACAATGTCAACAGACTTGAGTGCTGCTGCATGATAGAACTGACGCCAGTTCGTCGCGATCATGTTTGTTGCAACAGGCATGTTCGTTGCATTCTTGAACTCTGCCATGATCTCACGGCTGGAGAAACCTGCCTCCGGTCCGCAAGGATCTTCAATGTAGGAGAGCGTGTTGTGCATACCCTTGCACAGGCTGATTGCCTCTGCGAGACTCCATGCGCCGTTCGGGTCGATATTGATGCGTCCATCCGGGAAATGCTTCTTCAAAGCGCGCACGGTATCCATCTCGTACTCTCCGGAGAAGACACCGCCCTTGAGCTTGAAGCAACGGAAGCCGTATTTCTCCTGAAGGCACTGTGCTTCCTCGACGATCTGCTCGTGGGAGAGCATCGCATTTCGGCGCATCTTGAACCACGGATCAGAGCTTGTGGACTCATCAAGGTATGGCAGATCAGTCTTGTTGCGGTCGGAGACGTAGAACAGATAACCGAGAACTTCCACCTGATTGCGCTGTTTGCCCTCTGCGAGCAGTTCGCACATCGGAACACCCAGGTGCTGACCGAGCAGGTCGAGCAGAGCGCACTCGATTGCCCACTCTGCGCGGACAACGAATTTCAGCTTGCTGATATCGAGAGTCTGGATGCCCTCGCCGTCATCGCCCTCTGCTTTCTTACCACCTCTGTGGATTGCACCGAGGATGGAGCGATATTTGCCGACTTCCTGACCGACAACGAGCGGAATGTAGCTGTTTAAGCATTCCTCGGTATACTCGCCACCGTGGATTTCACCGATTCCGGTGTGACCGGAATTATCCTTGATGATGACAAGATTTCTGGTGAAGTACGGGGCATGTGCTCCGCTGAGTGTCATTTCCATGCTGTCGTATCCGGCTACCGGGATGACCTGCATTTCTGTGATGATTGGTGTTCCTGTCATAATAGAATCCTCCTTAAATATATAAAGATTATGTGTTCTTTTTGAAGAAAATAAAGTTATGTAAAGTCAGATAAAAAATCGTTTGAAAGATGAGAAATCTTGTCTGTCTGACTGATTTTATTATAAAGGAGGCGAAAAAAAATAGCCAATATGTAATAATGATTGAAAAAATTACTTTTGCTTATGGTCAAAAATGCTGTTTACGAATCCACAAAACCCTGTTAAACTGAACGGGAAGGGGAGAGAAAAGAACCTATTTAAAAAATCTGTAAATAGGGATCGGAAAAAGAAAAAGTGTATGAAAAGCAGGGAAAACGGAGAAAAAACGTTTGGAGGATGAGAAACATGACGTGGTTTCAATATGTAATTTCTGACCCGGCTGGGATGCATGCGCGCAGTGCGGGCGCAATCAGCAGGATGGTAGAACCTTTTCAGTCACAGGTGCGTATCCGACTGAAGACAAAAGAGGCGGATGCGAGTAAAGTGATGGCGCTTATGGGACTCAAAGCGAAATGCGGAGACCGAATTGAGATTCGAGTGGAAGGACCGGATGAGCAGGAAGCCGTCCGAATTTTGCAGGCATCGATCCCCACAATTTTGTAAATGGACAAAAAAACTTGAAATGCCGGTGTTGTGTTTGCAGTCATGTTGATTTTAAGTGTGGACAGACTTGACATATCTGCCTGTCGTGTTATAATGAAGTACGAATCAAAAACAAATGAGATATGAGTAATGCGTTGATGAGAAGAGTAGCCCGCCCGAAGCGCACAGAGAGGAATGTATTTGCTGGAAGCATTCTGCGAGGAAGACGAGGCGAAGACCATCTCGGAGCGGTCCTTAATCGGACCCGGTGATTCCGTTATCATCAGAATGAAGAGGTTGTGAGAGCATCATAAGCCAGAGTGAAATTCAGAATTGAGAAAGATCGAGAAGCACGAAAGCTGGAAGTTGGATGACGTGGATTGCTCACAACAAGCAGGGTGGAACCGCGATCGAATATCGTCCCTTGTCTGGCAGTTTGTGCAGACAAGGGATTTTTTGTATGATAGGAAATTGCGTCCTATCATACAAAAAATGCTCCGCAAGGATGCGCACTCGGCGCAGGGGAAGATGGTTGCTGAAGCAACCGCGCCTCGGCGCGAGAATGTGCCAAGGCACATTCTTTTTTATATGATAGGAAATTGCGTTTTCACACAATAGCTTCACACAATTTGAGAAGATTCAAAGGGAGAGTTTTCGGGCAGTCCGTAAAAAGAGTGGTCCGTGAAACGCTCTCGTGAAAAAAGATTTAGAAGAAGGAGTCAGAATCATGAAGGTTACATTGAAAGATGGAAGTGTAAAAGAGTATGCACAGCCGATGTCCGTTCTGGACGTAGCAAAAGATCTGAGCGAGGGTCTTGCAAGAGTAGCATGTGCAGGAGAGGTTGACGGAGAGATTGTAGACCTGCGCACTGTTCTTGATAAGGATTGCGCTCTGAACATCCTGACTGCAAAGGATGCAGGCGGTCTGTCCACCCTGCGCCACACCGCAAGCCATGTGATGGCTCAGGCAATCAAGCGTCTGTACCCGAGCGCCAAACTGGCAATCGGTCCGTCTATCGCAGATGGTTTCTACTATGATATCGATTTCGAGACCCCGATCACATCTGATGACCTTGGCAAGATCGAGGCAGAGATGAAAAAGATCGTGAAAGAGGCTCTGCCGTTGGAACGCTTTGAGCTTCCGAGAGAAGAGGCAATCGCTCTGATGAAGGAGAAAGAGGAGCCATACAAGGTAGAGTTGATTGAGGATCTGCCGGAGGGCGAGACGATCAGTTTCTATCGCCAGGGAGAGTTCACCGATCTGTGTGCAGGTCCGCATCTGGCAAGCACGAAGGAAATCGGCAAGGCATTCAAGCTGATGAGCATTGCCGGTGCTTACTGGAGAGGCGATGAGCACAACAAGATGCTGACCAGAATCTATGCAACTGCTTTCGCAAAGAAGGAAGAGCTTGAGGCTTACATCACGATGATGGAGGAAGCAAAGAAGCGTGACCACAGAAAGCTGGGCAAGGAGCTTGGTCTGTTTATGATGCACGAGGCTGGTCCGGGATTCCCGTTCTTCCTGCCGAAGGGCATGGTGCTGAAGAACGTTCTGCTTGACTACTGGAGACAGATCCACAAGAAGGCCGGATATGTTGAGATTTCTACTCCGGTTATCTTGAACCGTAGCCTGTGGGAGACTTCCGGTCACTGGGATCACTACAAGGAGAACATGTACACGACTGTGATCGACGGCGAAGATTACGCAATCAAGCCGATGAACTGTCCGGGTGGCGTTCTGGTTTACGCTTCTGAGCCGCGTTCCTACCGCGATCTTCCTCTGCGTATGGGTGAGCTTGGTCTCGTTCATCGTCATGAGAAATCCGGTCAGCTTCACGGTCTGATGCGTGTTCGCTGCTTCACCCAGGATGATGCACACATTTTCATGACCCCGGAGCAGATCAAGGATGAGATTAAGGGTGTAGCAAACCTGATCGACAGCGTTTACAAGCTGTTCGGCTTCAAATATTATGTAGAGCTGTCCACAAGACCGGAAGACAGTATGGGAAGCGATGAGGACTGGGAGGTAGCAACCGACGGTCTGAGAAATGCACTCGACGAGCTTGGTCTTGACTATGTAGTCAACGAGGGCGACGGCGCATTCTACGGACCGAAGATTGACTTCCATCTGGTAGATGCAATCGGACGTACCTGGCAGTGTGGTACGATCCAGCTTGACTTCCAGCTTCCGCAGAGATTTGAGCTTGAGTACATCGGTGCAGATGGAGAGAAGCATCGTCCGATCATGATCCACCGTGTTGTATTCGGTTCGATCGAGCGTTTCATTGGTATCCTGATCGAGCACTTTGCAGGTGCATTCCCGACCTGGCTGGCTCCAGTACAGGTAAAGGTACTGCCGATCTCCGACAAGTATCTTGACTATGCACAGAAGGTAAAGGCAGAGCTCGATGAGGCTGGTATCCGTGCAGAGCTTGACACTCGTTCCGAGAAGATCGGTTACAAGATCCGTGAGGCTCAGAAGAACAAGATCCCGTACATGCTGGTTGTTGGACAGAAGGAGGAGGAGAATAACCTCGTAGCTGTTCGTAGCCGTTTCAAGGGCGATGAGGGTCAGAAGAGCCTTGCAGACTTCTTGTCTGACATTCAGGGCGAGATCGAGCGCAAGGAGAACCGCAAGGTAGAGGTTGTCACTGAGAACAAGTAAGATCGGAATCGGACTGAGATCAGAATCAGACTAAGCTCACAACCAGACGATGAGCGGTCATGATTTTTTGAGAAAAAAGTCTTGATAATAGAATAAGTTTTTTAAATAGATGCATACTATTCCTGATGCCAGATCATCATTATTTTTTGGATCAAGGAGGTATGCATTTATTATGACGAAACTTGAATGTTCTGTCACAAACTGTCTGCACAATTCCGATCACTGCTGTTGCCGTCAGGCGATCGTCGTGGACGGTCAGGATGCAAGCACGAAAGAGGAGACCTGCTGCTGCAGTTTTGACGAGAAGAAGGAAGGCAGTTTCACGAATGTCTTCCAGACTCCGGAGGAAAAGCTCGAGATCAGCTGTGAGGCGGTAAAATGTATGTACAATGAGGAACATCGCTGTATGGCAGATCACATCGGAATCACCGGCGACTATGCGACGAGTGCAGACCAGACGCTGTGTGCGAGCTTTAAAATGTAAGATTTAACAGAAATTAAAAAGGTTATGCAGACTCATGCAAATGTGGGGGCATAACCTTTTTTCTTTTTATCATTTCAAATCATTAAATTTTTTAAAGGAGAAAAAAGTTGTATTTTCAAGTTTACTTTTAGATGGAAGTAGACTATAATGTAGCAGGGTGTTTTTGGGATACCCGCTAAAATCCTGTTAAGATAGCAGGAAATTCTAAAAATTCAAAGATAAAGGTAGGTGAACAGAATGGACGGCGACAGTCATGGACGAAGTAGAAGCACAGGATCGGAAACAGACGGCAGTCTATTCTGTTTCTTTGCATATCAAAAAGACGCCAGAAGTGCGTCCATCGATTTGCTCTGATTTTCTGATCCTGTTCGGAATTCGTCCCTGTTTGCAAGCGCAGTGTGAAGTTTTCAAAAATAAATAATGGAAGAAAAGAGAAGACTTCAGGAGTACTGCATCAAAAACTGAATAAGGGGGATCTAACATGGAAAATAAAGTACAGGAAGATTACAAGTCCGAAATCCTGGAAATTATCCGGGGAAATGCATCACCGGGTGTTCTGCGCGGACAGCTTGAAGACTACCATGAGAATGATCTGGCAGAAGTTTTTCCGGAATTGACGGTGGTGGAGCGACAGAAGGTCTGTCGTGTCCTCGATACGGACATGATCTCGGATATCTTCGAGCACATCGATGAGCGCGAGGCGGCCGGATATTTAAATGAGATGGACATCAAGAAGGCAGCATCCATCCTCTCCGGAATGGAGACGGATGCGGTTGTCGATGTTCTGAAAATGGAGCCGAAGGAGAAGCGGGCGCTTCTGATTGAGCTCATGGATGATGATGCGAGAAAGAGCGTCGCAGTGATCGCTTCCTTTGACGAGGAGGAGATCGGTAGCTGGATGACGACAAACTGCATTGTGATTCGGGAAAATCTGACCGCCAGACAGGCGATGGGAAGCCTCGTCAGCCAGGCAGGGAAGAATGACAACATCTCAACGCTGTTTATGGTCACAGACGACCACACGTTTTACGGCGCGATGGATTTAAGAGATCTGCTCACAGCACCGCCGGAAGCACCGCTTGAGGATTTGATTGTCACGTCTTACCCGTATGTGTACGGTCATGAGGCGATTGATGACTGTATCGAAAAACTGAAGGATTATTCGGAGGACTCCATCCCGGTTCTGGACAACAGCAACCGTCTTCTCGGAGTCATTACCTCCCAGAGCATCGTAGAACTTGTTGATGATGAGATGGGAGAGGATTACGCAAAACTCGCAGGTTTGACCGCGGAGGAAGATCTCAAGGAACCGCTCAAGGAGAGTATGAAAAAACGTCTGCCGTGGCTTCTGATTCTTCTTGTCCTCGGTATGCTGGTATCATCGGTGGTAGGCTTGTTTGAGAATGTGGTGAGTCAGCTTCCGCTGATCATGTGCTTCCAGTCTTTGATTCTGGACATGGCAGGAAACGTCGGCACCCAGTCTCTGGCTGTCACGATCCGCGTTCTGATGGATGAGTCCCTGACTGTGCGTCAGAAGCTGGAGCTTGTGTGGAAAGAGATGCGAATCGCGTTCTCAAACGGTGTGATTCTCGGTGTTCTCTCGTTCTCAGTGATTGGACTTTACATTGTATTCTTTAAGGGAAAGACGTTTGCCTTTGCCTATGCGGTATCAGGATGTATTGGTCTGGCACTTGTGCTCGCAATGCTGATTTCCGGCGCAGTCGGCACGCTGATTCCGCTCTTTTTCAAGAAGATTCACGTAGACCCGGCAGTTGCGTCTGGTCCGTTGATCACGACAATCAACGACCTTGTTGCAGTTATTTCTTACTATGGTCTGAGCTGGATTTTCCTGATTGAGATGATGCATTTAGCAGGTTGATAAAGAAGTTGATGAGGAAAAAGAAAAAGGAGAAGTTGGGAAACTGAGAAAAAATGGTTTCTCTCTTCTCTTTTTTTGCGTCCAACCACTTGACAAAGAATGAAAATGTGGTAATATAAACATATGAACAGATATTCATATGAAAGCAATTTAGGCGATTAGGCGAGACGAGAACGACCAGGGGATAGAATAGAAGACAGAGAATGTTGGAAAATCATGGAGAGTCGATGTGATCATAGGAATACAAAATGGGAAAGAAACGGAGGCTTTGATGACCAGAGAAGAGAAAACAAGGATTGAAGAAGAAGTGGAAGAGGGAACCTGTGAATTCATGCACGTCCATGAAGCAATTGTGGAAAAGGTGGAGCGTGTGATGCCGGATGAGCAGGAGCTTCTTGATCTGTCTGAGTTTTTTAAGATTTTTGGAGATTCGACGAGAATCAAGATCCTGTATGTGCTCAGCCAGTCTGAGATGTGTGTCTGTGACATTGCGACCCTTCTGCAAATGGGACAATCGGCAATCTCTCATCAGCTCAGAACCTTAAAGCAGATGAGACTGGTGTCCTTTCGCAGGGAGGGAAAGACCGTTTTTTACAGGTTGGCAGATGCGCATATTCAGACGATTCTGGCTCAGGGTATGGAACATATCAGCGAGTAGAGAAATTTTGAAGATGCCAACAGAGCTGAATCGAATCGCACGCAAAATCTTTGCGGGCGTTGATTTAAACAGATCGTAACTGGGACGGACGAATGAACGGAACAGTTGCAAATAAACAAAGCTAAAAGAAAAGCTAAAAAAGCAAGAAGAAAGAAAAAAGAAAGCAAAGAAAAAGAAAAGGAGACAAAATCATGAAGAAGATCATCAAACTTGAGGGACTGTGCTGTGCAAACTGTGCTGCAAAGATTGAGGAGGGTGTTAAGAAGCTCGATGGTGTCAAGGAGGCATCTTTAAGCTTTATGACCCAGCGTCTTGTGATTGAGGCTGAGGACGGAATGGAAGATCAGGTTGTTGAGGGCGCAAGAAAGATTGCAGACAAGATTGAGCCGGAGGCAGAGTTCAAGGTTCTGCGCTAAGATTCGATTAAAAACCACGCCTGATGGCATAGGAAATGGTATGGGAATTTCAGACAGATTTCCGGAGAGCGCCGGAAAGAAAGGATGGCTGTGATGACAAAAAAACAGAAAAAGATGGTAACGAGGCTTAGTGCCAGCGCCGTATTTTTCATTCTGGCGCTGATTCTGGAAAAACGGTCTGCATTTTCGTGGATTCCGTTTCTTGTGGCGTATCTCTTTGCCGGATATGACATTCCTCTGCGTGCCTGCCGAAACATCACAAAGGGAGATGTTTTCGATGAGAACTTCCTGATGTCGGTGGCGACGATTGGAGCGATCATTGTCGGCTCCCTCGAGGAAGCTGTGGCGGTTATGCTATTTTATCAGATCGGAGAGCTCTTCAACGATTATGCGGTCAACAAGTCGAGAAAGTCGATCACAGATCTGATGGACATTAATCCGGAGTATGCGAACCTCCTGAGAGATGGACAGGAGGAGCAGGTTGATCCGTATGAGGTTGAAGTCGGTGACACGATTGTGATTCGCCCGGGCGAGAAAGTTCCGCTTGACGGCATTGTCAGAAAGGGAAATTCGACGCTCGACACGAAGGCGCTGACAGGTGAGTCGATGCCGGTTGAGGTCGCAGAAGGTCAGGCAGTTGTCAGTGGATCGATCAATCTGAGCGGAGTGCTCGAGGTCGAGACGACGAAACTCTTTGATGATTCGACGGTTTCCAAGATTCTTGAACTTGTCGAGAATGCAAGCTCGAGAAAGGCGAAGGCAGAAGCCTTTATCACGCGGTTTGCGAGAGTCTACACGCCGATCGTTGTCGTTCTTGCGGTGATTCTTGCGGTGATTCCGCCGATTCTTCTCGGCGGTGGATGGAGCACCTGGGTATACCGCGCATGCAGTTTCCTTGTTGTATCGTGTCCGTGTGCGCTTGTGATTTCTGTTCCGCTTAGTTTCTTTGGCGGTCTCGGCGCCGCCTCTAAAAATGGTATCCTGATGAAGGGAAGCAACTATCTTGAGGCAGTCGGAAGTCTCGACACCGTTGTGTTTGATAAGACGGGAACACTGACGACCGGACAGTTTGAAGTCAGCGAGATCTCTTCGGTTCGCATGACGAGGGAGGAGCTTCTCGAGCTTGCAGTCCTTGCAGAGCATCACTCAAATCACCCGATTGCGCTCTCGATCAAGAAGGCGTATGGCAAAGAAGTCGATACCGCGCGGATTGGCAGTGTCGAGGAGATTTCCGGTCAGGGTATCCATGCTCAGATCGAGAAAGATGGAGTCTGGAGGGATCTCTACATCGGAAACCAGAAGTTGATGAAGGCATGTGGGGCTGTCGTTGAACAGCCGACGGCTCTGCTTGGAACAACGCTTTATCTCGCAGAGACAAATCAGTATCTCGGCGCAATCGTGATCTCTGACTCGATTCGTCCGGATGTGCCGAAGGCACTTGAGGGTCTGCGCCGTCATGGAGTCAAGAAACTTGTGATGCTGACTGGAGACCGCGAGGAGGTCGGACGAAAAGTCGGAGAGAGTCTTGGACTCGATGAGGTTTACGGAAATCTTCTCCCGGGCGATAAGGTCAAGAAGGTGGAAGAACTTCTCAGCAAAAAAGCACCCGGAAAGACGCTCGCATTTGTCGGAGACGGAATCAATGATGCTCCGGTACTTGCGCGCGCTGATGTCGGTATCGCGATGGGTGGAATCGGTTCGGATGCTGCGGTCGAGGCAGCGGATGTCGTCATCATGGATGATGAGCCGTCGAAAATTGTGGACGCGATTCTGATTGCATCCAAGACGGTCGGAATTGTTCGCCAGAACATCCTATTTGCGATCGGTGTCAAGGTACTTGTGCTGATTCTCGTCGCTCTCGGATATGCTTCGATGTGGGCAGCAGTGTTCGGAGATGTCGGTGTCTCGGTTCTCGCGATCCTCAATGCGATCCGTGCGCTCTCTTACAAGAGAGAAGATTAAGAGGGAAAGTTAATTAAGCTTTCGCCTTTTTATTCCTTTTTATTGTGTTTTTATCGCCTTCTCCGGCAGAAGAAAAATAAAAATCATCGAGCTGATGAACAGCATCGATGGATAGAAGAGGCAGGGAATGATCTCAAATGCAGAGAGCTCATAGCCGAGCTCATGCACAGCGGAGATTGCGACAAGCATCTGTGCGCCGTAGGGGATGATGCCCTGAGAGATGCACGAAAACGTGTCGAGCAGGGAGGCTGTCTTCCGAGGGCTGATGCCGTAGTCCTCGGACATTTCCTTTGCGATCGGGTTTGCCATGACGATCGCGACGGTGTTGTTTGCCGTTGCAATGTCGAGCAGGGCGACGAGAAGACCGATGCCGAGCTGTCCGCCCTTTCTTCCACGGAAGATCTTGTGGATGGTCTCAAGCAGAACGTCAAAACCGCCGTTTTCGCGGATCAGCGCGCACATTGCGGAGACGAGAATCGCGACCATGCAGGTCTCAAACATTCCGGAAGTGCCCGATCCCATGTTGGAGAGCATCTCCCACGGTGTCGTCTGTCCGGTTCCGAGCATGATCAGCGCGCCGGAGACGATGCCGGTTAAGAGCACGAGAAAGACCTGAATTCCCGCAATTCCGCCGAGAAGCACGAGAAGGTAGGGAATCATCTGAATCAGGTTGTAGGAATGGCTGATCGATGTTCCCGGGTCCTGACGGAAGGAGACGATGAGGATCAGGATCAGCGAGGCGATTGCGGAGGGAAGCGCGATTCCGAAGTTCTCGCGAAACTTGTCCTTCATCGCACATCCCTGACCATTGCAGGCGGCGATCGTCGTGTCGGAGATGAACGAGAGGTTGTCTCCGAACATCGCGCCTCCCATCACAGACGCCGTGCACAGCGCGAGCGAGAAGCCCGAAGTCTCAGCAACTGCGGTTGCAATTGGGACGAGGAGCGTGATCGTTCCGACTGAAGTGCCCATCGAGGTCGACACAAAGCAGGCGACGACAAAGAGGACAGCGACGGAAAAACGCGCCGGAATCAGGGAGAGCATCAGGTAGGCGACACTCTCGGCACTGCTTCGCCCGACGACGCCGACGAAGGTTCCGGCGGTCAGAAAGATCAGGAGCATCGTGATGATGTTCTTGTCCCCGACGCCCTGCGCCATGAGTTCGAGGTTGTGGTCAAACGAGACTTCCCGGTTTTGGAGACAGGCAGTCAGGATCGCGAGCAGAAAGGCGACGACGATCGGAATGTTGTAGAAGCCCATCGGAATCTTCATAATGTATTCCGAGAAAATTCCAAGCCCCAGATAGAAGACGAGAAAGACCGCAATCGGGAGCAGGGCAGAAAGTTTCTTGTTTTTCATAAGAAGTAAACCCCCCATAATTTGTTAGAAAAAAGGATCGGTTAATAAAGTTAATAAATTTCGAAGCAATTCATTTATTGTATCATAAACGAAAAGTTCCGACAAGCCGGGAGAAGAGGATGCTTGCGTCGACTTGAACTCAGGAGGGGGACATCCACTCTGAGTTACAGGTTGTGCGAGGCATAAACGATGACAATAAAGTGCGATTGGCTGAAAATTATGACAAATAAGAGGAAGAGTTGTTAAGTTTCGCACATTGACAAAGATTTCTTTGCCTGTTATTATTTGAACATGGAACGAGGGTGTTGCATGAAAAGGGGATCGTCTGCCCAGATGATCGAATTCGCGCCCTCCTTTGCATATCGGGGGACGGAAGGGCAGTCCGAAACCCATGCAAAGAAAAGGAGAAAAACGATGAGCAAGTATAATAAGGATGACATCATCCGTCTCGTAGAAGAAGAGGACGTCGAATTCATCCGTTTACAGTTTACTGATATTTTCGGTATGCTGAAAAACGTAGCCATCACCGCCAGTCAGTTGCCGAAAGCACTGGAGAATCGATGCATGTTCGATGGTTCCGCAATTGAAGGTTTTGTCCGGATTGAAGAATCGGATATGTATCTGTATCCGGATTTAGATACATTTGAGATATTTCCATGGAGACCCCAGCAGGGAAAGGTTGCACGCCTGATGTGTGATGTCTACCGCCCGAACAGAGAGCCGTTTGAGGGTGATCCGAGATATGTGCTGAAGCGGGTGCTCAAGGAGGCCGAGGACATGGGATATGCGTTCCATGTTGGTCCGGAGTGTGAGTTCTTCCTCTTCCACACGGATGACAACGGAAGACCGACGACGCAGACGCATGAGATGGCAGGTTACTTTGATGTCGCTCCGATCGACATGGCAGAGAATGTGCGCCGTGACATTGTGCTGAATCTTGAGGATATGGGATTTGGCGTTGAGGCCTCCCATCATGAACTTGCACCGGCTCAGCATGAGATCGATTTGGAGTATATGGACGGTCTGACCGCAGCGGACAACATTATGACGTTCAAGATGGCAGTCAAGTCGATTGCGAAGCGTCACGGACTGCATGCGACCTTTATGCCGAAGCCGAAGGCAGGTGTCAATGGTTCCGGCATGCACATCAACATGTCTTTGGCAAATCTGTCAGATGGCACGAATGCCTTCGCAGATCCGTCGGACAGACTGGGACTGAGCAAGGTTGCCTATCAGTTTATGGCAGGAATCTTAAAGCACATCAAGGAGATGACTGTGCTGACCAATCCGCTTGTCAACTCCTATAAGCGCCTTGTGCCGGGCTACGATGCTCCGGTCTATGTGGCATGGTCGGCATCCGCAAACCGCAGTACGATGATCCGCATCCCCTCCTCCAGAGGGGAGAGCACCCGCATTGAACTGCGCTGCCCGGATTCGGCAGTGAACCCGTATCTGGCACTGGCAGCGTGTCTGTCCGCCGGTCTTGAGGGAATCCGCAACAATCTGACCCCACCGCCGAGCGTGGATACAAACATCTTTGCGATGTCAGATGAAGAGATGGCAGAGCATCATATCGATCAGCTTCCGGAGACACTCGGGGAAGCACTGGAACACTTTGAGGGAAGTGAATTTGCGAAAAATCTTCTTGGAAATCATATTTATACGAAATATCTGGAAGCTAAGGCGGAGGAGTGGAAGAAGTTCCGCGCCGAGGTGACAGACTGGGAAGTAGAGGAATATCTGTACAAGTTTTAAGAGAGATAGATATCCATTCAGAAAAGTTTCTGCCCTGGAGGTGAGAGAGGTTGGCAAATGTGATCGTTGCTTTCTCCAAACCGGAGGATGCCAAGAATATTAAAAATATACTCGTGAGAAACGGATTTCAGGTGAACTCTGCCTGCACATCCGGTGCTCAGGCACTTTCGTTGACGGAGGATCTGAGTAGCGGGATCATTGTGTGTGGCTATCGACTGACGGACATGCTCTTTACGGAGCTTTATGAGTACATGCCGAAAGATTTTTCGATGTTGATGATCTCCTCACCGAGCAAGTGGGCGACGAGTATGCCAGAGGACATCGTCTGTCTTCCGATGCCGATGAAAGTACATGATCTGGTGGATACGCTGGAGATGATGGTTCAGGCGCAGACGAGACGTCGAAGAAAGCAGAGACAGCAACCCAAACAGCGCAGTGGGGAAGAACAGCGCGTGATTGATCAGGCAAAGAGTCTTCTTATGGAGCGCAACAACATGACCGAGGAGGAGGCTCATCGTTACATACAGAAATGCAGCATGGACAGCGGAACGAATCTGATCGAGACTGCACAGATGGTGATCAGTCTAATTAATGTATAGGGCAGGAGAAAAGGTTTATGAAATTTACAAAGATGCAGGGCATCGGAAATGATTATGTATATGTGAATGCGTTCGAGGAGAAGATTGACGATCCAAATGCAGTATCAAGGTTTGTGAGCGACCGCCATTTTGGAATCGGATCGGACGGTCTGATCATGATTTGTCCGTCTGAGATCGCAGACTGCCGGATGCGCATGTTCAATGAGGATGGCAGTGAGGGCGCCATGTGCGGAAACGGAATCCGCTGTGTCGGAAAATATGCCTACGATCACGGAATTGTGGACAGCCTTGAGATCGATGTCGAGACGAAGGCAGGAATCAAGCATCTCAGTATGACCTCAGAAAACGGAAAAGTTGTCGCAGTCACGGTCGATATGGGAGTTCCGGAGCTGACGAGTGAGCTTCCGGAGAAGATTCATGTGAATGGACAGGATCTTGAGTTCACCGGAATCAGTGTCGGAAATCCGCATGCGATCTACTACGTCGAGGATGTGGACGGTTTAGATCTCGAGAAGATCGGACCGGATTTTGAGAACCATGAGCGTTTCCCGGATCGCGTGAACTCGGAGTTTGTTCGCGTGATTGACCGGGAGCATGTGCAGATGCGTGTCTGGGAGCGCGGAAGCGGGGAGACCTGGGCGTGCGGAACCGGAGCGACGGCATGCGCAGTTGCAAGCATGATGCACGGTCTTGTCGAGGATGAGGTCGAAGTCCAGCTCAAGGGCGGAAACTTGCAGATCCGCTGGGATCGCGAGAGCGGTCATGTGTTTATGACCGGTCCGGCAGTCGAGGTCTTTAACGGTGAGATTGATCTTTCTGCGCTGATGTAATAATTTTTTGGCGAATTGACGAAAGAGAAGGAAAAGAGGCAGACTTTTGTTTGTAAAATTTCTGATTGACAATCGCCTCAGAAACGTTTATGATACCTAATATAAAAAAGTGATCGGAATTTAGAAAAGAGCGAAGGCGTTCAAACCCAATGGTTTGGACGCCTTTTTTGGCTTTCATGGAAATTCAGATGCTTTTTCAGGGTGTTTGAGAGTTATGATTCGTGATAGTTCTGGAAACACATACAGATAATAGGGAGGAAACGAGAAATGGATGACATTGACAGAAAGATTTTAAAACTGCTTCAGGAGAATGCAAGAGTATCGTTGAAAACGATTGCAGAGAGTACATTTCTCTCTTCGCCGGCGGTTTCCGCCCGAATTGAGAAGTTGGAGAAGGACGGCGTGCTTGCCGGTTATCATGCGCTGGTAGACCCGATGAAACTGGGTTACCACATCATTGCCTTCATCAACCTGGATGTGATGCCGGAGGACAAGCCGAAATTTTATGCATATGCGGAGAATATTCCGAATGTGCTCGAGTGCAACTGCGTGACCGGCGCCTACTCGATGTTGCTCAAGGTGGCGTTCCAGAGCACGATGGAGCTCGATATCTTCATCGGTCAGCTTCAGAAATACGGAAAGACGAGCACGCAGATCGTGTTCTCAACGCATGTGGGACCGCGGGGCGTCGATGTCGAGGAGGCATAAATGACAGGAATTACTTTGCTTATATTTGTGGGATTTGGACTTTGCGTTGCAATGGAGTTTTCTAATATTTAAAGTTTTTTTGAACTTTTTGAGGATGGAAAATTGTCGTGTAAAATTTTATGAATTTTATGAGAGATAATTTATGAGAGAAAATCGGTTATCACAGGGAGATAGTTGCGTTATTGTGCTGTGATAACCGGTTTTTCTTGTATTCTTGTCTGCTAGGAGATGGCTTTTTCTTTTATGAGAACCGTCGGGTAGCCGGCGGAGCGGAGCGTCTTCTCCATCCACACGGCATTGTCGAGATTTAAGTAAGCGCCGACGCGCACCTTGTACAGCCCATCCTCGGCGACGAGAAAGGCGGGATAGTCCTCGGCGATCAGTTGTTGGAGCTGTCGCTCGGCATTCGCACGGTTTCGATAGACGCCGACTTGAATCTGGTAGTATTCCGGTTCTTCGCTTTCCTGTTTCAGGGTGTTCAAGATCCCGTCTGCGATTGCCTGAGCCGTCCGATCAAAATTCTGGTCAAAGTACTGATTGTCAGCCTCGTTGTCGAGAAATCCAGCTTCGACTAAGATCGCAGGCATCTTGGTCTTTCGCAGAACAATGAGTCCCGGGCGCTCGGAGATTCCGAGGTTTCGATATCCGACATCCTTGAGCTGTTGGTTGATATTCTGAGCCATCAGTTCTGCCGGTCCACCGTTTTGATAGATCAGACTCATGATTCCGGAGGCAGTTCCGGGCTCGTGCATCGCATTTCTGTGGATCGAGATGAAATAGTCTGCGCCCCAGCGGTTTGCAATCTCTGCCTTCTCCTGTGGAGTCTGGTAGATGTCGGTCACCCTTGTGTAGCCGACTGGAATTCCGTGATCGCTTAAAATTTGCCCGACAGCGAGTGCGAGTGCGAGGTTGTCGTCCTTTTCCTGACGATTCTCGTAGACGGCACCCGGGTCAGCACCTCCATGTCCGCTGTCGATGATAATTCTGTTTTGTTCTGTCAAAGGAATCTCCTTTCCTGTCCATCCTGTTCGGATGCGAATTTCATCATATTTATCATACTTATCTTACGATATGTACAGGGGGATTGTTCTTGTTCCGGGGAGGAATTTTTTTCACGATTTTCTTTTTCTTTGTGTCCCCTATCCCTTAACTTTCCATTATCCCTTAACTTATCCCTTAATTTGATGCCTAAATCTACGGACATGCATTCCAGTATTGCATCACATCTCAGAAAATTCCGCAAACGATGGAAATGCCGTCCGCGCAACATCGAGATAACTTTGTGCGAGCGGGGAGAGCGTGCGTCCCTGACACCACGCAGAGATACAGCTGTATGACTCTGGCGGGTCAAAAGAGAAGAGGCGGTCCGACGAGAAGTGGGAGGCCTCTCTTGGAAGGATCACATTTCCGTAACCGAGACGGATCAGATCAAGCAAGACATTTAAGCGCCCTCGCGTGATGATGCGCGGGGAGGTGATTCCGCTTTCCTGCAAAAGCCGGGTCTGAATTCGGGAGAGAAACGTGTTCTCAAGACTCATCATCATCGACTCGTCTGCGAAATTGCTCAGGCGAAATCCGTTCTTTAAGCTCTCGGCGAGACCAGGTGAATCCGGGGTTGCATAGAAGACAAGCTCGGAGGTGAAGAGGCATTCCTGTGCAAAGTACGGGTTCTCGGAGGGGCTTCCCATAAAGAAGCCGAGATCCACCGTGCCGTCGCTGACGAGGCTTCTTACGCGGTCGCCACTGCAAACATTCAAGTGGAGCGTCGCGTCGGGGAATTGTTTCTGGATCTGCGGGTGGACATGTTCCTCGAGAAAGCGCGCAAAGAGGTTTTGAACGGCGATCGTCAGAGTCGTCTTTCGGTCGAGTTTGCTTGCCTGCAAGCGGTTTAAGACATCCTGCTCAATGTGGAGCATACTGCGGACGCCGTTGATAAAGACCTTTCCGGCGTTGGTGAGGATCAAACGGTTGTGCTTTCGATAAAAGATCGGTGTTCCGAGTGTATCCTCGACTCCTTTTAGGTAGCGGGAAAGAGCAGGCTGGGAGAGAAAAAGACTCTCCGCAGCATTGGAAAGTCCGCCCTGATCGACGATTGCGACGATGTAGCGAAGCGTTTTCGTATCAAAATTGATGTCTTCTGGATTTACATTTGCGCTTGTAGTTGTATTTAATGGTTTGTTGTTGGTTTCATTCGTACTTCCATGCTCATTGAGATTCCCATTGACGTTTCTCTGCTCGGGGTTGATGGTGGTGATGGTTTCTTGTTCGATACTCATTGCGGATGAACCTCCTTTAAAAAGGATTCGATCTCAGGATCCGGGATCAGTTCCTGGGATGGTGTTTTTAGGCGTTCTTCAATCAGAATGCCAAGAAGACAGCGCTCAACATCGGTCAGAAGCCGTCCGCGTTTGTAGCGCAGGTAGGAGATCTCAAAACAGGGCGGGTCTAGGCGGAAGTAGGCAAGTTCGGCGGTCGGCTTCACATAACGGCTTGAGATGAAGCCGACGCCCGC
This sequence comes from Brotaphodocola catenula, assembly GCA_020686985.1. Classification (GTDB taxonomy): domain Bacteria; phylum Bacillota; class Clostridia; order Lachnospirales; family Lachnospiraceae; genus Brotaphodocola; species Brotaphodocola catenula. The sequence goes on from JAJEPU010000007.1 coordinate 38,381, forward strand.
GCCTTTTCGGATCATTGCGTCCACAGTCATACCATTTCCGGACTCGAATGCGATTACCGGCGCAAAACCGGCAGACTGAAAGAGTTTTTCCGCGACGATTCGAATGTTATTTTTCTGGCTCGGAAGGATGAACGGGGTGTCGCGAAATGCCTGAATCGGGATCGAGACAAGCTGATCCGGATCAGCTAAATGGGCGAGAGGGTGGAACGAAGGCACGGCGAGAACCAGTTCCTCCCGGCAGACCGGCAGGTTGCAGACATCGGAGTAGTTCGCGTGCAGGTTGACTCCGAATGCAAAGTCGACGTGACTGCGATGGATCTCCTCCTCCTGATGAGAGGAGTAAATCTCACTCAGCGAGAGGTCCACAGTCGGAAACAGCGAGGAGAATCGGCTGAAAACCCGACTGAAAAGTTCGGCTCCGCGGTAAGGCGTGGAGGCAATCCGGATCGGATCGGAGATTCCGTGAGTCAGACGGTTGATCGTCTGAAGTGTGCTGTTCTTGACGGTGAGGATGTTCTGGGCTGCATCGAGATAGAGTTTTCCCGCCGGAGTCGGGTACATGTGTTTCCGGTAGCGGACAAAAAGTTTGACGCCGAGGATCCGTTCCTGTTCTGCGAGAAATTTGCTCAGAGCTGCCTGCGAGATCCCGAGCTTTTCCGATGCGGCGGAGATTCCCTGGCAGGAGGCGATCGTGATCAGATAGTTGTATTGCTTTGTATTCATAAATAAACTCCTTTCGGTTGTCGTAGGAGAAAACCCACTGCCCGTAGGCGTTGAAGGAGAAGAAAACAGCTATCCGGCTGGATTCCTTTGAGAGAATCTGACCGGGTAGCTGTTTTGCGTTCTTGTATCACATGTCAAGTTAAGGATTTTGTTTGGCTTGAATGATATTTTCCTTCGGTCCGTGAACGGCTGTTACATCTCCGGAACCGGGGTCGGGCGGGCGGAATCAAAGACATTCTCTGCCTGGAAAAGATCGTCGAGCTTTCTCGTCGACGGATCTTCAGCGGTGATATCTTTCCACATCCGGTAACCGTCAAGGTTTCGTCTGCCCTGACGGAAATAGTCCTGACCGAACTGAACCCAGGCTTTTGTGGAGTCTACGGTGCAGAAATAGCGGAAACCGACGCTGTGCAGGTAGTTGAAACGCTCATTTTCGTTCGTGTACGGATGCCAGTCTCCGACATCCGCGCCAAACGGGAAGAGGATGATGTCGGTCGGTCCGATCAGAGACTCGACCTCGTTTTCCCACTTGTCGGTGTCAGTCTTGAAACGCTCATAGTCAACTGTTCCGAGATTCAAATGTCCCCAGCTGTGGGAGGCAAGCTCCCAGCCCTGATCGCGCAGGCACTGTGCAACCTTTGTGGCTTCCTCGCGGTCCTGCTCGTAAGTCGGAGAGGTCTCTGCATAGGAGGAAGAAGTGCGGTAGCCGAGGATGCCCTCATAGCCGGTGAAGGCGAGGACTGCGCGAGCACCCTTGTAGGAGAAGTCCGGATGTTCGCCGATAAAGTCCTCGAGAATCGGAACGAGATCGAACGATCCGGTCGTCGTGGAGCCGTCGTCCATCTTCATCTCACAGGTCGGCTTGCCGTCATCCCCGATGATAATCCGGCTTGCAAATCCATCCCCGTCCATGTAAGGATAGTAACACAGGTCATCCTGGGACATTACGAACGGAATCTTGCCTTCCGGAAGCATGATCGTGCCCGGTTTCATCACCGGATTTCCGTTCTCGTCTGTTGTCTCGTAGGCGAGATCGTGAAGACGGACAAGGACGTATCCCTCGTCGTACATCGTCTGAATGATCTTGTTGAACTCGTCGACCGTCGTCATTACCTGATTGTAACCGGCAGTCCGGCTGTCCCCGTCAAAGGCTTTGGCGGTGTCCCAGACCAAGGTGTGAAAGAAAACGTGAGTCACGGTGTTGACATCGACCTGTACGAGGGTTGATTTCGTGTTCTCATAACCGGCAATCGCCTCCTGCACAGCAGGGTCGCCAGCGTAGGCGCTGTCTGAGAGAAGTGCGATTGCACCGTCGTAGTCATAGCCGGTCGCAAGCGCACTTGCCTGCTCAAGGAGGGACTCCTGTGTCGTCTCGACAGAGACAGCCTCATCGGTCTCATTTGTCGCGTCGGAGGAGGTAGCTTCATTCAAGTCTGCCCCGATAACGATGGAGTTTTCACCGTTTCCATTTCCATTATTTTTCATTTTTCCGGCAAAAAATATAGCACCTGCACAGCAGATGCCGACGAGTAATACACAGCCCCCGATAATTGGACCGCGTCTGTGTCGGTTTTTCCGTCTGCGATTGTCTGCCCGTATGTACTCAAAATGATCCATTCTGATCCCTCATTTCTTCCGAAACGATCCCCAAAGTCGTCCCGGGTATTTGATTTTTGTGCTTTCCAAACGGTTTCTTGATGGAGATCGACACATCTGTTTCTTACAGTTTGGAAGTACCTTTATCATATCATAATCCGGCAAAAAAGGCTATATGGGGAATTCTTACAATCCCATAAATAAATGCGAAAAAAGAGTGATTGTATAACGAATAAAATTCTTAATTTCACCACTTCTTGTCTTGAAACTAAAAGATTACTGAAATCATAAGATGATCGCACGTTCCATAGACTGAAAACAAAGAGAGTAAGCGGATTGAGAGAAGGGTTGAATGAGACAGGTTTGGCGGTTCCGTTTTCTGATTGTTTGGAGTCTGGTTCTGGTGTTGACGGGAAATGTGATTCTCTTTCCGGTGTCTGCGGGGCAGGGGGAAGAGAGCATCGCAAACGTCTCAGCTCCAAGTGTGATTTTGATGGAGGCATCGAGTGGTCAGGTTATTTATGAGAAGGATGCGGATCAGAGGAGGAGTCCGGCGAGTGTGACGAAGGTGATGACACTGATTCTGATTTTTGATGCACTTGCATCCGGGAAAATTCGACTTGAGGATGAGGTTGTGACGAGTGCGCGGGCGAAAGCAATGGGAGGATCTCAGGTCTTCTTAGAGGAGGGCGAGATTCAGACCGTGGAGACCCTGATCAAATGCATTGTCATTGCGTCGGGAAACGATGCATCGGTGGCGATGGCGGAGTACATTGCGGGAACAGAGGAGGAGTTTGTCAAGCGGATGAATGAGCGCGCCAAGGGGCTTGGCATGACGAATACGCATTTTGTGGACTGCTGTGGACTGACGGAAGATCCAGAGCATCTGACGACTGCGCGGGATATTGCGCTGATGTCGCGGGAACTGATCACGCGTTACCCTCAGATTCAGCAGTATTCAACGATCTGGATGGAAAATATTACCCATGTGACAAAACAGGGGACAAAGGAATTTGGTCTTGCAAACACGAACAAACTCTTGAAAATGGCAGTTGATTTCCGGGTGACCGGCTTAAAGACAGGTTCTACCTCTCTGGCAAAATACTGTGTTGTCGCGACAGCAGAGAAGGATGGGGTCGAGCTGATCGCAGTGGTCATGGCAGCGCCTGATTATAAGACCCGTTTTGCAGATGCGCGGACGCTGTTAAACTATGGCTATGCAAACTGCAAGCTCTACCGGGATACAGAGATGCCGGAGCTTACGAGCCTTTCCGTGCGGGGCGGAAAAGAAGATGCGATTCCGCTGGTCTATGAAGGCGAATTTTCCTATCTTGGAATGGACGGGGAGGACTTCTCGGCGGTGGAGAAAAAACTTCAGATTCCGGAGGAGATCGAGGCACCGGTCGAGAAGGGAGAGCGAGTCGGAGTTTTGCGCTATGAGTTGAACGGAAAGGTGATGGGAGAAGTCGGAATTTTGACGGACGCAGGGATGGAGCGCGCCGGATACACAGACAGTCTCGGGCGTGTGATCCAAAAATTTATGCAGTTTTGTCGCACGAAACCCGATCAATCGGAACAGACCGGACAAAGAGAGCAATCAAAGCAATCCGAACAAGTGGAATCAGCAGAATAATCCGAAGAACTCGATCCGTCAGATCGGAACGTTTCTACTTATGTATAATGATATAAATGTAGGGGAACTCTATGGCAGCAGCGGTTCGTGGATATTGACTTTCAGGCAGGGGAATGTTACTATAAAAAGAGAATTTTCGAGAAAGATAATGCGTCTGTCGGGGCGAAAGGGAGCGGAGTGAGATGCAGTAGGATAAGTGGAGGAAAGTTTGGAGAAAAACGGTGAAGTTTGAAGATGAAGTCATGCATGCGAACATGCAGGAAGTGCAGATTTGCATGGAGTTCGGAAATATGTATTTTGATCGTGTCAGGCTGATTGATACGGAGAATTGCCGGCAAATTCGGATTGACAGAGAGGGAAAATCAGTAGATGATGGTCCCTGCCGTTATGGGATGGATGCAGAGTCATGCGAGCATGTGCAGAATTGTTATGCAAACAGGAAAACCTGTCGGTTTGAGTGGATTCACGACCGGATTTTCCGTGTGATGACGGTTTCGATTGTGATGCAGAGAGAAAATGGAGAAGACGGAAGATTCTGCCTGGAGCTGTTGGAAGAGAAGACGGATTTCTCTGTATACAAGACACTGACGGATGGAATGAAGTTGGAGGAGATGGAAGCGGAAGCTGATCGGGCATATTTTGATTCTATGACTGGTGTTTATAGTCGCAGAGTGTTCGATGAGCGCGTATTTGTGCCAGAATTTTTGAATGAGCGGATTACCTTCGTTGTTGCAGATCTGCGGAAATTTAAGCGCATCAACGATGAGCACGGTCATGAGGCGGGAGATCGCATCCTCCGGCGTGTTGCCGAGACAATAAAATCAAGTCTGAGAAAGACCGATTTGATTATTCGGATTGGTGGAGATGAGTTTTTGCTTGTCCTAAAGAATTGTCCGCATTACTGGGCGGAGAAGAAGACGCATGTCATCTCGGCAAAGTTAATGGCAAAGAGCAAGTTGGAAGACGGGCATGGAATTTTTGCAAGGGTTGATTTCGGAATTGCGGAAGATCACTGCTTTGACGGGACGGAGGAGAGCATTCACCGTCTGTTTAACGAAGCTGACCGGAACATGTATGAGATGAAACGCGGGATAAAATAGGCAATGAAGTAAGTGATAAATAAGTGATGAATGAAGCGATAAAAAGAATAAGGTGATAGAAAGAAGCAAATGAGTAAATAAGTAATAAAAATAGATAAGCAATAAAAATAAGTGACAGATCGGAGAGACGAAAGAGAAGGGAAGCGATGAAGGTGCAGAAGAATAAATCTGATCTGATCGAGGGAGGGATCGTCCAGTCGATGCTGGTGTTTGCGATCCCTCTTCTTATCGGAAATCTTTTTCAGCAGTTATATAACACGGCAGACTCTTATGTTGTGGGAAACTTTGTGGATACGAATGCGCTGGCTGCGGTCGGAGCATCTGCGTCCGTCATCAATATGTTGGTGGGATTTTTTATGGGACTTTCCGCCGGCGCTGGCGTTGTGATTTCGCAGTCATTCGGTGCAAAAAAGAAGGAGGAACTGAGTCAGGCGGTTCACAGTGCGCTCTGGTTGACCGGTGTGCTCAGTGTTCTTTTCACGGTTGTCGGAATTTCGGTGACAAGACCGCTTCTCAAGGCGATCGGAGTTCCGGAGGAGGTTCTTCCTCATTCAACGCTCTATCTGACGATCTATTTTGCAGGAATCACATTTGCACTCTTCTATAATATGGGAGCTGGAATCTTGCGTGCAGTCGGCGATTCGAGAAATCCTCTTATTTACTTGGCTGTGGCAAGTATCACAAATATCATTCTTGATTTTGTTCTTGTCTGCGGGGCAAAACTTGGAGTTGCGGGAGTCGCTCTTGGTACTCTGATTGCTCAGGCGTTCAGTTCGTTTCTCGTCATGCGTCAGCTTGTGTGTGCAAAAGAAGATTATCGGGTGGAGTGGAGAAAGATCCGCTTTCACAAGGCTGTGGTAAAGCGAATTGTCGAGATCGGTTTTCCGGCAGCTCTTCAGCAGAGTATCACGGCGTTTTCCAATGTCATTGTGCAGTCCTACATCAACAGTTTTGGAGCTGCGGCGATTGCGGGATATTCTACGACAATCCGAATCGATGGTTTCCTTCAGCTCGTGCTTCAGAGCTTCAATATGACAATCACGACGTTTGTGGGTCAGAATATCGGAGCGCGTCGGAGCGATCGAGTGAAGAAAGGCATTTTCTCAGCATGGCTGATGTGCTCGTCGGTGATTCTCGTCGGATGTTTCGTGATGAATTTAAAGGGTGAAGATCTTGTGCGCTTCTTTACAAGTGATGAAGCGGTTATTGCAAATGGTGGTGCGATGCTGCATCTCTTCTCCTATGCATACATTTCTCTGCCGGTTGTCCAGATTTTGAGTGGAGCGCTTCGCGGAGTTGGAAAGTCGAGCATTCCGATGTATTTCATGCTTGCAAGTTTTGTTGTGCTTCGTCAGATCTATCTGGCAATTTCAGTTCCGAGAACTCACAATCTGATGGTTGTGATGGCAGGATGGCCGATCACCTGGGTGATCTGTGCGATCGGAATGGCGATTTATTTCTTTAAGGTAGACTGGTTAAAGAGTGCCGAGGAGAAACTCGCAAAGCAGATCTAAAAAAACAATAGGAACGAAGAAAAACAATAAGAATCATAAAGAAAATGAGAAATAAGAAATAAAAAATAATATAAATGTTCCGGCAGTTTTGGCGTATGAGTGGAAGTGAAATTTTGCACATATACTAGCTGTCGGAACATTTTTTATGGCTGTAATTTATTTTTACAGTTAGAATTTCTGTTTTTGATGCTTATTTTTTTGTTACAGCTGTTTTGGCAAATTCGGTTGTCACAAGGTCTTCGTAGGGAACGCGTGCTTTGAGTTCTCCGGCTTCCTCAAGGATGTTCTCAAGCAGTTCAAAGCTCTCTTTCTCAAAGATGGTGTCTGTTTTCCAGGTGTCCTGGTTTTTGTAGCGCTCGGTGATGCGTGTGAGATTCTCGAGAGGGGTCTCCTTGAACTGAGGCTGGATGACCTTTGCAATCTCTTCGGCGGAGTGGGTGTTTACATAGTCAAGTCCGCGCTGAATCGCGTTGGTGAAGCGCTGAATCAGTTCCGGATGATCGGCGAGGTAACTCTTCTTTGCACAGTAGGCGGTGTAGGGCACATATCCGGAATCTGTGCCGAGAGAGGCAATCACAACGCCCTTCCCCTCAAGTTCGAGACTTGTGGCGAACGGCTCGAATTCGACCGTGTAGTCTGCCCCATTTCCATTTCCCGAGGAGAAGGCGGCTGCTGTGAGTCCGAAATTGATGCTCTGGTCAATCGTCAGGTCTGTCTTCGGGTCGATGCCATTTTTCTTTAAGATATATTCAAATACCATCTCCGGCATGCCACCAGCGCGTCCGCCAAGGACTTTTGTGCCTTTGAGCTTTGCCCAGGTGAAGGAATTATCCGGTGTGTGTCCGACGAGAAAGTTGCCGGCACGCTGGGTCAGCTGAGCGAAGTTGACAGCATAGTCCTGTGCTCCCTGCGCGTAAGTGTAGATGCTTGCCTCAGATCCCATAAAGCCGATATCGGCATCGCCGGAAATCAATGCGGTCATAACTTTGTCGGCACCGGCACCGTTTACAAGGGTCAGATCAATGCCTTCATCCTTGAAGTACCCAAGTTCGATGGCGGCGTACTGAGGCGCGTAGAAGATTGAGTGAGCGACTTCATTTAAGGTGACGGGGACGAGAGTTCTCTCGGCTTCTGTTTTTTGGCATCCAGTCAGCGAGATTGCAGTGACTGTGGCAAACAACGCAGCAACCGGAAGCATGGAGAGTGAGAGAATGCCGGATAAGGCACGAAAACAAGCAGGATGTGAGTGACGATGATACATAAAAGCCTCCTAATGAATAGATCAATGGATCGTGATAATTATGATAATATCACGATAAATGATGATGAAACATAATGGAAGATGAAAAAACGCTTGTAGTCTGGGGTGAGTCTGTAATGGCTACACATATTTGCTAGTATCATATTGAAAGAGACGAGGTGCGGTGAATAAAAATCAGAAAAATTTTTGTGATTCAGAGTGAGGTTGTGGAGAGGTGCTTTGCGTATGTAAATGACAAAAAACAAAAATCATGGTACAATACAGGGTAGATATTTGTGAAAGAAAATGCTACAGCTAGGGGAAGAATTTTATGAACAACTACAAGATGATCGTATTGGATCTGGATGGAACACTGACAAACCGGGACAAGGTAATTACGCCGAGGACGCTGCGTGCGCTGATGGAGGCGCAGAAGCGGGGCAAGAAGGTTGTGCTTGCCTCCGGACGTCCGACTTACGGAGTGATGCCGCTTGCAGAACAGCTTGAACTTGAAAAATATGGCGGATTTATCCTTTCTTTCAACGGCGGAATCATCATGGACTGCAGCACGAGGGAGATTGTTTTCCAGAAGAAGCTTCCGGTAGAATCCAATCAGCGGATTGTCAATCTGGCGCAGGAGGAGGGTGTGGACATTCTGACCTATCAGGATGCGTGGATCATCACGAATAATCCGGCGAACCAGTATGCGAAGATTGAGTCAGCCATCAATCATTTGAAACTGAAAAAAATTGAAAATCTCGGGGAATATATGAATTTTGCTGTCCCGAAGTTCATCATGCTCGATGACGGGGATTATCTTGCAACCGTTGAGGGAAAGGTGAAAGCGGCGCTTGGAAAGAATTTCAGCGTTTATCGTTCAGAACCGTTCTTCCTTGAGATTCTGCCGAAGGGAATTGACAAGGCACAGTCTCTTGACCAGCTGCTTCATGCGCTCGGAATGGACCGGGAAGAGATGATTGCCTGCGGAGATGGCTACAATGATCTGTCGATGATTCAGTTCGCAGGGCTCGGTGTGGCGATGGCAAATGCCGTGCTTCCGGTGCGCAATGCCGCAGACTACGTGACGCTCTCCAATAACGACGACGGTGTGGCACAGGTGGTGGAGAAGTTCTTACTTTAGAAAGTTTTTCGCTTGTTTTTGCAGGTGTGGAAAAAATGAGTCAGCCAAAGCAGCAAAAAAAGTTTGATTTGTAATTTTTTCATAGAGGTATAGACTTTATAAATTTACTGTGATAAACTGATAAAAGCAGCGAAAACCGCTTGAGTGGTATTCTTTTACAGGCTCAGAGGAAGAAGAAAGATGAATGAGAAGTCATGAGAAGATGGGCAGATGAAAGTTTTGATACAGACTCAGGCGAGATGGATAAAGAAGGGAAATTTTCATGAATAAGAAGATCAGAAATGAAGAAGTGGATGATCTGTTCCGGGCGATTCTGACACTTAAGACACCGGAAGAGTGTTATCGCTTTTTTGAGGATGTTTGCACGGTAAATGAGCTCTTGTCTCTGTCACAGCGCTATGAGGTGGCAAAGATGCTCAGAGAGAAGAAAACGTATTTAGAGATTGCGGAGAAGACCGGAGCGTCGACTGCGACAATCAGCCGGGTAAACCGCTCCCTCAATTACGGAAGCGACGGCTATGACATGGTATTTTCAAGAATGGCAGAGCAGAAAGAAAAGGAGAATGAGGAGTAGCCTCATTCCCTGTAAATGGAGAGCTTAAAACGCTTTTTAAAAGATTGTTGGAAAAACAAGAAAAAATGATAAAAAGATGAAAGTCCCATATTCACACGACGGCAGTGGTCAGTGGTGGATATGGGACTTTTCGTTTGTTTTAATTACAATGATTACAAGCTAAGCGTGAAATTTGCACTTCTTTAGACGTGGAAAGAATCGCGCAAATTCGTGCGTCATCGTTTTCTGCGGTCGCCTGGTTTTGAGGCATCTTCTGCGCGAAGCTGGTCGATGATTGTCTCAATCATCTGCTTCTTCAGATAGACATCAAAAGAAAGTTCACTGATAAAGGCAAAAAGTCTCAAGTAATCCTGATCTTCCCCTGCATCCGGGAAGGTTTCACAGGCTGCCTCAAACTTGGCAGTGACGTCCTCTTTTAGGCGTTCCATCTGTTCGTCCTCAAGGGAGAATACTTCCTCATAGATCTGGCTCAGAAGCGGAGACTCCTTTTCCTTAAAGTGCTTTTGCGTGATGGGGGCAAAGAGCTGTTCAATATCACTGATGGACAGCAGATTTTTATAATAATAGATGAAGAGCAGCATAATCATGTGCTCTTTTGTGTATTTCTTTTTGACAGGAGGAGGAAGCAAATTATTTTTTGCATAATTGTTGATCATCGTCTTGGTCAGCGCTTTATCCTCCGGATTTCTCTTAGCTTTCTTCAAATGCTCTTCCATAAAACTGGTGACCTGATCCATGTACAGGTCAATTTCCGGGATGCGATCCAGTTTGATATAAGAGATGGAATCCAGGCGATTTAAAATGTCTGTTAAGCGTTCTTCGTTCGTTTTCATATTTTCACCTCTTGCTCTATTATATAGTATCGAAAACCAGATGACAAGTAGAAAAGGCTCAACTACGGGAAAAACTCCATATAGTTAAGCCTTTTTGATACTAAAATGATACTAAAAATTTAATTTTGAAGATGAAATCTTTGTGCCATCGCCTTTTTATGTGCATAAATTTTACAATGATTCCATATATTTATAATAAAAGATAGCACTACCGGAAGTTCAGGGAAAATGAGAGCGAAGAGCGGAACCAGGCGAGAAAAATGGTTTTGCGGCTCAAAGGGCGGACATGCCGGGAAAAGCAGAAAAGAATAAACATTCCAAGGAGGGAACAGATATGGCAAGACGGGCGCGCAGGACCCCGCTGGAAAGATATGAGGATGAACTTGCCCAGACATATGCATCGATTGAACAGTATGAGAGTTGTCTGGAAACCATGAAAGAGAGGGCATCAAAGATTCAGGATCAGATTTTGATGGAAAAATTCCGTCAGGTAAATGAACTTTTGGAGAATCAGAATCTTTCCCTCGATGATTTGAGAGAGATGCTCTGTCGGGGATCCGGAGAACAGCAGAAATGTCCGGGAGAAGTGGATGAGCCGGAAAATGAGGAAAATTCTGAAAACTCGGGCATCCCACAGATTGCATCATAAGTTCAAGCGGATGTCTGCACAGACGTTTGCAGTGTCGTTTGTGCAGACAGATCTGGCGCACGATTCTGCTCAGCTTTTGTGCCGGCCAGCCAGATCAACCGATCGATCATAAGAATTGCACCTGCCTTAAGTTTATGCTATAATGAGCGGTAACAAATGGGAAGGACAGGACAAAAATACAATGGCAATTTATGATACCTTAAATTCTATGCAGAAAGAAGCGGTCTTTTGTACAGAAGGACCGCTTCTTGTGTTGGCAGGCGCTGGATCAGGAAAAACCAGAGTGCTGACACACCGTATTGCATATTTGATAGAAGAAAAAGAAGTAAATCCGTGGAATATTCTGGCAATCACGTTTACGAATAAGGCTGCCGGTGAGATGCGTGAGCGTGTTGATAAACTGGTGGAGTTCTGCCCGGAGAGTGTCTGGGTCAGCACGTTCCACTCTTCCTGCGTGCGGATTTTGCGCCGTTTTATCGATCGCATCGGCTATGAGAGCAATTTTAGCATCTATGATACCGATGATCAGAAGACGGTAATGAAGCGGATCTTGAAACGTATGGAGCTCGATCCGAAACAGTTTCGGGAGAGAGCAGTGATGTCGGCAATTTCCTCGGCGAAGAATGAGCTTATCGATCCGAAGCAGTTTCTTGAGAATGCTGGCGGAGACTGGAGAGAGAAGAAGATTGCGGAAGTCTATCAGCTCTATCAGGAGGAGCTCAAGAAAAACAATGCGCTCGACTTCGATGATCTGATCTTTAAGACGGTTGATTTGTTCCGGACAGATGCCGAGGTTCTCGATTATTATCAGGAGCGTTTCCGCTATATCATGGTAGATGAGTACCAGGACACGAACACCGCACAGTTTGTCTTGATTCATCTGCTTGCGAATAAGTATAAGAATCTCTGCGTGGTGGGTGATGACGATCAGTCGATCTATCGCTTCCGCGGGGCAAACATCCAGAACATTCTCGGTTTTGAGGAGGCATTTCCGGACGCAAGAGTCATTAAACTTGAGCAGAATTACCGCTCCACGATGCACATCCTCGATGCAGCAAATGCAGTGATCCGAAACAACAAGGGACGAAAAGATAAGACGCTTTGGACGGCAAACGGCGATGGTGTCCCGGTTGTGTTCTGCCATTACGATCAGGCGTATGAGGAGGCAGAGGGAATCGTCAATGATATCCTCAAGGACGGCAGACCGTTTCAGGATTATGCCGTGCTCTACCGCACGAATGCACAGTCCCGTCTGATCGAGGAAAAATGCATTTCTCACAATGTGCCTTACCGTCTGGTGGGTGGAATCAACTTCTATCAGAGAAAAGAGATCAAGGACATTCTTTCTTATTTAAAGACGATTGCGAACGGCAGAGATGATCTTGCGGTGCAGAGAATCATCAATGTGCCGAAACGTGGAATCGGAGCGGCATCGATTGCGAAGGTGACGGCATGGGCATCCGAGCAGGGATTGGGATTCTATGAGGCGTGCGTGCGCGCTCTGGCAGTTCCGGGACTTGCAAAATCAGCGGGAAAGTTTCAGGCATTTGTATCACAGATTGAGGAGTTTCGCCAGATGCTTCAGGGGGGATCGGATCTCAAAGAGCTGATTGAGGCGATTCTGGAAAAGACGGGATATCGGGAGGAACTCAAGGCGGAGGGCGAGATTGAAGCTCAGACTCGTTTAGAAAACATCGATGAACTTGTCAGCAAAGCGGTAGATTACTGGGATAATCAGGAACATCCGACGCTCGATGAATTTTTGGAGCAGGTGGCACTTGTCGCAGACATTGACCAGATGGATGATTCGGAGAACCGTGTGACGCTGATGACGCTTCACAGCGCAAAGGGACTCGAGTTCCCGGTTGTCTACTTGAGTGGAATGGAAGATGGACTTTTCCCGAGTTCGATGGCAATCTTCTCGGATGATCGGGCAGATCTCGAGGAAGAGAGACGACTTGCTTATGTGGGAATCACCCGTGCAAAAGAGCGTCTCGTGCTGACAGGGGCACGTCGCCGTATGGTGAATGGAGAGACTCGTTTTGCAAAAGTCAGCCGTTTCGTGGATGAGATTCCGCCGGAGCTGATCGAGAAAGAGCAGAAGAACACTTATGAACGCAGGAATGAGCAGGCAAAGCCGACGGAGCCGTCATGGAAACAGCGTCAGGGACAGCTCGGTGTCAGCAAGTTCGGCATGAAATCCACACCGGCAGTTCCGGCATTTGGAAAGGCATTTACCGTGGAGAAGGTAGGTTCTCTGGATTACGGTCCGGGAGACCGGGTGCGCCATATCAAATTTGGTGAGGGAACCGTTATGAGTGTTCAGGACGGTGGAAGAGACTTTGAGGTCAGGGTAAACTTTGACAAAGTCGGGGAGAAAAAGATGTTTGCCTCCTTTGCAAAACTTCAGAAAGTTTAGGCACGAAAAAAAGTATCAGGAAAATCTTTTGAATGGGATAGTAAAAACACGCAAAAGATGATATACTTATTATCAATGGGTCAGACATCTATGTCTCACCACAATGACAGAAAGGACGTGAACCTATGAACAGATTCGATACCATGAGCAAAGATGCCATGAGCCGCGTAGAGGAGATCATGAATTCTACAAAGCTGAACGAGTTCCTGCATAGAAAGGAAGAAGAGGAGAAGAAGAAAACTTTTATTCTCTGGGCATTGGCAATTATCGGAGCAGTAGCGGCAGTAGCAGCGATTGCGTATGGAGTTTACCGTTTCTTTACTCCGGATTATCTGGAAGACTTCGATGATGACTTTGACGATGATTTCTTCGAGGATGAGGATGAGAAGGACGAGAAGACGAAATAGTCGATGATCGATAGGAACTCCATCGAGAAGGAATCGAGAATCCGTCAGCGTATAGGAAAATGCCGGGCGTGCCTTGCTGGTTTGAGGCACGCTCATTTTGTTGTATACACGGAAACTGAGTCGGTGATGTGTGTGCAGAGGTTATATTTTTGCTTCTACAAAAATGAGAAAGACGCATCAAGATCGACGACCAGATGACTAAGAAGATAAAACTGAGCTGAGATAGATAAAACGAGATAAGATAAAATGAAATAAGATAAGATGAGATGAAATAAGATAAGGAGAGCAGAGTGAAAAAAGGAGAATTTTTTGAGGCGGTTATTGAACGGGTGGATTTTCCGAACAAGGGAGTCGGCTTTGTAGATGGAGAGCGTGTTGCGGTAAAGAATACGATTCCGGGGCAGAAGGTGCGCGGTGTGATCAATAAGAAGAAGGGCGGACGCTGCGAGGGACGCCTCCTTGAGGTTGTGGAGCCGTCTCCGTTAGAGAAGAAGGAGAATGTCTGCCCGCATTTTGGCGTGTGCGGAGGCTGTCTCTACCAGAGTCTTCCGTATGAGGAGCAGCTTAAGATCAAGGAAGAGCAGGTAAAGAAACTGCTTGATCCGGTTTGCGGAGTGGATCAGTACGGATTTGAGGGGATCAAGGGAAGCCCGATTCAGGATGGCTACCGCAACAAGATGGAGTTTTCATTCGGTGACGAGTACAAGGATGGACCGCTTGCGCTTGGAATGCACAAGAGAGGAAGTTTCTATGATATTGTGACGACGACGGACTGCCGGATTGTGCATCCGGATTTCAACCAGATCCTTGGAACAACGCTTCACTATTTTGCAGAGAAACAGGTTGGTTTCCACAAGAAGCTTCAGCATACGGGATATCTGCGCCATCTTCTTGTGCGCCGTGCCGTGAAGACCGGAGAGATTCTTGTTGCACTCGTGACTTCCGGTCAGACGGAGACGCTTCCGGAAGCACAGGAAACGCTTCTTGAGGGCTGGAAGGAGGCTCTGCTTGCGCTGAAGCTTGAGGGGGCTTTTGCCGGAATCTTACATATCCTCAATGACAGTCTTGCGGATGTGGTCCAGAGCGATGAGACGACGATTTTGTATGGACAGGACTATTTCTATGAGGAGATTTTAGGACTGAAGTTTCGAATCACGCCGTTCTCCTTCTTCCAGACGAATTCTCTCGGCGCAGAGGTGCTCTATGATACCGCGCGCTCTTACGTCGGCGAGACGAAGGATAAGGTGATCTTTGATCTCTACAGCGGAACCGGAACGATCGCGCAGGTCATTGCTCCGGTTGCAGCTCATGTGATCGGTGTTGAGATCGTGGAGGAAGCAGTCGGGGCTGCGAAGGAGAATGCGGCTCTCAATGGACTTTCCAACTGCGATTTCATTGCCGGAGACGTGCTGAAGGTCATCGGTGAGATCACGGACAAGCCGGATCTGATTGTGCTTGATCCTCCGCGCGATGGCATCCATCCGAAGGCGATTGGACGAATCATTGATTACAACGTTGACCGGATCATCTACATTTCCTGCAAGCCGACGAGCCTTGCAAGAGACTTGGAAAGTTTCCTCGCCGCAGGTTACCGGGTGGAGAGAAGCTGCTGCGTCGATATGTTTCCGGCAACTGCGGGGATAGAAACAGTCTGCCAGTTAACCCGCATAAAATAAGGGTTTGCAGACTTCGCGCAAGATAAAAAATGACAACTGACTACGGTTTGACTACATCGATTTTCGTTGTCCTCAAATCTGTGCCGGTTGTCTTTTTTTATTTCATAGGAAACTGAGAAAATGTGCAAAAACACGTTCTCTTTTGGGAATGCTCATCCTGGGATGGTCATCGTGGGCGATTTATGATGCTTTCTATTTATCTATGATGGGAAAGTTATTTTTACAAACACTTGAAATTAACTAAAGTGGTATGTGTACTATAAAAAATTGGGTTTTGTAAAATCTCAATAATTGTAATATAATCTCATTGTAAGGACACAGAGAGACAAGAAAACCTGAAAAACAGATAAAAAATCAGGACAAAACTTTCTTGGAATAGAACAATGTGTCAAAATTGGTAGATCACCTGTGATGAACTTTGGGGTAAGAAAAAACAAAATAAGGAGAGAGAATGTTATGAAGAAAAAATGGAGTCATATCTTGATGGCGGGCGTTATGGCAGTTGCAATGGTAGCAACAACTGCATGCAGCAAGGCAGATAAGACAGATGCGCCGGCAGCGGACAGCGCAGCAGCAAGCACGGCAGCAGAGGGAAGTGCAGTTGCAGACGCAGGCGACATCGGTTTCCCGAAGAATGAGACAATCACTCTTGTTGTTCCGGGTAAAGCAGGTGGTGGTTCTGACTTGGGAATCCGTTATTACAGCGAGGGACTCAATCGTCTGTACGGTTTAAAGACAACCGTAACCAACTACGACAGCAACACCGTTGGTCATCAGACCGTAGCGTCCGCAAAGCCGGATGGAACGACTCTGACCGTAGCAACCTCCGCACTGAACATCCAGTACATCACCGGAAACTCTGAGGCAAACCCGATCAAGGACTTCACCCTGATTGCCTGCCTTCAGGATAACGGTTTCTCCACCCTGGCAGTACCGGCAGATGCTCCGTATGATGATTTCGCAGGTTTCGTTGAGTACGCAAAGGCTCATCCGGGCGAGTTAAACGCAGGTATGCCAGCAGCAGGAGCAAACACCTTCCTCTTCGGTATGCTGACTGAGAAGACTGGAATTGAGTTAAACTCCGTAGAGTGTGCATCTGAGTCCGATCGTCTGACCAACTTAGCAGGTGGTTTCATCGATATCGGTGTTGTCAATGTCGGAAACGCAGCGGAGTATGAGAAAGCTGGAAAGCTGAAAGTTATCGGTACCGTATCTTCTGACGGTGTGACGATCTCTGAGTATCCGGAAGAACTGCCGGACAACTACAAGACTCTTCAGGAGCAGGGTTTTGAGGATTGCACTCTGTCTGTTTACCACTATCTGTTAGGACCGGCTGGCATGGATGAGACGATGGTTAAGAACATGAACGAGGCAATGAAGGCAGTTGTAGAAGATCAGACTGTAAACGAGGGCATCGCAGGAATCGGTAACATCCCGGGATGGCATGATCTTGAGGAGTCTAAGAAGATTCGTGACGACGAGTACGCTCAGTTCGTTGAGATCGCAAAAGATCTGGATATGTTTGTTCAGGAGTAAGGATCTATCTGGAAGTTTTAAAATTTTAAGAAGGGTAACTGTACAGAACAGTTACGACATAAGGATGTACGACGAATGTCCTGGGAAGCCCAAAACCTCCCGGGACATTTTAAAAGAGAGGAGATTATCGGATTATGAAGATGCGGAGAGATACCGTGACCGGAATTGTGGGACTGATCGGCTGTGCATTTTTCTTCTTTATGACACAGTCTGTAAAACAGCCGGCAAAACTGCTTGAACCGGGACCGAGACTGTTGCCGTATGTGGCAATTGTTCTGATTGCGATGAGTTCCATTGCACTGCTTATCAAGGGTGTGAAGGAGAGCGCGATTGAGGAAAAACCATATTTCCCAAAGGGTGGCGTGTTAAAGATCAGCAGAAGTTTTGCTTACCTTGTAATCTACGCGATTGCGATGACCTGGTTAGGATTTCTGATCACAACCCCTTTTGCAACGGTTGTATTTATCTATGATCTGAAGGGCAACAGTGAAGTAAAACTGCTTCCGTCCATTCTCATTGCCATTCTGGTGACCGCTGGTCTGTATGCAATGTTTGTGTTCGGATTCCAGGTAAAACTCCCGGCAGGAATTCTTTTCTCCTAAGAGTTTGCGTTTGATTCGTTTGCTTTATTTGATTTGTTTTATTTGTTTTACTTTTTCATTTGATTGCTTTATTTTATTTATCTGATATCTGAGAAATTTATTGAGGAGGAACAATCATGGCAGAATACATAAATGCGTTGATGATCTGTCTTCAGCCGATTAATCTGTTGTTGATCATCGCGATGGTTGCACTTGGAATCGTCTTCGGTGCGATTCCGGGACTGTCCGCAACCCTCGGTATTGCGTTACTGCTTCCGGTTACATTCGGACTTTCTACTGAAACTTCATTTGTACTGCTTCTTGCAATCTGGATCGGAGGCGTTTCCGGAACCTTCATCTCTGCGGTTCTGATCGGTATTCCGGGATCATCTTCCGCAATTGCAACCTGTTTTGACGGTTTCCCGATGACAAAGAATGGTCAGGCAGGAAAGGCACTTGGAATCGGTATGACCGCTTCCTTTATCGGAACCGTTGGTTCTGTCGCACTCGCTACGGTACTTTCCCCGGTGATCGCAGAGTTCGCGCTTCATCTTGGACCGTGGGAGTACTTTTCCCTGTGCTTCTGTGCGATCACTCTGGTTGCATCTCTGTCAAAGGGAAATATCTTCAAGGGAATCATGGCTGCCGGAATCGGACTGCTGATGGGATGCATCGGTATGGACCCGATCAACGGAGCTACCCGTTTTACATTTGGAAACACCTACCTCTCCGGTGGAATCAGCACGGTTGCACAGATGCTTGGTATGTTTGCAATGTGCCAGATCATCCGTGACTCTGCCCGCGGTGAGGCAAAGATGCCGGACGCAAATGTCGGAAACATGAAGGGTCTCGGTGTTAGCTTTAAGGATATCATTGAGAACATCAAGACGATCGCCTTTGCTTTCGCTTCCGGACTCTGGATCGGTTTCCTTCCGGGAATGGGATCTGGTATCTCCAACATGGTTGCTTACGGATACGCAAAGAGCATCAGCAAAGATCCGGACAGCTTTGGAAAAGGAAATCCGGCAGGTGTGTGGGCTTCTGAGACAGCAAACAATGCTTCCCTCGGTGGTGCACTGATCCCGATGATGGCACTCGGAATTCCGGGAGATGGAATCACCGCAATGCTGATTGCAGGTCTGACGATTCACGGTCTTCAGGCAGGTCCTCTGTTCATGACCGAACAGCCGGATCTGGCAATGCTGATCTTCGCCTGCGTTATGGTAGCTGCAATCATCACCTACCTGATTCAGATTCTGACAAAGCGTTGGTTCCCGTACATCCTGAAAGTTCCGTATCACTACCTTTACACGGTAATTCTTGTAATCTGCTACATCGGCGGTTACGGAATCTCCAATACAATGTTCAACATCTATGTGATGCTGGCACTTTGCTTCCTTGCAATCTTCATGAGCGTATCCGGTCTTCCGACCTCCCCACTTGTACTTGCGTTCATCCTTTCAAGCAAGCTGGAGCGTTACTTCCGTCAGGGAATCAGCTATGCACATGGAAGCTATGCACCGTTCTTCACCAGACCGATTTCCGCAGTTCTGCTGATTGTTTCTGTATTCTGCGTAGTTTGGCCGTTCCTGTCTGATCGTCTGAAGAATAAGAAAAAGATGGCAGTAGCAGGTGCTCAGAACGAGGTAAATGATGACTGAAAACATTGATCGGAAGGATTTTCCTCTAATTGATGCCTGTTATGCGACTCTTCCGTCCATGCTCAGAAAGTTTGACCGTTATGCCAGAAAATCCTATTTTCAGGGAAATGGCAGAGAGGAATTTGAGACATGGAAAATTCAGACCAGAGAGCTTCTTTATAAGCTCTTCGGTCTGGATAAGATGGAGAAATCTTCCTTAGATCCGGTTATGGAAGAACAAAAAACATTGCCGGATGGAATACGGAGAGAACATGTACGGATTCAGGTTGAGCCGGATGTGTGGATGTCCATGTATCTGCTGATTCCTGCAGATGCGGACGCCAGCACCCGGCTCTTTTTATGCCCTCCTGGTCATAATGGGGGCGGAAAATACAGCGTTTCGGGTGTCTCAGAGTACAATTTGGTGAACCAAAAGATTGAACAGTATCACTATGATTACGGGATGCAGTTGGCAAAACTCGGATTTGTCGCAGTCTGTCCGGACTGCCGGGGATTTGGTGAGCGAAGAGAGGAGCTGGCAGATACGAGAAATCCGGAGCTTGCCCTGCGCGGAGATTGTTACTGGCTCGCGCATATGGGAGAACCGCTCGGAATTCCGGTCGCCGGAATGTTGACCTGGGATCTGATGAGGGCGATCGATTATTTGAGCGCGCGCGGAGATTGGGATACGGAGCACATTGGCTGTCTTGGATTTTCCGGTGGTGGGATGCAGACGCTCTGGCTTTCGGCTTTCGATGATCGGATCGATCTTGCCGTGATCAGCGGATATCTCTATGGATACCGGGATTCGCTTCTGTCCCTGAATCGCAACTGTTCGTGCAACTATGTTCCACATCTCTGGGAGTATCTCGATATGGGGGATATCGCATCTCTGATTGCGCCTCGTCCGCTCTGGATTCAGTCTTGCAGGGATGATCGCCTGAATGGACCGCGCGGACTTGAAAACGTGCGGGAACAGGTGGAGATTGTTCGAAGCGCTTATCGGTGGTACGGAGCAGAGGAACGTTTGATTCATGAAATCTGTGAGGGTGGACACCAGTGGCATGGGGAAAATCTGGAGTCTTATCTTAACAGGATGATTCAAATGATTTGAATGACGTTCATAACCAGAAATAAATCGTTCATAACCAGAAATAAATAAGAAAGAGAAGGAGACATTCCATGGAAAAATTACAGCTGAGAGAGGAAATTCTGAGCCGTATGGAATTGCCGGTCATTGCGGACAGAAGTTATTCGGTGCAGGAGTTCGGCGTAGTTCCGAACTCAGAAAAAATTCAGACTGTATTTCTGCAAAAAGCCATTGATACAGTCAGTGAGTGTGGCGGTGGACGGCTTGTGATTCCGTCGGGGTCTTACCGGACAGGGGCTTTGCATTTGAAAAGTGGAGTGGAACTTCATTTAGAGAGTGCAGACACTGTGCTGAAATTTGTGAATGAGGAGGTTTCCCTTCACTATCCGCTGGTGTTTTCGCATTGGGAGGCAACACCATGCTACAATTTTAGTTCCTTGATCTATGCATGTGACGCTCATGATATTGCCGTTACAGGATGCGGAATTCTCGACGGAGGGGCAGATCGGGAGCACTGGTGGAACTGGCATCACCAGGTCGAGGATGCGTGGTCGAGCAACCGCAGAGATATGCAGTTGGAGGATCGAAAGGCTCTGCGTGTGATGAACGAGAACGGCACTCCGATTGAGGAGCGAGTATTTGGTGATGGTCATTTCCTGCGCCCGAACTTTGTACAGCCGATCCGTTGTAAGCGTGTTCTGCTTCAGGGATTTACGTTAAAGAACAGCCCGATGTGGCAACTCAATCCTGTCATGTGTGAGAGCCTGACTGTCGATGGAGTCACAATGTCGAGCCACGGGGCAAACAACGATGGCTGTGATCCGGAGAGTTGCAGTGGCGTACATATCAAAAACTGTCGGTTTGACACCGGAGATGACTGCATCAGCTTAAAATCCGGCAGAGATCGGGACGGACGCATTGCAAACAAGGCGTGTGAGTATGTTTTGATCGAAAACAATGAGTTTGCGGATGGTCACGGCGGAGTTGCTCTCGGAAGTGAGATGAGTGGTGGAATCCGCCACGTGCTCGCGATGAACAACCGGTTCAGCAGTCCGAATCTGACGTATGCGCTTCGGCTTAAAACGAATGCGAAACGCGGGGGAATGGTTGAGGAGATCATTCTTGCGGACAGTGTGATGGATCATGTGCACGGCGCAGCGGTTCACGGAACGATGCTTTATGAGGATGGAAGAAATGGCGAGTATCTGCCGGTCTTTCGGAATATCCGAATCGAGAACATCACGGCGCATGGTGGAGATTACGGAATTTTCCTCGAGGCCTTTGATGAGGTGCCGATCACTGGGCTTGTGCTCAAGAACATTGTGATTGACGGGGCGAAGAAGAAGATTCGCTGTATGAACTGGAGCGATCCGGTTGTCGAGAATGTTGTGATCAACGGAAGTCATTTTCCGCGTCCGATCAGCGTCAGAATCACGGATGTTCCGCGGGCAGGCGAGCTGTGCCATGCGGAGGCGGAACTCTGCGATGGAGTTGGCGAGTGCAAGTTCACATGGAAGTATTGTGGAGCAGATGGAATCTGGAAGGCGCTTGGGGGCAATCAGACGGCAGAGATTCCGGCGGATGCCTGTGAGGTTCAGGTGTCAGTGGCGGACAGCCAGAATAATATAGAAGAAAGTATTGTCTACCGAGTGTTTCCGGGCGCTGGTGAGGCGAGAGATTTCGCGGATACAGATGCAAGTTTAGAAATGGGTGCAGATGTAGAAGCTGGGGCGTCTGATCATGCAGGTGCGAAGTCAGATGCTGATGTGAGCAGACGACTGTGGTGCAGAGGCATGCTTGAGAAGATTCAGCCGCTTTCTGCGCGACCGGTCACAAGAGAAAAACTTGCGAAGATGATGATCCCGTTAATGGAAGCGGAGGATGAGAAGGAGCTGGAGCTTGCAGAGCACTCATCGGAATCGACGGAATCAATGGAATCATCGAAATCATCGAAATCAACGGAAAAAGTTGCGAAAGCTGAGGCTTCCTCCTGCCTTGAGACGGCACTTCGCCAGGGATTTTTAAAGATGGAGAAAGACGGAAGTCTCAAGCCGGATGGCACAGTCAGCCGACAGGAGATGGCGACTGTTGCGATGCAGGCATGCGGAGTCAATTATCGGAATGCATCAAGCACGATGCCGGTTTGCGAGGATGTCGCAAGCGTTGATAACAATTATGGAACAAACGTTGCAAGAGCTCTGTATTTTGGATTTATGGAGCTTGACAAAGCTGGATGTTTCCGCCCGCTTGAGCCGGTCACGGAGCGGGAGACCGCAGTGATTTTGAATCGTGTGGCTGATTTTGCCGGAATATAAATGCCGAGTATCGAGTAAATTCAGAGGCGCGGAGTACAGGTAATAAGTGTAAGTGAGTGTGTAAGTGAGTGAGTGCGTAAGTGTGAGTGTGTAAGTGTGTAAATGCATAAGTGGAAGTAGAAGTGCAGAAAGGAGAAGGCAAGATATGGAGGAAATGTGGCTGGAGTATTTCAGGCAGTATCTGGGGCAGGAATTTCCGAAATTTTTGAGCGAGAAAGTGTGGAATTACAAGGATGATCTGTGTGTGATTGGAGCACATGATCTTGCAGAGGCGACGGGAGATCTAGAGTGGGATGCATTTCTTGTAAATCAGGCACACTGGCTGATGGCGGAAGATGGAACGGTTGCCAACTGGAAAGAGGGCGAGAACAACATCGACAAGATCAGTTTTGGAAAGTCGCTCAGAATTTTGCGGGATCTCACGGGCGATCCGGACTCGAAATATGCGGTTGCAGTGGAGTGCGCGTATGAGTTTTTGAAGCATTATCCGAGAACGGAGACTGGAAATTTCTGGCATAAGGACATTTATCCGAATCAGGTCTGGCTCGATGGACTCTACATGGCGATGCCGTTTTATGCAAAGACGATTGCGGAAAATGGAGACGATCGCTGGGATGACATCATTGACCAGTTTGAGAGCGCGCACCGTCTGCTCAGGGATGAAAAGAAAAAGCTCTATGTGCATGGCTGTGATGTGAGTAAAAAGGCGGACTGGGCAGATCCTGAGACTGGAAGAAGCCCGGGAGTCTGGCTTCGCGCGGAGGGATGGTATCTGATGGCACTCTGCGATGTCTATGAGCTTGCAAAAGGTCGTACTGGGCGTGCAGAAAAGCTACGAGAACTTCTTGAGCGTGCCGTCGAGGGAATTCTTCTCTATCAGGATCAGAAGACGGGAATGTTCTATCAGAGTGTGGACCACGCGGAACTTGAGGGAAACTATTTAGAGACTTCTGGAAGTGCGATGGTTGCCTATGCGCTGATGAAAGGAACAAGACTTGGAATTCTCCGTGCAGATCTTGGAGCGGAGGGAGAGCGGATTCTGGAAGGAATTCGGACTTCCTATTTAAAGCGAGAGGATGATGGTCTGCATCTTTATGGAATCTGTGCGAGTGCCGGACTTGGAGCGGGACCTGATCCGCATAACCGCAAAGACCGGACTGGAAAGCCTGAGTACTATGTGAGTGAAGTGCAGATGCGGGATAACCAGCACGGAAGTGCAGTGTGCATGATGGCGGTCAGTGAGCTTCTGCGACGGAAACACTAAAAGAAATTGAACATGTAATGGATTTTTAAAGTCTTTATACTGTATAGAATCTTATTTTATATGGTAATAATGTTATGATGTAGTTTTATGATTTGAGGTAAAACAAATCTAGTATCTGGTATCTGGTACGGCTCCGACAGCTGGATAAGTCATGCAAACGCGCTCTCGCTCCGGGTCCGACGTAGTGGTGCATAAGGTCGCAAAAGACGCGACCTAAACACCGACGTCTCACACGGGTTTGCATCGACTTTCCCACTGCCGGAGCCTTTGCTACATTATCTTCAAGCATTACATATCCATTTTGCTTTATATGTGTAATTTGTTTTTAGCCTCTATCATTTTTCCAACTATTAAAAATTGATCTGGGAGATAACCATATTATGCTTCGTAGAAAAAAATATGAATTCGTGCTATAATGGATGCGGAAAATGTTACTGTTCACGGGTAGGCATTTTCTGAACTGAAAATGCCGTAAAATATAGTAGTGGTAGCAGATTTTGCCGATTTGGAATACGAAGCATCGGCAAAATCGGTTATTGTTTGCGCAAAGCGTGAACAATAACTGAAAATACGAATCGAACAGGTATTGAATGCGTTCGGAAGGAATGAGAAAAATGGAAAAGAAAAAGAAAGTACTCACGTTTGGAGAGATTATGCTCCGTTTAAAGACTCCAGAACATCTGCGGATTGTGCAGGCGGATGGGTTTGAGGCGAGCTATGGCGGTGCGGAGGCGAATGTGTCGGCGTCGCTTGCGATGTTTGAAGATCCGGTACATTTTGTGACGAAACTGCCGGACAATCCGGTGGGAATGGCGGCGCTCGGAGAACTGCGCCGTTTTGGAGTTGATACCTCCCGTGTTGTGAGGGGCGGAAAACGTCTTGGTATCTATTATTTTGAGAAGGGCAGTGATATTCGTCCGACGAATGTGGTCTATGATCGAGAATACAGTGCATTTTCTATGGCAGAGGCGAGAGAGTTTGACTGGGAGACTCTGCTTGCGGATGTGGATGTTTTTTACTTTTCGGGTGTAACTCCGGCAGTCAGTGAGTCTGTGCATCAGGCGGTTAAGAATGCTCTGAAAGTCTGCACCGAGCGAGGAATTGAGGTTGTCTGTGACTTGAATTACCGCTCAAAGATGTGGAGCAGTGAACGCGCCCAGCAGGTGATGGGAGAGTTAATGAAGGATGTGACGATCTGCATCGCCAATGATGAGGATTTTGAGTCCTCGCTTGGAATTCATGCCTTTGACGGTGATATGGCGCACGGAATTGACCAGATTGACACTTATAAGCGTGGAATGAAGGAGATCATGGAGCGTTATCCGAATTGCCATGCAGTTGCAAGTGTTCTGCGAAATATGCATACCGTGGAGGATGGAGATTGGATGGGAATCTATCTGACTGGCGATACGTTTTTTGAAACTCCGGTTCATACGGTACACAGTCTTGAAGCAGTAGGAGCTGGAGATGCGTTTGCCGGAGCTCTGCTTCACGGTCTTGTGAATGGATTTACACCTCAGAAGATGATTGACTTTGCGATTGCGGGAAGTGTCATGAAGTTGATGATTCAGTATGACTTCAATGTCGTGAATGAAGCAGAAATTCTGCGGATTATGAAGTCGAATGACACAAACTTGCAGAGATAAGAATATAATTTTCAGAATATTCTAATTTAAGAAAAAATTGCGACATAAGAAAGGTCACCATCCCGCTTTGGTTAATTTTCCTAAAATTTCATTAAAAAAAGGAATCGATTCCGGTCGATTTCTTTTTTTTAATAAAGAAAGCATAAATTTTTAAGAGAGTGAAGAAAAAAAGGTTCCAAAAATGGAAAAAGATAATGAAATATATTTCAGCCATTTTTTAGTTAATAACATGAAGGTTATGAATTCATAACAATTCCATATTTGAAATTATAAAATTAAATGATTATAATAAGCAGAGCCGATGGAAATTAAGCGTTTGGAAGAAAAGAAGAGACAGCATAGGAATGACATCGTGGAGATGACACCAGAGGAATGACAGAATTTCTTCCGAACAAAACTTAATATCGGTCGGCTTTTGGCTTTGATGAGTGTTTAAAATACATAAGGAGGAAAGGGGGAAGCGGTTATGGATGGACTTGTTGATTCCCTGATGGAAGAACTGAACTGTCAGGTGGCATTTACCATTCCGATTTTTGGCGGAATTGATGTCCTTGAGTCGGTGGCAGTGACGTGGATCATTATGGGAATCATGATGGTTGCAACGCTGATTCTCGTTCACGGATTGAAGGTCAGAAAGATCGGAACGAAACAGGCGGTGCTTGAAAGTGGATTCACTTTCATCTGGAATTTTTTCGAGGAGCTTCTTGGAAAAGAGGGGACGGATTATATTCCGTATCTGATCACCGTGGTTCTCTACATAGGAATTGCCAATATGATCGGACTTCTGGGATTCAAATCACCGACAAAGGATTTGAATGTGACGATCTCACTTGCCGTGATGAGCATCATTCTTGTGGAGGTCGCAGGAATCCGGAAAAAGGGAGTGAAGGGGTGGATCAAGAGTTTTGCAGAACCGATCCCGATCATCGCCCCGATCAATGTACTTGAGCTGTTTATCCGGCCGTTGTCGCTTTGTATGCGACTGTTTGGTAATGTGCTCGGTGCCGTGGTAGTCATGGCACTGATCAAATACCTGGTACCGCTTGTGGCGCCGCTGCCGTTCAGCTTTTATTTTGATATATTTGATGGAGTGATTCAGGCTTATGTCTTTGTATTCCTCACATCATTATATATAAAAGAGGCCATTGAGTAATTTTATTTCAGATGGCACAAAAAGAAACAAGCATACATAAGAACATGTACTCTTAAACTGTTTGAGAGCGCATACGAACAAAAAGGAGAGTAGAATCATGACAGGATTAATCGCAATCGGTGCAGCAGTTGCAGTTATCACAGGAATTGGAGCAGGACTTGGAATTGGAATGGCAACTTCCAAGGCAGTAGATGCCATTGCAAGACAGCCTGAGGCAGATGGAAAGATCACAAAGGCACTTCTTCTTGGATGTGCTCTGGCAGAGGCAACCGCTATTTACGGTTTCGTAATCGGTCTTCTGATCATTCTGTTCTTAAAATAATAAAGAGAGCAAGACAACGATTTTCAGAGCAAGAAAGTTAGAATAAGAAAGGCAGACGCAATGTTAAACATCAATTTCTGGAACATTGCCTTTACAGTCATCAATCTGTTAGTCCTTTACTTCTTCATGAGACATTTTCTTGTAAAGCCAATGCAGGCGATCCTGGAAGAGAGAAAGCAGATGGTTGAGAGAGATCTCGATGATGCTACAAGATCGAAGCAGGAAGCTGAGAAAATGAAGCGTGAGTACGAGGCTTCGATTCAGAACGCTGACGCGGAAGCAGACAGGATTGTGGAAACGGCAAAGGCGAGAGGAACCGAGGAGTATAACCGGATTCTCGCACAGGCAAAGACCGATGCCACAAAGAAGATGGAAGAGGCAGACAGAACGATTGCGCTGGAGCGGGAAAAAACGCTCTCCGACCTGCGGGCTTCCGTTGCCGATCTGGCAATGGTGGCTACGGCAAAATTACTTGCAGAGCAGAGCGGTCCGCAGAATGATCGAAACTGTTACGATGCATTTTTAAGTCAATCAGGTGAGAAGCATGACTGAAGAGGCAAGATTATACGGAACCGTGCTCTATGAGCTTAAAGTTCCGCAGGAAATGGTAAAAAAGACCGGCGAGATTCTGGAGCGAAATCCGGAGCTTGTGCGGGTGCTTCAAAGTCCGGTTTACCGGAGAGAAAAGAAACATGCCATCATAGAGGAAATTTGGAAAACACCGGAGTTTTCCAGTGTGATGATCAAATTTCTGAAAAAAGCCTGTGATGCCGGTGCAATCGCAGAGTTTTCACAGATTATGGATATCTGCGAGAGATGTGAAAGAGTTGCAGACGGAGTAATGAGTGCAGAACTTTGGTATGTGACAGAGCCGGATGAGGTGCAACTGGAAGGCATTCGGCAGTTTCTGAAAAAAACTTATGGAAAGAGGGAAGTCCAGTTGAGTCTGGCTTCTCACCCGGAGCTGATGGGCGGATTTGTCCTGAAGACCGGAGATGTGGAATACGATTACAGCCTTCTCGGAAAATTAAAGAAATTGAGTCAGGCTGTGGCGGGATAGGAGTTTTGGTGATATGAGTACAATCAGTTCTCAGGAAATCATCTCCATCATCAAAGGTGAGATTGAAGATTACGACGAGCATGCAGGGCTGGTTTCGGAGACCGGCTCCGTCATCTGGGTCGGCGACGGCATTGCGATCGTCTACGGTATTGATCACGCCATGTATGGAGAGATTGTCATATTTGAAAACGGAGTCCGCGGAATGGTTCAGGATATCCGGAAAAATGAGATTGGCTGTATCCTTTTTGGAAAGGATACGGAGATCGTCGAGGGCACAAAGGTGACGCGGACAAAGAAGCGTGCCGGTGTCCCGATCGGAAAAGAATTTCTCGGTCGTGTTGTGAATGCGCTCGGTGAGCCGATTGACGGTATGGGGCCGGCGAAGGAGGAGGCTTATCTTCCGGTCGAGGAGGAAGCCCCGGGAATCGTGGAAAGAAAGTCCGTCGGAGTTCCGATGGAGACAGGTATTCTCGCGATCGACTCGATGTTCCCAATCGGACGCGGACAGCGTGAGTTGATCATCGGAGATCGTCAGACCGGAAAGACCTCGATTGCAATGGATACGATTCTGAACCAGAAGGGAAAAGATGTGATCTGTATCTATGTCGCAATCGGACAGAAGGCTTCGACGGTTGCAAAACTGGTCAACACGCTGAAGAAGAATGACGCGATGGATTACACGATCGTCATGGCATCAACGGCAAGCGATCCGGCACCGATGCAGTACATCGCCCCATATGCAGGAACCGCAATGGCTGAGTTCTTCATGCGTCAGGGCAAGGATGTTCTGATCGTTTACGATGATCTGTCAAAGCATGCAGTTGCTTACCGTGCACTGTCTCTGCTTTTGGAGCGTTCTCCGGGACGTGAGGCATATCCGGGCGATGTCTTTTACCTGCATTCCCGTCTGCTTGAGCGTTCAAGCCGTTTGAACGATGCGCTTGGCGGGGGATCGATCACCGCACTGCCGATCATTGAGACACAGGCGGGTGATGTATCTGCATATATTCCGACAAACGTGATCTCGATCACAGATGGTCAGATTTTCCTTGAGAGCTCTCTGTTCTTCTCCGGTCAGCGTCCGGCAGTCAACGTCGGTCTTTCGGTTTCCCGTGTCGGCGGAGCCGCTCAGACAAAGGCAATGAAGAAGGCGAGTGGAAGCATCCGTATCGATCTGGCACAGTACCGTGAGATGGAAGTCTTCACACAGTTCAGCTCCGATCTGGATGATGCGACGAAGGAACAGCTTGCATACGGAAAGCGTTTGATGGAACTGCTCAAACAGCCTCTTGGAAGACCGCTTGCGATGCATGAGCAGGTGATCACGCTTTGCACAGCGACGCATCGGGTGATGCTGAGTGTGGAGATTTCTCAGATTAAGGAATTTCAGATGCAGTTGCTTGCCTGGTTTGACGAGAAACACCCGGAGATCGGAAAAGAGCTGGAGGAGACGAAGGTCCTCAGCGATGAGCTTTCCGGACGGATTGTGGAACTTGCAAAGCAGTTTAAGGAGGCAGTATGGCAAACGCGAGAGAAATCCAGGAACGAATAAAGAGTGTTCAGGATACGAGGAAAATCACAAATGCCATGTATCTGATTTCTTCCACAAAGCTGACGAAGAGTAAGAAACTGCTTGTGGACACGGAGCCGTATTTCTACACGCTCCAGAGTTTGATCCACAGAATCCTGCGCCATCTTCCGGAGCTTCACCATCCGTATTTCGATCCGCGTTCGGAGAAGAAAAACGGGGATCGAATCTGCGGATTGATTGTGATTACCGGTGATAAGGGCATGGCAGGTGCTTACAACCACAATGTCTTAAAAATGGCAGAGCAGTGGATGAGCGAACATCCGAATCACCGCCTCTATGTGGTTGGAGAGCTCGGTCGGCAGTATTTTGCTTCCCGCCAGATTCCGGTGGAAGAGCAGTTTCATTACACCGTGCAGAATCCGACAATGAACCGTGCGAGACTGATTTCCTCCGCGATCATTGAGGACTATATGGAGCACCGACTTGACGAGGTCGACATTCTCTACACGCAGATGATCAACAGCATGAAGATGGAGGCCCAGATGGAACAGCTTCTTCCTCTGACGAGGGAGGAGTTTAACACGGCTACGATCCCGGCAGACACCTACCACGAGGAGATTCAGATGATTCCGAGTCCTTCGGCAGTTCTGGATCATGTCGTTCCGAACTATGTGACAGGATTCATTTTCGGTGCGCTTGTAGAGTCATTTTGCAGTGAGCAGAATGCGCGAATGATGGCGATGCAGTCCGCAAGCGACAATGCGAACAAGCTGCTCGCAGAGCTGTCGATCGCCTACAACCGTGTGCGTCAGGCGGCGATCACACAGGAGATCACGGAAGTTGTCGGTGGTGCAAAGGCACAGCGGAAGAAGAGACGCTAGCTAAAGCGAAAGAAGAGTTTCTGTTGGCACAATGTGTATGTAACGTGCGAATGGCAACAAAGGAGACAGATATGAACAAGGGAAAGATCATTCAGGTCATGGGACCTGTTGTGGATGTGGAGTTTAAGGATGGCAAACTTCCACACATTCAGGATGCCCTGGTTGTGAATAATAATGGCAGACGATGCGTGATGGAAGTCGCACAGCTGATCGGTGGAGATATTGCCCGCTGTATTATGTTGGCATCCAGCGAGGGCCTCTGCAAGGATATGGAAGTTGAGGCGACCGGATCTGGCATTTCCGTTCCGGTCGGTGAGAAGACGCTTGGTCGTCTTTTCAATGTGCTCGGTGAGCCGATTGACGGAGGCGAGAGCCTTGATGATGAGACGAAATGGGTCATTCACCGTGATCCGCCGAGCTTTGAGGATCAGAGCCCGGTTGTTGAGATGCTTGAGACCGGAATCAAGGTTATCGATCTGCTTGCCCCGTATGCAAAAGGCGGAAAGATTGGACTGTTCGGCGGTGCCGGAGTTGGAAAAACCGTTCTGATTCAGGAGCTGATCACGAACATTGCGACTCAGCATGGCGGATATTCGATTTTCACCGGAGTTGGAGAGCGTTCGAGAGAGGGAAATGACCTCTGGACCGAGATGGGCGAGTCCGGTGTTCTCGAGAAGACCGCCCTGGTATTTGGTCAGATGAACGAACCGCCGGGCGCTCGTATGCGTGTCGCTGAGACGGGACTTACGATGGCAGAGTATTTCCGTGATGTTCAGCACCAGAACGTGCTTCTCTTCATCGATAACATCTTCCGTTTCGTACAGGCAGGATCGGAGGTTTCCTCCCTGCTTGGAAGAATGCCGTCGGCAGTTGGTTATCAGCCGACTCTGGCAACTGATGTCGGTCAGCTTCAGGAGAGAATCGCTTCGACGAAGAACGGTTCTGTTACCTCGGTTCAGGCAGTCTATGTGCCGGCAGATGACCTGACAGACCCGGCACCGGCGACGACGTTTGCTCATCTGGATGCGACGACGGTTCTCTCGAGAAAGATCGTAGAGCAGGGTATTTATCCGGCAGTTGATCCGCTTGAGTCCACCTCGAGAATCCTTGAGGAGGATGTCGTAGGAAAAGAGCACTACGAGGTCGCAAACAAGGTACAGCAGATGCTTCAGAAGTACAAGGAGTTGCAGGATATCATCGCAATCCTTGGTATGGAGGAGCTCTCTGAGGAAGATAAGCTGACGGTCAGCCGTGCAAGAAAGATTCAGAGATTCCTCTCCCAGCCGTTCCACGTCGCAGAGAACTTTACCGGCGTTCCGGGAAAATACGTTCCGGTCAAAGAGACGGTTCGCGGTTTCAAGGCAATCATCGATGGTGAGATGGATGCTTATCCGGAGGGTGCATTCTTCAATGTCGGAACGATTGATGAGGTTGTCGAGAAGGCAAAGGCGATGGAGCAGAATAAGGATTGAGTGGGGTAAAGGAGCAGAAAAATGGCAACATTTTGGTTGAAAATCATTGCCAGCGACCATGTATTTTACAATGGAAGTTGTGAGACACTGGTTGTTCCGGCTCACGATGGCGAACTTGGAATTCTGCCTCACCGGGAGGCGATGATCCTTGCGACGCAGGAGGGCGAGATGCGTTTTCGTGTTCCGGGTGAGGAGACGGATCGCAGAGTCATTGTCGGAATCGGGATTGTTCAGGTCGCAAACAACCGAGTGATGGCAGTTGTGGACTCGGCAGAGCGTCCGGAGGACATCGATGAGGCGAGAGCAAAACTGGCACTCGAGCGAGCAAAAGAACAGCTCCGCCAGAAACAGAGTATTCGAGAATACTATATGACGCAGGCGGCAATGGCGCGTGCACTCTCAAGACTTCACGGCTCCGCCTATCATGAAAAAGGATTATAATAATAAGAGCTTCTCATACCGTGGTTTTGTCATACGGAGGGGAAGCTCTTGCCATAGGAATTTATATAAATGTATCGGGGCCCCGGGCGAGAAAGATCGTCGAAGATCCTCACATCCACTCCAAATTATTGACGAGAAAATCGCAGAATTCCTGCACGACCGGTTTGCTCTTCCCCTGTTCGGAGCGCATCAGGACGATCTGCCTGCGACATTTTAAGTCGGAGATTGGCAGAAGGCGCACCGGAGAATCTGCTGTTTGCGATTCCCACTGTGCGGGGAGCGGACCCCATGAGTACTGTGGCCAGAAACCGATTCCCATGCCGGCGGCAATCAGGTTGCGGACAGTCTCGGTCGTATCGCTCTCAAATATAATCCGCGGGGAGAAGCCAAGTTCTAGAAAATAGCTGTTTGTGATCTGGCGGATCGGGCGGGAGCCTGCAAGACAGATGTATCCCGCATGTCTGGTATCGGCAAGGCGAATCGATGGTTGCTCTCCATAAGGAGAGGCAGAGGGAACCGCGAGATAGAGGTCTTCCTCAAGCATGACGGTCGCGTGGTTGCGGTCGGCGGAGGCAAAGTCTGACCGTCTTGCAGTCACGCAAAGATCATAGTCTGAGTTTGCATGTGGATCGGTCATCTGATACGATTGGTAGAGCTGGAAATTGACATCCGGGCGAAGTGCGCGAAATGCAATGATCCGGTTGGTGATTAGTGCAGAGGCAGAGAGCAGGCGCAGACGGATCGTGTGCGTCGCCAGCTCTTTTCCACACTGAAGTTCCTCGATTGTGCGGTCGAGATCATTGATCAGAGGAAGCAGACGCTGTTGAAAGAATCTTCCAGAGTCATTGAGCTCAATACTGCGGTTCTTTCGCTCAAAGAGTGGAACCCCGAGCTCGCTCTCAAGACGGTGAATCGCCTGAGAGAGTGCAGGCTGTGCGATCTGAAGATGTTCGGCAGCCTTTGTGATGTGCTGATATTCCGCGGCTGCGAGAAAGTATTTTAATTGTAGTAATTCCATGCGTTCTCCCTCCGAATCTTCTATAGAAAAAGTTTGCAAATCATTCTGGAAATCGAAATTCAAAAAATGATAATCATTCCCAATAAGATAGACAACAAGAATTTGAAAATAAAAATCTTTATAGGAAATCTCATTATATCACGCAGAAAGAAAAGTCGCAACTGTCCGAATCTTGTCAGAAAATGTGAAATAAAATTTTATATAATAGATACAATGGCGGGGGATTTGCTGATTTGTAATGCGAAGCATCGGAAAAATCTGTTGTGGTCTGTACAATGCATGAACAGTAGTGAGTGTGTTGTATTTTTAAGAAAACTTTTCAAGAAAACTTGCTTTTAAAAGATAGAGATGGTACACTGTAACCGATTTCTACTGCCCGACTGTCAGAAAAAGATGACTTTTTTGAGACCAGTGGAGATCATTTGGGACACAATCTATCAATGCTTTTTGAAAAGAAATTCAGCGATACAAAGGAGTTAAGAACGGGATATGAAAAAGATGAACTATTTATTTGTCGTCGCAATCTTGCTCAGTACTGTTTTGTTGGCGGGATTCGCCCCGAACGTGTTTTCCGTAGCGATTGTAGGCATCATGTGTCTGGTTCTGGTTGGAGGCATCATAAGTGGAATGGTACCGGTGATTCAGCTGATTGATGGACTGAAAAATGGAAGGGACAGTGTCCGCAGGTCTGCCGGGACGCAGGGCGAATCGGCATGGGTTGCAGCACTCGGAATGGAACACTTTTTTCAACAAAAGATGCTCGATGGTCTGTTTCAGGACTATCGTGAGAAAGTGCAGATGCAGAGAGAGACCGGTCAGATCATGAGCGATGTCGACGAACTTATCAATGAGGACGTGTTGGCGCTTTACAGCTGGCGGGGGCTTAATGCACAGATTCCCGGCGTGCTGACAGGTCTTGGACTTCTCGGAACGTTTATCGGTCTTCTGATGGGCCTGCGTGGTCTTGGTTTTGAGACAGTGGAGATGGCACTGAAAAGTGTACAGATTATTCTCGGAGGTATTGATATCGCCTTTTACACATCCATCTCGGGTGTGATTCTCTCTATTATATTTAATATTTCAAATAATATTCTGCGAAATATCATGAACCGGGAACTTGGTGTTTTTTTGGAAGAGTTCCATAAATATGTGATTCCGACAACGGAGGAACAGCGCTGTTATCAGGAGCGCAGAGAGATTCTTCAGATCATTGAACTTCTTGGTCGGCTTCCGAAAAATATGGGATATTCAGTTGCAAACGGTTCTGGAATCACGACAGATGTCTCAGACAAGGAACGCCTTCTGATGCCCCAGATCCTCGATGGACTGAAAAATGGAGAATTTTTATTTTATCTTCAGCCCCAGTATGAGCTCAACACGAAGAAACTTATCGGATCAGAGGCACTTGTGCGCTGGAATCATCCGACGCTCGGTGTGCTTGCTCCTTCAGTCTTCATCCCGATTTTGGAGAAGAATGGCTATATCACTAAACTTGATCAATACATCTGGGAGAGGGTCTGTGCGACTATCAGACAGTGGATTGATCAGGGAATGCGACCGCTTCCAATTTCTGTCAACGTGACGAAGACAGACATTCTGGCGATTGACGTTGCAGAGTTTTTCCTCGAGATGCTCAAGAAATATCGGATTCCGCCGAAATACATCAGCATCAACATCGCAGAGAATGCTTACCTTGAGACACATGGGGCAGTTGCAGAGGTTGAGAAAAAGCTGATTCAGGCAGGATTTGGTGTGATTCTCGATGGATTTAACGGCGATTACATTGCACTCAACTCGATTGAACAGCTCTATACCGATATGTTGAAATTAGATCTGCGCTACTTTGAGGATGGAGAGAAACTTGCATCTCTCGAGGGGATTTTTGAGCAGGCGAGAAACTTGAGATTGACTCTGAGTGCAGAGGGAATCGAGCGCATGGAACAGCTGACGATGCTCAGAAAATGCGGATGTACGGAAGGTCAGGGATATTATTTTTCCAGACCGCTTTCTGTCGCAGAATTTGAAAATCGAATGAAGGTGGGACAGGGCGAATGAAAAAGCGAGGAAAGGGACAGGACGAGGAATATAATTTTTGGCAACCGGCAGCCGATATGATGACGGCTCTGGTCTTTATCTTGATTCTTTTGGTGGCTCTTTTGGGACTCTATCTTTTAAATGACTATACCGATTATCACAAGAAAGAAGATATTATCAGCCGGGAATACTGGGTGGATCGCGGAACCGATGACGACTGGCATCGGGATCGTGACAACAACAGTGGCAGTGGAGGTGGAGAGGAAACCACGGAGCCGACGATGGAGACCGAGGAGACGACAACCCAGTCGCCCGGTGGTGGCGGTGGCTGGTACGGATATGGATTTGATGAGGGAATCAAATCGGCTGTGCTTGCGGAGATTGTCGATGAGGAGACCGGGAAAATCATTCCTATCGAGGGCGTTACCTTTGAGCTGTATGAGACGAACCGATCACTTCAGATTTTGAATACCTACTATCCGAACAAGATTTCTTATCGGGATTTTTTGACGACTGACAAGGGGAATTTTTATCTTCCGGAAAAAGTCTTTCAGGGAGAGTATTATTTTCACGAGACAACGGAGCCGGAGGGCTATGACTCGGCAGAGGATCAGTACTTTGGGATTCATGAATTCTATGACTGGTCCGATCCGTATCTTGTGAAGATTCCACTCTCCCCGTCAAGAAACATTATTTGTGTGCAGGTGAGCGATCAGGAGACCGGCGATTCTGTGATTGGGAGCCGATTTGTGATCACGGCGAAGGAAGATATCCAGACGCTTGACGGCACAATCCGTTACCGGAAGGGCGAGACAGTCGGAGAGATCGTCTGCAATGAGAATGGATACGGAGAGAGTGAGGAACTCTATCTTGGAACGTACAGTCTTCATGAGGAGCAGATTCCGGAGTACTATGCCGGAATGGCGGAGGATCTTGAGGCTGTGATCGAGAAGAAGACCGGGGAGAAACCGGAGGCACATGAGATTGAGGCAGAGAAGACGAAGATTCATATTAATCTCGTGGATGAGCGATACCCGCAGGTGACACTTGAGGGCGCAGAATTTCAGATCATGAAAAACTCTGATCTGTCATCCGCGCAGACTGTGCAGACCGATTCTCTCGGAAATATCATTTTGACGGATCTTGACAAGAATACGACGTATCACATCCGCCAGACGACGGCACCGGATGATTATCGCATCGATCAGACGGATCATGAGCTGACCGTAGATGCAGAGGGAAGGATTGACGGAGCCGTGCAGGCGGATCTTGCGCTGACGAACCGGATGCTTCGTGTGATGGTACAGGCGGTGGATGCCGTGTTCCGCAGAGGAAGTGCTGGTGTCAAGCTGGATCTCTATGACAGCCAGGATCAGCTGATTGATTCCTGGAGTGAGGATGGAAATGGACGGATGTTCACGGAGCTTTCAGAGGGAACTTACTATGTGAAGAGAGAGGGAGACTCCTCAAAACGCTATGAGTTTACTGTGAAAGATGAGGGGAATGTGCAGAACTGGAGAATCTCGGTTCTGACCTGGCAGAGCGTGGCAGTTCTTGGTGGAGCATTGATTGTATTTGTGGGCGTTCTGACAGGTGTCTACCTCGTTGTCAGAAAATTGTTTTCTCGTTCCGGAAAGAATTTTAAGAATAAGAAAGAGAAACTTTCGAAGACCTCTTCTGGAGAAAAGAAATAACCGTGAACAACTGTAAAAAATCGTAAAAGTGGCAAGGAATGAATGGAGCGGAAAGCCAAAAATTATGAGTGGAGTACAGATACGAGTAGGAGATTTGATTTATGCGGTTGTGAAACGCTGGAAGATGGCAGTTATCATGGCGTTTATGGGGCTTGGATTTGGCATTGTGCTGAGCGGAATTTCCTACATTCAGGGAAGAAATAACAATTATGAGATTCACGCGTCGATTGCGCTCACCTCGCAGTCGGCATCAGGAAATTTTTCCAACAATTCCGCCTATCCGGGACCGAATGACTTCTATCTCGCACAGGATCTCGTGGATGCGGCGGGATATGTGATGAAAAGCGATCGGGTGCTCGAGGAGGCGATTGAGAAGGCGGGAGTCATGGAGACGACGCCGAAAGACATCTCCAAAAATCTGACATTTTCCCGCTACAATGAGACGCAGATTGTGGAGATTGCGTTTCGATGGTGGGACGGCGAGAGTGGAATCCGTCTTTTAAATGAAATTCTTGAGGTGTCAGCACAGACGCTTCCGGAGACGTTGATGATCGGTTCGGTTTCCGTGATTGATCAGCCGAATGTCAGCACCCGGACTGGTGGCGGAAAGATCACGGGACTCTGGGCGGTTTTAAGTGTGCTTGGGCTGTTTGCCGGAGCCGGAATGGCAGTTCTGGAACTCATTATGAGACCGACACTCTTAAACCTTAAGGATGTGGAGCAGATCTTTGGACTCGAGACGATCGGAATTATTCCGAAGGACGAGAGCTATTTTCAGAATAAGACAGAGCTACTTGAAAAGACGGAGACAAACTCAGCAGTCGAGCAGAATTTTGCTTCCTCCGCCTACATTCTTCGCAACCGTCTTGGAAGCAGGGAGACACAGCACTGCTTCTACGTGACTTCTGCCGGAGATGGAGAGGGAAAGAGTATTGTCTCGGCAAATCTTGCAATTCAGCTCTCCGATATGGAAAAGAAAGTACTTTTGATTGATCTGGATTTGAAGAATCCGAGTCTTGGCGGAATGTTTCTTCACAACGTAGATTACAGTCGAACGTTGAATGCATTGTATAAGGGAGAGGCGACGGAGCAGGAGGCAGTGATCTCTCTGACCGGATATCTCGATTTCCTTCCGTCGGTACTTGAGCGAAATTCGATTCCGCTTGACGGAACACTGTTTGATTTTGTGAAGAAGATCTCTGAAAATTACGAGTATGTGATCATTGATGCGCCGGCGGTCGGTCAGGTGTCCGATACGCTGAGCTTGAATCAAATCGCGCATATGGTGCTGTTTGTGATTCGCTATGACACTGCCTCGATCTCAGAGATTCAGGATGCAATTGAGAAGCTCGACAAGTCCGGAATTGAGATTCTCGGAGCGATTGTCAATGCAAATCAGTCGCTCAAGGAGATGCACACGAGGAATACAAAGTCAGATTCTGTACCGAAGAAGGTTCGTACGGATGAGATTGCGAGAGACGGAAAAGACATTTCGATGCCGGTTGTGAAAGTTCCGGTTGTGACCAAGTCAGAGACAGTGGGGAGCGGATCGGAATTTAAGCGACACTTCTTAAAGAAATTCGGTACTAAAAAACAGGAAAAGAAAAATCATGGACATCAACAACCAAATCATCATCAACAGATATTTGATTTGAAGGCAGAAAAGATTGAATCCAGGCAGATTGATCCATTCAAGAGAAATTTGATGGAAGAACTGATGGGAGAAGAGCTTCTTCTCAATCCATCGACGCTTTCCGATGAGGAGGCTGTGGAGGCATTGATCCGGCTCGGAGCGGACGAGAGCTGGAAGAAGGCAAAGAAAGCCCAAAATTCTGAGAGTGAACAGCAGACAGATCCACAGAGCACGCAGGAGCAGAAAGCAACAGCATCGGAGAACGTGCAAGAAAATCCGCAGGATAACGGACTAGTAAGTACCGGATCAGAGAACGCGCAAGAGGACAATCAAGATGAACAGAAGAAGTGACGCGATTGAGCGAAGGCGGATGGAGGCGGAACGTGGAAAGCGAAAGTTGATAACTGCTATGGTCGTCTTTGTCATTCTTGTCAGTCTCGGTTTTCCAGGAAAGTACACGGAGCTGTTTGGTGGCGGGATTTCTTCACTTGCAGAGTACGGCTCTTTTCTGATTCAAATTCTTATGATGGCACTTGCGGACGGAGATGGGATTCTTGACGGAAAAATCCTCGATCTCAAGTCGAAATACGGGGGTGTCTATCTGATGGCAGGCGTGTTTTTTCTGGATTCGATGCTTGTGACGCGTTATCCAAAAGAACAGATGATCTCCTGTGTGCGTTACACGACAACTATTCTGTTTGCGTTGTGGATGACGGATCACTATGAGCCGGAGCAGATTCTTCACCGGATCTGTTTCGCACAGATGATTTTCGTCATTTTTGTTTTGGCATTTATCGTGTTGAAACCAAACTCGGCATTTGTGCATGAGGTCGGAGATCACGATTTTGTCGGAATTCTTGAGACGAAAAACAATGCCGGGGCGGAGCTCTCGCTCGGAATTCTTCTGGAACTTGTGTGGATGCGAATGCGTCTGCACGAGAAAAAAGAAATTCCGAGATGGAGTCTTTTGATTCTGATGATTCAGATGGGACTCATTGTTCTGTGTAATGCGACTGGTGCGATTTTTGCAGTCTGCTTCCGGGATTTTATTTGTTTGTTATGGAAAAGCGTCTCGGGGCAGATAGAAGAATTTCTCTCGGTGTGTTTTATATCGTCGCGAGTGTTGGTTTCCTGATTACCGCGTTGACGATCCTCCCGATGTTTGCGCCGTTCTTTTATGCGATCGGAAAAGATCCGACAATCACGGGGCGAGTTCCACTCTGGAGGCAGGCGGTTCACGTCATGAGCACGAGCCATACTTTTACCGGATATGGGTTTGGAATGTTCTGGCGCGACCGGAGCGCAGTCGCACGCATGCACACGGCATTCCGGCGAAATTCCTTCATGGGAACGATGACGACGGGATGCCACAATGTGCTGTTGGAGTTTTGGCTGAATGTCGGACTCTTTGGAGTAGCGTCGTATTTTGTGGCTCTTTTGTGGTCGATGAGTGGAGCAAGGCGAATGACGGAACAACAGTATGCGTTTAGTGCATCCTTTCTTCTCTGGTTTTTGATTATGGGATTGACAGAGCGATCAATGTCTACTTACGAATATCAGACGCTTTTTTTGTTTCTGACGATGGGAGTGGGATGCAACAAGCAGGCTCCGGAGCGAAATCGCAGAAACTACAGAAGACAGATCGGTCAAAATGCGGAGAGCATTGATACTGAGTAAGGGACAGGAAGAGCCGTGTAAGGATAAAATATAGAAGTAAGAACATAAAAAACTAGAGTAGCAAAAAGATAAAACAGAAGAAAGGCAGACACAAAAGAGAGATGAATGTTACAGGAAGGGAATGGATGGAGGGAATTCTGATCGGAATTCTTCTCGTCGGAGGATATTTTGCGATACTTCAGGCGATGGGACGACGAATCCGCGATCGGAACAGAATCCCCGCGCTTGCGCTTGTGTTGCTGTTTTTGTTTCTCTGTCTGGCGGGAGTCCTCTATATCGTCATGCAGGCATCGGGCGGAGTTGGGCAGATGCTGTTTGTGATGATGATGCTTATGGCGGTCTGTGTGATGGGAAGGATGGTCTGGTATCTTCTCTCGCATTTTGATCAGATTGACAAGGGAATGCTTGCTCTGCTGATCACCTATGTGCTCGCGCTTCTCTACATCACGATTTTTTCGAGGGCGGGGGAGCATCAGGCATCGGTTCATCTTGAACTCTTTGCAGGATTTTCAGAGGCATTTCGCACGCACAATATGGAGTCGATTCAGCACTTTTTCGCAAATATCGGGATGTTTGTGCCGTTTGGTGTTCTATTTGTGCTGACACTTACGAAAAAACGGTGTTCGTACCATTCGGCGGTGCTGACCGGAGCGATGTTTTCCACGTTTATCGAGACGTTTCAGATGATTGCCCAGATCGGGCAATGCGATGTCGATGACATAGTCGCAAATACGCTCGGTACCCAGATCGGGTATCTGATCGGTGTCTTGTTTTTCAGAAGATGATCGCTCAGATCGGTCAGTGTGATGAGTATAAACAATTTTTCGAGTTTTAGGAGATGGATAGCTGTGAAAGTTTTGATGGTTGAATTTTATTTGCCGGAGAGTGTCTATACGCTGGAGCTTGCAAAAGAGTTGAGACATGAACACAATGTGGATCTGACGATCTTTTGCAGGGAAAATGCAGGAGCCGAGCTTGACGGTGTGAAGTGGAAGCGGGATTTTTATGCAGGTGGAAAGAAAAAATTCAAGGCGATTTTTGAGTACGGGAGAAGCCTTTTAAGGCTTAGACGGGAGATCACTTGCGGGCATTATGATGTCGTCCATGTGCAGATGTTCAAGAATGCAAAGTATGAGATTCCGCTCTACTGTCGTGCGAAGAAACACTGCGGATTTCTCGTTCACACGGTGCACAATCTTCTTCCGCACGAGGCGACAGCGGAAGACCGGGAACTTTATCAGAGGTTCTATGAGACCTGTGATCTTCTGATTGTTCACAATGAGCATTGCAAGAAATTGTTGATGGAAGAACACAAAATCTCGGAGAAGAAGATCTGTGTGACCCCACACGGAGCGTACACGCAGGTTCATGCGGGAGCGCAAGCGGGCAGAGTGCATCCGGATGGAAAAAAGCATTTTGTCCAGTTTGGTATCATGAGAAAGTACAAAGGAATTGATATTTTGCTTGAGGCAGTCTCAAAGATTCCGGAGGAGAAGCGGGAAAAACTTCAGATTGTGATTGCGGGAGCTCAGTTTCAGGCGATGGATCCGACGGACTATCAGGCACTTGCAGATCGACTTGGTGTTTCTGACTGTGTGACGATCCGAACCGGGCATGTTCCCGACCAGGAGCTTGATGAGCTGTTTGGAAATTCGGATTTTGCGCTGTTTCCGTATCGGAATATTTACGGAAGTGGGGCTCTCTTGATGGCATACAGTTATGGTCTTCCGGTGATTGCAAGCGATATTCCGGTCTTTCGGGAGGAGACGAAAGATGGAGAGACCGGAATCCTGTTTGCAAGTGAGAACCCGGAGGCACTGGGAAAAGCGATTCTTGAGGCAATGGAGTGGTCACAGACGAGATACGAGGAATGTCAGGAGCGAATTGGAGATCTCGTGAAGGAAACATATAGCTGGAAACGCTCGGCGAAGATTTTGGCGGAGGCATATCAAAGACAATGGGAGAAAACGAAAAAAAGAGTCGATCGGTGATCTTGATGAACATGGTGTGGTCTCTGATCGCTGTGTTCGTCAATTACTTTATGAATTTTCTGATCACACCCTATGTCACAAACAACATTGGTGTCGAGGCGTATGGATTTGTCGCGCTTGCAAACACATTTATCAGCTATGCGGACATCATTTCGGTTGGACTCAATGCGTTTGCGGGGCGGTTCATCTCAATCGCCTATCACCGAGGAGAGAAGGAGCGCGCAAATCGCTTCTATTCCTCGACAATCACGGCAGATCTGATGCTCTCGGTGGTATTTCTTGTGCTTGGCGGTGGGATGATTCTCCGGCTTGAGAGTCTTCTTGAGGTTCCGGAGGGGCTGGCGGCGGATGTCAAACTGCTGTTTCTGATTGTCCTGATCCGGTATCTGCTTACGATTCTTCGGACGGCATTTGACACCTCGGCCTTTATTGTGGAGCGTTTAGATCTCGTCGAGCGCAGACAGAGTATAGCTTATCTGATGCAGGCGATTTTGCTGATCACGCTTTGTCTGTTTTTCGCGCCTCATGTCTGGTATGTCGGAATCGCAACGGCTGTGGGTTCTGCCTACATGCTTGTGGCAAGCCAGAAAATGTGCCGGAAATTAACGCAGGATCTTAGATGGAAGAGACAGGATTGTTCGTGGGATGCCGTCATGGAGATCGTGGCGACTGGAATCTGGACGTCGCTCAACAACCTCGGAAACGTGCTCAACAGCGGTCTGGATCTTCTGATCACCAACTTGATGCTGAATGCGACGGTGCTCGGAGAGATTTCAATCGCAAAGAATCTGGCAACGCTCTGTTATACGATTGTGATGAAGATCAGCGGATCATTTCGTCCGAGACAGCTTCTCTACTATGCCGAGGGGAAAACAAAGGAGATGGTCGAGCTGTTTCGGATCACAATGAGGATTACCGGAACATTTTGTGCGCTGGCAATCAGTCTCTTTTTTGTTTGCGGGGAGGACTTTCTTAAACTCTGGCTTCCGGGACAGAACACCGCGTTTTTGTTTCGCGCGTCGATGATTGTTTTGCTCAGCGATGTCGCGACAAGTGTTGTCAATCCGCTGTATTACGTCTATACATTGACGAAAAAACTTCGATTTCCGTGCGCTGTGACGATTCTGATGGGAATCACTAATGTGATCTCAATGTATGTTCTGATTCGCTTCACAGAATTTGGCGCCTATGCAGTCATTTTGACAAC
The DNA here is from genome assembly GCA_020686985.1 of Brotaphodocola catenula. Classification (GTDB taxonomy): domain Bacteria; phylum Bacillota; class Clostridia; order Lachnospirales; family Lachnospiraceae; genus Brotaphodocola; species Brotaphodocola catenula. The sequence goes on from JAJEPU010000007.1 coordinate 82,072, forward strand.
GCTTGTCATCAACTGTGTCCACTTTTTTGATGCACCTCTGTATGCGTCACACTGTCTGCACGTCTCGCTGTTTACGTTTTATCCGGTGATTTTCCGTCACCTGATCGCGATGGGAGCGGGACTTACAGTGGCATATCTGATGCGAACCGCATTTCCACAGGCGCAGTCGTGGATTGGACTCGGATGTAAGGGCGCGGTCACAGGAGTGGTTCTCGTGATTGTGCTTGTGGGACTGATGTTTCGGATTTCGGAGCTGAAGGAGGGAATTTTAGGACAGATTTCAAGAAGGAGGAACTAAAAGGGAAGATTACGATACAACGCAGGAAAAAAATAAGAGGAATAATAAAATTGACGAAAACTTGGGATTGGGTAGATTTGGTGGAGCGAGAAACCATTTAAAATACAAACTGAAAATAAACGGGGAAGGAGATAATATTTTTAATATACTTGAAAATTGACATCATAAGGAGCAGAAAAAAATGAATTGGGAATCATATGAGGGTATGGAGAAACAGGCTTTATTGAATACCTTTGTGAACAATGTGACGATGGATGAGGCAATTGCTTACCTTTTTCAGAGGATTCAAAAGAGAGAACCGGCATATGTTGTGGAGATCAACGTGGATGTCGTGATGAAGATTGAGAGAGATACCTATCTCAGACAGATTTCAGATCGGGCGGATTTGACGCTTGTGGACGGTCAACCGCTGATGTGGATTTCAAAATTTTACGGACATCCGTTGAAGATGAAGATTTCCGGATCGGATCTGATCCCGGAGCTGTTAAGACAGGCGGAGGGACGCTATTCGGTCTTTATTCTTGGCGGACTTGGAGATTCCGCAGAAAAGGCGTCAAAGGCGATCAAACGTCATTTTCCAAATCTTGAGATTGCTGGAACGTGTTCCCCGTCGTGGGGATTTGATCGAAAGCCGAATGAGGTCAGGGCAATTAATGAGATGATCGCGGAGGCTCACCCAGATATTTTGCTGGCTTGTTTTGGCTGTCCGAAGCAGGAAAAATGGGTTTATGAAAATCACATCCGTGCTGGCGCGATGGTGACGATCTGTGCCGGTGCAACCGTGGATTTTCTTGCAGGAAATGTCAAGCGTGCACCGAAGTGGATGAGTGACAATGGATTTGAATGGCTGTACCGTTTCTTTCGAGAACCGAAGCGCCTGTTCCGCAGATATTTTATCGATGACACAAAGATTTTCCGGCTGATCTGGAAGTACAGAAGCCAGAAAAATCATCTGATTCTGATGGGAGATGAGGGGAAGATTTCCCGAAAGGTTTCCCGGACGGCTTCCCGGAAAGTGGCAGATGATGATGGAAGCAGGAATAGAAATGAAAGTCTAAATAAGAATGTAGATAAGACTGTGGATAAGAATCAGAATGAGCATCAAAATGAAAACAAAAAAGAGGGCATACAGGAGAGAAAGATGAGACTCGGGATTCTCTGCACGATGATTAATGGATTTGGAAGACGTGGATATTACAATAGTCAGGAAGTCGGGCTTGGTCGGGCGCTTGTACGGATGGGGCATGAGGTGACAATCTACAAGGGAATTCCGACCGATGAGAAGGGCGAGATCGTGCAGATAGAGGATGGACTTAAGGTAATTTACTTGCCGATGCGCCATTTCGGAGCACATGGTTGGATGCAGTGCAAAGTTATGAGGGAAGATCTTGACGGTCTGTTCTGTTTCGGAGATCAGCAGATTTTTCTGCCCCATGTTTACCGCTGGTGCAAGAGACATCATACTTGTTTTGTCCCGTATATTGGAACCGCACACAGCCTTCACAGCAGTCTCAGAAGTGTTGTGATGAATACGATCTTTGCACTCGGCACAAAGCAGATTTATCTGAATCATCCGGTTCTCGCAAAGACCGGATCGGCGAAAGAAGAATTGCATGAACTTGGGGTGCGCGATGTGACGGTTGCTCCAGTTGGACTTGACACTGCAGTTTTAAAGCAGGATTTTCGCGAGTATGACCGCAATCAGATCCGAAAAGAGCACGGATTTGAGCCGGATGATGTAATTATCTGTAACGTATCACGACTCTCGCCGGAGAAGCGACCGCTCGAACTTGTTGAGATTTTCATGCACATTCGGGACAAAAAGAAGTTTCGCCTTGTGATTGTCGGGGACGGCGATCTGAGAGAAGAATTGCATGAAAAGATTCGTGCAAACGGTCTCGAGGATGTTGTAACCGTCTATGACAATGTGCCTTACGAGAAGATGTGGGAGATCTATGTGATGTCTGACTATTATCTCAATCTCAATAAGGGAGAGATCTTTGGAATGGCAATCATGGAAGCAGTCTATTACGGCACCTCGGTCGGCGCAATTCGCGCACTTGGTCCGTCGGTGACGTTAAAGGGCATGCGCGCTCATAAGATGTGTGACAGCGATAAGGAACTTGAGGAGTGGATGTGTGCACCGTATCCGTCGGCGGAGGAACTTGAGGAGAGCGCAAAGAAGATGGAGGAGAACTTCACCTGGAACCGCTGTGCTCGTGCCTTCTTAGAGATTGTTAAAAAAGACAAAAACAGAGAGAATAAGAAAAGCAGAAGATAAAGACAGCAAGAGGAGCATCTCCTGCTTCTTGAATTTGCTTCTTGACAAATTTGCGTGAAAATACTATCATAAGTACCATATGAAAAGGCAGTGAAGAAGAGGAGTAGGGCGCAGGCATCCGCCAGAGAGGATGATCCATCGGCTGAAAGATGATCCCGGAGAGCGCGCATGAAGGTAGCTTCGGAGCCGGAAGTCTGAGAGATTTCTTAAGATCTCTCAAAGTCATTGAGACGACGATTGATCGCCAAGAAGACGATGAGAGGAGAAACGTGTCTGTAAGATTTCCCGTCTGGTCCGCGTTAAGGAAATTCAAGTGACAAATCAAGGTGGTACCGCGGAATTTCTAAAGAGATGGATTTCGCCCTTTGTGCAGAGAGGATTTCTTTTTGCATAAGGGGCGTTTTTTATTCTATTCGCCCTTGAAACCAAACAGATTCGTAACTGTGAAGTACTGTACGGAACAGTTACACAGATTCAACTAAATCATATAAGAGTTCTTGTGGCTCACAGAGAAAGGAAAAAACATGAAAGAACTGGAAAAGACTTACAATCCTTCTGCGATTGAGGAGAAACTGTACCAGAAATGGCTGGACAACAAATACTTCCACGCAGATGCAGAGCGCGGAAAGAGAGAGGGCAAGAAGCCGTTTACGATTGTTATGCCTCCGCCAAACATTACCGGACAGCTTCATATGGGTCATGCACTTGACAACACGATGCAGGACATTCTGATCCGTTACAAGAGAATGCAGGGCTATGAGGCTCTGTGGCAGCCGGGAACCGACCACGCAGCAATCGCGACCGAGGTTAAGGTTATCGATAAGTTAAAGAGCGAAGGCGTTGACAAGCACGATCTCGGACGTGACAAGTTCCTTGAGGCATGCTGGGACTGGAAGAAGGTATACGGCACCCGCATCATCAACCAGCTCCACAAGCTCGGCTCTTCCGCTGACTGGGACCGCGAACGTTTCACGATGGATGAGGGCTGTTCCAAGGCGGTTCAGGAAGTTTTCATCAAACTTCACGAAAAAGGATATATCTACAAGGGTTCGAGAATCATCAACTGGTGTCCGGTATGCCAGACTTCGATCTCTGACGCAGAGGTTGAGCATGAGGAACAGAACGGCTTTTTCTGGCACATTAACTACCCGATCGTTGGCGAGGAAGACAGATTTGTTGAGATCGCAACAACCCGTCCGGAGACTCTGCTCGGCGATACCGCAGTTGCAGTAAATCCGGATGATGATCGCTACAAGGATCTTGTCGGCAAGATGCTCAAACTTCCGCTGACCGACCGTGAGATTCCGGTTATCGCTGACGCCTATGTAGACAAGGAGTTCGGTACCGGATGCGTAAAGATCACCCCGGCACATGACCCGAACGATTTCGAGGTTGGTCGTCGCCACAACCTGCCGGAGATCTGTATCATGCATGACGATGCAACGATCAACTGCCCGGGAAGCAAGTACGATGGCATGGATCGCTACGAGGCAAGAAAGGCAATGGTTGAGGATCTGAAGGAGCTTGGGCTTCTCGTGAAGGTTGTTCCTCATTCTCACAACGTTGGTATCCATGATCGTTGTAAGACGACCGTAGAGCCGATGGTAAAACAGCAGTGGTTTGTACGCATGGAGGAGATGGCAAAGCCGGCAATCGAGGCATTGAAGAGCGGAGAGTTTAAGTTCGTTCCGGAGAGCTTTGGAAAGACTTACATGCACTGGCTTGAGGGAATCCGTGACTGGTGTATCTCGAGACAGCTGTGGTGGGGGCACCGGATTCCGGCTTACTACTGCGACGACTGCGGTGAGATCGTGGTTGCAAAAGAGATGCCAGAGAAGTGCCCGAAGTGCGGATGCACGCATTTCAAGCAGGATGAGGATACGCTCGATACCTGGTTCTCGTCTGCACTGTGGCCGTTCTCCACGCTCGGCTGGCCGGACAAGACGAAGGAGCTTGACTACTTCTATCCGACCGATGTGCTTGTAACCGGTTACGACATCATCTTCTTCTGGGTAATCCGTATGGTATTCTCCGGAATCGAGCAGACCGGCAAGTGCCCGTTCAACACGGTTCTGATCCATGGACTTGTCCGCGACTCTCAGGGACGCAAGATGAGTAAGTCCCTCGGAAACGGAATTGATCCGCTTGAGGTTATCGACAAGTACGGCGCAGATGCTCTGCGTATGACGCTGATCACCGGAAATGCACCGGGCAACGACATGCGTTTCTACTGGGAACGTGTAGAGAACAGCCGTAACTTTGCAAACAAGGTATGGAATGCATCCCGTTTCATCATGATGAACATCGAGAAGGCAAGTGCAGAGCGCATGGCAGAGTATGACCGCGCATATGCGAAGGATGCAGATGCATCTCTGGCAGAGAACGCACCGCTGACTCTGGCGGACAAGTGGATTCTCTCCCGCGTCAACACGCTGGCGAAGGATGTGACCGAGAACCTCGACAAGTTCGAGCTTGGAATCGCACTTCAGAAGGTTTACGATTTCATCTGGGAAGAGTTCTGCGACTGGTACATCGAGATGGTAAAACCGCGTCTGTGGAACGATGAGGACACGACGAAGGCTTCCGCTCTGTGGACGCTTAAAAAGGTTCTGATCCAGTCCTTGAAACTTCTGCATCCGTACATGCCGTTCATCACCGAGGAGATCTTCTGCAACCTTCAGGAGGAAGAGTCCTCAATCATGATTTCTGCTTGGCCGGAGTACAGCGAGAAGCTCAACTTTGCATCTGAGGAGCAGGCAGTTGAGACGATCAAGGAAGCAGTTCGCGCAATCCGCAACGTGCGCACCTCCATGAACGTTCCGCCGAGCAAGAAGGCAAAGGTATTCGTTGTATCCGATCGTCAGGATGTTCTTGATATCTTCGAGCACAGCAAATCCTTCTTTGCGACTCTGGCATATGCGAGTGAGGTTGCACTCCAGGCAGATAAGACAGGAATCGGTGAGGACGCAGTATCCGCAGTGATCCCTTCCGCATCAATTTACATGCCGTTTGCAGAGCTTGTCGATGTGGAGAAGGAGATCGAGCGTCTTGAGAAGGAGAAGACCCGTCTTGAGGGCGAACTTAAGCGTGTAAACGGAATGCTCAGCAACGAGAAGTTCATCAGCAAGGCTCCGGAGGCAAAGATTGCTGATGAGAAGGCAAAGTTAGAGAAGTACACCCAGATGATGAAGCAGGTTGAGGAGCATCTGGCTCAGCTAAAGAAATAAGAGTTTTAAAGAAATAAGATCGGCAAAATCCGTTGCGGTTTGCGAGGCGTGTGAACGGTGACGGGAAAGCATCAGGCAGAAAACAGCAGGCATGTCCGGGGGCACAGGAAGAAAGTGTGCATAACCCCGGACATGATTGCATACATTGTAACAGTTCAAAGCCTGGAAAGGAAAGAATAAGAAAGAGATGGAAGAGCAGGCAAGAGCTTATCTGGATCAGATTCCATTCTGGACCAGAAAGAAAAATACGCTGGAGCAGGTCAGAGATTTTCTCACAGAACTTGGAAATCCGGACGATTCCCTCCGCATTATTCATGTCGCGGGGACAAATGGAAAGGGTTCGGTCTGTGCGGATCTGACGGCTGTCCTCCTGCGTGCGGGATACCATGTCGGAACGTTTATCTCTCCGCATCTGACGGATGTGAAGGAAAGATTTCTTCTCGATGGGAGTCCGGCACCGGAAAAGACGTTTGAGAAGAGTTTTGAGAATGTGCGCGCAGTCACCGGGAAGATGTGCGCGAAGGGCTATGCTCATCCGACGTTCTTTGAATTTGTCTTTCTGATGGCGATGGATCTGTATGGGCGGGAGAAACCGGACTGGGTGGTGTTGGAGACCGGACTTGGCGGACTTCTTGATACGACGAATGTTATCCGGAGTCCAAAGACCTGTATCATCACCTCGATCAGTCTCGACCATACCGCCTATCTTGGTACAAGCATTCCGGAGATTGCGATGCAGAAGGCGGGGATCATCAAGCAGGGAGTTCCGGTGATTTTTGATGATACTCAGCCTGAGGCGTCCGCAGTGATCGCAAAACAGGCAGAGAGCAGAGGCTCTGCATTCTATCCGGTGAATCCGATCAAGCCGATTAATGTGCAGGATATTCAGGAAAATGATGCGGTCGATCGGAAAGTGGTCTCGGAGGTGAAGTTTTCAGCTCCTTATCAGGCACAGAATGCGAGAATTGCGCTCAAGGCGATTGAGGTGCTGACAGAGCGCGGAGAACTTGAGACTGTGGCAGAAGAGACAAAGCGGGAAGCACTCAGCCATGTGTGCTGGCCGGGACGGATGCAGAACGTTCGCGAGGATGTCTGGCTTGACGGTGCTCACAATCCCGGAGGAATCTCGGCGTTTATTGAGGCAGTCAAGGCACAGAAGAGTGATAAGGCGATTCATCTGCTGTTTGCGGCGGTTTCGGACAAGGATTACCGGGAGATGATCAAGATGCTCTGTGACAATCTTCATCCCGCTGTCGTGACGGTTGTCCACATCGACAGCGCACGCGCGACAGATGAAAATTTGCTTGCTAATCTCTTTGGGCAGGCAGGATGCGAGACTGTGGAACAGTATGGATCTGCAAGAGAAGCACTTGAGTCTGCACTTGCAAAGAAGAAAGAGACGGATCGATTATATGTCGTCGGCTCTCTGTATCTGATCGGGGAGATTCAGCGCATCTTAAAGACGATGCCGGAAGCTGTCTGTGAAAAAGCTGTCGGAGAGAAAATGCTTTGAAAAACGGTGACTTTGGACTGGAAGAAAGGATTGGTGAATAACAATCATGCTGGATTTTGAACAGGAAATTGCCCGCTTTAAGCCGAGCCTTGAGGTGAGTGAGGTGGAAGCGTCGATTGTGCGGGAAGATTTGACGGATATGAATGACCTGATGATGGAATTTTTAAAAGAGAAAAAACAGTAAGGCGGATATAGGATGGATACACAAAAAAGAAACCGCCGGATCGCCGATGCCTACTATAATTTGGGACTGGAGAAAGCAGGGCAGAGGGATTTGACCGGAGCTGCTATGGCGCTCAAGAAGAGCCTGCGGTTTGATAAGTACCAGACGGATGCCCGGAATCTTCTGGGTTTGATTTACAATGAGACCGGAGAAGTGGGATCGGCGCTCACACAGTGGGTCATCAGTCTGAATCTTCAGGAGAAAAACAATCTTGCGGAAGAGTACCTGCGCCGTGTCCATGAGGATAAGGGATATTTAGAGCTGGCAGACCAGTCGGCAAAGAAGTTTAATCAGGCACTTGGACATGCCGTAAACAACAACGAAGATCTTGCGGTGCTGATGCTTTCTCGCATGCTTGAGGATTTTCCGCAGTATGTGAAGGCACAGGAACTGCTTGCCCTGCTCTATATTCAGCGTGAGGATTACACGAAGGCGGGGCGCTGTCTGTATCAGGCACTTAAAGTTGACCACTACAATCCGCAGGCACAGAGATATATGGATGTGGCGAAGAAGCACACCGGAAAGGCTGAGGTGGAGAAGAGAAAACTCAAAAATGCGTTTTCCCATCGCCAGATGCAGGATGACGACATCATCATTCCGCCAAGTTACAAGGAAACGACGGGACTTCAGTCTGTCTTGAACATTCTGGTGGGACTTGTTCTCGGTGCAATGGTGATTTTCTTCCTTGTCATGCCGGCAAAGACCGAGGCACTCAATGCGAGCCACAATCAGGAGACACAGAAGATTCTCGAACAGCTGAATCAGAAAAATCTGGAAGTCGATGACTTGAACAGCCAGCTCGATATGGCAAATGCGGAAAAGCAGAAGGCAGAGGATTCGCTTCAGACGATTGTCAGCAGTAATGACGGAATTTTAAGTCAATATCAGAGATTGGTACAGATCCTTCAGGCATATCGGGACAATGATATGAAAACGGCTGCTCGGCTCTATTCCGACACCGACTTTTCTGTGATGAATGACGATGCATCCATGAGAAACACGATCTCATGGATTCAGACTGATATGGGAGAAAAGGCGTGGAAGATCCTTGAGGAGTTGGGCGATGAGGCGGTCTCTCAGGATCCGGCATCCCAGCAGGCACTTGTGTATTACCAGAAGAGCCTGATGGTTAAGGGCGACAATCCATCGGCTCTGTACAAGCTCGGAAGTGTCTATCAGGCACAGGGCGATATGAATTCGGCAAATACTTATTACGGGGATGTGATTTTGAATTTCCCGAACTCCGAGTATGCGAGAGAGGCGCAGAGACAGAGAGGATACTAAGTTGTGAGTAAGCGCAGATGAAGCACAGATTAAATGTGGATCAAGTGTAGTGCAGATCAAATGCGCGAGAAAGAACATAACATATTAAAAAATTAAGAATTTTAGGAATTGAAAAGCACGACAGAGAAATTGCGTAGGCGATGGATCTGGAGTGCTTTTTTGTATGATAGGAAATTGCACCCTCGCGGAGCGGAGCGTATAACTCAGAAGGGGATTGTCTCCCCTCCTGAGAAGACTTGTGATACCCCCACCTAAAGAGGAGGGGGACATCCACTCTGAGTTATAAATGATAAAGGGAGGACACAACTATGACAGAAACCTTCACCTATGAAGCGCGGGATCAGATTCTGGTGATTCATCTTCCGAAGGAACTGGATCATCACAACTGCCGAAATTTGAGATATGAGACGGATCTTCTGTTCTCGGAAAATTATATCCGTAAGGTGGTGTTTGATTTTTCCAGAACGGAATTCATGGACTCTTCCGGTATCGGGGTTCTCTTAAATCGCTATAAGCAGATGGCAAGAAGCGGGGGGAGTGTGACGCTTTACGGGGTCAGGGAGCAGATTGCTCGTGTGCTTGCGATTGGAGGAGTTACCCGACTGATTGCACATTTTGACACAAAGGAAGCGGCAATCGCGGGGTGAGATGGAGGAGATGTGCATGCAACGGTTTCATATGGAAATGGAGAGTTTATCGGAGAATGAGGAATTTGCCCGGGTGGTGACGGCGGTCTTTATGAGTCGTCTCGACCCGACACTCGAGGAGATCGAGGATGTGAAGACGGCGGTCTCGGAGGCAGTAACGAACGCGGAGATCCACGGATATGCGGGAAAGCAGGGGATCATTGAGATGGACTTGGAGATTGAGGGGCAAGAGCTGACGATTCAGGTGAAGGATTGCGGGCGGGGGATCGAAAATGTGGAGAAGGCGATGGAACCTCTGTTTACGACCGACCGCTCGGGAGAACGCTCCGGTATGGGATTTTCTTTTATGGAAGCCTTTATGGATGAGTTGGAGGTGAAATCGGAGGTCGGAAAAGGAACGTTGGTGATCATGAAAAAGAGGATCGGACGGTGAGGGCATGGAAGAGGTACGGGAACTTTTACGGCGTGCCCGGGCAGGAGAGACAGAATGCCGGGAGGCAGTTGTGCTTGCAAACACCGGTCTTGTCTGGAGCATGGTCAGACGCTTTACAGGGAGAGGATATGAGGCGGAGGATCTGTTTCAGATCGGATGCATCGGGCTTTTAAAAGCGGTTGATCGGTTTGATCTGTCCTTTGATGTCTGCTTTTCGACGTATGCGGTTCCGATGATTGCCGGGGAGATCAGGCGATTCTTAAGAGATGATGGGATGCTTAAAGTCAGCCGGTCGATGAAAGAACTGGCGATGCGCGTTCGCTCTGCGAGGGAGGCATTGACCGGGGAGCTTGGGCGGGAGCCCGGGATGGATGAGATTGCCGGTCGTGTCGGGGTGTCACGAGAGCAAGCGGTGGCATCACTTGAGGCAGTGACGCAGGTGGATTCGATTTATCGAAATATCGGAAATAAAGAAGGGCAGGAACTTGCCCTGATGGATCGACTCACGGATGAAAATCAGGAAGAAGAAAATTTGATGAATCGAATGGTTCTTGAGCATCTCCTCGAAAAACTTGACGGGCTGGAAAGAGAAATCATTGTGCGCCGATATTTTGAGGATCAGACGCAGACGCAGATCGCACAGGAATTATCGCTTACGCAGGTGCAGGTATCCCGCATGGAGAAGAGGATTTTACAGCGCATGCGGGAGTGGATGAGGGAATCTTCCTAGCTTTCTGGAAATTTTTCTAAATAAATCCTAAAAATTTTCCGATCAGGAAAATCAGACCGAGAATCCAGCTTGCGAGGACTCCGTAGAGGATCACAGGACCGGCGATCGTAAAGATTTTGACGCCGATGCCGAATACATGACCTTCTGTGCGGTATTCGATTGCGGGTGCGGAGACGGAGTTCGCAAATCCGGTGATCGGGACGAGAGCACCTGCACCGCCCCATTTGACGATCTTGGGGTAGATTCCAAGACCCGTAGAGAGGGCGCTCAAGAAAATTAAGGTCAGCTGTGTGAGCGTCTGTGCCTTTTCTTTTTCAAGACCGGCACGGCTGACGAGAAAAAGAATCAGGATCTGGGCACCGGCGCAGATGACTCCTCCTGTTACAAATGCCTTTCCCATATCTGCGAGAAGTCCGTTGACCGGAGTTACTTTTTTGACGTAATCACCATATGCTTTTTTGTTCAGTTCCATAGAAAATCAGTCCTCCAGTTCATATATTTATCTTAGAAAATTCTTACCCATCCATTCCATAAAAAAAGTAGAGCAGAGATCCAGCCAACTTTCCGAGGGCGATGGAGAGAATCAGATATTGGAGCCCGACAGAGAGATGGCTGCGTCTGCTGATAACAGGAAGTGTCTTGAGCGTTTCCGCAAGTGACATGGCGAGACAGCCGACAAAAATTCCGACCGAAGCTCCAAAGATCGCGAGGAGAAGTGAGGCGATCGGGGCAAAAATCGAGGTGAGCGGGAACTCGTAGAGATCCCAGAGATTTCCAAAGATTCCGCCGGAGATAATCACAGTCTCATAGAGCATAATGTGAGATCGTGTTTTTGTTTTTCCGATCAAACGGGGAAATACGCCGATGATGGCGAGAAATGCGAAGACACCACCTGCAATGATGCTTCCGGCACTCAGTCCAATCAAAGATAAGAGAAGCGTATGCAGAAGTGGATTATTGAATATCAATGTCCTGCTCCTTTCGAGAGTCGTTTTGAATCAGTGTCTTGCAGATATTTTCCTCATAGAGTCGCATTTCCACCTCAAGCGGTGTCGGGTCCGTGTTTAGCTTGAAACGGAGTACATGATTAAAAAAGGCGAGAATTCCGACAGCAAGTCCGATGGAATAGGATGCCTCTAAGACCGTGAAGCCGGTTTTCTCCTGACCGGTCACAAGGCGGTAGACCTCGGAGAAGACGTCGGTTACATTGACATCGTTGTTGAATGTCATGATCGCAAATGCAGATCCGCAAAAGGCAATCAGACAGACAATCAGTGTTTTCGCCCATGCCAGAGCCAGTTTTGGCGGGTGCGGGGGCTGATAGTCAATGATGAATTCGACTTTTCCGATGTTTGTGACCTGAATCGTAGAATCCGCAGATTCTAAAAGCGAGATCACATCCAGAGCCTGACAGACATAGCGCCGGGGCTTTGAGCTGTGAAGCGTGCGGATCTTCATCGATTTACACCGGTTCTGGATATGCGGATTTTTGCAGTAGACATCAGCCACATCCCGCAGAAAGACATCTTTTTCATGCACTTCCGTGATCTCTCTGAGATTGAGATAGACCACAGAGGCTGCCAAACTCATAAAATGACCTCCAGGGTGATGGAGGCATCCGCTGTGAGAGCTATTCTCTGCTCTGGCATTTCTATGGAAGTTTGCTGTACGAGGGTGCTTCCCTCATGGTGCGGGCGCCTGGTGTCTGTCCAGAGAATGAACAGGAGGACGCTGATTGTGAACAGGCAGATCAGTGTCATAAGTGTGCGCGCGTGGTTTCTTAAAAAACTGAGAATCGTCATCGTATATCACATCCTTTTCAGAAATCAGTATATGCAAAGAATCGTTCCAATATGTGTGGACGAGAAGTCAATGACTGGAAAAACTGAGCGCAAAAACAGACGAGAGACGACAAAAATAGAAAAATAGAATAGAAGTTACATGGTGCGGGAATTCTAATGGAAAAAAGAATTAAAAAAGGACTTTGAAGAACTTTATTGAGGAGAAAGGAGCTTGAAACAACATGCAAAAAGGAAGAGCGAGTATGGTTCCGGGGCGACCAGTTTATCTGGTCTCATCGGCTTCAGTTGTCGGAAAAAAGGAGGGTGAGGGACCACTCGGAGAAAAATTTGATGTTGTGGAGCAGGATGCGATGTTTGGAGCGCCAAACTGGGAGCAGGCGGAGAGCGCAATGCAGAAGCAGGCAGCGGATCTTGCGCTTGAGAAGCGGGATATTCACAGAAAAGATGTCCGTTACCTGTTTGCGGGAGATTTGCTCGGACAGCTGATTGCGACCTCGTTTGGAACCGTGGATCTCGACATTCCGCTGTTTGGACTTTATGGAGCGTGTTCGACAATCGGGGAGGCGATTGGTCTTGGAAGCATGTGTGTCGGGGCAGGGGATGCCGACTGTGTGCTTGCGCTCGCTTCCAGTCATTATGCGACCGCAGAGAAGCAGTTTCGGTTTCCGCTTGGATATGGGAGTCAGAGACCGCAGAGTGCCTCGTGGACTGTGACTGGATGTGGAGCAGTCGTACTTTCATCGAAACGTCCATCGTCTGGAACAGCAGTCAAGATTGCAGGCGTCACGACAGGAAAACTTGTAGATATGGGAATCCATGATTCAATGAATATGGGAGCTGCGATGGCACCTGCTGCTTGGAACACGATTATGACAAATTTTCAGGATTTTGGGGTGGATGAATCCCATTATGACCGGATCATCACCGGGGATCTTGGGCGAATTGGTCAGAAGATTTTGCTTGATTTCATGAGAGAAGAAGGTCATGAGCTGTCAGGGATTCACATGGACTGCGGAATTGAGATTTACGATTATGGATCTCAGGACATTCATGCGGGCGGAAGCGGGTGCGGATGCTCGGCAGTGACACTGTGCGCGCAGATTCTCCCTAAACTTTTGAGCGGGGAATGGAAGCGCGTGTTCTTTCTCCCGACAGGTGCACTGCTCTCGACGGTCAGCTACAATGAGGGACAGAATATTCCGGGGATTGCACACGGAGTAATTCTTGAGAGCGTTTGAGTGAGATAAAAAATAAGTAAAGATGAATGAAGTTAAGTGAAATAAATGAGATAAGTAAGATAGGGGTGCAGAGGTGTGGAATTTACCCACATAAAAATCAAGGATGACAAAATGGAGAAAACAACGACGGGAAATGGATCGTGTGAGCCATGGACTGAAAAATGAGAAGAAAAGGAGACTGTGAGAAAATATGATGAATATGACAGGGATGGAAGTTGCAGTAGAGATCGGGAAATCGTTTCTCGTCGGAGGGGCTATCTGTGCGCTTGTTCAGATCCTGCTTGACCGGACAAAGATGATGCCGGGAAGGGTGATGGTACTGCTTGTGGTATCGGGGGCGATTCTTGGATTTTTCGGGCTTTATCAGCCATTTTCGGAGTGGGCGGGCGCAGGTGCGGGGGTACCGCTTCTCGGTTTTGGAAATACACTCTGGAAGGGAGTAAAAAAAGGAATTGCAGAGAATGGGATGATCGGGATTTTCAGTGGAGGCTTGGAGGCCAGTGCGGCGGGAATTTCCGCCGCACTGATCTTTGGTTACCTCTCAGCCCTGATCTTTAAACCTAAGATGAAAGAGTAATATAAGTTTTCGGTGTTGTTTTAATCTAGTCACGTCCGGGACCATTTGAGATTCCGGCTTTTGGCAGTGCCGAAGCACCGCCTCCCGGACCATAGCCCGGACCAAGGTTGCTGATTCCGGCAGGCGGAAGCGTCTCCGGAGTCTGACTGGAAGGTCCACTGCTCTCTGCACCATCAGTTGCCGGGGCAATCGTGGAAGCCGTGTGTCCGCCACACTTTCTCGTCGGCATTGCGTAAGCAGAATCATCGGTTGAGCTGTCGGCATCTGCGGGAAGTGCAAGGCGGATTTTTGTTGATTTCGGGCATCCGGAGTTTGGAAGCAGTCCGGTGATGCTACATACCGTTGCACGTACATGAACATCGCACAGATCCGTCGGGACACTGCCCTTTGCAAAGTACTCGGTGTAGGTTGCATCTCCGCGCGGGTCCTCATCGCAGACTCCGGGAATTGCAAGTTTTCCGGATTTCCGGCAGATCACAGCAGTCTCTACGCTGTCCGGAACACTGAATCCCGGATCTTCTTTTCCCTCGTGAACCCGGGTCATGATCTTTCGCCAGATATCCTTGTGGAAGGAGGTTCCGCCGTTTCGTGAAGTCAGTTTCTGGTTATCGTCACAGCCGGCCCAAATGCCGGCAGTGAAGTACGGGGTGTAGCCCACAAACCAGATATCGTTGTTCTTGGAAGTGGTTCCGCTCTTTCCGGCACTTGACATGTTTGCGATTTTTGCGCGGGTACTCGTCGAGTTGATCGAGCTTCCGAACTTTCGGTTTGCCTCCATCGAATCCGACATGGCGTCCGTCAGAAGAAAGGCTGTGGAATCCTTGAGCACGCGGTGCGTCTCCGGCTCGTTGTTGATCAGGATCTTGCCGTCGTGGTCTAGAATCTTCGTGAAGAAGATCGGTTTCGTGTAGACACCGCCGTTTGCGATCGAGGCGTAGGCGGCAGTCAGTTCAAGGTTGCTGACACCTTTTGTCAGTCCGCCGAGAGCAGTTGCGGCGTTGTAATCAGTCGCGGTCAGCGAGGTGATTCCGAAGTTATTGGCGTACTCGACACCGACCTGAGGAGTCACGGTTTCCATCAGACAGCGAACGGCAACGATGTTCATTGAGTAGATGATACCGTCGCGGATGCTTGAGTAACCGGTGTATCCCTGACTGTACCAGTTGGAAAATGTCTTGTTTCCAACGGTGTACGGAGCGTCGTAGTAGACGGTTCCGAGAGTTGCTCCGCGTGCATCGATCGCGGGCGCAAAGGCAGAGATGATTTTGAATGTTGATCCCGGCTGACGAAGCGTGTTTGTCGCGCGGTTCAGCGTCAGGCTTGCGGTCTTGGAACCTCGACCACCGCTGATTGCCTTGACCTGTCCGGTTTTCTGATCCATGAGTACAAATGAAACCTGAGGCTCTAAGATTTTTGTCAGGCGCTCGCCGATGATCGTGTCTCCCTCCTTGAGCAGATAAGCCTTGTATGATTCAATATCTGCGTCAACTGCCTCCTCCGTGTCATAGAGACCGTCGAAATTGTCGTCGCGGACATCGGTGTGCCAACTGCGGATCGATTTTTCTGAGAAATGCTCGGTCGTGCCGTCCGCGTGTGTCACGGAGAGACGGTACTCGATCGAATAGCGTTTGACGGAGTAATTGTCCGGATTGTTGACTTCCTCATCGACGATTGTCTGGAGATCCGGGTCCTGAGTCGTGTAGATTTGAAGACCACCGCTGTAAATCAGGTTGTGCGCCTGTGTGTCGGTGTAGCTGAGTTTTTCCATCAGCGTTTCCTTGACCTGCTGGATCAGCTCATCGGTGAAATAGCTGTAGGGGGTGGAGTTCTCGCGATTTGCGGTGTCAATGTTCTGAATCCGGTCATAGACATCGTCGGCAAGAGCTTCCTCCTGTTGCTCCTTCGAGATATAACCCTGTTCGAACATATATTGAAGGATGACCTTGCGCTTCTCTGCATTTGCCTCCTGCCCGGTGATCGGGTTTAATCGAGACGGGTTCTGCGTGATTCCCGCGATGACAGCGCACTCGGACAGCGTCAGATCGGAGACATCTTTATTAAAATACCGTCTTGCGGCAACTTTGACTCCGAGCGTGTTGTTTCCGAGATTGATCGTGTTTAAATAGTTGGTGAGGATGAGCTTGCGGTCCATCGAGCGCGTGAGCTGGAGCGCAAGATACTGCTCCTGAATCTTTCGCTCAAGGCGGGCACCAAAGCTGGTCTCCATTCCACCATTAAAGACGTTGTTCTTGATCAACTGCTGGGTCAGCGTACTTCCTCCACCGAGGTTCTGACCTGTCAGGACACCGACTGCCGCACGGGAGATCGAGCGCAGATCGATGCCGTTGTGTTGCCAGAATCGGGAATCCTCGATTGCGACAAACGCGTTGATCAGATCCTGCGGGAGCTCATCGTAAGTGGCTTCCTCGCGGTTCGAGCCGGTCTGTACGAGAGTATCGGTCAGGTTTCCGGCGCTGTCATAGACCGTCGTGGCATAGCCGACCGGGACAATGCTGTCGACATTGAGCTCCGGGGCACTGTCAATGATTCCCATGAAAATGCCGATGCCGATGCTGGAAGTGACCAGAACAGCAAAAAGGCAGAGAATCAGAAAGGTCTTAAAGAAGGTGAGAAAGACACGGGTGGTGTATTTCTTTTTCTTGGAATAGATCAGATCGATCTTCTTTTCTGTTGCTTCTTTTCCATAATTCATGTATTTGCCAAAAAATCCTCCTGCAAAATAAAAATGTGTATCAGCTTTTCTCATTATAACAAAAACTGACGGACAAGTAAACCGTGGAGCATGTTTTCAAAAATATGCTCGGATTAGCCGTTCTCGTTT
>JAJEPU010000080.1 GCA_020686985.1 Brotaphodocola catenula
TATATCGTCCGTGTCCATTTCAGCCAGACCGCAAAAGAGACGATGGAGGACAAAATCAAGCGTCTGCTCCGTGAGGAGGTGCGGAAAATGTAACTTATTTTTGAATTTGATAAAAAAGTCCTTGACAACTCGCATCCGGCAAGACCTTAAAGTCGATTCTGGTGAGCTGCGGCGCACGTCTTGCTCCCTTCGATATTGAGGAAGTCCGTGATATCACTATGTACGATGAGCTGTCGCTGGATACGGTGGGAGATAAGAAAACGGCTCTGTTCCTCATTATGAGCGATACAGACCCGACTTTTAATTTCCTGATTTCCATGATTTACACACAGCTGTTTAACCTGCTGTGCGAAAAAGCGGATGATGTTTACGGCGGCAGACTGCCGGTGCATGTGCGCTGCCTGATTGATGAGTGTGCGAACATTGGTCAGATTCCGAATCTGGAAAAGCTGGTAGCCACCATCCGATCAAGAGAAATCTCGGCGTGTCTGGTGCTTCAGGCACAGAGCCAGTTGAAGGCAATCTACAAGGACAATGCCGATACCATCATCGGCAATATGGATTCTCGTATTTTCCTTGGCGGTTCGGAGCCGACTACGCTAAAAGAGCTGAATCAGGCACTGGGAAAAGAAACGATTGATCTGTACAACACTTCCGATACCAGAGGCAATAGCGCATCTTACGGCACCAATTACCAAAAGGTTGGGCATGACCTGGCTTCGGTGGATGAACTGGCTGTGCTGGATGGCGGAAAGTGCATTTTGCAGCTGCGCGGTGTCAGACCGTTCAAGTCAGATAAATACGATCTGACCCAGCATCCGAACTACAAGCTCACTGCCGGTGCTGATAAGAAAAACACGTTCAGCATCGAGGCGTTTCTCGATCATCGGCTGAAGCTCAAGCCCGGTGATAAGTACGAAGTGGTTGACGCAGATCATGCCAAGTAAGGTTGCTCTGACGGCGAAGATGTCATGGGTGCGCTGCTGGCAACAGAATAAGAAGAGGCGGCGAGCTGCCGCCTCTTTACATAGCCAGGTTTCTGATTGGGATTGGAAATCTGGCTATATGTTTGCCCATTTGCAGGTGCACATGCAGGGGGATATTCACTATTCATCAGCCCGTAAGGGCGCATTGTACAAGGAGGTACACATTTATGGCATTTTTCAACAGCGCAGTAACCGTTCTTCAGACCCTCGTTATCGCACTGGGTGCCGGCCTCGGCATCTGGGGAGCAATCAACCTGCTGGAGGGTTACGGCAACGACAACCCTGGTGCAAATGCTCATATACGGTAAAGAAGCAACAACACAAATTGAGAACAGCGTACCCTACTATTCTGTATCAAAGTGGAGCAGTAACACGAAAATGTTGCTGCTCCATTTTCATGCCCCTTAAATAATTTCCTTGAATCTGCTTGACTTATATTACGGTTAGTGATATATTTATTACAGTAATCGTAATAAGGAGGCTGGACTATGAGAGACAATGCAAAAAGTGGCGCACTTACAGAAGTGACCTTTTATATTTTACTCTCTCTTTATACACCAAAACACGGATACGCCGTTATGCAGTTTGTTGAAGAAAAAACGGGCGGGCGGCTTTCGTTAGGCGCAGGCACTTTATATGGAGCATTAAACTCTTTGCAGGACAAGAAGTGGATTGAACCTTATGGAGATAGTGAGGGAAGAAAAAAAGAATACCACATTACAGCACAGGGAAAAGAAATTGCAGAAAAAGAGCTTGCAAGACTAAATGAACTTGTAAGCATTGCAAGTGAAATTATTGGAGGTGCAGTATGAGTAAAAAATGTTATCGCTTTTTTGGCGGATTGCTAAATACGCAGGAAAAATGGCTAAACAAAATGTCTGAAAAGGGTTATCGACTTGTTCGGACAGGAAAACTGTTATACGAATTTGAAAAATGCAAGCCCGATGAAGTGACCTATTGTGTAGAGTTTATCGGAGAAAAATCAAAAGAGAGTTCAATAGATTATGCTAATTTTTTGGAGGATATGGGATATAAGGTGTTTTTTAAAAATATCAATCTAAACTATTCTGTTGGAAAAGTTCGTTGGCGCCCATGGGCAGAAAGGGGCGGTCGTATTGCGACAAACACAACAACTTTTAATCGAGAAATCTTGATTGTGGAAAAAGCAAATGATGGAAAGCCTTTTGAACTCCATACCTCTTATGACGATAAAGAAAAATATTATCGCAACTTACGCAATCCGTGGCTATTTCTACTGCTCATGTTTGCACTATTCGCAGTTACAAAGCAATCTATAATCTTTGGTATTTTTGCGTTGGTTTCTGTAATTCCTGGCAGTATATATCAAATACAGATAATGAAAATCCGGAAGGAAGCCAAGACACAGGAATGGTGAGGAAATAAATAGCAAATCCAGCCGAGCCAGTCAACGGTCAAGATGAACGGCGCAAATGTGCCACCGTTGACAGCCGCCGCCCGTCCTGCTTTTGTGGCAATCAAGGGAGCGACAGACTAAAGTGCTGTCGCTCCCGCCCATTATGGGGGAAAGACAGTAGAAAATTTCACATCTATGTGCTATAATAGTTCCGACAGAATGAAATATAAATATATATTTTACACTACGGTATGGGGAGTATAAAAATGACAGGAGAACAATTTGTTAAGTTATGCTACGAAGAAAAGAAAACCATTTTAGCCGAATACTTCAATCCTAATTCTTCATCAGTTGTCGGCAAAAAAATCAGTGCAATAACTGAACAAGGTATATCAAAAGATGATTTGTATGATCTATTGAATTTGGTGCTAAAAGAAAATTACTATACTTTGTTGCTTGGATTGGACGGAGAAGCGTCGTTAGGTAATACTCAAATTACCTATAAGCTTTATGATGAAAATGGCAACTTGCTTAACGAATGTGGAGAGCTTGAAGCCGCCGCATACAGATACTTTGTAGAAGAATGATCTTCAAATTTAATCTTGTCAATCATACATAATACAACATAATACACATTTTCACAGGACAGCCAAAATCGGTTGTCCTTTTCTTTTACCCAAAAGAGGGAACGGGAGACTAAAATTGAATACTGCTCCAAACAGCAACGCCACAGATTTTTGAAAATCCGTGGCGTTTTTTGCTCCCATTTTTGGCAAAACGCCCCGTTCCCTTGTAGTAGTGAGTGACGGGGAAGTTTGCCCGAAATGGGCTTGCCTGCCGTAGTAGTGATGAAAAATCCAAATGAGCGTTTGGCATTTTCCGTTTCTGTCCGTAGAGGGGAACAAAGGTGGGCAGGACACGCCTCCGCAATCGCTATATTGACGAAAGCAGCCACACCGACCCTTGTAGATTGCCGCAAAGTCAGCCGCAGAGGAAAGTGGCAGTTTTTCAGAGCAAGATTCTACCGCAGTACCAAAATTCGCTTTTCGCTCATTTTGCCCCTGCGGGAATCTTGTTGGGGAGTGCCTTCCCCAAACCCTGCTTATGCGGCTTGCGCCGCTTAAAAATCCCTCAAAATATTTTTTCGGATTTTTCAAAAACAGTTCCGCTTCACACCCCGTTTTTCTCCTAT
>JAJEPU010000081.1 GCA_020686985.1 Brotaphodocola catenula
CTGTATGCAAGCTGGGCGTTCTTTCCACGCTCGGCTTTTTCCACGGCGTTCCATAGGGTCTGGCGGTCTGCGTATTCTGGCGGTGCATGGGACGGCAAGAGAATGTCAGAGCAGATCACGCCGCCCTTGTGGGTGTAGTCGCTGTATTCGCCGTAATACTCGCTATACAATCGCTCCCCGGCACGGTAGGCGGCAGAAGCAATAGCGGACTGTCCTGCGCTTCGCTTAGTCTGCGTGACGCTCAGATGAAATAGTGCCATCGGCTTTCAACTCCTTTTCTCTGTTTGTTTGGCTGATGTGGGTAATCGCCATATGGCGGATGGCTCGTTGGACTTCGGACAGGGAAAAGATGTACTCCATCAGCTCTGTCATTTCGGTGCGTGTGAGATCTTTGATCTCCGGGGCAAGGCTCTCAACCGTGCCGCCCAGATTGCAAAGGCGGTGGGTGCGCTTGGTGCGTTCGCCTTTCTCCAGATATTTCTTTCTGTTCTCCAAACGCTCCAGCTTGTGCTGTTCCTGTGCAAGCTGCGTCTCGGCTCGTTCCTTTTCGGTTCGGAGCTGTTCAAGGGTTTTCGATTTTGTCATTGTGATTGACCTCCTTTTTGGATAATAGGTAAAAAAAAAGACCGCCAACTTTTCGCACATTGCGACCAGTCAACGGTCTATTTTCCCGTATTTACTTGTTATAATTAAGTCTGCTGATGGAACATGGTAATAATTTTGCAATCAGGGCAGATTTCTATAAAGAGCGTTCCTTCTGCACAATCCTCAATGGTATCCCAATGAATTTGAGCAAGGTACTTCATTTTCCTTCCACATTCAGGACATTCTCTATATTCCCAATCCTGTACCCAATTTGCAAATCCTCCAATAGTATTAACATCATTATTGAATGCTCCATAAAATAGTGGTCTTTCTTTTTCTGAAATTACAAGTCTATTTTCTGCCATCGCATTCAAATACTCATCACTGTAATAGTTCTCATCTGTACCGTCGTACTCTAAAATTTCGCTTTTCCCATCAAGGGTAAATCTATTTGAAATTCCCTCTGAAAGTGTGACGCAATTCGGACAACAACTCGCAGTAATGATCCCATCAAGTCCCAAAAAAGCAAATCGTTCATCTCTGCCATCTAATACAAGAATATCAACCAATTCACAACCGCAATGAGGACATTTTTCACCTCTTTTTCTGGCTATGAAAGTTCCATTTTCGTTCTTGGTCTTTCCAAGCTCAAAAGAAAAACATTTATCGTAAGTCAGTTTGATATATTCATTTTTACTATCAAATGTCCATCCGGCTTCTTCTGCATAAACATCAGAATCGACATACAGTTTTTTTCTCCATGGTCGTGGATTCTTTTTCAATTCATATAACACACCTTGTGCCTTTTCATCTCCTACCATTGCCAAACAACCTAAAAGCCTACTACCCTCATTCTCTGATGTTGTTGCCATGAGCTTTTCAATCAGTTTGTCTCTGATTTCTCCATCAGCTTTATAATACAGCTCGCTTGGATAATATATTTCTCTTTTGCAAGCTACTCTTGCAATCTCCTTGCAATCAATTCCTCTTGTCATTAGGTCATTGAAAAGTTCATACTCATCAGATGAAAAAAATTCATCTTTCTCTGTAACTTTCAGTTTCTCTATAACCTGTTTCTTTTTCTCTTCTATTTCTTGTAATGACCAGTTATTGACTTCTTCTCTATGGTGTTTTGCTCTACAACTCCAGCAGAGTCCTTCAAACCCTAAAGCTGTTCCGCACTCTGGACATTTATAGTTTAATCCCATAAGTTTCTCCTTTCAATTTTTCATTTTTGTTATCAAACTTGCTGGCGGCGAACGGTTTGTCAAAACCGTTTGCGGACGGCAAGTACACAGGGGATAGTCGCTTTAGCGGCGCAAGGGGGTGTAGCCACCTTGACGGAACGAAGTGACGAAACATTCTCGATCGAGCAGTTTTCTTCTGCTGACCGGAAATGAAGCTCCGCAGGACGCACTACTCTCGACAGAGAGTATAGAAGTGCGCCCTTTAGTTCCTAAAGGGATTTTATCAGTTCGACAAACTTGAAGTTATCGCTTCCTCACCTATGTAGAAGAGTTGTCTTTCAAGTATAGCTCCATCATGATTTTAGCGATTGGATCGTTTTTCCAATGAAATCTATCATCAGGTGTTTCCCCATATGGGAGTATAAATTCATTCGGTTCAGCCCAATACGACCACTTGCACCACGGCATATCCTCAATACAATCTTGTTTCATTTCTAAAACTTCTTCCATCAAATATCCCCATGATTGATTGTCTAAGCACAGTTTTTTTCCATTATCAAAATACGGTACACCATATCTGCCCGCTTGATGATAAATTCCTGAGAATTTTATTCCATGACAGCGCAAATAAGAAACAGTTGCTTTCCAAGCCGCCATAGTTTCTTCATACTTCATCCACTGTATTTCATTTTCCTCCAAATTCTCATCTTCAAAATCACCAATAAACTTATAATTTTCATCGTGCCATGAAGTAAATCCAATGAGTTCCATATATTTTCCTACCTTAACAAACATTACATAAAAGGAGTTCACGTTTCATTCCTATATTTGCTTTAACTTCCGATTTGTTGCTCAAGTTCATCTTAGAATTATACCATAAAACTTGTGAACAAATCTACCGGAACTTTTGCAAAGTAAGAGAAAAGTATGAGAAAAATCCGGACAGCTTTCTGCCCGGACTTTCTCATTTGATTACGCAATCTGCGTTCCTTTCATCGGCTCTCTCTGCGGTAAACTGCTGACGGGAACGAACACTCCCTTTGCAATGTCCTCTGCACGAATGGCGGCTTTCTTGGCTTCGATTTCTGCCTTTTTTCTCCCCTTGATTTTGTCCTCGTATCGCTTCTGCGCTCCGCTGGCTTTCCGCTTCAAGTAGTTCTGATGAAGCCTGTCCTTGCGTTCCTCACGCTTGCGGATTTCCTCTAATTCTTCCGGGGTCAGCTCCACTTCTCCAAACGCCGGGGGAACGAATCGCCCAATAAAATTGAAGTAAATCTCGACCTCCTGTGTGGTCTGTATACTGCCTTTGCGGTCACGCTCATGCACAAGGATTTTCTCGATAAACTCGTTGAGCATGGCAATGGTCAGCTTGTCGAAGTTCTCGTACTTGTCAATCAGAGCGATAAAACGATCAGCGTCCTTTTCGTGCTTCTCATAGCTCTTGACAGCCTTTTCCAGAGCAGAGATTTCGGCGGTAAGCTCGGACTGTTCCTTTTCGTATTGAGCGTCCAGAGTGGCGTATCTGCTGTCGGACAGCTTTCCTAAAATGTTGTCCTCATAGATTTTACAGAGCAGGACTTCCAGCTCGGAAACTCTCTGCTTGGCTGTGGCAAGCCGTGTGCGCTGTTTCCTGACCTCTGTGGTCTGCTGGCTGGACTGCGCTTCCTGCACCACACGGACAAACTCGGCTCGGTCATGCTTGGCATACTCGGCAATAGC
>JAJEPU010000082.1 GCA_020686985.1 Brotaphodocola catenula
CTTGCCTATTCCAAGACCCGCCCTGTCCGGGACGGGCTGAAACAGCAGAAAAACGCCAAAGCAAAAGCAGCCTACCGTCAGAAGCATGAAAGTGACTTTATCATAGCAGACGCAGCCGCCCGCTATTTCAGGGAGAACGGCATTTCCAAGCTGCCGAGCTATAAATCCCTGCAAGCAGAGATTGAAAGCCTTATCAAAGAGAAAAACAGCGGCTACAACGATTACCGGGCAAAACGGGAGGAGTACCGCCGCTTGCAGACTGTCAAGGGCAATATCGACCAGATTTTACGCCGGAGCGAGCCGCAGCGCAGAAAGGAGCAGAGCCATGAACGGTAATATCCCCCGCATGGACTACCGCCAGTACCGGGCAGCCCGCCGCCTTGTGCATGAGTGCTGCAACTATGACAGCGGGAACTGCCTGCTGTTGGAGGACGGCGAGCCTTGCGTGTGTGTACAGAGTATCAGCTATTCGCTGCTCTGCCGCTGGTTTACCGCCGCTGTCCTGCCCCTTGATGAAGCACTGGAAGCCGCCCTCTTGCGCCGGGGAAGCCGGAAACGCTGCGCTGTCTGCGGGGCGTTCTTCTTCCCAAAATCCAACCGGGGGAAATACTGCCCGGACTGCGCCGGACGCATGAAGCGGATAAACGCCGCCAAACGGAAGCGGAAACAAAGGGAGAAATGTCACGCTTTAGGGCATTTCAAACCCGCATAAATCAAGGCTTTTTTGGAGGGTGTCAAAGGGTGCGTGATACATTTATCCTTTTCCCTTAAAAACGCCCCCTAAAAGCGTAACAGAACCCACAGACAGACACCACAAGGAGGTGAACCCTATCGCTGATTATATGACCGCAGGAACGGAGCTGCCCGCTTACCTGCCTTACCCCCGTTTCCTGCTGGAAACAGACCTATCCCACACCGCAAGAGAGTTATATGCGCTGCTGTTAGACCGTTCCACCCTTTCGCAGAAGAACGGCTGGCAGGACAGCGAGGGACGGACATACATTGTCTACCCCATAGCAGAGATAGCGGAAATGCTGGATAAAGGCTGCACCACCATAAAGGGCGCACTGAACGAACTGGACGCTGCCGGGCTGCTGGAACGCAGACGGACGGGCTTTTCTGCCGCCAACCGTCTGTATGTGAAAGTGCCGCCTATCCCAGTGGTACAGTTTTCCGACCAACTGACGGACGGAAAACCGCCCCTCATAAGGGCGGGAAACCGACCAACTGACAGCCGGAAAACTGACCTTATGACGGTCGGAAAACCGTCCCCTAACCAAACTAATATAAACAACCTAATAGAGAGCCAAACAAAAGGAGCGAGTGAGGGGCAGCCCCCCGCCGCTTATGGCAGATATAAAAATGTATTTCTTTCTGACACAGAACTTTTGGAGCTGGAACAGGACTTCCCCGGCAAGTGGGAGTATTACCTTGACCGCCTTTCCTGCCACATCGCTTCCACCGGGAAGCAGTACCAGAGCCATGCAGCCACCATTTACAAGTGGGCGCAGGAGGACGCTGCCAAAGAGAAGCCAAAGAAAGGCATACCGGACTATTCATTCAAGGAGGGAGAAAGCCTATGACCGATACAATCCACAACACCATACTGCCTATGACCGACACCACAGCCGAGCCGGAGGATTACACCGGGGAGGACGGGCTTTTATACTGCGGCAAATGCCGGAAACCCAAAGAAGCCTATTTCCCGGAGGGCAAGACCTTTTTCGGGCGTGACCGCCACCCGTCAGAGTGCGACTGCCAGCGGGCAGCCCGTAAGGAACGGGAAGCCGCCGAGAAGCGGCGCAGCCACCTTGAAACGGTGGAACGGCTGAAACGGCAGGGCTTTACAGACAAGACCATGCAGGACTGGACATTTGCCAACGATAACGGCAGCTGCCCGCAGATGAAGAACGCCGCCGGATATGTGGCACGCTGGGAACAGATAAAGGACGGGAACTACGGGCTGCTCTTGTGGGGCAGGGTAGGCACTGGGAAAAGCTATTTTGCCGGGTGTATTGCAAACGCCCTCATGGAGCAGGAAGTCCCGGTGTGCATGACAAACTTTGCAGCAATATTAAACGACCTTGCCGCCAGCTTTGCGGGCAGGAACGAATATATTTCCCGCCTTTGCAGCTTCCCCCTGCTCATCATTGACGATTTTGGAATGGAGCGTGGCACAGAATACGGTCTGGAACAGGTCTACAATGTGATTGACAGCCGCTACCGGAGCAGGAAGCCGCTGATTGTGACGACCAACCTCACGCTGGAGGAATTGCAGCACCCGGAGGACACCGCCCACGCCCGGATTTATGACCGCCTGCTTGAAATGTGTTCCCCTCTCTGCTTTACCGGGGAGAATTTGAGGAAAGCCGCCGCACAGGGAAAAATGGAACAGCTGAAACGGCTGCTTGCCGGAAAGGAGATTTGCCTATGACCGACACCCAGAGAAACAAACGCCCTGCCCGCCGCCCGGACTGCGTGACCGAAACGAGGATAGGCAACACAATCCTTGTGGTGTCTGGCTTTTTCAAGGAGGGGGCGACCGACACCGCCGCTGACAAGATGATGAAAGTGCTGGAAGCAGAAGCCGCCGCCGGATATTTGACCTGTGATAAGCCTGATTGAAAAACCGTCATTTTTACCGACCGTAAAGAAGCAGATTTGACGCTTTTGCCGCTATACAGACAGCCGCCCCATGTGGTACAATCAAGGTACGGAATAGTGGGGCTGGCTGTCGGAAACGGAGGAATTTATGTTAAGACAGACCACCCAGCAACTCATTACCGCCCTTTACCCAAGACTGTCCCATGAGGACGAGCTGCAAGGCGAGAGCAATTCCATTTCCAACCAAAAGAGGATTTTGGAAACCTATGCCAAACAGAATGGATTTTCTAATCTGCGCTGGTACACCGACGACGGTTATTCCGGTGCGAACTTTCAAAGACCCGGATTTCAAGCCATGCTTGCAGACATTGAAGCAGGGAAAGTCGGGACAGTTATCGTCAAGGATATGTCGAGGTTAGGGCGAAACTACTTACAGGTGGGAATGTACACAGAAATGATTTTCCCACAGAAAGGTGTCCGCTTCATCGCTATCAATGACGGAGTGGACAGCGCACAGGGGGAAAATGATTTTGCCCCGCTGCGGAACATTTTTAACGAATGGCTGGTGAGAGATACGAGCAAGAAAATCAAGGCAGTAAAACGCTCTAAGGGCATGAGCGGAAAGCCCATCACAAGCAAGCCCGTCTATGGCTACCTCATGGACGAGGACGAAAACTTTATCATTGACGAGGAAGCCGCCCCGGTGGTACGGCAGATTTACAGCCTTTGCCTTGCCGGGAACGGTCCGACCAAGATAGCCCGTATGCTGACCGAGCAGCAAATCCCCACGCCGGGGACGCTGGAATACCGCAGGACGGGCAGCACCCGCCGCTACCACCCCGGCTATGAGTGCAAGTGGGCGACCAATACCGT
>JAJEPU010000083.1 GCA_020686985.1 Brotaphodocola catenula
CTGTATGCAAGCTGGGCGTTCTTTCCACGCTCGGCTTTTTCCACGGCGTTCCATAGGGTCTGGCGGTCTGCGTATTCGGGCGGTGCATGGGACGGCAGGAGAATGTCGGAGCAGATCACGCCGCCCTTGCGGGTGTAGTCGCTGTATTCGCCGTAATACTCGCTATACAATCGCTCCCCGGCTCGGTAGGCAGCAGAAGCGATAGCGGACTGTCCTGCGCTTCGCTTAGTCTGCGTGACGCTCAGATGAAATAGTGCCATCGGCTTTCAACTCCTTTTCTCTGTTTGCTTGGCTGATGTGGGTAATCGTCATGTGACGGACGGCTCGCTGGACTTCGGACAAAGAAAAGATTTGTTCCATCAGCTCTGTCATTTCGGTGCGTGTGAGATCTTTGACCTCCGGGGCAAGGCTCTCAATCGTGCCGCCCAGATTGCAAAGGCGGTGGGTGCGTTTCTTTCTTTCGCCTTGTTCCAGAAATTTCTTTCGGTTTTCCAGACGCTCCAGCTTGTGCTGTTCCTGTGCAAGCCTTGTCTCGGCTCGTTCTTTTTCAGCTCGGAGTTGTTCAAGGGTTTTCGGTTTTGTCATTGTGCTTGACCTCCTTTTTTTGATTTTGGGAATAAAAAAAGACCGTCAACTTTTCGCAGATTGCGACCAGTCAACGGTCTGATTTTCGGTATTCGGTTTTTTCAAACTTGCTGGCGGCGAACAGCATTTCATGCTGTTTGCGGACGGCAAGTCCACAGGGGATAGCCGCTTTAGCGGCGCAAGGGGGTGTAGCCACCTTGACGGAACGAAGTGACGCAACATTCTCGGTCAGGCAGTTTTCTTCTGCTGACCGGGAATGAAGCTCCGCAGGACGCACTACTCTCGATAGAGAGTATAGAAGTGCGCCCTTTAGTTCCTAAAGGGATTTTGCTTCGCTGTTTATTGCACGCTCTCATTTTTCAAATGAAACATAAATTGTTAAATTATCAGGTATGTAGCTGATACTTAAACCTTTTTCTCCATTTGATAGGAGTGTCCCGACAGAAACATAGTTTTCTCCTTTGATTTTCTCTGACACATTCTCAACTACTGAAAAGCCCTCTTGTATCAAAAGCTCCATGTAGTTATCATAGCCTTTTTCGTCTATACCTGCAATACTGATACTGAAATTTCCGTGTTCTGTATCAAGCATAGCCCATGCAACTGTGCCAGTTGGAACGGGAAGTCCCTCAGTATATTCATTGACTGGCCATTCTCCCTCATCAAGCCTAATAATACCTTCAGATTGCGAATTGCTTGCGTCTCCTGTGTCTTTGGGTGGTGTTTTTGGGGCGGAGCAAGCAGTCAATGACAATATAAGCAAAATTGCAATTCCCGGAATAAATCTTTTCATAGTTACCTCCTATTGTTGTGGACAGCTCTGATAATCTGAATTGTGGCAAATGCAAAAGCGATTATGCCAACCAATAAAATAATTTGAGAAGCATCAAAAATAAAATCACCATTAACCTGAATGTTTGTCATTGCGTCTGCTTGCCCGATTGCTCCTTCCGGCACTTTACCAGACTTTGCAGTAGCATAAATTAAAAAAGCAACAATAGCTACCACAAGGGAAATGACACTTGAAATGATCCATTTCCGTTTCTTTGGGACGGAATTATCAATTCCAAACTGTTCTGCTGTGCTGTTAGCAAATTCTTGCGGCGTTCCAAGCCTTTCGATTACCTGTTGTTCAGTTTCTCCATGCTCCACGGCAGAATTAAATATTTCATTCAAGTCACGCACAACCTCGGTTTTTGCTTTGCGTGATAAATTTAATTCCTTTTCAACCTGCCTTATGTATTGCTCCTTCATTCTGAGACCTCCGTTTGTTGATAGGTGGCGATAAAGCTATTTACACAATCCGTATAGCTGGACCAAAACGTAATCAATTCCTGTAAAACTTCCTTTCCTTTAAGAGTAAGGGAGTAATATTTTTTTGATCCGCCATTAGCAGCCGCTGGTGCTAAACGACATTGAATTAGTTCCGCTTCTTGTAAGCGATACAGAATAGGGTAAATCGTTCCCTCTTTTGCATATCCTAAGACAGATGCACTGCTATTTAACTCTGTGATTATTTCATAGCCATAGGTCTCTTTGCGCCCGATTAAGGATAATAGTATCATTTCAAGAGAGCCTTTTTTGAATTGTTGCACATATTTGTTATCCATAATCTTCACCACACTTTAGTTCTGCTGATTAGCGTTGCTAAGTAGCAGAACTAATTATACTCATACTCGGTGCCTTAGTCAATAGACTCCTTGAAAAAGTTACAGTTTGTTCAAGCGTTTGAGCGCCCGAACATTTTTCGTCCGGGCGCTCTCAGTATCAGTCATAAATCAGCTCAAACTTCACAATCTCCTCTGCCTGTGCCTTGCAAGCGTTCATCTGCCGCACCCATTCCATTTGGTTTTCAGCTTTCAGTTGCTCTGTCACGCCGTTTTGCTCTGCCAGTGACCGCACGATCAGCTCCATGCGGCTTCGTGCCGCTTCGTCAATCTCGGCGCAATGCTCAAAGAGCTTGTCGGATAGCGCCAGCTCATTGAACAGTATCGGGCGGTGCATTTCCAGATACGCCTTGCGAAGTCTGCCGTAGTGTCTGAGGGGCTTTGTCTTGCGGATAACGATGTTCGGGATAAGATAATCGCCGTTCTGTGTGTAAGTGATATTCATGCTGTTTGTACTCCTTTCATCGGCTCTCTCTGCGGTAAGCTGCTGACAGGGACGAACACGCCCTTTGCAATGTCCTCCGCACGAATGGCGGCTTTCTTGGCTTCGATTTCTGCCTTTTTTCTCCCCTTGATTTTGTCCTCGTATCGCTTCTGCGCTCCGCTGGCTTTCCGCTTCAAGTAGTTCTGATGAAGTCTGTCCTTTCGTTCCTCACGCTTGCGGATTTCCTCTAATTCTTCCGGTGTCAGCTCCACTTCGCCAAACGCCGGGGGAACGAATCGCCCGACAAAATTGAAGTAAATCTCGACCTCCTGTGTGGTCTGTATACTGCCCTTGCGGTCACGCTCATGCACAAGGATTTTCTCGATAAACTCGTTGAGCATGGCAATGGTCAGCTTGTCGAAGTTCTCATATTTGTCAATCAGAGCGATAAAACGGTCAGCGTCCTTTTCGTGCTTCTCATAGCTCTTGACAGCCTTTTCCAGAACAGAGATTTCAGCGGTAAGCTCGGACTGTTCCTTTTCGTATTGAGCGTCCAGAGTGGCGTATCTGCTGTCGGACAGCTTGCCTAAAATGTTGTCCTCATAGATTTTGCAGAGCAGGACTTCCAGCTCGGAAACTCTCTGCTTTGCTGTGGCAAGGCGTGTGCGCTGTTTTCTGACCTCTGCCGTCTGCTGGCTGGACTGCGCTTCCTGCACCACACGGACAAACTCGGCTCGGTCATGCTTGGCATACTCGGCAATAGC
>JAJEPU010000084.1 GCA_020686985.1 Brotaphodocola catenula
GACGGTTTAGGAAAAATACAGAAACGGATGATTCAATGTGCAGTTTTGAAGGTATATGAAGAGAGGAGAGCTGTGTTCCAGAGATGGGATACGGCTT
Source organism: Brotaphodocola catenula (assembly GCA_020686985.1). Taxonomy (GTDB): domain Bacteria; phylum Bacillota; class Clostridia; order Lachnospirales; family Lachnospiraceae; genus Brotaphodocola; species Brotaphodocola catenula. The sequence goes on from JAJEPU010000084.1 coordinate 98, forward strand.
TTTTTGTTTTATAAAAAATATTTTAATAAACTCAAAAATAAGTCCTGCACCGGTCACCCGGCGCAGGACTTATGAATGCTTATGAATTGTTATCGCTTGGGCGACTGCCGAGCGTTACGGTTACATCGTGCTCCTGATACGTTCCGTCCGTCAGAGACTGAACCGTCAGGGTGACTGTCGATCCGCTCTTATAGTAGGTGAGCATCTCTTTGAGTTCATCCATTGTGGTGACAGACTGACCGTCAAACTTGGTGATGATGTCCTTCTCCTTCAAATCGGAGGAAGCAGCAGCACCGTCATCGAGAATCTTGTAAACGTAGATGCCGACCGGCATTCCGTATGCTTTGGAAGCATTTGCATCGATGTTCGTTCCCTGAATACCGAGGAATCCCTGAGCACTCTCGTCGAGAGCCTCTCTTGTCTGCTTTGTCTTTAGGTTGTCGAGAATCTCACCGGCCTTGGAGATCGGGATTGCATAACCGACACCCTCGACTTCCGTGGATGCGGTTTTTGCCGCATTGATGCCGATGACATTTCCGTTCAGATCGATCAGAGCACCGCCACTGTTACCAGGGTTAATGGCAGCATCTGTCTGGATGTAAGTATGGCTGATTCCGTTGCTGTCGGAGATCTCACGGTTCAGTGCGCTGACATAACCGACGGTGACGGACTGACCGTAACCGAGAGCGTTGCCGATTGCGATGACCTGCTGACCTGCCTTGAGGTTGTCGGAATCGCCAAGAGTGGCAACTTTGATCTTGCTCAAGGTATCTGACGAAATATCACTCAGCTTAACTGCGATGACAGCAAGGTCAGTCGCGGAATCCGTTCCCTTGACTGCTGCACTTGCGGTATTATCATCGGAGAAGGTGACAGTCAGATCGCTTGCACCTGATACAACATGGTTGTTTGTCGCAATCAGCAGTTCACTGTCAGTCTTGTCAATGATGATTCCGGAACCACTGCTCTTTGCCTGATAGGTCTCCGGAAGACCGAAGATTCCGTACTGCTGAACCGTCATTGTATCGTTGATTGCTACGACCGACGGCATTGCCTGCTCCACGACATCGGAGACATCCATCACGGTATTGGAAACCGGTATCGAGGCTGCTCCATTTGTTGTGCTGTCGTTACTCTGACCAAGTGTTGTGGAGACAGCAGGGATTCTTGTATAGCGTTCCCCGATGTAGCTGACACCTGTCATCACACCGCCGGAGACAGCTCCGAACAGGACAGCTGCTGCGACGATTCCAGCTGTTTTTCTGGCGAGTTTCTTTGATGCCTTTGATGATTTGTGATTGTGGTTAGAACCGGAAGTTTGCTGAGACTCAGTCTCCTGAGAAGCAAACTTGGAAGACTTGCTCTCACCGAAGCCGGAGTTTGCAGAACTTGTGTGATCACTCATCAGATCTGGATTTTCTTTGTAATTGCTATATGTCTCATGGTTTTGATCTTCATATTCATCATGCTTGTTTTCGTCATACATATCAGTCACTCCTCTCAGAAAAATTTTTCTGTTACCGTTCATGTGTTGCCTATATTATTTACATTACATAATCGATAATCTTTTTTTCGCTTTCTGACTACCAATATAGTGAGGATATTTGATATAATTGTGATATAATTGTGGAGATTTTGTGTCTTCTAAATTTTGTATACTGAAAAGAAAAATATTATAAAAATTAGATGTGAGATTGGAAAACAGAAGGAGAACGAAATAGAAGATGAACATTCAGATTTTTGGAACAGGAAAATGTTTTGATACGAAGAAGGCGATGCGCTATTTTAAGGAGAGAAAGATTCCATTTCAGATGATTGATATGAAGGAGAAGGGACTCAGCAAGGGAGAGTATCAGCGCGTGCGTCAGGCGGTAGGCGGTTTAGATGCGATGCTTGATCCAAAGTGTAAGGATCAGGATACCTTAACGTTGATCAAATATCTTGCGGAGGAGGATCGCGACCAGAAAGTTCTCGAAAATCAGCAGGTGCTCAAAACTCCGATTGTGCGAAATGGAGCGCAGGCAACGGTCGGATATATGCCGGATGTCTGGAAGAACTGGAAATAAGGGATTTAGAAAATAAGAGACTGTAAAAGATTAAAGGAATTAGAGAAATGAGAGAAATTAGGAAATGAAAGGGATAAAAAAGGAGAAGAATATACGGCAATGATAATGGATAAAGACGGATGAAGATAAAGGAGGAAAGATAGTATGGCATTGTATGCGATGGGTGATTTTCACCTCGCTTTTTCAACTGGAAAGACAATGGAAGTGTTTGGAAAAGAATGGAAGGACTATGTCAATCGAATTGAGAAAAATTGCAGAAAATGTCTTCGTCCGGAAGACACGATTGTGATTACTGGAGATCACTCATGGGGGAGAAATCTTCCAGAATGCGAACAGGATCTCAAGTTTATAGAAAATCTTCCCGGGAGAAAGATTCTGCTTCGAGGAAATCATGATATGTTCTGGGACGCAAAGAAGACAGAAAAGTTGAACCAGATGTTTGCAGGGCGACTCCGATTTCTTCAGAATAATTTTGAGGTCTATGAGGATTACGCGCTTGTAGGCACCAAGGGATACTGCTATGAGGGGAAGGACAGCATTGAGCATTTTTATAAGATCCGGGATCGGGAAGCCGCAAGACTCCGATATTCGTTTGAACTTGCAAAAGCATCGGGGTACACGAAATTTTTGATGTTTCTTCACTATCCGCCGACGAGCATCGGGGAGCAGGAGAGCCCATTTACGCAGATGGCGGAGAAGTATGGAGCGGAGCAGGTGATTTACTCGCACTGTCATGGACAGGAGCGTTACGATGACAGCTTTAAGGGAATGGTCAATGGAATCGAGTATTCACTGGTGTCCTCGGATTATCTGAAGTTTCATCCGCAGAAAATTTTGCCGTAATGATGCGCAGTGATTCTGATTGGGAAATCTCAGCAGAGTTGGCCAGAATTACGTGCCAAATCATTGAGAATATCGATTTGAACTCAAAGGGGATGCCGAATGCATCCTCTTTTTTTTGTATGATAGGAAATTGCGTCCTATCATACAAAAAATGCTCCGCAAGAAGCGCACTCGGCGCAGGAGTAGATGGTTGCCGAAGCAACCGCGCCTCGGCGCGAGAATG
>JAJEPU010000085.1 GCA_020686985.1 Brotaphodocola catenula
TTAGTTTACTAAGGGCGCAATTATACACCACCCAGAGGTTGGTGCATTGCGTTCTCCGAAGGCTCCTCGCCGGAGGGATGTGATTTTCCGCAGTCATGGTCTGCTCCAAATCAAACAGGGGACGCTACGCCGTCTCCGCTCCGCTTCGGTCGGTACAGGGCAAACGTCCACTGGACGTTTTGCACCCCTGCGCTGGCTGCCGCCAGCTACCCTTTTGTGGACTTGCCATCTGGGGACACCTTGCGTTGCAAGCTGTTCCCAGCCGACAAGTTTCATAAAATATGCTATCTTTTCGATAGGCAATGAAGTATAATAAAACTAACAATAGACCGAAAATTTCAGGAGGTGCTGATTGTGAAAAAATTTCTCTCTATTTTATTGATATTTGTCTATGTGATAACTTTATCTGGATGTAAAAATGAAGCAGGACAAGCATATTTCAATGCCAAGGTTTTGGAAGTGAATAAGGGATTTGTCAATGTTAAGTGTTTAGAAGAATTTAATAGTGGGATTCCTGTTGATGAGGAATTTTCTGTTACAACGGATGTAGTAGCAAGCAAAGGTATGCCAGAAATAAAGGTTGATGATAATATTCGTGTTGTGTTTAATGGTGAGATAATGGAAAGTTATCCATTGCAGTTGGGAACAGTTTACGCAATATATCTTTTAGATGAAAATGGAGATGTTATTCCAAACGACTAATAAATTTGAATTTCCATATCAAATAAAAAGCAAGGAAGTACACACCAAAGAGGTTTTTAATTTTAGAAAAGTGAGGAGGAGTATTGCATGAAGAAAATTGTTGCGGGAATAGGATTTGAACTTACAGGAGTATTGATGGTGTTATCGAGTGTATGAGAAAATCTCTGTAAATAAGATTCTTCTATGATAATTAAGGGCAATAAGCTTACGGATTAGGCTTATCGCCCTTGTTTTCTTTTTTTCTGGATGTTTTTGTGATATACTTATACGCGGTCGTGTCAGACCGGAAAGGAAATATTATGTTACAAAAATTATATGTTTTTTTCAGGAAAGAAACCGTTTTGTCAATTGCAGTGATCCTGGCGCTTCTTTCTATGTTCTGGGTCAGACCGGATAAGGCTTATTTTACTTATATCGATTTCAGGACTCTCGGCCTCCTTTTCTGTTTGATGGCAATTGTAGCTGGTTTGAAGGCTGTTGGTGTTTTTGATATACTTGCCAAAAAATTGCTGATGGGAACATCTGGAACTGTGGGTGTGATCAGGCTGTTGGTACTCTTATGTTTCTTCCTGTCAATGGTGATCACCAATGATGTGGCATTGATTACTTTTGTTCCTCTTGCACTGATCATTGTGCATAAACTGCCAAAGGAACTGGGCAATTACTGGCTTCTTAAAATAGTAGCCATGCAGACAATCGCTGCTAATCTCGGAAGCATGCTCACACCAATCGGAAATCCGCAGAACCTTTATCTATATGCCAGAGCAGGGATGTCCGCGGCAGAATTAATAACCCTGATGCTTCCCTATTCCGCCACAGCACTTATCCTTCTTCTGATATGGATACAGGTAGCCGCTGCCAAAGCACCTCACGTATGCGGTTCCGAAAATGATAAAACTCTTTTGGGATTCTCTGACAGAAAAGAACTTAACATGGAATACCTGGCCGCTTACCTGATCTTATTTACAATCTGCCTGCTCACTGTTGCACGTATCATTCCATACCAGATTCCTCTTGTATTGGTTCTTATATATATGCTGCTAAGAAACAGGGAAAATATAAGCAGGGTGGATTACTCCCTGCTTGCCACCTTTATCGCATTATTTATTTTTATCGGCAACCTTGGAAGGATTCCGCAATTCAGCAGTTTTCTGGAAAGAATCATGGCAGGAAGGGAAACACTTACTGCTGTTCTTGCCAGTCAGATTATGAGCAATGTTCCCGCTGCGCTTCTTTTATCCGGCTTTACAGATAATTACCGGGCTTTAATTGTCGGAACCAATATTGGAGGTCTCGGCACTCTGATTGCATCCATGGCAAGCCTGATAAGTTTCAAATATATTGCAAAAGAAAACAGGAATCTGAGAGGGAAGTATTTGGGAATATTCACAGCCTCCAATATTATATTCATGATATTCATGTTAATATTGTATTTTTTTCTTAGATAAAGGTTTTCCCGGAATTACATCTTCTTTAATTGCAAGTATGGCTATGGAAAATACAACAGAGTGGAACACGAAATTGGGAAAATATTGGCAAACAGTTTTTAATATGGGATTATTTCCTGTACTGATAATAGGTGCAATTTTATTAGTGACAGGGATTGCATTCTCTTTATGGGGTGTTTTTTCAAACTCCAATAAATAAAGCCCCATTTATGTTATTTCTGGCACATCGGGTCAACTTGCCCCGAACTTTTACAACTAAATATCCGCCGCCCACACAGCGGCACACCAAGCAGGAAATCTGAAAAAGGTCTCCTGCTTTTTTTCTGCCCAAAATGAGGTGGTAAAACGCCACCCCATCCGCCAATTAGCGAAAGGAGGGACACGAAATGCCTTGTCCACACAACGAAATCTCGATTGTGCAGCGAAGCCAACAGCAGTCTGCGGTTGCCGCCGCTGCTTACCAGAGCGGCGAAAAACTGTTCTGTGAATATGACCAGCAAGTGAAGCACTACCCGGAAAAGCGTGGTATCGTCCACAATGAAATCCTGCTCCCGGCAAACGCCCCACAGGAATATGCAGACCGCAATATCTTATGGAATGCCGCCGAAGCGGTGGAGAAGCAATGGAACTCCCAGCTTGCAAGGCGGTGGGTGCTTACCATCCCCGGAGAGATACCGCCCGACCAGTACGCTGTCCTTGTCCGGGAGTTTTGTGAACAGCAGTTTGTTTCCAAAGGCATGATTGCTGATTTTGCCATCCATGACCCCCACCCGCCGGGACATAATCCCCACGCCCATGTCTTACTCACTATGAGGGCAATGGACGAACATGGGAAATGGCTTCCCAAGAGCCGCAAGGTTTATGACTTTGACGAAAACGGGGAACGGATAAAGCTACTATCCGGCAGGTGGAAAAGCCACAAGGAGGATACGGTTGACTGGAACGACCAGAAGTATTGTGAAATCTGGCGGCATGAATGGGAGGTCATCCAGAACCGCTATCTGGAAGCCAATGACCGCCCG
>JAJEPU010000086.1 GCA_020686985.1 Brotaphodocola catenula
ATGTTTTTGTCAAACTCATTATACATCAGAAAGTCCTGTACGATATTTTTTTATGAAAAAATTGTAAAGTGGTGTATTACAGTATACCACTCCGTATTGGCTGATGTGGTATCTCTTGGCATTGATTCAATGGGGAATGTTTGTATCAACGATCCCGATAAGTAAAAAGAATAGTGGAATTATAATTATTTGTTCATTCATAATAGCGTTAGTATGTGGGTTTGATGATACCATTGGATATTATTTTTCCTTATCGCGAACATTGGTATTATTTCCATTTTTTCTGTGCGGAGTATGCTTACGAGAATTTCCGGAGTTTTTAATAGCAGAACCTAAAAGATGGATGAGAGTATTATCTGGTGCTTGTGTGATAGGATGTACGGCGATTGTGTGGCATTATTATGGACAAATGCAAAATAATTGGCTTTACAATAGTTTATCTTATCATTCGGCAGGGTATTCTGTCTGGATTCGTCTAGGAATCTTAATTATGGCAATGATTCTGTTGATTTGTTTATTTGTTTTGATTCCTAATATGTGTATAAAAGGTGTGAGTTATCTGGGACAAAATACAATGCCTGTATTTTTACTTCATGGTTTCATTGTAAAGTGGATGGGAATGCATGGAGTGTTTTGGAATAAACCTCATTGCCGAGCGATTGTTTTGCTTGCGGTAACTGTGGCAATATTAGTAGTTTTGACATCTCCGTTGATAATTAAGATAATGAGATTATTGATGGGATGGTTTTATAAAAAGAAATAACATAACAGATATCTCAAAAACGCGAAAATATATATAAACGAAAAAAACAGGGATGGGATCGAAATCAAAACCGATTTCGATCCCATTTTGACATAAAGCAGGGCTTACCGCCCAGCAAAAATATTTGCTAATGCGACAGCCCCTTCTATTTTTTTGTTTGTTGCGTGTACAGGTAACTATTAGATCACTCTAAGTTTGAAATAGCATCGAGTGCCTGTGCAAGATCGGCAATCAGATCGTTCTTATCTTCAAGTCCGCAGGAGATGCGAACAAGACCAGCCGGTACTCCGGCAGCCTCAAGCTGTTCGTCGTTCATCTGGCGGTGGGTGGAGGTTGCAGGATTCAGACAGCAGGTGCGGGCATCTGCGACATGAGTCTCAATCGCAGCGAGTTTCAGGTGCTTCATGAAGATCTCTGCGGATGATCTTCCACCTTTCAGCTCGAAGGAGACAACACCGCAACCACCATTCGGAAGATACTTCTGGGCGATGGTGTAATATTTGTCGCTCGGGAGTCCCGGATAGTTGACATGGGTTACCTTCGGATGGGAAGCGAGGAACTCTGCGACTGCCTGACCATTCTCAACGTGGCGTGGCATGCGGACATGCAGGGATTCTAGACCAAGATTCAGATAGAAGGCGTGCTGAGGAGACTGGATACAGCCGAGATCACGCATGAGCTGAGCGGTACATTTCGTAATGAAAGCACCTTCCTTGCCAAATTTCTCTGCGTAGGTGATGCCATGATAAGATTCATCCGGTGTGCACAGCCCCGGGAATTTTTCGGCGTGAGCCATCCAGTCGAACTTACCACTGTCGACAATTGCACCGCCAACGGCTGCTCCGTGACCATCCATGTATTTGGTGGTGGAGTGAGTGACAATATCAGCGCCCCACTCGATCGGACGGCAGTTGATCGGAGTCGGGAAGGTATTGTCAACAATAAGCGGAACACCGTGAGCATGAGCGGCCTTTGCAAACTTTTCAATATCGAGTACCGTCAGAGCCGGGTTTGCGATGGTCTCTCCGAAGACAGCGCGGGTGTTCTCCTGAAATGCCGAGTTCAGTTCCTCTTCACTGCAATCCGGGGAAACGAAGGTGGCGGTGATGCCCATTTTTGCCAGAGTGACGGAGATCAGGTTAAACGTTCCGCCATAAATAGAGGAAGAAGCAACGATGTGGCTTCCACACTCACAGATGTTAAAAAGGGCAAAGAAGTTTGCTGCCTGTCCGGAGGATGTCAACATAGCAGAAGTACCGCCCTCGAGAGCAGCGATTTTGGCAGCGACGTGGTCATTTGTCGGATTCTGTAAGCGGGTGTAAAAATATCCGCTTGCCTCGAGATCGAAAAGCTGTCCCATAGCCTCGCTGGTGTCATACTTAAATGTGGTAGACTGAACGATCGGAATCTGCCGAGGCTCTCCATTTCCAGGTGTGTAGCCAGCCTGAACGCATTTGGTGTTGATTGAATAATGATCCATTGTGTAAATCCCTTCTCTTCATAAGTAGATTGATTCTCGATATTATGCCAAACAATGACAGAACATCGGTGTGTCTTCTCATTATACGCCTATTTGGGGAGAGATACAAGAAAGTGTGGAAAATTTCTCCGACTTATCATACCAATAAAATATGTTTTTGATAATTAGTATGAGTGAGTATGAATTCTTTTTCTTCGTATCGTACTTTTTATATAACTCAGGGTGGATACGCAGTGATTTTGAGGGAAAGATGTCAGCAGAGCTGACCAAAATCATGCATCAAGTTTACGCGAGCGTCGACTTAAACTAACATGAAAAAAAGAAAAAACATGAAAGTCAGAAAAAAGTAAAAAAAATGCTTGACGTTTGTTCGTGGGTGTGATATTATAATCCTCGCCCCTGAAAACAGGGGCACTGATCAAAACAAAAGATCAGAAAAAAATAAAAAACTTGTTGACAGATCGGCAACAACATGATATGATATGAAAGTTGCTGTTGAAACACAGACGACAAGGAAGCTGAAAAACTTCAAAACAAAATAAAAAAAGTGCTTGACAAAAACGAATCAGATTGATATAATATATGAGCTGTTTCGAAAGAGACAAGCGAGAAACAAAAAACTGAACCTTGAAAATGAAAGATTGAACAGTGTTTAAAACCCTGAAAATTCTTATAAAAAAGAGTCTTTTGGTA
>JAJEPU010000087.1 GCA_020686985.1 Brotaphodocola catenula
TGGATACATTAGCCCGTATCTGCGAAACGCTGAATTGTGAGATTACCGATGTGATTGAGTTAGTACCAGACGAGCCTACTTCCACAGGAGGTAAGGAACATGAGCGAATTGAAACCAAGAATAACGGAAAATGGAATTGATTATATTCTTGTCGGAGATTACTACATCCCAGACTTGAAACTGCCGGAGGAACACCGCCCCATCGGAAAATATGGACGGATGCACCGGGAATATTTAAGAGAAGTCCATCCAGCCAGATTGAACACATTGATACTGACCGGAGAATTGTGGACATATCTTGCAGACCTGAACGAACAGGCACAGAAGCGGTTCGATACCATCATGGAGCAGATGAAAGCTGCCGAGGGTGTGACTGAGGAATTAAAGCGTACCTGTCAAATGGAATGGGTGCAGCGTTGCAATAACATTCGCAACCGGGCAGAAGAAATTATTTTGCATGAGATGATTTATTCATAACGATATGGTAGAATAATTATGATAAATCGAAATCTATAAAGGAGAATATTGATGAAACTATTTTTATGTTCGCACTTTTCAAGTGTAGGAAGTCTGATAAAGGAAGAAATTGAAAATAAGAAAGTCGCATTTATTCCAACAGCTTCGCTGCGTGAAGGCTACATCGGTTATGTCGGCTCGGCTCGAAAATTATTCAAAAAGTTGGGAGCAATCGTAACTGAAATTGATATTTCAACGGAGGCTTATTCAACGATACAGTCTGTTTTTGAAAATGCAGATGTGATATATTTTACCGGCGGAAATTCTTTTTTTCTTATGGACCAGCTCCGTAAGACGGGAGCTGATGGGCTGCTGAAAAAGGAATTGGCAAATGGAAAATTGATGATTGGCGAGTCGGCAGGCGCAATTATATGCGCTCCAAGCATCCAATATATCGAGCAAATGGATGAAAAGCCAGAGGACTACTCACAAGAAGATGATGCAGGGCTTGATTTGATTGATTTCTATGTTCTTCCGCATTATCTTACAGCACCATTTAAGAAAGTTACCGAGAAAATAATGACTGAGTTTTCGGATTTGAATCTATGCCCAATTAACAACCGTCAGGGAATTGTAATTGATGGTGAAGGTTCAAAGGTTATTTGCAAAGACTAATTTGAAAATTCCTGTTTTTGAAACCGGAAAATCGGAAGCTGAGGGGATAGACTATTGAGAACATATGAGAATAAAGACGAGCTTAAAAACGAGATAAATAAAAGCTTTGCAAAGTATATTTCAGAATTTAATGATATTCCTGAGCATTTAAAAGATAAGAGAGTTGATGAGATCGATCGAACTCCAGCTGAAAATCTTGCTTATCAGGTCGGCTGGACAACTCTTGTTATTAAATGGGAATCAGACGAAAGAAAGGGTATTCCTGTCAAAACTCCTTCGGATAATTTTAAGTGGAATCAGCTTGGCGAATTATATCAATGGTTCACAGATACATATGCCCAGCTGTCACTGCAAGAATTGAAAGACAGATTGAATGAGAATATCAACTCTATTTATGCAATGATTGATTCTCTGAGTGAGGAAGAATTATTTAAACCACATATGAGAAAATGGGCTGACGAAGCAACTAAAACAGCTGTCTGGGAAGTATACAAATTCATACATGTTAATACAGTTGCTCCGTTCGGAACCTTTAGAACCAAGATTAGAAAATGGAAAAAGATTGCACTATAACTTCCAGCTTGTCTTTCAGAAATTCTAACTGAATAATCACAGCACGAACCGCTGCTACATGGAATGAAGCCAACAAACCATGCAACAGCGGTTTTTCTTTACCATTTTTTCCTCTGGCTGATAGGCGTTCCCATTTTCTTTGATTTTTGGAGAATCCGAATCAGCCAGCGAAATTCTTCTTCCGATAAATTTTTGTAGTTGATACCGAGTTGCTTGCAGTAAAGCATTGCCAGTTTTTCCAAACGGCTGCCCTTGAAATTTTCGACGGCTTCCAGATTTTCTTTCAGTTCATCGGCAACGGTGGTCTGGGGCGCACTTTCACTGTCCTTTTTGTGGGATTCCCGAATATCCCGGATAATCAGGTTGAGGTCATCCAGAACCATGTGGCTGAAATATTCATCATCACTGATATGGGCAGCTTGCAGCACTTTCAAATGCGGGTCATCTTCGCCGGGGCGATACCGTTCAATGATTTCATGCCGGACGGTATCAACAAGTGCATTGAGGTTTTGAATCTGCATGGTGGCAATCCCGTCCACATAAATCTCAATGTCTGCAAGAAACTTGATAAAATCTTTATGTGTGGCAAGCTCACAGAGCAGACGGTTGTTAATCCGACCGCTTTTCAGAAGTGCAACCATCTCATCGTTCAAATGCAGCTCCGTCAATGGCGTGTTGATCTGCTCCTTGTTCTCTGTCCGGCACAGCAGATAATCAACGGAAACCCCATAGAAGTCTGCCAGCGTGATGAGGTTTCCATGATTGATTTCCTTAAAATCTTCTTTTTCATAACTGCCAAGGGCTGATTTAGAAATACCCGTCAGCTTTGAAAGTTCTTCCAGATTTAAGCCTTTGTCCTTGCGGAGTTCCCAAAGGCGTTCCTGTATGCTTGTTGCTCCTTTCATGGGTGCACGCTCCTTTCCAATGGTTTCATTGCTGCCGCTTATCTGGATTATATCACACTTTCCGCAATCGTGGAAATTTCTGATTTTTACCCCTAATTCCTACTTTGTGGACATACGGCACAGGGCACAAAAATGT
>JAJEPU010000088.1 GCA_020686985.1 Brotaphodocola catenula
CCGGGCTTTTCGAAGCTCGGCGTTTTGTGGTTGGTACAGAAAAGGAGCTACCGCACGTTAGTGCGACAGCCCCTTTTATTCATTTTCTTATCTTTTGTTTTCTTATTGTTATTTTTATTTTCAACTCAATCTCTGACCACATTTCGGACAGTACTGATAATCTTCCTCCGTCTCAAATCCGCAGGAAGGACAGCGATGCATCCGGTGCGGTGCATACTCATCCGGACTGTGCGGAATCATATTCTCCGGAAGAGAAGTCACTTCTCCCCGCTCAATCTGGTGTCCAAGTTCTGCATCCAGTTCCGCAGATGCGCCACAGCACGTTGTCTTTACAAAGTACCGGCGTCCCCACTTGAAAATCGGAATAAAAAACAGGCTCAGATAAGAATAAATCATATAAACTTCCAGATGACCATACTGTCCGCAGTGATTGCACATGATTGTCTGGTCAAAGTTCAGTTTCTTCTCTCCCTGGCTGATTCCCATGATAAAAAACATCCGGACAGCCCCCTTTAACCGAGCACAAGCAGACGTGCAACTGCCATCGGATTATCCTCCGGAAATGCCTGCACACAGACTGCAATATCGCGCACATAGGAAGCCTCGACTCCGAGACGCTCTGCGATCTCCTCCGCAGACATTCCATGCGCCGTAAACTCCATCGTCTGACGTACCTGCTCTGCCACGCGCGAAAGCTCCACGCCAAGCTCATCGTCCTTTCCGAAAGTCTCCTCCTCACTACCGTCCGGTTCTTCTGCCTCAATGAAATCTTCAAGATTCAGCGTCTTTTCCGAACTATCCTGATGATAATACTCCTCTGAGAGCTCCCAGTCTCCCTCAGCAAGATTCTTTTTGTTTTCTTCCATTGTCATTTGCTCTTCTCCTTTTTCACCACACTTGTTCGTTAACGCTCATTATAGCTTAGAAAAGGAGAAAAAGCAATCCGACACATCTATGCTCGTTGCCAGAACCTACGCTTCCATCTGGCGACCCAAAAATCCCGCTGCCGTCGTGACAAGTCGAAGCTCCGCATCTCCGAATTTCACCCGTGGTTCCCGACTCATCAGAATCACCGCTCCGATCGCATCTCCCTCACAGATGATCGGCGCAATCGCCTGTGCCGTGATCCCCTCAAGATCTTCATCCGCCACCGGAATCATCGCCCGACCTCCAGTTCCTGCGAGAAATGTCTCCCTCTCATTGACTGCCTCCTCCAACTGCGAACTGATCGTCTTTTGAAGAAGTTCCTTCTTAGGACCACCAGCCACTGCAATCACCTGATCCCGATCTGCGATACAGACCGTCATTCCCGTCGACTGCGCCATCGATTCCGCATACTGCCCCGCAAATGCTGTCAGCTCCATCATCGGAGAATACTTCTTTAAGATTACTTCGCCCTCTCTGTCTGTAAAGATCTCCAACGGTGTTCCCTCCCTCAGACGAAGTGTCCGCCGGATTTCCTTGGGAATCACCACGCGTCCAAGGTCATCAATTCTTCTCACAATTCCCGTAGCTTTCATAATTCTTCCTCCTGCATATCTCACTTCCTGTTAAACAGCAACAATGGCTTACTTCATAATCATTCATAACCATTCTCAACATCACATATTTAACAGATCTTCCATATCGTGTTTCGTATGGATAGTATGTGGAAATGAAGAGGATTTATTCGCAAAATAAACTCTTACTAACTAAGACTTCCCATACCTAAAATGGGATTCGCACCTTGAAAATTCAATATTTCAGCTAACAAAATAGTGATTTATGCCACTGCTGCCTTGGGATGGAACGCATTTCGCAGATATTCTGGCAGTCTTGCTTCAAAATCAGCAGTAAAAGCAGTCAGCTGTTCATTGCTGAGCTTTAAGATTTCCTGAAGGCTTGCCATTAAGGCATCCATCAGGATGCCAAGTGATCTGCTGAAAGTAATGTCTGCCATTTCATCAACAAGGAAGAAGAACAATTCTCCAAGAGTTCGTTGATCTTCATTTTGACGTTGTTCTGTTGCAAGCAACATATATCGGGTAAACACGATCGCTACATGGGCTGTCAATGCATCATAGGATAAACTATGGCATTCCCCAATCAGGTTCAGCATAGATTTGCAGGCTTTGAAGAAAACCTCAATCTGCCAGCGTTTTCCATAAATGCGGATGATCTCTTCCTCAGAAAGAGTCGTATCTGTACAGATAAAAGCAAGCCAGTCTTTGCGATTCGCTTTATTTCTTACGCATACGATTTTTGCCGGAATTGGATTTTCCTTTCCTACCATGACATCAACAGAAATCAGGTATTTTGATCTGCCACGACGTTTTTTATTTCGGGAATAGATCTCTTTGATATTCAGCTGTTCACCACAGTAGGAATATTTGATCCGACTGCTTTTCTTGATCATGGCAATTACATCCATACCTTTAGAATGAATGGCTGTAATCTGTGCCGGGTTGGAAAACCAGGAATCAAACAGGACATAGTCTGCATTCATGCCTGCACGGAGGGCAGTATCCAGTAATGTCATCATTGCCTCTGGCGCTTTTGTCTGAGCAAGCTTACGTCTTTTTCCTGCAAGTGTTCTGTGATCAAAATCCTTTACCGGGCCAATGATATTAGTATCCTTTGCGGATG
>JAJEPU010000089.1 GCA_020686985.1 Brotaphodocola catenula
TGGCTGCATGGATCATTTTTTCGAATCATGGTGCAATTTTTAGGCTAGAGATTGCTCCGTGAATAATTCAGGATTAACTAGGTTTATTTTGAATTTAGACGGGAGGAAGCGCATATGGATTTAAACATGGATCTGCTTACAATCGGACGACAGGCAAAAGAGGCGTCTGGATACATGAATCGGATGGGAATCACAGAGAAGAATCAGGGACTTTTGCTCACCGCTCAGTCTCTGCTTGATCATGAAGATGAAATTCTCACCGCAAATGTGCAGGACATCGAAAATGCAGAGAAAAATGGAATGAGCCCGTCCATGATCGACAGGCTCAGACTCGATCATAACCGTTTAGAGGGAATGGCAGACGGACTCAGACAGGTTGCAGGACTCGCGGATCCGGTCGGTGAGGTGACTTCGATGAAGCCGCGTCCAAATGGGCTTCTGATTGGCAAGAAACGGGTTCCTCTCGGCGTTGTGGGAATTATCTATGAGGCGCGTCCGAATGTGACTTCCGATGCGTTTGGTCTTTGTTTTAAGACTGGAAATGCCGTGATTTTAAAAGGTGGAAGCGATGCGATCTGCTCGAATCGGGCGATCGTCTCAGCTCTTCGCGATGGTCTGAAGAAAGGTGGGTTCTGTGAGAATGCGGTTCAGCTGATCACGTCAACGGATCGCGAGACGACGAAACAATTTATGCGGATGAATGAATATGTCGATGTGCTGATTCCACGCGGAGGAGCGGGATTGATCCGTGCGGTTGTTGAGAACAGCACAGTTCCGGTGATTGAGACAGGAACCGGAAACTGTCATATCTACGTCGATGAGAGCGCAGATTTTGAGATGGCGATCAACATCATCATCAATGCAAAGACTCAGCGCGTGAGCGTCTGCAATGCGTGTGAATCCCTGATTGTGCATCATGTGATTGCAAAAGATTTTCTCCCGCTTTTGAAGCAGAGACTGATGGAGGAAAAGCAGGTGGAAGTGCGTGCAGATGAGTACGCTTGTGAGATCATTCCGGAGTTTACAAGAGCAAATGAGAGCGACTGGGGAACCGAGTATCTCGATTACATCCTCTCTCTGCGGATTGTGGATAATCTTGATCAGGCGATCGCTCATATCAACCGCTACAATACAGGTCACTCCGAGGCGATCATCACAAATGACTATGAGAACGCCCAGCGCTTCTTAAATGAGGTGGATGCGGCAGCGGTCTATGTAAATGCCTCCACGCGATTTACCGATGGAAATGAATTCGGTTTCGGTGCTGAGATCGGAATCAGCACCCAGAAACTCCACGCGAGAGGTCCGATGGGACTTGAGGCACTGACGACCACAAAGTATATCATTTATGGAAATGGTCAGGTTCGATAATCAGGGAATCACATAGGTAAAGATATAAATTCTATATAGCTCGATATCTATTTTTATGGATGTCGGGCTATTTTTATTTCCAGAAAAAATTCTGGAAAATGGGAGGCGAAAAAATGTGATACAATGTAGCCAACAAATGAGGAGCAAATAAGAAACAAATGAGAAGGGAGCAAATGCATGAATATTTTTGAGTGCCTTGCGTACTTGAGAAGCGTGGATAGCACGTCTTTCGGTTATCTGTGTGAGGTTTGTTATTATAAAGATGAGTACGGAAATGTTTATTTTGACTCCAATTATGATTTGTCGGATCAGTTTAAAGAGATCGTAGATCTGGGACGCAATACTTATTTTCTTTCAAAAGAGGATTTTGATCGATATGCGGAGTATGAGATTTTGGTGACTGATTTGAATAAGAATAAGGCTATTTTAAAAAGTCTTTCTTATATACGACGCCCCTATTATCGGATGAGAGGTCGTTCGGTCACGAAAGAGCAGGCATTTGAGATCATTCGTCGGACCGATAGCTTTTTTAGTATTTATATAGATGAAATTGGATATCATAAAGATTTTATTCATGACTGTAATTTCAACAACTGGCTGATTATGAGAAATCATTATCCGGATGGGTATGGATGGATTCATGTGGATGGAAAAATCGGATGTAATGCGATCACCCAGAAGTATCCGACCATGGAAGAATTTTGCGAGGAGTGGTTCTTCAAATTAAGGGCATTTCCGTATCTTGATCTGGTCATTGCGGTAACCGACTGGGATGAAGAACCATGGTCACCGGATGAAAAGTTTGAGGATGCGGTTGTCCTGGGAATCTATGTTCATGACAAGTGCATTGAGATCTTAAATAAACAGGATACACTGGCAAGGTATCAGGAATACGATGAGAAATACGGGCAGAATCCGGAACGATTTGAACCAGATTATTATATGAAGCATGGGATCACGCAGGTAAATGAGGCATATTTGAGAAGGTGCATTGAGGCGTACGGCTTGAATTCAGATGAAGAATTAGAAAAAGTGCCGAAGCATGCATGGAAGAAAAGGCGCTGACAAGCATTTTTATAAAGAAGTGAAGAAATTGCTTAAATGAGAATATTAAACCTGAATTATTCACGGCAACGCCGTGAACGTGGCTGAAAGCCACATAGTTACTGTATTTTAATTGCATATTGTTT
>JAJEPU010000008.1 GCA_020686985.1 Brotaphodocola catenula
ACCGTTCTACTGTTGTTTGGTTTGTTTTTGTTCTGAATTTCTCAATTCAAAGATGTCTTTACCAAAAGACTCTTTTTTATAAGAATTTTCAGGGTTTTAAACACTGTTCAATCTTTCATTTTCAAGGTTCAGTTTGTTGCTTTGTTTTCCAACAGCAACTTTTATATTCTATCACGTTGCTTTTGAATTGTCAAGCACTTTTTTATTTTATTTTGAAGTTTTTTGACTTCTTCGTTGTTTACATCTCAGCGACAACTTTTATATCATATCACATTGTCATCGATCTGTCAACAACTTTTTTATTTTTCTCTGATTTTCTTTTTAAATCAGTGCCCCTTTTTCAGGGGCGAGATTTATAATATCACACACAATCGAGAACGTCAAGCATTTTTTCTACTTTTTTCTGTTTTTTTCGTTTATATATATTTTCACGTTTTTCGCGGATATATAAAACGCTTCAAAGCGAAATCATCTTTTGCCTGCTTCAATACTACCTTTATACTAATCCGTATCAATCCCTCATGCAGGATCCTGCATATGATCCTGCATGAATTGAATCACAATCTTCTGAATCTTTTCTGTCCAGAACTCGCTTCCACCGTGGTCTGCGCCCTCCAGGAAATACAGCTTCACTTCTTTCCCACACTGTTTTAACCGATCATAAACGGCAACGCTCACTCGCGGATTGATTGTTCTGTCCTTCGTTCCATGAAACATCAGGACAGGCGGTAATTTCGTATTTTCATCTATATTACATTCCACTGACAACTTTCGGCACAATTCCGGATGATTTCGCAGATTGACACCACCCATCTGTTTTCCCTCCGGGCTTTCTGGAAGATGATGGTCTATCGTGCTCGGCATTCCGTCTTCGAGCATCACGCTACAAGCACCATAAAACGAAATGAGTCCTTTTACATCTGCATTTATACCCGGATAAAGATTCGTATCCTCATAATCATCCTGAATAATCTGTGAAAAGAAGGCAGCATGTCCGCCTGACGAATCTCCCCCGACAAACATTTTCTCTGTATCAACCATATATTCTGCGCCGTGCAATTTCATAAAACGGATCGCATTTCTTGTATCGATCGCAACTGCCGGAAACGAAGCAATTCCTGAGTCCCTGTATTCTACCACTGCAATGACATACCCTTTTTCGGCGAGTCTGGCAAGCAGTCCCAATTTTGCATTGATATTCTGTTTCATCCATGCAGAGCCCTGAACATAGACGATACATGGGTACTTTTCCGTCTCCTTCTTCATATTGCGTGTCTGTGGCGTGATAATCTGCAAATGCAGGGCTACTCCATCGATATTCGCATATTCTACATTCGAATAGATGTAGGTTCCCTTTTCATTTCCAGCTGTAGGTATTCTGATTGCCCCTTCTACTTCTTCATCAAAGGAAGGGTATTCTTCATATGTCCATTTTTTAATTTCCATTTTTCTTTTCCCCATTTCCGTTTATGAAAATGCCTACTCATGTACAAATAACACCACGGTTTCCACATGACCCGAATTAGGGAACATGTCGCAGCCGCGGACGCGCACAACCCGATATCCATGCTCCCCTAAATACTTCACATCCCGTGCGAGTGTCGCGGAATCACAGCTCACATAGACAACGCGCTTCGGTGCCATCTTCACAATCGTGTTCAGGCAGACTTCGTCACAGCCCTTGCGTGGCGGATCTACCACAATCACATCCGCATAGACCTGATTTTTCTCATACTGCTCAGGCAAAATCTCCTCCGCCTTTCCGACAAAAAATTCCACATTCTCAAATCCATTGATCTTGGCATTCTCGCGCGCATCGTCGATCGCCTGCGGGACGATCTCAACGCCATAGACCTTCTTCGCCTTCTGTGCGAGGAACAGAGAGATCGTTCCAATTCCACAGTAGAGATCCCAGACGATCTCTCCGCCGTTTAATCCAGCATACTCAAGCGCAGTCTGGTACAGACGCTCGGTCTGAACCGGATTGACCTGGTAAAACGAGAGCGGAGAAATCTGGTATTTGACATTTCCAATATAATCCGTGATAAATCCCGGTCCGTACAGGTTCACGATTTCCTTTCCCATAATTACATTCGTCTTCTCAGTGTTAATACTACAAGAAATACTCATCATGTTCGGATAAAGGATTCTCAACTTTTCCACAAGCTGATCGATTGCCGTAAACTTCTTTACTTTTCCATTCAGGACAAGGCACACCATCATTTCTCCGGTTCGGAAGCCTTTTCGGATCAGGACATGGCGAACAAGCCCGGTATGCGCCGTCTCGTCATACGGGGCAATGTGATATTCTTCCATATGAGTGCGAATGCAGTCGAGAATCTTCTGGTTCTCCTCGACTCCGAGCAGACAGTCTTCGCTCTCGATAATCTGGTGGGTTCTGCCCGCATAGAATCCTGTGATGATTCTTCCGTTCTTATCTCGTCCAAATGGAAACTGTGCCTTGTTGCGATAGCGCCACGGCTCCTCCATCCCGATGATCGGCTCCATCGGAATCTCCGTCAGCCCACCGATTCTCTGCAAATTGTTGCGGATCTTATTCTCCTTGAATCGAAGCTGTGCCTTGTAGCTCATATTCTGAAGCTGACATCCTCCGCACGGACGGGCAACCGGACATTTCGGCTCCGTGCGATCCGTCGACGGCTCTATCACGCGGATGAGTCTCGCAAACCCATACGACTTTTTCGTCTTCATCACACTTGCTTCCACGAGGTCTCCGGTCACCGTGTCTTTGATAAACCATGCAAAACCATCGGTCTTTCCGATTCCCTCACCCTCACTGCTCATGTCCTCGATTCTTACCTGAAACACTTCATTCTTCTTAAATTCCATACACTTATTCCTTTGCTCAATTCTTAACAAAAACTCAAAATTTCGTTATACTTTCTTTCTAATCTTCCCAAATCCTTTAGAAACCGCTCAAACTTTAGACACATTTTTCCAGTAAGATATAACCATGATGTGAGGGAGACAGAAAAACCTTCCGAAACATTCCATAATGAACAATCAACTAAAAAGGTTCATTATATTATTTACCATAAAAGGGCCTGGTGGCAAACCGCGCGCAACCGTTACCGGGACCGTCCAAAAATATGACGTGACATGATTCCATGACAGAAGACAGCACAACATTACATCATAACATTCTTCGTCGCGTTTTACCATAGATAGAAAACACCATACAACTACCTCCTTTTGAAAAGGGCTACCACGGGATACGGAATGAATCCGCTTTCTGCGGTAGCCCTTTTCTTTTTTACTTCTACTTTCCACTTTTGTTTCGGTATTCTCGGTACTTTTTCTATCAAACAGTTACTTAAAAGTAATCCCTTTGTTTTAGCAGGATAAGACCGCCTTTTTCCCGGTATCCAGTCTCCCACAGCTCCTGAAAGTCCAGCCACTGTGATTCACTGTATGTAACCGTCTTCACCCGCAGACGTGCGTTCGGCGCATCCGGTGTATCCTCCACCTCATAACCAATGAGGAGAAACCAGTGCCACACATAGTCTTCCATCTTAGGATTCTTGTGTTTGAGGATCAGGCATGGAACCGGGTAGCCCGCATCAATCTGATCGCGCAGTCTCTTCCCCGCTTCCTCCCATGGAAGATCTCCGGCGAGAGGTTCGGTGACAAGCTCCGGTGATCCCGCATCACGAAAATACTTCTCGATTCCCTCCATATAGATGTCGAGGCGGTTGATCCCCATCGGACGCGGACTTAAGTATGGGCGCATTTTATCCGCAAAGCGCACATAGTCATCTTTCTCCACGGGATCAAGACTGTACGGGTACAGGTTCGTCATGCCGAAATACTTTGCCAGATAAACGCTGATATCACACGCAGTCTCCGCACCGCATCCGCCTTTTTTCATCATAAATCCCGAGAACCACTCCTGGTTTCCACCAAGAGAGTCCCCAATATAGAAATAGTTCAGTTCTTTTTTCATAATTAAATTAAAACAGTATTCAAACAGTCTTTCCGTCTTTTTTGTTCTCAAAAATCAGATCAATTCTCAGAAGTCTTTCGGATATTGGTCTCGAGGAAACGGTTGTATCCAAGCCATCCCGGATTCTCGCCACCACTCTCAAGTGCCTCAATCATCGTCTCCAGCTTTGCGTCTGCATTGTCTGCAAAGTTCAGTGCAAGCGCCTCAAGCAGAGCCGGCTTCTTCGGGGAACCGTACTCCAACTCACCGTGATGCGCCAGAATACAATGTTCCAACTCAGATGCCAGCTTTTTCGGGAATCCCGGAATCGTCTTGATTCGCTCGCTGAGCATCATCGTGCCGATGATAATATGCCCGAGGAGCTGACCGTCATCGGTGTAATCATTCTCTGGGAACACGGACAACTCTTTCATCTTGCCAATATCGTGGAACATCGCCGAGGTCAGCAAAAGATCACGGTTGAGCGTCGGATATGCATGGGAAAAATAATCGCACATCTTTGTGACACCGAGCGTATGCTCGAGAAGACCGCCCACAAATCCATGATGAACACTCTTTGCTGCGCTGTGAAACTGGAAGGCTTTCGCAAAATCTGCATCCTCCACAAAGTAGCTCTCTGCCAGCTTTTTCAGGTAAGGATTCTTCATGCTTGCAATCAAGTTCAGAAGCTCTGCGTACATCTTTCCAATGTCCTTCTTGGAAACCGGAAGATAATCCGCCGGAATATACTCGTCCTCGTCTGCCTTGCGAATTCTCTTTACATTGAGCTGACAGGAACCCATGAACATCGTCACATCTGCATCCACAGATACATAGTCCATCGCATCAAAATTTCCGATTCCCGGGGAACCCAGATCCCAGATCTTTGCATCCACGGTTCCCGTCTTGTCCTGAAGCACCAGACTTCCGTACTCTTTTCCTGCCTTCGTCAGAGAGATCTGTCTGCTCTTGCACAGATACACCTCCGAAATTCGCATTCCTTCCTTCAAGCTACCAATATACTTCATTTTTTTCGTTTCCTCTTCTTTCTTTTTTACCTCGTCTGACTTACTTTTCTGACTTTTTTATGCGATCTCTGATCTTTACCTTGAACCGATCGTGACCGGAAATTCCAGCTGTGCGTACTGCTCACGCCCGTTGCGCTCCACGCTGACTGTCGCCTGCTGTCCGACTTCCATTCCATCGACAGCACTCTGATACTCTTTCATCGAAGTAATCGAAGCTCCATTGATTCCGACAATCACATCACCGCTCTGGATGCCCGCATTGTAGGCAGGGCTGTCCGTAACTACATTCATCACATAAATTCCGCTCGGCAGTCCCTGAGCAGTCATGCTCTCAGACACTTCCTGACCAATTACACCGAGATATGGCGCTTGAGCACCATTTGTCAACCTTTCGAGAATCCCCTTATAGTCAGAGATACCCATAATCTGTACCGTCGAATTTACGCTCCCGTCCGCATTTCCCTGGGGTTCCATCGCCCATCCGATGAGTTCTCCCGACGTATTCAGCAGAAATGTTCCCTTCTGAGCATCTGCCGAAATGCGTGAGTACAGCACACGGCACACACGATCTGCCATCAGGGCATTTTTCTGAACATAGGATACATACCCGTAATCGAGAGAATGTACAATTCCGGAAGGACCTCCGACTGCCAGAATCAGATCGCCCTGCCGAACGGTGTAGGAATTTCCCAGTGTGAGAACTTCGAGAGAATCTTTCACACTGTTCTCGAGTGCTCCGATACTGACACTGACAACTGCCATACCCGACACGGTATCTTTCTGCTTGATCTGACCATCCGTCTCCTGT
This sequence comes from Brotaphodocola catenula, assembly GCA_020686985.1. Taxonomy (GTDB): domain Bacteria; phylum Bacillota; class Clostridia; order Lachnospirales; family Lachnospiraceae; genus Brotaphodocola; species Brotaphodocola catenula. The sequence continues at coordinate 5,780 of JAJEPU010000008.1, forward strand.
TTCTCTCCAAATACTACCCGGATCGAATCGGCATTCTCAACTGCTGAATCGGGAGTCAGAATCAGGATCTCCTGCCCGTTATCCGCCACAATGGCTCCGGCATACAGACCTGTCGTCTCCATGGAATTGTCAAACCAGTCTGTCCCCTGCTGAACGGAATGAACCGTCACAATTCCCTTCTCTGCCTTCTGCACCTGCATCCGCAGACTGCTCAGCATGGAATTCATATCGTCCACCGTGAAACGGTAATTTTCCATAACCGTCTGCACCTGCTCTTCAATCGGCTCACTCTCTGTCGGTTCCGTCTCATCAGGTGCCGAGACATCGGTCGGTTCATCTTTCGGTATGAATACGGGTGTCTCAGTCGGCTCTTCCTCTCCGAAAAGCCGTCCAGCAAACGGCTTCACTGCCATAAAACTGAACGCAGACACCGCACCAAATATCAGCGCCGTACAGACCACAAAGACCCCGCGCGTGGCAACCTGCCTCTTTGTCAGAGGTTGCTTTACGATCTTTTCGCTGATAAACTGCCGGCTCTTTTTTTCGCCAGATCCTTTCTTAGGACCCTGTATTTCAGGCATCGTAAACCTCCTAACCTCATAATCCTCCCTGAAAAACCTAACCTAATTATAAGGTTCTTCGTTTAATTCTGCAACTACAAACTTTTCGCCATCCTTGTTCCGAATTTGAAGCAAAAGTACATTTCTGTCACAAAAAAACTTTCCGGAAATGATTTTTCAAATTTCAGGAGGTCTTTCACGAAAAAAAAAATCATGATATAATGAGCGTTAACGAGGGGAAACAAGTTTACTTGTTCATCCCGAGTGGCGAATGGCGATCACGATAGCTACGAAGTAGCTTCAAGTACCGAAGGTATGAATCGTGGTATAATGAGCGCAAAAGAAAACCCATAAAACATTATAGAATTTTAGAAATGAGGATTTTGAGATTTAATTATGAATAAAAAAGCATTAAAGACTCTCGAATACGAAAAAATCATCTCCCAGCTGACCGAGTACGCGGGCTCTGCTCCCGGAAAACTGCTCTGCAAAAATCTTGTTCCGTCCTCGGATTTAAACGAGATCCGTCAGGCACAGGCAGAAACCAGCGATGCCGTGACCCGTGTCCGCATGAAGGGAAATCTCTCGCTGAGCGGAGTTCGCGACATCCGCGACTCCTTAAAGCGTCTCGAGATCGGAAGCGCCTTGAGCATCCCGGAACTGCTCTCGATCAGTTCCCTTTTGACTGTCTGCGCGCGTGCACGCTCCTACGGTCGCCACGATGTGTCCGAGGAATTTCCAGATGACTCCCTCGATGAGATGTTCCGCGAACTTGAGCCCCTGACTCCTGAGAACAACGAGATCAAGCGCTGTATCCTCTCCGAGGATGAGGTTGCCGACGATGCAAGCCCGGGACTCCACAAAGTCCGCCGTTCGATGAGCACCATCAACGACCGGATTCACACCCAGTTAAACAGCGTACTCAATTCCTGCCGTACCTATCTTCAGGATGCCGTCATTACAATGCGTGACGGTCGCTATTGTCTGCCGGTCAAGGCAGAGTACAAGGGACAGGTAAACGGTATGGTTCACGACCAGTCTGCAACAGGTTCCACGCTCTTCATCGAGCCGATGGCAGTGATTCAGCTGAACAACGAACTTCGCACGCTTGAGATTCAGGAGCAGAAAGAGATCGAGGCAGTGCTTGCAACCTTGAGTGAGCGTCTCGCCCCGTACACCGAAGTTCTCGCGATCAATTTACAGCTTTTGACTCACCTCGATTTTGTGTTTGCAAAAGCCGCTCTCTCCCGCCACTACAAGGGAAGTGAGCCGGTTTTCAATACCGAGGGACGCATCCACATCAAGGACGGTCGCCATCCTCTGCTCGACCCGCAGAAGGCAGTCCCGATCACGATCTGGCTCGGTCAGGACTTCGACCTGCTGATCGTCACGGGTCCGAATACCGGTGGTAAGACGGTTTCTTTAAAAACCGTCGGTCTGTTTACTTTAATGGGACAGGCTGGTCTCCACATTCCGGCATTCGACGGCTCCGAGCTTGCTGTCTTCGATGAGGTATTTGCCGACATCGGAGATGAGCAGAGCATTGAGCAGAGTCTGAGTACATTCTCCGCTCATATGACAAGCATCGTCGATATTCTCGGAAAAGCCGACAGCCACTCTCTCTGCCTCTTTGATGAGCTTGGTGCCGGAACTGACCCGACCGAGGGTGCTGCTCTCGCAATCGCAGTGCTGAATTTCCTCCACAATATGAAATGCCGGACGATGGCAACGACCCATTACAGCGAGCTCAAAGTCTACGCCCTCAGCACACCGGGCGTTGAGAATGCCTGCTGTGAATTTGATGTTCAGACGCTTCGCCCGACCTACCGCCTTCTGATTGGTGTTCCGGGAAAGAGTAATGCATTTGCGATCGCAAGCCGTCTCGGTCTTCCGGATTACATCATCGAGGATGCAAAGAGCCATATTGAGACCGAGGATGAGACATTCGAGGATGTGATCAGTCGTCTCGAGGAGAGCCGTGTGACGATCGAGAAAGAGCGCGAGGAGATCCAGTCCTACAAGGCTGAAATCGCAAGCCTGAAGTCCCGTCTGGAACAGAAGGAAGAGCGGTTTGATGAGCGCAAGAACAAGATGATCCGCTCTGCAAATGAAGAAGCCCAGCGCATTCTGCGTCAGGCAAAAGAGACAGCCGACCGCACAATCAAGAACATCAATAAGCTCGCTGCCTCCTCCGGCGTCGACACCCGCGCACTTGAGGCAGAGCGAACGAAGATCCGCGAAAACTTAAAGAAAGTCGACAGCAAGCTCTCATTAAAGCAGGAGAGCAAACCGCACAAGGCGATCAATCCGAAGACCCTGCGTCTCGGCGACAGCGTCCGCGTCCTCTCGATGAACCTCAAGGGAACGATCAGCTCCCTTCCGGACGCTCAGGGCAACCTCTTTGTCCAGATGGGAATCCTTCGCTCCAAGGTAAATTTGAGCGACCTTGAGCTGATCCAGGAGAACTCAATCAGTGCACCGGGACTTGACACCCGCAGAAAAGGAAGCGGAAGCAGTTCGATCAAGATGTCGAAATCTTCCACGGTTTCGATGGAAATCAACCTGCTCGGAAAGACTGTCGACGAGGCAATCCCGGAACTCGACAAGTACCTCGACGATGCCTATATCGCCCATCTTCCGCAGGTTCGCGTCGTTCACGGAAAGGGAACCGGTGCTCTGCGCGCAGGTATTCACCGCCATTTAAAGAAGCTGAAATATGTAAAAGAATTCCATCTCGGCGGTTTTGGAGAAGGCGATGCCGGCGTTACGATCGTTGTCTTCAAATAAACAATAAATACTAGACTAACAGGAAAGGGATGAACCGATCATGGCTGAAAAACAGCGAATTTTGATTGTAGATGACGATGAGAACATTGCAGAATTAATCTCTCTCTATCTCATGAAAGAATGTTACGAGACGAAGATTGTAAATGACGGAGAGATGGCACTTCGGGTCTTTCCTGATTTTAAACCAAACCTGATTCTGCTTGACCTGATGCTTCCGGGCATTGACGGATATCAGGTCTGCCGGGAGCTTCGCATGACCTCCCAGGTTCCAATTATCATGCTCTCCGCAAAGGGCGAGATCTTCGACAAAGTGCTCGGTCTTGAGCTTGGCGCAGACGACTACATAATCAAACCGTTTGATTCGAAGGAACTTGTCGCCCGCGTCAAAGCGGTTCTTCGCCGTTATCAGGCAGTTCCGTCACCGGCGACGACAGAGCCGAAACAGCAGGGCGAATATGTGGAATACCCGGATTTAATCGTAAATCTGACAAACTACTCCGTCACCTACTGCGGACACTCCGTGGAAATGCCACCGAAAGAGCTTGAGCTTCTGTATTTTCTGGCTTCCTCCCCGAATCAGGTGTTCACGAGAGAACAGCTTCTCGACCACATCTGGGGATATGAGTACATTGGTGACACAAGAACTGTGGATGTCCACATCAAACGTCTGCGTGAAAAGATCAAAGATCACGCAAATTGGGCACTGACAACCGTCTGGGGAATCGGCTACAAGTTTGAGGTGAAAAAGTAATAAAAAAAGAGCGGGTCAAATTTTGATCCGCTCCGCTACTTCCCCGGCAATCGCAAATCGTCGATTTCCAATTCCGGCAATCACACCGCTCTTTCCTTTCTGAAACACTCGAATCAGATTTCCCTCCTTAATCTCGTGCCTTCTCAGAAATTCCATCACGACAGAATTCCCCATCATCCATTTGACTGTACCAGATTCTCCAACTTTCATTTCCCACAACGACTGCATGATTCACCCCTCCCATGCCTGTGTATGCAACACACAACTCTACTGAATCTTTCCGGTTTTTCTATGTTATTGATCTATCAATACATTTCTTATCCTTTGCAGGTTCTTTGGTTTCTATTCGGTTTTTATTCCTTTTTTTCAGTATAATCATGCAGATGTCTGTTAGTCAATAGCAACATTTCTAGATAAATTTTCTGACATTTATTACTGTTCGCGCACTGCACAAATAGCGACGACATTTACGAAATCCACACTCCGTCTGCACCCACCGAATATCCGTCCGGCGTCTCTGTCCCAGTAAGCATCGCTCCACTCTCGTCACAGTAATACCATTTTGTCTTGTACTTGATCCAGCCAGTCTTCATATAGCCATTTTCATCAAAGAAATACCACTTGCCATTGATTTTCGCCCAGCGTGAACTCGGATAATTGCCATCTGCATAGCGATACCGTCCACTTTTGGAAGTTGCCTCCGAAAAATCGTAGGTTGTGTTCTTTGTCATCCGTGTCGAGCCAACTGCAACATCATTGCGGTAAAGTTTTACCTGATAGACTCTCGCGTTGTCATTCTCCTCCCACTCTGCAAATCCGTCTTCCTCGTTCCATGAAAGTCCATGCACACTCAGATCATCCTCATCACTTCCGAGCGTAAAAATCAGGGTCATGCCAGAACCATTGTTTTTCACCTTTGCAGAGACGAAGGTAATCTCATCTCCCTCGAATGAAAACATTTCCTCATCCGCAGTTCCGAAATAATATCCTTTCTTCGCCTTGAATTCGACAGAGATTTTCGGTGCAGCCTTGCTCCAATCCTCATTCTCATTCAGAACCTCAATATTTCTGATGCGATAGGTCGTGTCCCCGGTGCTTACACTCACATCGCCTCTGCTCTCTGAATCTTCCAGATATGCCTCAATCTCCAAATTGACTTCCATGATCTTTTCCGACTCCGACGCAAAAGCAGAGCACGCAATATTCAAAGCAAAGATCATGACAAGCAGAGGTCTCAAAAGTCCTTTTGTTCTTCCCATAATTCCTGCGTTTCCCATCATTTTGATTCTTCCTGCCTGTTTTCCGGCTTGTTTCACACTGTCTCTCCTTCCCTGAAAACTTTAAATTTCATTTTCTTCTATTCAAAATCACTGCGAATCTCCGTTCCACTGCGGTCGGTGCATAACAAATATAACTCAGAAGAGGATTGTCTCCCCTCCCGAGAAAGTTTGCGATACCCACACCTATATAGGAGGGGGATATCCGCTCTGAGTTACAGGTTCGTGGAACGTGGCAGGGAGAAGATAAATTCTGATCCAACTCCCTCGGTGCTGATCACATCAATATTTTCTCCATGTGCCTGAATAATCTCCTTGACGATCGCGAGTCCAAGTCCGGTTCCCTTCTTATCCTTTCCGCGCGAGAGATCCGTCTTGTAAAACCGCTCCCAGATCTTTTTCACACTGTCACGCGGAATGCCGATTCCGGTATCCTTTACCGAGACAAAAATCTTTTCGTTTCTCGTATACGCCTGCACAAAAATCGTCGAACTGTCATGACTGAATTTGATCGCATTGTCGATCAGGTTGTAGAGCACCTGCTGAATTTTTCCGAGATCTGCATACACCATCAAAATCGTGTCGGAAAACGTCAGATCAAACGTGATGTCTCTCGACCCGCAGATTCCCTCAAACGAGGCGACTGTATCCTTGATCACCCTCGTAATATCAAAATTGCTTCTGGAAAGATAACCTTTGCTGTCGAGGGAATTTAACGTCAACATTCCCTGAGTCAGCTTTGTGAGTCGCTCCGTCTCAGAAATCACCCTCGTCAGATATTTCTCATAAAATTCCGGCGGAATCGTTCCGTCGATGATCGCCTCCAAATAGCCCTTGATCGAGGTCAGCGGAGAGCGGAAATCGTGGGAGACATTTGCAATAAAAGTTCTCTGGTACTCCTCCATCTTGTTGAGTTCCCCGGACATGTAGTTTAAAGTTCCCGCAAGGTATCCCATCTCATCCTGCGAGTGAAGGTCAATGCGGTAATCCAGATTTCCTGCGGCATACTCATTTGCTCCCTCCGTGATCTTCTTTAACGGAAAATAGACGGTCTTTGTGAACACCACCAGGATCACCAGCGAGAGTAGGAAAATCATCGCGGAAGAGATATAAATCACATTCAGACTGCGATTGCTCTCCTCCCAAATCTGGGAAATTGGAAGATGAATCAACACATATCCGTAAGTCTTATAATTTCCGGTAATCGGTGCGCATACCGTCAGCACCTGATGCGAAAACTGACCAAAGTAATCTCCGATGCAGTAAGGGCGATTGCCGGTGACTGTCGGGTCAAAGCCCTCAATCGTGTTTCCCGCGCGTGTAGGGGACTCGCTGTCCACAGTGATCACGCCATCGCGGTTGACCATCCAGATTTGCGCCTGAACAAACTTCGACACCGCCTGAAGCTGTTGACTCACAGACTGTAAATCCTGCTTTTTTCCGCGGATGTAAATATCGCTGTATGTACCTGCAATCGTGACTGCCTCATCGTACATGGCTTCCGAGCGTTCTTCTACGAGGTGATTGTACATCATCTTCGAGGAGAATGTGGAAATCGCCACAAATCCAAGCAGTCCAAAAACCAGATACCCTAGAATAAATTTGTAGTAAAGGGAATGTTTCATGTTTTCTGCCTCATCTTCCTGTGTATTGTATAAATATCATTCCATATCTTCGTTCTTGTTCAGTATAACATGGATGCAAGACAAAAAGAAAGAGTCTGGCATCTTTCTCTGATTCCAGACTCTGAATATTGGTTTCAAATCGACGCAGGCTTCGACTTGGTGCGTGATTTTGGTCAGCTTTGCTGACATCTTCTCATCAAAATAACTGCGCATCTCCGTTCCACTGCGGTCAGTGCATAACAAGCGCCACTGGCGCTTTGCACCCTCGCGGAGGGTATGACTCAGAAGGGGATTGTCTCCCCTCCTGAGAAAATTTCCCGTCTTCGTACCGCAATAGACGAAACAGACCCTGACACGATTTCTACGGTCTATCAAAATCAAAGAATCGTCAAAAACAATTACAAGCAAAAAATTCATTTAGCAAATCAGAAGAAAAGCGACAGCGACGAAAAGAATGCGCTTTTCGTCAAACTGTCGCTTAAAAGTAATCCCATTGGGATAGGGCTTTGTGAATAGCCATAAGCCACTTATCGTAGTCTTTTGGAAACCACGCCTGATGGCGTAGGCAACGAAGACTTCAGACGTGGTAATTCATTGTCCCTGAATAGAGAAACTTCCGTCCTCCTGGACTGTCATAACATTCGACAGCACCCAGTCGCTCTTCGCATTGTTTCCACTGCGGACGGAGCGCACCTTAAACTGGTAAGTTCCTGCGCCCGGAAGAAGCTCGGAGAAATCATAATTCGTGCGGTAGATCGAGCGCATGATTCCGATCTCTCTGCCATCTTTGACAAGGAAGATCTGATAATACTTTGCTGACTCAACCGGAGCCCAGACGGCACGCCCTTTGACTGACGGGTCCCAGCCTCTGACCTTCTCCGTATTGCTACCCGTGCCACTATTACTTGAATCTGTTCTCTGGTCGGTGCCTGTCCGATCTGTTCCTGCTTCCACGGAAGTTCCCGCACCGATGACAGTTGCCCCTGTCGTCTCTGTTGTCCCTGCTGTGCCGGAGACTGCCGGCGAATTTACCTTTCTTGTGTCTGCCTTCTTGTCGAAAATCAAACGCCCCCGAATCACAAGCTCAGAATTATCATTCTGGCGTTTTGCACTGATCAGCTCCACCTTGTCATACTTCGACTTTGCGGTCGTCGCAAGATCAAGGCGAACTGCCGAGCTTCCAGTCTTTGCAAAATAATATTCTTCCTCGTCCTGTGAGACAAGCGTGATCTCAAATTCCGGTGGATTCGTGTTGCTGAACTCTTCCCCGCCATCGTTGACGAGCTGAACATCATCGATGCGGTAGCGGTCCGTATTTCCTCCGTCCGGTGTCACATACACATCCCCGCTTACATCCGCCTTGATTCCGACATCTGCATCCACAACCAGCCAGACTTTTCCGATCTTCGTCTTCTTACTCTCGCTCTTCTCCGACGCCCAGACTTTTACGGTCGGACAGCTTGCAACTACAACACAGGTTGCAAACAGAAATGCCATCGCGCACTGTCTTCCCCTCCGCCAAAACGGAGTCCTCTTTTTTTCTGTCCTTGTTTTTACTCTAAATATGCTCATACTATTTATTTCATCTCCATCTGATTATAGAGCGCACAAATCATTTCTACACAACCATTTAAGCCAAGGCGACCGCTGTTTAATGACACATCATAGCTCTCTGTCGATCCCCAGCGTTTTCCGGCATAACACTCATAATAATTTCTTCTCGTCTTGTCTTCCTTTCGGATCAGATTCAATGCCTGATCGCGAAGCACCCTGCGCTTCTCACTGACTCTCTCAATCCGGCTTCCGAGATTCGAAAAAATGAATACCGAGCGCATATTCTCCTGCTCCCTGAGCACATAGTCCGCGCACCGTCCGACGATGATGCAGGACTCCCTCTCCGCGAGCTGGCGAATCACTGCTGACTGGAGGTTGAATACCATATCGTTGATTGATCCGCCATGCCCGGTACGATCATTCTGAACCTCGCGCGGAACAGAAAACAGAAATGGATTTGCACGTTTCTCCTCCGCGTCCTTCATTCGCTCAAGATCCACATTTCCGTACTTGCACGCCAGCTCAATCAAACGCTTGTCGTAGCACTCGATTCCCAGTCGTCTTGCCACTTCCCGTCCAATATAGCTTCCGCCGCTTCCAAGCTGTCTTCCTATCGTAATGACCCGATTCTTTCCCATAGCTTCTGTCTCTCCTTCCCGTAGTCTTCTTCGTTCCATTCCACCCAACACGAACACGACTCTATCCCGATTATCCTGATAATTCTAATAATCCCTGTCTTTCCAATAACAACTTCTCTTTGATTAACGGATTAACGGTTCTTAAAGATCTCGATAATCGCCTGAACCATCTTTACAAGCACATTCCACATTCTCTTTAATGGTCCCTCAGATGCCTTTGCAGACTCCGCATCGAGCACTTCATCGTCATCATCAAGGCTGATCTCCTTCGTTCTCAGAATGACCTGAAGTGTATCCGGCTCCTCGTTCTGATCCGAAGTGAACGAAACTTTCTCCGCGGACGGATCCATGTAGAGGAATCTCGTATCGCCGTCGAGATCATCCCACTCGCGATCCATCGTATCCTTCATCGTTCTTCCCGCCATACGCATCGACGTCGTGCTGTCGAGAACGCGCAGGCTCTTGTCGAGGACCTCCATGCTTCCGCGAATGCTGTCACGTGCTGCCGCATCGAGGGAATCACTGCTTGCTCTCATCGTATTCTGAATCAGCGTCAGCGTGCTCACACTCGTGTCGAGCGCATTTGTCATCCGGTTTACCAGTTCCTCAGAATCATCAAGTGCAAGCTGAAAATCTGAGTAATACGTCTCAAGAGAATCATACAGAGCCGTGCTGTCCTCAAGGATGAAATCAATCTCATCGACGAGCTCTCCCATCGAACGAGATGCGTCTGATGTATCATCGAGAAGTGACGAAAGTTTTCCTGCAAGAGAGGTACTTGCTGAGGAAAGTTTTTCAAGGTAGGCTTTCTTCTGCGTCAGAGCAATGAGAAGCTGCTGAGTATTCAGCGTCACCCCCGGAATTCCAGCCGCCGTTGCAGAAGACGGGGTTGCCGTCTGCGCCGATGCATTTACGTCATCGATCAGATCCACATCGCCGTCGTAATAATCATTCTCCACCTGCTCAAGGCTGACTCCGAGAGAAGCAAGCTGGGTCACATAGATCTGCTCGCTCGACTGAAGCGTCGCGTCAAGCGCAATCAGCGTCTGCATCAGCTGATTTAACGGAGCGACACTGGCAGCAAGATCCTCGGTATTGCTCTTGATTCCGCGCAGGCTCGTGTTGAGCTTTCTCAGCGGATCCTGCATCTCTCTCATCGAATTCACAATGTCACCGAGACTGTCATGAACGATCTCGGCTGACTCTTTTGCGGACTCAATATGAGGAACCATCGCCTGCATCTGCTCCGACACCGCAGTCAGAGAAGCAAGCGCCTTATCATTGTTGTCCAGGATATTGTCCTTAGAACCGCTCCAGACACCTCTCACATTCTCCGCTGATCCAAGTCCGCTCTGAAGATCATTGACTCCATCACGCATCGACTCCACAGAGAGTGCCATCTGTTCCATACTGTCATAGAGCTGGTCTCCGGCTTCCTTCCAGGTATCCTTTGCATCCTTGAGATCCTTGACATGCTCAAGATCCTTTGTCGTGCCCGGAATCATCGTCATCAGCACGCCAGCACTCTCAAAGCTGTCCGAACCGATGCGAACCGTGTAGTCTCCATCCTCACCCGGAAGTGCCGTGAAAACGACTCCGGTCTGACTGCCGATGTTCTGAACCTGAGCCCCGTCCGCCTCAACGCTGTAACACTTTGTCAGATCGACAAGGACTGCGACTGCGAGCATCATGTTGTTGCGGTAATACTCGCGTGCATTCTCATTTGCCGTTGCATCAATGTGAATCTCCACGGTTCCGGATGCACCTGCAAGTTTATCTGCATCTGTCGGAACTCCGTTTAATTTATAGGATACGTCAAACGTCCACGGCAGAGTCACCTGATCGTTCTTCATGACTCCCTTATAATAGAACCGTCCATTCTGATCCGGTGCAAAGTTCCAGGTAACGCTTCCATCCCCGAGAACCGGTTCCGTATGATCTGTCATATTTGTTACATCGGTGTAATCGCCGTAATCCGTGAAACTCAAAGTTCCATTCAGGCTGATGCTCTTGACCATATTCACCTTGTCAATCTGACCATAGTAATCAAGATTGACGTACATCGCCTCATCCACACTCGCAGAGGCCTCTCCTGCCAGCACTGCTTGCGCCGGAACCAGACTCGTGGCAAGCGTGACAACCGTCATCACGGTCGCACCCATTCTTCTATATCTGTTTTTCATCTTATTCTCCCTCCGATGATCCCTGACTCTCTAAAAAATGCATTTCTCATTTCAATGCAATCCTTATTCCAATGCAAGTCTTATGATTCAAAATGCTTTGCAAGTTTTGCTTTCACCTGACCCTGCATCTGTTTCCGCTTTTCGCGCATCTTTTCCCGGTAAGTCTGAATCGGATGCGTCCACGCCTTGTCGATGATGATCTTGTCACACAGCACAAGGAGCGACGGAAGCAGGAAAAGCACAAGAACCAGACTGAACAGTCCTCCTCGTCCGATCAGATGTCCCAAATCTCCGATCGCTGCGGTCGTCGAAATCAGATGAACGATATAACCGGCAAGCGTGATGATCGTGCCCGATGTGAGGATCGAGGAACAGGACTGGGCGATCGCTGAGATGCACGCCTCTTTCTTCGGAAGTTCCTGACGCTTTGCAATGTAGTTGTTTGTCAGCAGAATTGAGTAATCCACGGTCGCACCGAGCTGAATACTGCTGACAATGATGTATCCCATGTAAATCATGTCGACACCCTGAATATACGGCATCGCCATATTGAAGTAGATCGCGACCTCAATCGGAATCATAACGATGATCGGAATCAACGCCGACTTAAAACTGAACATGACGACAATGAATACACCGAGCAGAGTCAGCACATTTACGCGGGCATTATCTGCAATGATCGTCGTCTTAATGTCCTGTGTGGACGGTGTCTCACCGACCAGATAGGAGTTATCCGGATAATATTTTTTCACAATCTCACGGATCTGATCGGTGTACTCGAACGAAGCATCACTCTCGCCTTTCGTGCGGATGTAAATCAGCATGCGCGCCGTGTCTCCGCGGTGCAGAAGTTTTGCCGTCGAGTACGGAATGATGTCCTCCGGAACTCCCTCCGGAAGTGTTCCTGCCATTGAGGTCACACTCTTCACATACGGCAGATCCTCAAGCTCATCCGTGAGCTCCTTCTCCGTCACATTGGAGGTGTTCGGGTAAATCGCAAGAAGCATATTGCTTCGTCCAAACTTTGCGACGATCTCCTGATCGTCCTCGTAAACCTTCGTTCCCTCTGAAGAACCAACCGCATCATTTCCAAACAGGAAATCATTCATTCCCTGTGCGACATAGGCAGGAGGTGTCAGCACAATGACAAGCGCCAGGATCACATATCGAACTTTGTATACAAGTTTTCCAAGCGGTGTGAAATTCGGAAGGAACGAACGATGTCTCGTCTTATCGTTCCACTTCGCAAACTTCAGAATCATCGCCGGCATGAAGAAGACAACTGCAAGCAGACTGCAAATGATTCCCTTTGCAAGCACCAGTCCCATATCGAAGCCAATGTTGAACTTCATCGTCACAAGCGCAAGGAAGCCGACAACCGTCGTCAGACTGCTCGCGAAAATCGAGTTGATCGCTTCCTCAACTGCCTTGACGATCGCCTCCTCCTCGGAGAAACCTGCATTTCTCCATCTCAGGAAGGCATCGAGCAGGAAAATCGAGTAGTCCATCGAGGTCGCAAGCTGAAGAATAATCGCCACATTGTTCGTCAGAAACGAAACGGTTCCGATAAATATGTTTGTTCCACGGTTCAAAAGCACCGCCACCCCCATGACAAGCATGAAAAGAATCGGCTCCGTCCACGCCGTCGTCGTCAGTGCAAGAACCGCAAAGATCATGATCACGGCAACGACAAGAATTGTCTGCATCTCGCTCGCCGTCGTCTCAATCAGAGATTTGTTCTGGATTGCCATTCCGGAGAAACATCCCTTATCTCCGGTGATCTCCTTCAGCTCGGTGATCGCATTCTTCGTGCGGTTGGAATCCGACTCCTCATCAAACGTGATATCCATGACCGCACAATTATCCTTGTAGTAATCTTTGATGTCGTCCATGTTGATGAAATCTTCTCCGGCATACACATTGACGGTCGTGTCGCACCAGAGCACCTGATCGACTCCATCGACGGCTTCAAATTTTTCTTTATATTGTTTCGCCTCATATAGCGAAACGTCCTTTATCATGACTCTCGCCGTTCCCGGGTATCCAAAGACTTCCTTCATCTTGTCAAGTCCCTGAGCGGACACGGCACTCTTCGGCACATACTTTGTCAAATCATAGTTTACATCGACAAAAAGCATCGCAAGCAGAGAAAACAGACACCCAATTGCAAACAGAATCTCAATGAATCCGCGCTTTTTGATAATCTGGTACGCCAGCATCGTGGAAAATCCACCCTCTGCCCCTTTCTCCGCCATCGGTTTTTCTCTGTGTCTCAGGCCTTTTATCCGATTAAACAGTTTCTGTCCCATCTCTTCTACTCCTTCTGATTCTGTTTTCTTTCCTGTTCACAGGTATTCTCGCAACTGTTCAGTAGCTTCACAGTCACGAGCAAAAATCCATCGAAAATGTCTTCTATCTCATCAGCACAATCATAAAATAGTGTGCGCCGTCTTTCTCTGCATGCGCCATTCCGAGACTTCGATAATATTCCAGCGAATAGAGATGCTTTCCAGAAGTATCATACTTCTTCTGAGTCCGATCCATCACCTTGTCAAACGCATCGTCGGCATCATCCCGCCTCTGTATGTAGAGTTCCAGACTCGTCGCATGTTTGCGGTAGCCAACCTGCCCTAAATAATCTTTCAGGCTTCCTTCTCCCGGAATTGTGCTGTCCACGCTGTACCCGTTCTCCATTGCCATCTCAAGTCGATGGGAAGCAATCTTGTTCAGATTCACATCCATCTTGAATCCGGCATACCGGTCGTACATCGCATGGTCATCACCATCGTACTCATTCTCGCGATCCGGATATTCCTCAAAGAACAGATCTTTCTTCTCGTCATTGAGCTGATCGAAGAGCGCCTGCTCCTCCTCATCATAGCAGACAACCGGATAAGCACCTCCTCCGGTATTCGGAATCCAGTGTGCGCTCTGAAGCGTTCCATCCTTCTCAAACTCGTAAACGGCATCGTCAAACGTCAGCTCTTTTCGGTTTTTTGTCCCATCCTCCAGATAGTAAAACCACTCGCCTTCCTCAAATCTCCATCCGGTCGAACTCTGTTCCGTTCCCTGAGTCTTTTGTATTTCCTGAGTCTGCTGTATCTCCTCTGTACCCTGCACTTCCTCTGCCCGGACCTGCCAAACCTGTCCCGGCATTCCAGCCATCAGAAAAACCATCGCCGCAGCGATCGTCCAAAGATATGCTTTACAACATTTCTGAGACATCCTCATTCCTCCATTTCTATCTTTTTACGCTTGCCTTTGCAAATCTCGCTCTCATCCACACTCCGCGCAGCTGCCAACAACTCCTGCAAAGGCTCCGCCCTGTAAACTGAAAAAATCTGCTACCGCCACGGTATCATACGGCATTTTCCGTTCAGAAAATGCCTATCCGTGCACAGTGACTCCTCTGTTTCTGAACATATTGAAGTAACTATCATTTCTTGCACTATTATCTATGTTTATGGTAAAATACTCAAGTATCATATTTTTGTGGAGCGTTTCAAATGAAACAGTTTTATGCGCTTTGTCCTATTTGACACAAAAGTGTTATTCCGTTTCTTTTCGCTTATTTTTTAGAATTTTTTTGGAGGAGCAATCTATTATGAGCCGAAATAACCCATCAAAAGAGCACATTACAGTACGGCGCACCTATGCCCTGCTTCGTGGCGCATTTTTGAAAGAACTGAGCATGCTTCCACTCGAACAAATCACCTTGACGGAGATTTGCAATACCTCTCTGGTTTCCCGATCAACCTTTTACCGCTACTTTGAAGACAAGTACGATCTTCTCCACTACTGCCTTCTCTCTCTGATCGAGGAAGTTGGTCTGACAGAAGAAGTCATCAGCCTTCAAAACATCGATTCCCTGAAAAACTTCCTGACGATCCTGATTGAGCACATCAGTGAAAACAAGATTCAGTATCAGAAAATTTATCAGGCAAATAAGGACGGAGATCTGATCCGGATTCTGAGAAAAGGACTTCAGGATATTCTCAGTGACAAACTGCGCTCTGCAGAAGAAAACGGCTATCATGCAAAGATTGCCTCTCCGATCTTTTCTTCCATGCTCGGCGATCTGTTTTTCAGCATCATCAAATGCTATTTAGAGGAAGCTGACCAGTTCGATACGGAGACTTTTATCGAAAACGTCAGTCTCTTCATCCGAAGAGATTTCTTTGAGCCGATCTCACAGACTCCTGTTCACACACACAATCAATAAACAAAACTATTTTCAAAACATTCCAACACAACTTTTCAAATCAACACTTGCAAAAGTTTGAACACAAAAAGGCGCTCTGCTTGCGGGACAGAGCGCCTTTTCATAGGAGTTGAGTCGTTGCCTCCACGGGTCAGATGGGGCAATGTTGAAATGTATAGAATATTCACATGTGGTTAGCTATTGCTAACTGTTTATATATTAGCATAAGGTTTTTGGAAAATCAAGTACATTTTTTCGTACAATTTTCTCATCTAACGGTTTCTTCCTTCTCTGATCCATCATCGAGAATCCGGTATTCTCCGTCTTTCAATTCAAGAACGGCGATCGCACAGTTCGGGAGCTTAATTTTCCAGAAATCACCAAGCGCAATCCCGGCAATCGGATTCAGGATCGTTCGGTTGACAACTGCATGAGCGACAAGAAGAACGGCATCAAAGTCGTGTTCCCGTTTCTTTAAGTCTTCCATGAAAGCGCCCGTACGGCGATATACAGCCTCAAAGGTCTCTGCCCCCTCCGGCGGAAGATAGTGTGCTGGATCACTGAAAAAGTTATGAACCGGATCAGCTGGGTTTGCCTCAATTTTTTCTCTCTCCCGTCCTTCTTCCACACCAAAAGCAATCTCCGCAAGACGGTCTTCGGGCTTCAAGATCCCCTTCTGGTCTCCGAGAATAATCTGGGCAGTCTCCTGAGCACGAATCAGAGGAGAGCAGAAGGCGCCATCAAATACAACATCTCTCAATTTTTCCGATGCTTTCTCTGCCATCTCACGTCCACAGTCATTCAGAGAAATGTTGTGTCTTCCCTGAATCTTGTGCGCCTTATTCCAATCCGTCTGACCATGTCTCACCAGATAAATTCTCATCTCAGCCGTTCCCTTTCTTCTTTATCCATCTCTCTATTTGTTACCGTTCATGCATGACACAAACGGTAATCGATTTCTTTCTCTTATTGCGATTTTTTATGATCTTTTTTCACACCGTGTATATTGCTCTCTATTTTGACCTCCCACGTTCAAAAAGTCAAGTCTATTTTTCCATACAACATCGCTTTTATTTTATGATAGGACGCAATTTCCTATGAAATAAAAGCACCCTGCTTGCGGGACAGGGTGCTTTCTTCATAGGAGTTGAGTCGTTGCCTCCACGGGTCGAATGGGGCAATGTTGAAATGTATAGAATATTCACATGTAGTTAGTTGTCGCTAACTGAGTATTATATTAGCATATGCTAACCATATTGTCAATCCTTTTTTCATATTTTTTTCATCTAATTTTATTTACTTGCACAAATCAATTACCCTCCATATTTCCAATCGTTCAAAGTCAATGCCCAACGATTTTAAGTCGGGGTAGTTCACAGAGCCAATCCTAATACCTGCCCAGCCTTTGCAAACGGACGATGTAAATAAAACTTGAAAGAGATTCCTAACGCGACGAAGGGCGGGCAAGTATATGCAAACGCGTTCGCATAACTTTGCCCGCCCATAGGAGCGAACTCAAAATATAACTCAGAGTGGATGCGCAGTAATTCTGATGGGAAGATGTCAGCAAAGCTGACCAGAATTGCGCGCCAAGTCTCCACGAGCGTCGACTTGAATTTTATCTCTATATCTTATTCACTATAAAAAAGTCCTCAATCACTCATTCCAATGAAGCCGATGAAGATTCCCCTCCATCGTCATCGCCTCAAACCCATTCTGGCGCAGTGCCTCATAGAGCACAATCGCCACAGAATTCGCCAAATTCAGAGAGCGGATGTCTCCCCACATCGGAATCCGCACACAGGTCTCCTCATTCTCCACAAGGATTTCCTCAGGAATTCCTGCACTCTCCTTTCCAAACATGATGTAACAATCCGGCTCATACCTGACATCGGTGTAGACATGCTTCGCCTTTGTCGTTGCCATATAGATCTTTGCGCCCAGATTCTTGTCGAGGAAATCCTGATAATCGCAGTAGACCGTCACATCGAGCTTGTCCCAGTAATCGAGACCCGCACGGCGGATTGCCTTCTCATTGAGCTTAAATCCCAGCGGTTCAATCAAATGAAGCCTCGTGTTTGTCGCCACACAGGTACGCCCGATATTTCCCGTATTCAGTGGCATTTCCGGCTCAAACAAAACAATGTTCATCATTTTGCTTCACCTGCTTTTTCCATGTTCACCACATTTTCCACACTTCCCTCAGCCCCTCTTGGAGCACTCTCACTCTCCGCATCGAGACGCTTGACAAAACGCTCAATTCTGCTGAGTGCTTCCTTCAGGCTCTTCAATGAGTACGCATAGGAGATTCGCAGAAATCCCTCTCCACACGCACCAAACGCCGTTCCCGGAACAACTGCCACTTTTTCCTCCTCAAGAAGTCTGAGTGCAAACTCCTCCGAAGTCATGCCGAAACGCTTAATGCTCGGGAAGATGTAAAATGCGCCGAGAGGCTCAAAACACTCCATTCCCATCTCGCGAAGCGCATGAAGCAGATAACGTCTGCGCTGGTCGTAGGACTCTCTCATATGAGCCACATCCTCATCGCTGTTCTTGAGTGCATCGACTGCCGCATACTGGCTTGTCGTAGGTGCACACATGATCGCATACTGGTGAATCTTGAGCATCTGCTTTAAGATAATCTCCGGTCCGCACGCATATCCAAGTCTCCATCCGGTCATTGCAAATGCCTTCGAGAAACCATTGATCAGGATCGTGCGGTCTCTCATTCCAGGAATCGAGGCGATCGTGACATGTGGCTCCTCTCCGTAAGTCAGCTCTCCGTAGATCTCATCAGAGAGCACAAAGAGATCATGCTCCTCCACAATCTCTGCAATCTTCTCAAGATCCTCGCGGGTCATGATCGCACCGGTTGGATTGTTCGGGAACGGAAGCACCAGAATTTTCGTCTTCGGCGTGATCTTCTCAAGCAATTTCTCCGGAGTCAGGCGGAACTGATCTTTCTCTTCCAATTCGATAATCACCGGAACTCCATCTGCAAGAACCGCACACGGATCATAGGAGACATAGCTCGGCTGTGGGATCAGAACCTCATCCCCCGGATTGAGCATCGCACGCATCGCAAGGTCAATCGCCTCACTACCGCCGACCGTCACAATAATCTCAGAGTCCGCATCATAGGAAACGTTGTACTTTCTGTGCACATAATTGTGAATCTCCTCACGCAGTTCCTTCAAACCTGCATTGGAGGTATAAAATGTTCTTCCCTTTTCCAGAGAATAGATACCTTCCTCGCGGATGTGCCACGGCGTATCAAAATCCGGCTCGCCCACGCCGAGGGAGATCGCATCTTTCATCTCGCTTACAATGTCAAAGAACTTACGGATTCCAGACCACGGAATCGATTCAATCTTGTCAGATAATGGATTTCTCACGGTGTAATCAGCATCCTTTCATCCTGGATCTCGTCACAGAGTACCGTTCCGTGATCCTTGTATTTTTTCAGAACAAAGTGGGTTGCTGTGCTGAGCACAGAATCAAGCGGAGCCAGCTTGTCAGAGACAAACTGTGCAACCTGGCGCATCGTCTTTCCCTCGATGATGACCATGAAATCAAAGGCTCCCGCCATCAGATACAGGGAATTGACCTCATTGTACTGGTAAATTCTCTCTGCCAGCTTGTCAAATCCCATTCCTCTCTGAGGAGTTACCTTGACCTCAATCAGAGCGTTGACCTTTTCCTCGCTGGTATTATCCCAGTTAATCAGAGTATGATATCCGCAGATGATATGCTCTTTCTCCATCTCCGCAATCTCGTTCGCCACCGCGACCTCACTCTCACCCAAGAGAATGGCAAGATCATGAATATCAATTCTGCTGTTCTTCTCAATTACCGCCAGTATCTTTTCTCTCATTACGACATTTCCTCCCGTTCCGAATCTTTCTTTATCTGAATTCTTTTTTGAATCCTTCTTTATCTTTATTTATCTTTCTTTTCTGAATCCTTTTTTATGCTCTTGATCAGCCATCGATTCCTTCTGATCGTTCGCTTTCCAATCACTGCTCATCCCGAGTGAACTACCCCGGCTTAAAGAAGTTGGAGCTTCCTGCTTAAAATATCCGGGAAAAATCTTCTCGAGTTCATCCGGCTGTGGGCGCTCAAGAAAACCATGTCCATTCTCCACAATCATCTCGCGCGCAATGCCCTTCGTCACACTTCCGATCACCTGAGCCGGGATTCCCTTTTCTCTGAGATTCTCGACTGTCCGACCACCGTTTTTCGACGACAGCAACCAACATCCATGACTGTAAAGTCGGTAAGGATTCAACTCCAGACGCTCGCAGATCTCAATCGTGTCCTGACGAACCGGGATTTTTCTCAGAGCAAATTCCACTCCGGTACCATAGGCTCCGGAGAGACACCAGATCGCAGACAGGATACCGCCCTCGCCTGCGCTCTCCCAGTCTGTCGCTCCGACCTCCGACCAGTCGATCTTATCTTGCTCAGGCGAGATCTCCATCTCGCCTGCCTGATCGAGCCATTTCTCCGAAAACCACCCTCTCAGGCGCTCATACTGATCTTTCTCTTTCACCAGAAGTACACTTCCGGCCAGCCCCGCATATCCCGCCACAACCAGGTCTTGTCCCGGTTTCAAAAGCCCGGTATTCTCTCGCTCAATTTTCCGCATCATACAAAAATGCTCCTCTCTGATCGAAGTGAACTTTCATTTACTGCGCGGCTTCCACAACAGGAGAGGCAGCAGGTGTCTCAGACTCCGGTGCCGGCGCTGGTGCTGGTGCTGGTGCTTCGGTATGAGACTCTGTCTGGGCTTCAGTCGGTGCCGGTGCGCTCACGCCCGGTCCGCCATTCTCCCCCTCGACTGCCGGAGATTTCGTCTCAGGTGCAGTCTCCGCCGAAGTCGTCGTCTCCGCACTCGTGCCTCCACCATTATGAGCGCCAGATGTCTCCGGTGCCGATGTCGGCTGTTCCGGCGTAGCCGGCTGAGTCGTCGGGGTCGCTGCCTTCGGTCCAACCAGAACGATCGCTTTTGACGCGTTGTAAGTATCCGTGTGGAGAATCGTTCTCTCCGTCTCGACTCCATCAACCGTCACAACCTTCCAGAGACGAGACTTCAAACCGGTATGTGCAGACTGAACCTGCTTTCTTGTTCCCGGTGCAAGTGAATTGTCTACCTTCTCCTTCGGTGCTCCCGGATCGGTCGTACCGAGTGTCTCCGAGATGTACTCCACCTTGCGGTTTGCCGGACGAGTCTCCTTTCCGTAAATCGTGAATGTGAGCTTTCGTCCGCTCGTTCCACCCTCGACATAAATCGGAGTGTCATATGGATTTGTGATCTTAATATCCTTGTAGGTTCCCGCGATCGCCGCATCCATCGACGGCTTTACATAATTGACAATCATAGAGTGATTCTGTCTCTGTGTGATCGTCAGCTCAGCCATCAAAGAGGCATCATAAAGTGTCGTCGCAATCTGGCAGACACCGCCTCCGACGCTGTCGACAACCTGTCCATTCTCATAAGCTGCAGCTGTGAAGTATCCATTATCGGTTGTAAACGGACTCATGCACTCATATCCGGAGAGCGTATCTCCCGGCATCAAAATTTTTCCGTTGATCTTCTTCGCCCCATTTGCAAGATTCTTTGAGCGCGCCTCTCCACTGCTCGAAAAGTCGGTCGTGCAGGTGCCGAGCACATCTTTGATGCTCTTCAAATCATCTTCCTTGATTCTCGGCTCTTCCTCATTCACCACAGCGCTGACCTTAATTACCATACCGTCGGCATCCTCCGCTGGCACTGCCTCTGCGCCTTCCGTCGTCTTATTTTCCCCGCCGATTCCGGAGGCTCCACCTGTCAGCGCCTCATCGATCGCCTGACTCGTCGCATCGAGATCAACCACCTTTCCGGAGCTTCCCGGAGTAATCTTAAAGGTTCCGTTCTCACGGACAATCGACGCATCCACCGGCGCGCCCACAATTCCGGCACACGTTTTCTTAATGAAGGCATCCACCTTCTCCTCATCCACAGATGCCTCGATCTCAATGTGAACCGGATTCTTTTCCAGATCCTTCGTTCCCATATATCGACGGATCAGATTGCCCTCAAGTGCATGACTCGCAGCCGCCTCAACGACATTCTCATTGCTCCAGGCATATCCCAAATCACGCGCCGTCGTCTCCACCGTCGTTCCGTCCACATCGAGGGAGATCGTTCTATCCGAAAGCCCGTCCACATAGGTCGCGACTTCCTCCTCCGCCTTCTCCTTTGTGAGTCCTCCCAGACTGAACTCACCGACATAGATTCCATCCGGTATGGTTTTCTCCTCTGCATACGCCGGCACTGCAGAACTGATTCCTGCAACCGCAATCAGAGCCATACCACTCAGCAATCTCAATTTTCTCATATATTCTCTGCTCCTCTTATTTACTGGAACACGCTGACGAGCGTTCCCGCTACCATCGGAACCACCATCGCAAGAATCAGGATGATGACAATCACTCCCGATACGATTCTCTTTGTTTTATTCTTATTATTATGTGAGTTTGCCATGATACATGAACCTCTCTTTCTTTTTCATCTTATTTTTTTCTTGTTCCAAATACACCCGCGCTCATTTTTTGACAATCCTGCCGTATTGCAAAATCAACTGATCATGAAGTCTTGAGGCTTCGCTACGGCTCAATTCTTCAAAGCGCACAGGTAAACTTATTTTATGATATTTTATAAAATACCGCAAGTCTTCTTTTTGCTTTTCCGATGCCGGCTGATCCCGTTTTACCTTGTAAATAAGCGGTTTTGGAACAAAAAGCTCCGGCTTGTTCTGCCCGAATTGTCTCGCAATCTTTGTATACAATCTCACCGTGTCCCACGCATCCGAGCATGCCCGATGTGCCCGCTCCCGCTCAATCTCAAAAAACGCACAGGCGACAGCTAGGTTTTTCCTCTCCTCCACCGGCATAAATGCCCGGCAGAGCGCAAGCGTATCAATTCCGTTCCGCTCAAAAGATTCCCCCTGATTTACTGTCGCCCGTTTCAGAAAACGGTAATCAAACATCACCTGATGCCCCACAATCGGAAGTTCTCCACAGAATTTCAAAAATTCATCGAGAACCTCCCCGATCAGCGGCGCTTTTTCCACCATCTCATCCGTAATTCCGGTCAGATCGGATACAAAATCGGGAATCGGACATCCGGGATTGACTAACTGCTGATACTCTCCCGCGACCTCTCCATTCTCCACGCGAATTGCGCCGATCTCGATAATCCGATCTTTCTTTGGATCAAGTCCCGTCGTCTCAAGATCAACCGCCACAAAACTCAACTGTTCTGCCAAATTTCCCTGATCACACTGATCACATTCCCATTTTTTCTCAGATTTTTCAGATTTCTCAGACATCGATCTCAATCTTTCTTCCACTGCACTCATACTGGTAATAGCGAACACCCGCTGCATTTAACATGCGCTTTGACGCACGGACAGACGGAGAATCCGGATACTTGTCTTCCTTATAGATAATCGTCTGAATTCCTGCCTGAATGATCGCCTTCGCACACTCATTGCACGGGAACAGCGTCACATAGAGCTTGCTTCCCTCAAGGCTTCCGCCCCGATAATTCAAAATCGCATTGAGCTCGCTGTGCGTCACATAGAGGTATTTTGCACTGTACGGATCTGTCGTCTCCGCCTCTTTTCCCCACGGGAACTCATCATCGGAACAGCCCTTCGGAAATCCATTGTATCCCATCGACATGATTTTGTTATCCTGGCTGACGATGCAGGCTCCTACCTGCGTGTTCGGATCTTTCGATCGACGACCGGAAAGGTCTGCAACTCCCATAAAATACTCATCCCAGGAAATGTAATCCCGACGCTTCTTCGTCTCTGACATAAAATTCTCCTTTTTCTATTTTTTATCTTTTTTGGTGCACGATTATCTTTCTCAAACTCAAATTATCTCTTATCTGTCTTTTGTCTCCTCAGACTTTCAGGATATGGTATCCTGCCGCCTTTGTCAGACGGTTCATGATCGCCTGACCGAGATGATCTTTAGAGAAACTCTCCGAATAAATCACATCGACATCGAGATCATCAAACTCTCTGAGGACAGCAAACAGGTTGTGGGCGATCGTCTCTTCCTTTGCACGCTCTCCGACACTGCGGACAAGTCCGTCCGGATAGCTCGACCGGCTCTCATCGGTGCAGATCACACCTACCCGCAGATTCTGCTCAAGTCCTTCTTTTACAAGCTCATTGATCTTGTTTGCGACTGCCTCTGCCTCGCCCTCCACAAGTGTCATCTGTGCATGAGGAGCGTAGTGGCGGTACTTCATGCCCGGAGCCTTCGGATGAAAATCAGCAGTTGGCGGTCCCTGAATCGCCGGATCGATCTCGACATGACCGACGGTCTTTTCAAGCATCTCCATCGTCACAGCGCCCGGACGAAGAAGCGTCGGCACTTCACCGGACACATCGACAATCGTCGACTCCACACCGATTCCGACCGGACCTCCATCAAGAATCATCTCGATTCTTCCATTCATATCCTGCCATACATGCTGAGCTGTCGTCGGACTTGGACGACCGGAAGTATTCGCACTCGGCGCTGCAACCGGAACTTTCGCAAGATGAATCAGACGGCTTGCAACCGGATCGCTCGGCATCCGCACCGCCACGGTCTCAAGACCACCCGTTGTTCCATACGGCACGATACTGCTCTTCGGAAAAATCATCGTCAACGGTCCCGGCCAATATGCCTCGGCAAGTTTTCTTCCCGCTTCCGGAATTTCCTTCACAAGGGGTTCAAGCTCCTCCATGCAGGAAATATGCGCGATCAGCGGATTGTCCGACGGACGCCCCTTCGCCGCATAGATTTTTTTCGCTGCCTCCTCATTCAGAGCATTCGCACCGAGTCCATAAACTGTCTCCGTCGGAAATGCTACAAGCCCTCCATCCCGAAGAATCTGCGCTGCCTCCGCCAGCTCCTCATCTCGTATCTCTGCTGTATCCTGTATTTTCACCATCTTTGTTTCCATTGGTGTGTTCCTCTTTTCTTTTTCAGATAAATATTTCCCAATATCATATCTCGTATCATATCACAAAAAAACCGGAAAGGAAATATAAAGCCTTCCTTTCCGGTTTTTCCAGATTCTGCTATTTATTATGTTCTTTATCTTATTGTTCTACATCCTTTATGCGAAGTTATGCCCGAACGCCCCGTCTCGCCTGACTGGCTGTGCTGTGAATCACAACACTGACTCTCTTATACACAAGAGCGGTGATCAGGGAAACCACAATGCCCTTTACCACATTGAACGGTCCCACACACAGAAGAGCGAACGTCCACACATTGCTGACTGCCGGATTGATCTGTGCTCCCATCGAGATGATCGTGTCAAGTGGCATGAAGTGAGAATAGAACGGAAGCATCACGACAGCATTGAGGACAACTCCTGCCATTGCCATCAGAATCGTTCCAACTGTCATTCCAATTCCGGCGCCTTTCTTCGTGCGATTGAAGTGGTAAATCAATCCTGCCGGGATCA
The DNA here is from genome assembly GCA_020686985.1 of Brotaphodocola catenula. GTDB lineage: Bacteria > Bacillota > Clostridia > Lachnospirales > Lachnospiraceae > Brotaphodocola > Brotaphodocola catenula. The sequence continues at coordinate 30,876 of JAJEPU010000008.1, forward strand.
CAAGTGCACATCCAATCGTAAAGTTCGCAAACTCTCCGACAAATCCGGTGCTCGTCGGCTTAATTACGAGCTTCACCAGAATCTTCACTGCCTCAATCACAATCCCTGCAACCGGGCCAAGTGCAAAGCTCCCGACAAGTACCGGAACCTCACTGAAATCAAGTCCGTAAAAACTCGGTGCCAGAAATACGAGCGGCACCTCAAACATCATCAGCACACCCGCCAGCGCGCCGAGCATTCCCATCAATACCACATTTCTTGTCGTAAACAGTTTCTCTCTCATTGTTGACTCCTCCTCTTGCCATGATGTAAGTTCCTTTCAGTCACAGCACATCCGTCCTCGCCTTCTGAGTACTTTCACTTTCTTTATAAAAAAACTTCACCCAGAAATAAATTTTTGATGCACCGCAGGGAGTATCATGCGAAACAAATGAGTGTTTGAGTCGACGCTCGCAGAATATTTTTCATGAACGCAATCTTCCATCTTTTATGCTTCTATGAATAAAAAAGAATGTGCCCTGGCACATTCTCGCGCCGAGGCGCGGTTGCTTCGGCAACCCTCTTCCCCTGCGCCGAGTGCGCATCCTCGCGGAGCGTTTTTGTATGATAGGACGCAATTTCCTATCATATCAAAAAGCCCCAGATTTGCTTGAAATCTGGGGCTTGCTTTCTGAGTGAAGATCTGTCACTTTCTAACTCTCTATATTCTGACATCTATTCGCATAATCTCTTCTTTCATCCAGACTTTACTGTCGGTTCCGGAATCTCACCGGATCAGCCACTTGCGCAGGTCGCGGACTTCTCTTCTCTCAAAGAGTCACCGCCGGTGGGGAATCGCACCCCGCCCCGAAGAACTTATTTTTTATTTATTTGCTGTCAGTATAATCACTTTTTCCTGTCTCGTCAATCCTTTTTTACAAAATCTGTTGCCGTTTGTGCCACACATGAACGGTAACAAAAATTTTTCTCACAAAACTCATTCCCATCCATGCGCAATACCCACAACAAAAATGCTTTATCTCTGACCATTCGAACTGTGAGACGGGAACTTCTCGATGATACGTCCACTTCGGTATGCCTCAAGCAGATACTCAAGATCTGCAATATCCGCTTTAAGTTTTCGTCCGCTGTCCGTATCTCCGACGAGCTCCCTCTCCGTCGATCTCTGAATGATCACACTGTCGGAGTGAATGTCACTCTCATTCTCGATCGCAGACTCGGTCGACTCAAACGGCTTATGCGCCGCAAGAATCAGTCCGTAAGAATTGTAAATCAGTGTATATCCGGCGATTCCGGTCTCCTTCTGGTAAGCGCGCGAGAAACCACCATCAATAACGAGAACCTTTCCTCCACACTTGACCGGGCTCTCTCCATTCTTCGTCTTGACCGGAACATGACCGTTGATGATGTGACCGTCCTCTGGTGACAAACCAAATTCCTCAAGAATCCTGTTTGCAACCTCCTCGTCCTCGATCAGCGTGTAGTATGGATTCTTCTTCTCCCTGTGTGTCTCCTTCTCCGCGAGGAAATACCGCTCAAATGTCGCCATCTTCGTCTTTCCAAACAGCGGGGAATTCTCGTGAAGCCAGATATACCACATCAGATCACGACCGCGCTTGCGCTCCACAAGATCCTCTGCGACAAAGCCTTTTCGGATATACTCATCAAAAAACTCGTAGAGAGATCTGCCACTGCAACGATGTCCGTAAAGCTCCACCTCGCGGAAACTGCCGTTCTCATTTAACGGCACACAGCCGTGAAAGAGCAGATTTCCGTTGTATACTTTGTACAGACTTCCCTTTGCAAGCAGGAAACGCATGTGTTCCTGAAGTTTTTCACACTTCTGGAAGGCATTCTCGAGACGCTCCATCACCTGCTCCTCGGCATCACTCAGGCGATACGGGTCTTTCGGATCTACAGTCGGGAAATTCATATCCAGAAGTTTATATTCTTTTCCGTCGAGCGTGATCACACCGCGCTCATAGTCAATGCGGTGAAGAAGCGCACGCCCCTCCAGACCGAACTCCGGATGCTCCTTGCTCATCTGTCCCTCGACCTTGAACTGAATGATTGAGATCGCCTTGTGCATCTTTAAGTTCATCTCTCTCTCATTCTTGTTTTTCGGAGGCTCCCCTTTCAGTGCAAAACAGGTACACGGATCATTCTCATACGCCTGCATCGCAAATGTCGCAAGCGGAAGAAGATTGATTCCATAGCCCTCCTCCAGAATATCCAGATTACCATAACGGGCACAGATTCGGAGTGCATTTGCAATGCAGGCTCTCTGTCCGGTCGCTGCTCCCATCCAGAGTACATCGTGATTGCCCCACTGTACATCCACGGAATGATATGCCATCAGATCATCCATAATGATGTGCGGGCCTGGACCACGGTCATAGATATCGCCGAGAATATGAAGATGATCGACGACAAGTCTCTGAATCAGTTCACACAGAGCCGCGATAAAATCCTCCGCTCTTCCAAGACGAATGATCGTCTGCACAATCGCATCGTAGTAAGATTCCTTGTCTCTGACATCGTCCTTCTCAGTAATCAGCTCCTCGATCACATACGCAAATTCCGGCGGAAGTGCCTTGCGAACCTTTGATCGCGTGTACTTGCTGGCAGCTCTCTTGCTGACTGCAATCAGACGGTAAAGCGTGATCTTATACCAATCCTTCTTGTTCTTTGTCTTTGCGAGAATCCGTGCCATCTTCTCGCGCGGATAATAAATCAGGGTTGCTAACGTGCGCTTATCCTGATCGCTCAGCGTTGTTCCGAATACCTCGTTCACCTTACGTCGCACAGCACCCGAACCGTTCTTGAGCACATGGGCAAACGCCTCATACTCTCCGTGCACATCCGTCAAAAAATGCTCGGTTCCCTTTGGCAGGTTCAAAATTGCCTCCAGATTGATGACTTCCATCGATGCGGCTGCAATCGTCGGATACAGTTCTGACAATCTTTCCAGATATCTTGTCTGTAAATCGTGCATACCCCAAACTCCTTCCTTTTCTTCTCCCCTCATCACTTTCTGCCATGTATACAATGTATCTTTATTATAACAGATTTGGAGACTTCCAAAAAGAGTTTTGCCTTATGTACCTTCCAAAGTGCATGTTATCCGTTACTGTTCACACGCCCTGCAAACGGTACATGATGTATGGCACAAACGGTAACGCCTCAATCATCTCTGATTCAAATATTCCAGAATTCCGACATGGATTGTCCACGCGAGTCGATCCTGGTATTCCTCTGTCTTTAACTTTTTCGTTTCCTCCCAGTTTGAGAGGAAACCACACTCTACAATCGCAGAGACGCACTTCACATTTTTAAGCAGATAATAACTCCCATTTGCCTTTGCAAGTCTCGTATTCTTATCCCTTAAGACATAATCAAAGCGTTTCTGCAAAATCTCCGCCAGTTTCTTTCCCTCCTCCGAGTTGGAAAAGTAAAAGACCTGACCACCAGAGATTGCTTCCTGATGATAACTGTTCTGGTGAATGCTGACCATGAGATCTGGCTTTTCTTCATTGATCTTCGCACAGCGATTTCTCATATCGGCCGTCTTCTTCTGCGTATCGGTCTCCTCATAAAGTCCTCTGTCATCCTCACGAGTCAAAATCACCTCCACATCCGATGCCTCGAGATAATCTCTTAATTTTTTCGCAATGCTTAAATTGATCTCCTTCTCCGGTGTTCCATCGACCGCAATTTTCCCCGGATCATTGCCCCCATGACCTACATCCACACAGACCACCGGGTGCTTTTTTCCAGAAGCCTCTGCCATTGCCTCCCGGTTATCCAGAGTAAGCTCTCCTGCCCTTTGCGAGATCAGAAAGACTGCCATCAGAAAAAGGATTGCCATCAGATGTTCCGCTCTTCGATTCTTCACGCCACACCTTTTCGGACTGTTCTCTCTCCTATTATATCTTTCCGACTAGAGGAAAAGACATTGCAGTTAAAAAATACATTCCGGTTACTTGCTTCTCAACAGGTTGTAATCCGTTTTTGCGTCTCTCAAAATATACTCGATGTATTCCGGCAGCTCTGTAAGCGCATTGTTGTCCATCCAGAGCTCATATGCCGGATCTTGATACGCCTGTTTGCAAATCCGATAAGCCGTTCCCTGATAGTAGGCATCATTCAGATCCGCATAATAATCCGACATCTGCTTCTTCTGCGCATCCGTCAAACCTGGAATATTTTCCAGTGCTTTCTGGGACTGGTTATAAAATACCTTTCTCAGAAATTCTCCCTGAAACTCATCAAAGTTCAGAAGATCCGCCTTCTTGCTTCCATGTTCTTTCGCCCACTTTTCGACATCCACCGCCCAGGTTCGATAATAAAATTCTCCGTCCGGGGAATAGCTGAGCACTCCATACTTGCATCCCGGTGTCGCCAGCGAACTCGTCACCATCTCAGGAAGTCCTTTATTATCGGAGGAACGCTTATAATGCTGAACATGGAGATGACCGCTGAGGAAAAACGGTGCATCCCACTCTTCAAGGAGATCCACAAGCTGTTCTCCATGTTCAATCGTACAGTCATCTACATAGATCTCACTCTCATCAAGAAGATTGTGATGGGCAATCGGAATCAGCATCACTCCATCCTCCCACGCTGATCGCAGTTGCTCCTCAATCCAGTCATAAGTATCTGAGAGAATCGCGCCTCCGACTTTTGCAACCGGGCAATACTGGCAGGTATCGAGCATCAAAATTCTTGTCTCATCATCCAGCTCATAGACATAACTCAGACTTGTCTTGTCCTCACTGAGCGCCTCATCATAGCCAAAATCGCGGTATATTTCGCGAAACTCCTCCGGTGTCGTGTACTCTGCGGGCATTCTCTGTGTTCCCTTATACTTTCCGGCTTTTCGGTTATTGATATCATGGTTTCCCGGAATTACAAGAACCGGAATTCCGGCATCCTCCACTTTTTCGAGCTTTTTCGCCAACTCCTGATGGCTCTTCTTCTCACCCTCAAGTGTCAGATCCCCGCTCAAGATCAGTGCATCCGGGCAGTACTCCATCACCTCGTCGAGAAAGGCATCCGTGATCGCATCGATATAGGTGACAATCTTTCCGTCTCCATACTCCACCATCTCCTGAAAACGTGGTCCGTTGTCCGTCAGCTCCTTTGCAAAGTAGTGGATGTCCGATCCCTGAATCAGATGACTCTCCCACTCGCCATCTCTCTCAAATCTCTTTTTTTCGTCTTTTCGATCCCAGCGATTAAAGCTCGAAGACATAGAACTTGAATTTTTGCTCTGATCTCCGTCAGAACCTTTGGTTTGATTGTCCGCCTGATTCTCTTTACCTTGATTCCCATCATTTCGATTTTCGTCATTTGCTTCTTCGGATGAGGCTTCGGCAGACGAGGATAGGGACGAAGATTCCGAGGAAAATTTCGACGGAGAGGATTCCGCTGAACTTGAGGACGACTGCGAAGAATCCTCAGAAGCGTACTCTGCAGTTGACGACGAAGATGCCAGATCCCCATTCGCATTTCTCGCACATCCAGAACTCCCCAACAGAACGCTTCCCGCAATCAAAACCACGGATGTCAGTTTCCAGAATTTTCGTTTTCTCATATTCCCATCCCCCATTTCCACAACTGTTTCATCTCATCTTAATCCACAAATATCTCTGCCAGAATTTTAATTATCCGTAATATTCCTTCCGAGTATTTCTGTCTTACAATTCCTATCTCCTACGGCAGCTTCACAATATCCCAGATATCCGATGGCTCAAATCCAAGTTTCCAGCATGCAACACCCGCCAGATTGTTCGTTCGGATCAGATCTATCTTCAAGCCGATCGACCGCTCCTCTTCCATCCAGATGCGGTACGTCGTTCCATTTTCTGTCTTCTCTCCGTAATACTGTCCGAGTGCATCCTCCCAAGTCAATTCAACCTGATTATCCTGAACCCACTGCTTTGCCTTCGTGATTCCCATCGCCTGAGACGTCACTCCATTTACATCCTCCTGCCATACCCGTGTGTAGAATGGAATCGCACTGATCAGCTTCTCCTTCGGCACCTCTCTGAGGGCATCCTCAATTCCCTGTTTCTCATATCCAAGAGAGGCAACTGAGCCGGCATCTCCACCTGCATAGTGCTCATCATATCCCATAATCACGACATAGTCTGCCACGCGCCCCTGCTCAGCACGGTTGTAAAATACGGTGTACGCGGATGGAACATAAGTATCCACAGAGAGAATGATTCCATTTTTTCGACAATCCACAGAAAGCTCGCGGATGAATTCCACATAGTGCGGACCCACGGAAGATTTAATTCCCTCAATATCCAGATTGATTCCGTCTATTCCATATGCCTGCACATCCTTAATCAGCCCCGCAATCAGCTTTTTTCTCGCTGAGGTATCTGCAAAAAGGACACCAGAATCCACATTGTCTCCCTTATTGAAGTTATCAAGAACCGCCCATACCTGCACATCCATCGCATGTGCCTTCTCCACATAGGAATGATCTGCCAGACACTCATAATTTCCCTGATTGTCTGTCAGAAGAAACCACGTCGGAGCAATTACATTGACACCCTTTGTGTTTGCCATCAGCTTTTCCATCGTCTTATTCGCATCCCGGGTCGTCACCTGATGCCAGACAAGACAGATCGGCTCATCCAAAGAAATATTCGTGTAGACTGGCTCCTCAAAACGACTGACTGGCTGTTCTTCCGTGCGATCTTTCAAGGTATTATTCTTGATATAACCCAGATAGCCGTCCTCGGTTCTGACTCTCGACCAGTTCTCCATCTCATCGAGAATCGTCACCTGCGTCCCTTTTGCTTTCTGAGTGACAACCTTACTCTTCACACCTCCGCGAATACGAATGGCCGTCTTCTTTTTCAGGACTGCCGTTTCCTCTGTATCCCAACTGCTATCGAGAAAGAAGCGGTTTGCGTCCCCATCTGTAAAAGTCTCCGTCCGGATATCGGTGTACTCCTGAACGAGATCTGCCAGCACCCAAACCTGATCATCCTCCTCCACAAACAGAGAGCTTCCATCATCCGAGCAATCCGTCTCACTAATATAACGAATGGATTCCGGAAATGTGTAAATCATCTGTTTATCCGCCTCATCCCAGTAAAATCGTTCATTGATGCTGTTGCTCACCCAATCCTGCGGAAGATAAACCGTTCCCTCAATCATTTTTCCCTTGATTCCATCCGTCCGCTGTCCATTCCAGATGATTGCCACCTCATCCTGACTGCTAACCGCAAACACTTCTTGAATATCCGCCTGCTCTTTCGACGGCGCTAAATATTTCCAAACGGTAAATCCTCCTGCCACAGCCGCAAAGATCAAGACTACCGTAGCCAATCTCGCAAATGAAATAAAATGTTTCTTCCGTCTTCTCCGCTTCATTTCCGGATTCTCCTCTTTTATGATCAAAATTTTGTCTTTATTATAGCATAAAACAGGAGTCCCCTCTCTTACATTTTCCTGACTATTCCCTCCCCATGCTTTTTTCCAGGCTGAATTGGAATTCTCTCAAAGCCCCTCCCCTTCCTGCGATGGACAAGAAGATATCAGCTTCTTCCACTGCAGACCAGTCAGTCGTTTGTTTTGATTGCTTATTTCAAATTGCTTATTTCAGATTACTTGTCTCAAATCACTTCATTACCTATCACTCATTTATTGTATACAAGATCAAAACGGATCTGTCTCAAAATTTTTCTCCCCGCTGTGGCAGTCCCAAGTCCCACCTGTGCACTTCTCGCCGGAATATTCGATAACTCCGGAAACATTTCTCCATTCTCCATTCCATTATCATCTACATTGCCAGTCGCACACGGGCAATAACCGCGCCCCTGTTCTCTCACACTTTCGACCAGACGACTCTGGCTCCTGTTGCTCTCATTCTGTCCGAAATCCTGCCCAAACTTCTGACTAAAATCCTGGTTGAAATTCTGACGAAAATCCTTACGGAATGCCTCACAACAATCGTCATCTCCATCTTCCGGAAGATCCTCAAGGATATAATCTCCCATATAAAATCCACCGTCACTGCGAATCTCAAACAATCGCTCCCACAGCGTGTCATCCGCCTCCTTTCCGTCAATTAAAACAGAAACTCCCTTCGCCTGATAACGCTTGAGTCCCTGCACATAAGCCTTTCTGCTTCGTGCATTCATTCTCAACTTTTTCTTCATACTCCCCCTTCTGTTCGGACAGCAGTCCAGACGACCAGGGAGGGATAAGCCGTGACACAAATTCTCCTGTCTGTTCTACTGTCCCGGGCTCTGCACCCGTTTCTTCCGTCAGCCGGATTTTCTTTTTCAAATTCCGCCAACAGGCAGAGATGATTTCTGTCTTCCGATCTTCCGCGACATTTCCTCTTGCTTATTTTGCCCAATCTGCTTACTCTGCCGATCTTTCTGACGGCACTTTTTTCCATGCTTTCCTCTTTCGGGAATGATTCAGATTTTGGCACTCTGGCTTTCTGCCGTTCCACATTCCAAATTCACACTGGCTTTCACAAACCATTTTTAACACGTTACTTTCATACAAATTCCATACGGAATATAGATTTTGTCTGCGCGCAAAAGGCAGTACCAATGGCAAAAAGGATATTTTGTTTTGCGTTTCGTTCTTTCATGTGATTTCTGTATTTTGTGTGATTTCTGTGAATGTTTCTATGAGCTTCCATGAATTTCATATAGAACTGTGTCCCGCTCGGATTTTTCATCATACGCAAGATGCACAGGCAGAATCAGCGCCCCATGTCTGCCGGATTTTATGGCAAAAGCATATCGTTCTGATCGCAGAATTGCATTTCACTTTAATATTAAAAACAGGGTTTTCTCACTGAATGTAAGATCTTTTATTCACCGGACGGCTGTTGAGAATCCTTCGGACTTCTCACTGCCATTGAATATGTCCCTTGCAAGAAACAAGGAACGCATAAGAAATCGTTTTGATGCTGCTCTCTTCAAAAATGTCGTTTCCTCTGTTCGACAGCTATCATCTCTGTAAAGCCCATTCTAATACAAACACCGACATTTATCAAGAAGATTTTTCAATTTTTATGTCTTTATTTTCTTTTTCATAAAAAATCATCGCCTAAAACGCGCCAAATGTATATTTTTGTTGCATATTTTCAAGTGGAGCGTTTTTGTATGATAGGACGCAATTTCCTATCATACAAAAAAAGAGACCCTGCACGAATCTCATGCAAGATCTCTCTATTTTCAACATTCTGCTGTTTCCAACACAGAGTATATCTTACTCCATGGTGTACGGCATCAGAGCGATGTGACGTGCTCTCTTGATAGCAACGGTCAGAGCTCTCTGGTGCTTTGCACAGTTTCCGGTAATTCTTCTCGGAAGAATTTTACCTCTCTCAGAAACGTATCTCTTCAGCTTGTTTGTATCCTTGTAATCGATTACGCCATTCTTGTCGCCACAGAATACGCAAACTTTCTTTCTTCTGCGAATGCCGCCTCTTCTAACCTTAGCGCCATCAGCTTTATCAGTCTTATTGAATGCCATTGGTAGTGCCTCCTTCTCTCAAATATCGTTGCACGCTCAATTTCTCACGCCAACCTGCGCTTAGTTGAACGGCAACCCTTCGTCTTCCACACCATCCGGAATGTTCATGAATCCGTCACCGATCGCACTTGAAGGAGCTGGACGGGAGGTCGGCTGGTAAGAACCACCGCCCATACCACCGTTGCCTGCGCCAGCACCCTTGCTGTCTGCAAATTCCTGATCATCTACGATGATGTCTGTGGTATAAACGCGCTGACCTTCTTTGTTGGTGTAACTGCCAGTCTGAATTCTTCCGGAAACGAGAACTCTCATTCCCTGACGGAAATACTTCTCTGCGAACTCACCTGCTCTGTCAAATGCTACGATATTGATAAAGTCTGCGGTCTGTCCCTGATCGCCATCCTGACCTCTGCGACCTCTGCGGTCTACTGCCAGAGTGTATCTTGCGATCGCCATGGAACGCTCGCCCTGTGAGTACCGAACTTCCGGATCTCTGGTCAATCTTCCCATAAGGATTACTCTATTCATACCATCACTCTTTCTAAATTGTATTTACTGCTCGTCCTGCTTCACGCAAAGATATCTTACAACCTGCTCCATGATACGGATGTGTGCTTCCACTTCGTTAGAGCAGTCAGAATTCTCAGACTCGAACTTGATGAAGTAGTAGAAAGCCTCCTTGGACTTCTGGATCTCGTATGCAAGTCTCTTCTTGCCCCAGTCGTCAACGCCGGTAACAGTACCGCCAAAGCGGGTGATGTATCCCTGTACCTTCTCCAGTGCTGCTGCTCTCTCCTCGTCTTCGAGTTTTGCGCTCAGAACAACTGCTAATTCGTATTTGTTCATTGCTTTACCTCCTTGTGGTCTCTGGCCCTTGAATTCCATTTTCAAGAGCAAGGATTTATTGTGTCACGAGTAACTATTCTAACAGAAACATTTTATAATTGCAAGTACTTTTTTCACGATTTTTCTTTAAAAAACGTAGGTTTTCCACACACAAAAAAAGAGAACTTCTGTCAGAAATACACTTCAAACATGTAAATGTATTCTGACAGATAATCCTCTCATGAAAAAGAATCCGACTTACCGGATTTTCGCCTCAAAATGCAGTCTCTTTGACAACCCTATAGTAAGTATTTAAATCCAAGTCAACACAAGCATCGATTTCGCCCGTAATTCTAGCGATCCAGTCTGCGAACCTCCCGGCGCAGTCTCGGTCCAAATGCAACTGCCAGAACAATCTTCACAGCATCTCCCGGCAGATACGGAATTACACCAACGCTCAGTCCCTCAATGAAGGTACGTCCGAGCTGTGCAGACAGCCATACAGTTCCGAAAATATAGCAGATTGCAAGTCCAATCACCATTCCAACAACCTCAATCACACGGTTTCCAGAAGAGTGATCAAACAGAAAACCGGTAACAATTGCGAGGAAAATAAAGCCAACCAGGTATCCACCTGTCGGTCCTGCCACTTTTGCCACGCCACCGCTGAATCCGGAAAATACCGGAAGTCCTGCAAATCCGAGGAGCAGATAAACAAGGTAGCTTAAGGTTCCCGCTTTCATGCCAAGCACATACAGCGCCAGATAAATCACAAGGTTTGTAAACGAAATCGGTACCGGGCTAAACGGAATCGGAATTGCGAGTGGTCCTGCGACACAAGTCACCGCTGTCATCAGACCGATCAGCGCAATCTGTTTCGTCGACAATCCTTTTCTCTGTGTTTCACCAGAAATTGTCTTTTCCATACAAATTGTCCTCCTGAAGAGTTGTAAACATTTCTTACAATAACCCCCATTATAAACAGAGTCGGGATTATTGTCAACCAATAAATCATTTTCAGTTAACAATCTGTATCCAAAAAACAGAAAACGACTACGCTTTTATTACAAATTTCACTACGCTTCCTTCTTTTTCAGAGCTCTGGCATTTTTTTCCACCAGTTTGCGCTCCACCATAATCTGATGTCCGCATCCCATGCATTTCAGACGAAAATCTGCGCCAACCCGCAATATTTCCCATTCCTGACTTCCGCATGGATGCGGTTTCTTTAATTTTACAACATCTCCAACTTCAAAATTCCACTTCTGATCCATGTTTCGTCTGTCCTGTCTCTTCCTTAATCGCTTAAATAACTAATAACGCTTCTTTAACTTGACGTGAACTTATTCTAAACTCGTCCAGTTTTCGTTCCCTACTTAATCCCACTTAATTTTCTTCTACTCAATTATTTTTCTGCGAGAATTGCATCGATTGCATCAAGTTCATCCTGAGTGAAATCATGGTGGGTCAGAACCGCCACGTTGTCATCAAGCTGAGAGGTACGGCTTGCCCCGATCAGCACACTCGTAACCTCCGGACGACGCATTACCCAGGCAATCGCCATCTGCGCCAGACTCTGACCACGATCTTGTGCAATCTCATTGAGCTTGCGAACTTTCTCCAGCTTGCTCTCCGACAGGTATCTTCCGGCAATGCTCGTTCCTTCACGGGAAGCACGGGAGCCATCCGGGATTCCATGCAGATATTTGTTCGTCAGCGCGCCCTGTGCAAGCGTGCTGTATGCGATACAGCCGACTCCTCCGCGGTCTAACACGTTCAGAAGTCCATCCTCAACCCAACGCTCAAACATGTTGTAGCGAGGCTGACAGATCAGACAAGGAGTCTTGTTTTCCTTCAAAATCTGAATGGCTTCCTGCGCCTGCTGTGCGTTATAGTTGGAAATGCCGACATAGAGTGCCTTTCCCTGACGCACCATATCAGACAATGCTCCCATCGTCTCCTCGATCGGAGTCTCCGGGTCTGGACGATGATGGTAGAAAATATCCACATAGTCGAGCTTCATTCTCTTCAGACTTGCATCCAGACTCGACATCAGGTATTTGCGAGATCCCCAGTTTCCATAGGGACCCGGCCAGAAATCATACCCTGCCTTTGTAGAAATCAGCATCTGCTCCCGGTAAGCTTCCATGTTTTCGTGCAGGATCTTTCCGAAATTCTCCTCCGCAAGACCTCTTGCCGGATGACCATAGTTATTTGCCAGATCGAAATGTGTGATTCCCAGATCAAACGCATGGAAAATAATTTCCTTCTGCTCATCCAAAGTCTTCTCAAGTCCGAAATTCTGCCAGAGTCCAAGTGAAAGTCGTGGAAGCAGAATTCCGCTTTTTCCACATCTCTTGTACTCCATCTTGTCATAGCGTTTCTCATCTGCCTGATAGGTCTGCATGTTGTAAATCCCCCTTGTCTTATTATTTATAAGTTAAGTTCTGAAAAAATTTCCCCGATTTTCCCACTGACAACGAGATCTGCCCGGCTGTCCATCGGCGTCACATCACGATTGATCAGAACCAGTTTCTTTCCACGGTAATAATCGATGAGTCCCGCTGCCGGATAAACCGTCAGTGACGTTCCCCCGATAATCAGAACATCTGCCTGAGAAATATAGGAGACCGCCTTCTTCAAAGTCTGCTGGTCAAGCCCCTCCTCGTAGAGCACGACATCCGGCTTGATGATTCCACCACATTCACAGTACGGGACCCCATCCATCGCAAGAATCTGATCGAGCGTATAAAACTTTCCGCACCGCGTACAGAAATTCCGGTGAACCGAGCCGTGAAGTTCAAGCACTTCCTTACTCCCGGCAAGCTGATGAAGTCCGTCAATATTCTGGGTGATGACTGCCTTCAGCTTGCCCTCCTGCTCCAGCTTTGCAAGTGCCAAATGTGCCGGATTCGGCTTTGCAGACGGAAAGATCATCTTGTTCTTATAGAAACGGTAAAATTCTTTCGGATTTCTCTGATAAAAGCTGTGGCTGATGATCGTCTCCGGCGGATAGTCATACTGTTGATTGTACAGTCCGTCAACACTTCTGAAATCCGGGATTCCGCTCTCCGTCGAGACTCCTGCCCCGCCGAAAAACACAATGTTATCGCTCTCGTCAATCCATTTTTTCAGGCATGCGATCTTCTCTGCCAGATTCGGATCCTCTCTCCTCTCTCTCATAACAGAACCTCCTTCTCCGATCTGATTTCTGTTTACCATCACCTTGTTACACTTTCTGCGTTACCTGTGTTGTAAAGACACCACCTATATTGCGCAGGTATCCACATCAAACCACTTCGTCTAGAAAAACGCCTTTCAACGGTTCCACGACCTTGTCCCACTCACCGACAACTGCCGGAACCGAGTATCCAAACAGCCATGAGGTGAACTCTGCAATACTCATGCACAGATCCCACTCACATTCACACTCTGTCTTATGTTTATACTCACAAATAGTCTCGCCCGAAATTCCTGCGACTTTTGCACCGTCCTTAATCCCAGATGTTTTGCACAATCCCGTTTCCTCGCACTTTTCCACAATGGATTTTTCATCGAGTTTTCCACAATCCGCAGATCCTTCGGTTATCCACTTTTTGTCGTTCTCCCCTCGCTCCATCCAGGACATCTCATGATTCAAATGCCAGATCCAAAGCCCGTCATTTTCCGGAATCAGCGGATCTTCGAGATAAAGGCGAATCGCCCTCTCATCTTCCCGTTCTTCACTTCTCAGATGAATTGCTTTCACAAAAACTTCCGGTGTGATGATTCTTGCCATAATTGCGGGTTTCTCAGTGTCTTTTTCTTCCTCCACATACGGCTCTTTTCCGTACAACAGTCTCTGCTCGACCTCATCAATCCCCCAGAATGCCTGCATGCCTGCAATTCCATGGCGATCCATCAAAACATCAAAACTTCCATTCTCCGATGCGAGTTCCAGAAAAAGGCGTCTGAGGTATGCCTCATCGCGCACGGCATAGACTTGATAGCGTGCAGACAACCATTGGTTCATCCATTTCGCCAGTTCTCCGAGATAACCGCGCCTGCCCGGACGGTTATAATCTTCTCCGATATTAAGATCTCCCTTACAAAGAACCTGCTTTCTCGCAAATCCCTCCGAAAAAGAGTCAGAACCAGATCCCAAACTGCGAAGTCTCCACTTGGACTGACGAAAAATAAAGGTAAATCCAAACGGCAGATAAATCGCCTCTCTCGCAGGCATCAGAAAACAGAACGGCATTTTCTCCGTCCTCATCTCCGCCATCATCGCAGTCAAGAGACGCGTCATATATCCCTGATGACGCTTCTCCGGACAGGTCGCAACTCCCACGAGATAATCCACTCTCCACCGCCATTTGCCGACTGCAAGCAGATAGGGATTCTGGTGAAGCATCGCCTGCAAAACTCCGTCTTCCCGAATTGCAAGCACTCGGTTATCCTTCATCTTCTCCCTGTAATAGTAATCCACAAAGGAACGAGAATCCTCCGAAAAGATGCCCTCCCACAGTTCTCTCGTCTCCTGTTTTTGTGCATCATCCAAATATTCCGGCATTGTCCTTCCTCCTTGTTCCGGCTCCATGAGATCGCTCTCGATCTGATCGACTTTAACTCGATGAACTTTCTTTCCAATCGACTTTCAATTCCATCACTTGCCAGCGTGTTCCATCATCGTTCTCAGCTCATCGACAATCACTCCTGCACTCTTTCCGGTTTCATCGATCGTAATATCCGCATACTTCTCGTAGAGCGGAATTCTCTCGTCATAGAGATCCTTGAGCGTCATTCCATCTTTGAGTGCGACTCCGCGGTCTTTCAGATCTCCAAGACGCATTTTTACATCCTCATAGGACAGTTTCAGATAGACAACCACACTGATCTCCTTCAGATGTTTCATCGCCTTCGGTCCGTAGATCACACTTCCTCCCGGAGCAATCACAGAGCGCTGTACATCCAGCTCACTATTGACGTTTTCCTCCACTTTCAGAAATCCGTCCGTTCCCTGCTCTGCAATGATTTCCTTAAGCAATTTTCCGGTCTTCTCCTGAATGACAATGTCTGCATCCACAAAGGAATATCCAAGTCGTTTTGCAAGAAGAACACCGACCGTACTTTTTCCTGATGCCGGCATTCCAATCAGAGTAATATTTGTCCTCACTTAATTTTCCTCCTGTCTGCATACTTTTTCGCAGGTTTTCTAAAATCCGGTTTCCCAGAACCATTTTTCCCGGAACTCATTCTGATGTCTCTTTTGTCTTTCGCGTCTTTCGTATTTTTTATCTCTTTGGTTCCCTTGGTGTTTTTCGTATCTTTTTTGTTCTTGTCTTTGCGCACGGAAAAACCAAAGGTTCCAAGTGCCTCTCCAAGTTCAAAATACGTTCCATGAGAATACGCGGTCAGCTTTGCGTCGTTCAGATGAAACGTTCCCTTCTCATCTATGTAACGCTCATCCACAGAAACGCCGACCACTTCCGCGAGAAACATGTCGTGAGTGCCAAGCGGAATCTGTTGTTTCACTTTGCACTCCAGAATCAGAGGACTCTCTGCAATTCCGGGAGCGCTGATGTACTTGGACGGCTGTTCCGTCAGCTTCATTTCCCGAAACTTATCCACATCTCGCCCCGAACGCACCCCGCAGTAATCCGTCGCAAATGTCAACTCTTTATTGACCAGATTCACGGCAAACTCCCCGGTCTCCTCAATGATGCGGTGAGCGTAGCGCTCCTTTCTCACAGAGATAGAAAGCATTGCCGGGGCAGAACATACCGTTCCCGCCCATGCCACCGTAATGATATTCGGGCGCTCTCCCGGTCTCATGCAACTGACCATCACAGCCGGAACCGGATACAGCATATTTCCTCCCCGCCAGTACTGTCTTCCCATATAATCCTCCTGATTTTTTCTTATCCTGATTCTGTTATTCTTTATTACTTTGTGTTTCTTTCTTCTTTGTGTTTCTCTAGTTCTCTATGTTTCTTTTTATCTCTTTTTGATTCTATGAGTATAACTATAAATCTTTTAGGCTTCTTTATCCAGCACAATTTTTCATCCGCGCATAATTTTTCCGTTCAGAAACTTTCTATTTTCCTACTTTCTATCCATGCATGCACGGTACCAAATTCATGTACGGTATACTATTTATGCCTCGCACGCAATCATAATTGCCGGGATCAGCTGTTTTTTTCTCGAAACCACGCCCGGAAGTGTCACTGCACACTCTTTTACGTCCAAATGCTCCGGCTCCTGCTGTTCCATATGGAAGGCCTTGAGAATCATCGACTCTGCGCCCGAACCCTGGCACAGAAGCTCTGTCGACTGCGTCAGAATATTCGTCAGCATGAAGAAGAGCATATCGAGACCATGTTCCTGCTGTACCTTGACCATGTACGGAGCAAGACGTTTTTTCAGCTGTTCAAGCTCATCCGCATTCAGCGAGCTGATCTGACCAACACCGAAAGCTACCTTTCCTGCGGAGAAGCGCTTGAAATCCTGATAAAAGATCTCCTGCTCGCTCTTTCCCTTAAGATTGCTTCCTGCCGCAAACATATCGGCTGCATACTTGTCGATATCAATTCCTGCTGCACACGCAAGTGCAAGACCTGCCACGCGGTCTGTCTCTGTACAGGTCGGGGAGCGGAACAGAAGTGTATCGGAAATGATTGCACTGCACAGAAGACCTGCAGTCTCGCGGTCGATCTCTAAATTGTTCTCGTTGTACATCTGGTAAATAATCGTCGCCGTACATCCAAGAGGCTGATTGCGGAAAAATACCGGTGAGATCGTCTCCACGGTTCCGAGCTTGTGATGATCGATAATCTCGAGAATATCTGCATTCTCAACTCCATTTACTGCCTGCGCACGCTCATTGTGATCAACAAGAATAATACGTTTTCCTCTTGCGCCGAGAAGATTTCGACGAGAGATCATTCCCTTATACTTTCCATTTTTATCAAGGATCGGGAAATCACGGTGACGCTTGCTTGTCATCACTTCCTTGATTTCGTCAATGTAATCGGTATCCTCAAATGTGATCAGGTTCTCCGTTTTCATGAAATAGCTGATCGGCATACTCTGGTTGACGAGACGGGTTGCCGTGTAGGTGTCATAAGCCGTCGTAATCACAGCACAACCGCGCTCCTGAGCAAGCTTGCGGATCGTCATTGAGACACCTGCACCCTCGCACACGATGATACAGTCTGCTTCCATCTCAATCGCACACAGCTGGGACTCGTAACGGTTTCCGAGGATGACAAGGTCATGAGGCTTGATGTAATACTCCATCAGATCCGGGTTTGCAGCGGCGATCAGAACCTTTCCCTGATCAAAATAGTCGTTCTCATCTCCGACTACCATCGTTCCATCAAGAGTCTCCAAAATATTTT
Organism: Brotaphodocola catenula; assembly: GCA_020686985.1. Classification (GTDB taxonomy): domain Bacteria; phylum Bacillota; class Clostridia; order Lachnospirales; family Lachnospiraceae; genus Brotaphodocola; species Brotaphodocola catenula. Next base: position 48,602 of record JAJEPU010000008.1, read on the forward strand.
TATACTGAGTCTTTGCCTTGGAAAGAACATCGCTGTCATAAATACTCATGTAAGATTTTGCAATATCGCCTACGGTGATCAGACCTTCGAGGACTCCGCCCTCGCTGACTGCTGGCAGAGTGACAACATTCTCATCCTGCATCAGATTCCATGCCTTCTTCAGAGAGATGTTTCGGTCTACGCCCTGCGTTCTACGGATCTCAATATCCTTGACTTGCGTCTTGACATTTTCCACAAGGCGCGGAGGCTCAATACCAAAGTAGTCCAGCACAAACTGTGTCTCCGCATTTACATGTCCGGCGCGGCATGGCTCATACTCCATCCCCGTCAGTTTCTGTTTCATCTTTGCATAACAAATCGCAGAACAGATCGAATCCGTGTCCGGGTTCTTATGTCCAATTACGATCGTCTTTCGCTTTTTTTCGTCCAGCATAATTTCCTCCTTATTTTGCATATTTCACAATTTTTTTAATTTTCATTCGCTAAAATTGTCCTGTTTTCACAATCTGTTTACATTGTGTTCATATTTTATTCATAATTGTTCCATATACTAAATACATAGAAAACATTGGATGTAACTTGATTTAACCATCAAATTGCACATAGATTTTTCATAATTGCCCCGGTCGGATGAGAATCCGCCGGGGTCTCCTCATTTTCTGAGATCTTTCTATCAGAATTACTGCGTTTCTCTGTTTTACTGCGGTCGGTGCATAACAAGCGCCACTGGCGCTTTGCACCCTCGCGGAGCGTATAACTCAGAAGGGGATTGTCTCCCCTACTGAGAAGACCTGTGATACCCCCACCTAAAGAGGAGGGGGATATCCACTCTGAGTTATATTTGAGACCTTTTAACCCCGTTTTTCTTCCATAACGCTTCCATAAATTAAAAACCCAAATTTACTTAAACATAACTTGAACATGAAAGCCATTTGAAACACAAGAGCCCGGCAAGCCGGACTCTCGTTTCTCATTTTCTTGTATTTTTAGTCCAAAACCAGACGAGCTGCTCCGTAGATTCCAGCATCATTTCCGAGCTTTGCAAGACCAATCACTGCCTTGTTCTCTGAGATCGGAGTGTAATGACGATAATATTTATCAATGACATCGATCAGGAACTGACCTGCCTTTGATACACCTCCGCCGATGACAAACATCTGCGGGTCCACAGTCATTGCCAGCTGTGCCAGAACAAGTCCAAGATAACGTCCAACCGTCTCCACAACCTCAAGCGCCAGATCATCTCCATTCTTTGCCTCATCGAGAACATCTTTTGCGGTCACATCATCGCCAAACTTGCGCAGAGCAGACGGGGTATCCGTCGCCTTCATCTTTCTGCGCGCCTCTCTCGCAATTCCGGTTGCACTTGCAACCTGCTCAAGACAGCCAACACCACCACAGTTGCAGTGCTCCGTCTCCTCATCGCGAACGTGGATATGACCGATCTCACCAGCGAGACCATGCTTACCGGCAATGATCTTCTCATCGATGATCACGCCACCGCCGACGCCCGTTCCAAGCGTTACCATGACGATGTCGGTGTATCCCATACCACCGCCCTGCCACATCTCACCGAGCGCTGCCACGTTTGCATCGTTTCCGCTCTTAACCGGAATTCCGTCAAGAAGATCACTGAGCACCTTCTGCGGATTTAAATCGTGCCATCCAAGATTAACACAAACCTCTACATAGCCATCTGGCATCACCGGTCCTGGTACTCCCATTCCGGCACCAACGATCTCATCTTTATGGATTTCTTTTTCAATCAGGACACGACGAATGGAATCTGCCACATCCTCAAGGATGTAACGTCCGCCCTCTTCCTTTCTGGTCGGAACCTCCCACTTGAAAATCAGTGTTCCATCTTTCTCAAACAGTCCCAACTTCACCGAAGTTCCGCCAATATCGACTCCAATACACTTTTTCTTCTCCATATCCTTACTCCCTCTCCTTCTCCATTTTTCAGATCCCAAAACAACTCTGTTTTTCTGTAAACCATGTGTCAAACATCACAAGTCTTCTCGGCTTGATTATAAAAGAAAGCCACTCTGATTGCAAGTATAAAATCGCATACCCGAACAACTGAAAAAAATGTGCCTTGGCGCATTCTAGCGGAGCTTTTTTTATATGATAGGACACAATTTCCTATCATATGAAAAACCGCCCGGACAGAATTTCTCCATCCAGACGGTCTCTCGGCAAAAACGAATTTTTTAATTTTTCAAACCTTAATGCTTAATTGCCAAATGGTGAATGGTGAACCTTGCGGAAATTAGCCGAGCTTGCGTGCGGTCTCCACAACGTTCTCAACCGTGAAGCCAAAGTGCTCAAACAGCTGTTTTGCCGGACCACTTGCTCCGAATCCATTCATCGTCACATAAGCGCCATCAAGACCTACATAGCGTCCCCATCCGAAGTCGCTGAGTGCCTCGATTGCAACACGCTTGCGAACTGCCTTCGGAAGAATGGACTCCTTGTACTCCTCGCTCTGCTCCTCGAACAGATCCATACACGGCATGGATACGACACGGACTTTCTTGCCCTCTGCGCTCAAAACTTCCTTTGCCTTCACAGCCAGCTCTACCTCAGAACCGGAAGCCATCAGGATCAGCTCCGGAGTTCCCTCACAGTCATCAAGTACATAAGCACCTTTAAGTGCCTCACGACTGCTTCCTGCCATCGGGGTCAGGTTCTGTCTCGTCAGAACGAGAGCGGTCGGTGTCGTCTCAGAAGTCACTGCGCTGTACCATGCGGATGCAGTCTCCACGGCATCACATGGACGGAATACATGGAAGTTCGGCATTGCGCGGAACATCGCAAGCTGCTCGATCGGCTCATGGGTCGGACCATCCTCACCGACACCGATGCTGTCGTGTGTGAATACGAAGGTCAGCGGAGTCTTCATCAGAGCAGACAGACGTGCCATCGGCTTCGTGTAATCGCTGAATACGAAGAAGGTTGCGACATAGGACTGAAGACCACCGTGAAGCATCATTCCGTTTCCGATCGCGGTCATTGCAAGCTCACGAACACCGAAGTGCATGTTGCGTCCTGCGCGGTTCTCCTTCGAGAAATCTCCCTCGCCGTTCATATAGGTCTTGTTCGACGGTGCCAGATCCGCAGATCCGCCCATCAGGTTCGGCATCAGATCTTTCAGGCGATTGATGACCTTTCCAGAAAGGCTACGGGTTGCCTCCGGCTTCTCAGTCTGTGCCCAGAAGCTCTCATCCTCCCAGAGTGCCTTCTTAACGGCTTCCTTTCCGTCAAAATACTGGTTCCAGAGTGCTTCCATCTCCGGATACTCCTCGCAGTATCCAGCAAACATGGCTTTCCACTCTGCCTCAGCCTCAGCCTTTTCTTCACCTGCTCTGCTGAAGTTCTCATAAACTTCCTTCGGTACCTCAAACGGCTCCTCACATGGCCACTCGAGGAACTTTCTCAGCTCTGCCACATTCTCCACACCAAGAGGCTCACCGTGAGCGCTTGCCTTGCCCTGCTTTGCCGGGCATCCGTATCCGATCTGGGTCTTGATCATGATGAAGGACGGTCTGCTCAAATCTGCCTTTGCCTCCTCGATTGCATTTCCGATTGCAGTCAGATCATTTCCGTCCTCCACAGTCAGAGTCTGGAAGCCAAATGCCTGCATACGCTCCTGTACATTCTCGGTAAATGCAATATCCGTGCTTCCCTCGATAGAAATCTGGTTGGAATCATAGAGTACGATCAATTTTCCAAGTCCGAGTGTTCCTGCGAGTGAAAATGCCTCGGAGGAGATTCCCTCCATCATGCATCCATCTCCGCCGAGAACAAAGGTGTAGTGATCCACTACCGGATAATTTTCCTTATTGAACACCTCTGCGAGATGTGCCTCTGCAATCGCCATGCCGACTGCCATTCCCATACCTGCTCCGAGCGGTCCGGTCGTAGCCTCAACGCCTACAGTATGACCGTACTCCGGATGACCTGCGGTCTTGGAGCCGAGCTGACGAAAATTCATCAGATCTTCCTTGGAAAGATCTCCGTAGCCAAACAGGTGAAGCAGAGAATACAGCAACATCGAGCCGTGTCCTCCAGAAAGAATGAAGCGGTCGCGGTTTGCCCACTTCGGGTCTGCCGGATTGTGGTTCATGTGGTTCATCCACAGCTCATAGGCAGTCGGAGCGCATCCAAGCGGAAGTCCCGGGTGACCGGAATTTGCCTTCTGGATCGCATCTGCTGATAACACACGGATCGCATTAACTGACAACGTATCAATCGTACTCATTGGTAATCCTCCTTTGGGGTGGTTGTGTAATTTTGTTACCTTAACTTGATCTCCCGCATCTGTTGCGGTCCGGACACTACAAGAGTGTTCGGAAATCTACCTTTTCGTATCTTTGAAACCGTAAAATCAAATGTGGCATACAGCTTCTGAACCCCCGCCATATTAAAGATTTCACATGAATTCTCATTATACAGAATAATCAAATCATCGTCAATATCAAGGTGAGTATACTCATAGGTAAAATCTTTCGTAAACATATGACTTCCGTCTTTTCGGTAGACCTGAAGACTGCTCGTATATTCTCCCGAAGGATTCTTTAAAATCATCGCCACATAATCTTTGTTGTAACAAACGCTCTGAATCTCCGATTCCACTGCGACCTGCGCCACAAGCGCCGGGGACGCGATATTTTCCGTGGAAAAGAACGTCAGCCCCGTTCCCGAAATTGCACAGGAGTAGGAATTGTTCATGTAGAACACACGCGGGACAATCGTTCCGTCAAACGGATCGTCAAATCCTCCGACAATTCGATCCGGAACATTTTTTCCGACCTCGGAAAAATCATAAAATACCACGCGGTTTTTCAGCTCGCCGTTCTTGATATACACAACAGAACACATCAGCTGTGTACCGTCCTCCGAGAGTGCCTCTCCGAGCACATATCCATCTCCCGAAATGATCGTCTTGATTCCTACCTGAAGAGAGCTTCCATCACGGTCATAAAACATGACGTAACTCGCAGTAGAATCCTCGACAACCGCCGCAACAATCCCCGTTCCCGAGATCGTCACCTTACTGATCGGAAGCACCGTCGATGCCTCCCCGACTTTTCCGGTTGAACCGAAAATATAGATCTTGTTTCCCTGCCGGTCTGCAATCGCGACATAGTCGCCCTGCTTTGTGACAATCGGATTCTTCATCTCATAGCTCTCTGTCCAGACCGTCTTTCCGTGATTGTCCAGATAGGAAGCACCATCCTTTGTGTACTTGAGTACATTATTCCCAAAACTTTCGTATCCGACCAGGCTTCCCTCATTCATATCGGTCTGCCACGCCGTCTCATAGCTGACATACTGATAATTTCTCTGGTAATAATAAAGTCCGCCTCCTGCTCCACCTATCACTGCCAGCAAAGCGACAAGAAGGATCAGCTTGCGCCTTCGCGCTTTCTTGTATGCCTGGACTGCTGTCTCTTCCCCATCCGGGTTAAGTTCCGAACGCAACTCCGGTGGGATCGGAGCTCCTGCGGAAATCACTCTCTGTCGCAGTTTTTGTTTCTTGCTTTCTCTGCTCATGGAGCTCATATCACTCATGATTCCTTATCTCCCAAATATGATTCTGTCATATTTTTCCATATAAGATTTTTACTCGGACAGATTCATATCTCTTTTCTCGTATTCATTATTAATTTCTGTTTCCGAAAATGATCTTTGCATTTCTCTCTCAGATATAAACTGCCACATCTGCTTCTGTTGATCCAGGCGTGGTACTCTGCAATTTTGATAGATGCACAGATCTTTATGCAAAAGTACATTTTGAAACACGCTCTAGTATATCTCATTTTGAGATACGGGTCAAAGAGTTTACGGATTGATTTCCGGTGGGAGATAAATCTTCTGCCCCACAGAGAGATGACTTCCATCTCCAAGCTGATTCCATGCACAGATCGTCTCCAAATTTGCGAGGCTGTGATACCGATCCATGCAGATCCCATACAAAGTCTCTCCGGTCTGCACGACATGAGAAATCGCATTCGACGGAATGGACACCTGCTGAACCTGCTGAGATTGTGAACCTGATGAAGCTGACAGGTTCTGCTCACTTGAGTTATTTGAACTATTTGAGCTATTTTGTGAACCTGAGAGATCTGAGGAGTCTGGTTCACTTGAGGAACTCGACACACTTGACACACTTGACGCACCTGGAGATTCCACAGAAAGGCTCAATGACTCTGTCTGCGCTCCATTTGCGCTCTGTCCGCTCCCCTCTGCGCCGTCCATCCCACTCATTCCTGAACGTTCATCGCTTCCTGCATTCCCTGACGAACTCAGTGAATTTGACGAATTTGATGAATCTGACGAATTCGCAGAATCGTCTCCCGCATCCCCGAGCTGAATTTCTGCAAGCGTCGGATAGACTTCCCCCGGCACATGCTCGATCTCAACCTCATCTGCTGTGCCCCCTGCCTGAGAACCGACTGCCTGTCCGGTCTTTGCTCTCAAAATTCTCGTCCAGTCCCCCGCACTGCCCTCAGGCACCACAGACGCGAGCACTGCCTCCATCTGTTGCATCTTGTGGTAATTGTTCACCATGACGACACCGCCCGCAAGCACGACGAGGGAGAGCACCCCACAGGCTGTACCGAGCGTTCCGGTTAGACTCCTGCGTTTTCCCGCCTTCACCTGGTTCTCTTCCATTTTTTTTCGGAAATCACGGATCACTCCGTCCCTCGTCTGGCTCTCAATCCGCCTTGCGTCTTTTCGAGAAACCATGTAGTCCTGCATCATCTGATTTTTTTCGTAGTAAATGTTGTATCCCCGCAATTTATAAAATCCGTCCTCCGAGGCAGTATACACTGCTTCCTCCCCCTCAAGTCCGCTGTTGACATACATCAGCTGATTCTTTCCGGAAAAATACGTCCCATGCTGTTTCCAATAGTTGAGCGGGCTGAGCATCGCTCCGGGAGCACCGCAGAGAAACCATCCAAGGACGATCCGTCTCGGAAACATCTGCTCCATATCTCGATATGCCTTTTTCCAGAGTTCTTCAGAAAATTCTACTTTTTCTCCTCCGATGGACGCGCCCTCTATCTCGAGTGCCCCATCCACAAACAGATAGGGAACACCGTCCTCCTCCCGATTTTCGCCCAGCAAAAGTCCGACCCGCAGATCCTGTCCGCCGGTCGGGTAGAGACGCCTCAAATATGTATTTACATAGTCTTCGACATAAAGCTTTAAAACCGGGTCCCGCTCCCCGATCTGCCGGATATTTTTCGGCAACTTCGGGTATGGATTATAACATTCTCCCATAATCTAATCTCACCATCCTGCCATTTCTTTCTCCGTGAGTGCGTCCCAGATGTTCCAGAAATGCCACTGAGTCAGACACCAAATGCTCTGTCTTGCGCATCTCTCGCCTGTCCGTCCTGTCGCATAATAACCGGCAGATAACCGAAAAAAACATTTCTTTTTAGGTTGGCACACACTCTGACAACCGAACAGGCTGCAAAGAAGTTACAAGGTTATAACCTTAGCCTGTCCAGATGTCTGATCACAGCAGAGTATATCACGGGAAAAGCAAAGAATTTGTCAAATCCAGGTACGATTTTCGAGGAACTGTTCGACAAGAAATGCCGATTCACAGATGTAATCTGCCATCTGCATAACGAGTGAAAGTCGAACGCTCTGGAGCATCAGCGGATCGCGATTTCCATATCCACCCACAATGCCCGTTAGAAAAATATCCCCGACCGCCTGTAATTCCTTCGCCACTCCAAGTCCCGGTCGGAGTGAGCCACGCCCGAGTGTCACACAGCCGACATGCTCCATGCTCCCGACGGAGGCATCCACAGCAACGATCACACTGCGTGGATAACGTTGGTGAATCATCCGGACATATTGTTCGAGATTCATCGCATGAACAGGGCGCTCGAGCGTTCCGACAACCTGAAGTCTTCGCACATTTCCCGATGACAATTTGTAACCGATCAGAGGTCCGAGACTGTCCCCGGTCGAGCGATCCGTCCCTATGCACAAAAAGACAACTCCATTTCGTTCCCTCGTGCTCAGAAGCTCCCCAATCATCGCGCACATCAGCCCTGCACAGTAGCGGACATCTCCCCTCTGTCGCGAGTCAAAATAATAAATCCCATATCGGTTTCCGTTTTTTCGTTCTGCCTGCTGTACTTGCTCCATCTGTGCTTTTATCTGTGTTTTTATTGGCGCTTTCATTGGCGTTTTTACCTGTGTTTCTACCGCCGTTTCTACCTGTGTTCTGATTTGAGGAGTGATTCGCATTATTTTCCCCTGTTCCTCTATTTTCATTTCTGATTTTCTCTTCAATAATTTCATCATTTTCCGCCTGTGCCATTTTTTGTTAGTATAGACGGAAAATTCGAAAATTATGTATGGATGAGTATTGAAGGTATGAGTGAAAAAGAATGTGCCGAGTGCGCTTCTTCGTTCCACTGCGGAGCATTTTTTATTTCATAGGGCACAATTTCCTGTCATATAAAAATGCGACCACATCTGACATGTATAACATGCATCTGTGATCGCCATTCCTTCCTTTATTCCCTGTTTCCTTATTTCCTTATTTATTAGTCGCCAGCTCTGTTTTCTATTACGGTTCCAAAAGTACCTACTTCTGAACCGTAACTACTTTCGCCTTTGTCCGGTAAACCTCAATCGCCTCACTGATATTGGAGGCCTCTCCCCTCTCGATCATACCCTTCAAATCCTGAATCTTCAACGGATCGAGAAATTCTCTCCCGAGATAGGTGCTGTAATGATCTGCCAGATCCAATCGTCTCTCCTTCACCTCCGTCGAGGTCTTCTTGAGTTGACTGCGAACTTCCTCATACTCATTCTGAAGACGCACAAGGTCAGCCTCATGGTTATGCTCAATCTCATCCTGAAGAATTGTCTTTGTCACATTCTCAAACGTATTCAATGTATCTTTCTTTTTCAGAGCCACACTGCTGAGTTCCTGCTGGATTCTAGCAATCTCATCGTCATATTTTTCCAGATCATAGAAAGACTCATTCCGATCTTTCCGAATCGTGGAAGTGATCACGCGGATTTTCCTGTCGTTCGCATGAATCTCATCGAGAATCTGACGTCCCTCCTTGAGAGGTTCCATGTAGCGCATCTTTGTATGGTTGCTCAGTCCGACATACATTCCTCCAAAAATCAGGATATCAAGCGCATAAATTCCTGCAAGATAAATTGTTCTGTGATTCGGAATTAAAAGATAAATTCCACACGGCAGCGCCACAAACAAAACTGCCACAAACAAGAGCAGAGTCAGAAATTCTTTTATCCACCTCGGGAAAAACAGCGAGTAATACAGACGACTTTTGCAAAATCCCGGCACATGATTCTGTCTAAAAACAGTCTTCATTCTCAGTCTCAGTTCTTTGTTGTGTGAGTGTAGTTCAAACGTCTCCTCGGCGATTCTCTCCTTCACTCCCTGATTTTTTGCCTTCTCCCGTCTGGCTCTGGCTTTTTTGAGCTGTTCCTGCGCTTTTCCGATCTCTGTATCATAACTGGAATCAATCTCATCCCTGCGCTTTTTGATTGTCTGTGTGACCAGCTCCGCAACCTGTTTGCGCTCCATCTCCAGAAGTTTTTTCTTTTTTCCCTCATCCTGAATCAACTGTTTTTCTCTGTCTTCCACAACAGCCAACGCTTCCACCGCATTTCTGGCATTTTCCAGAAATTCCACGCATTCCTTTCCCGTCTGTGCCATTCTGTCCATTCCTCCTCGCCGTAATCTGCTACCATCACTGTGTCGTCTGTATTATCCACAATTATCTGTATTGTCTGTATCATTTATATCTTTATATCTCTATCACATAGCAATTTTTTATTCGGAAGATTCCATATTCCATTTAGAAAATTTTTTCCTGTAAATGGTAACATTTATTTATTTTTCCGAGCATTCTCTCTTCTCTTTAGTTTACTACGAAATGACATATCCCACAAGGGGCACAAAGATCTCCTTACCGCCCATTCGTCGCACAAACCGCAATAAGATCTCTCTTGTCAATCCCTCTCAGTTCCGCTATAATGTTGCCTGAACACGAACCACAACCAGAAGGGAGAATTTTTATGTTTCGTATGTGGGGAAAAATCTGGAAAGACAATCATATGATAAAAGATACGGTCATCGCAAACGGGGATTACAATCAGTCTCGCACCACTATGGTCTTTCAGGCAGTAGAGGACATCTGTCGTCAATTCGATCTGAGTTGCCCGATCTGGCTGGATTCCAACATCAATGATTTCAAGTTGCATGCAAAAACGCGCTTCACTCAGGACAGCTTTATTGAATCCATCGACTTTGATTCTCTGGAAATTCATGTCATTGAAGAATAAAAGAAATAATAAAAACAATAAGAAAGGCAATAGGAAAAGCAGCAAGAAAAGCAACATTAAAAGTAACATTAAACCTGACTGTGAAGGACATAAAACAGGCATACCAGAGAAATTTTGTAACATTCTCTGATATGCCTGTTTTTATTTCACATCAATATTCATGTTTCATTTAAATTAAATACTGCTTCAAAATATCTCCGATCAGCTCTACCTCCTCAGGGCTTAAATCCTTCAGCCAGTTCTCTGTCCCTTCCCGATGCTTTTCCCGGCTCGCTGCCATCTGCTCCAGACTGCGTTTCAGATACTCGGTATCGGAAACGCCATTCTTGTCTCCGGGTTTTCCCTGACTTCCCTGACGGGTATGTAAATCTGCCTGACCGGAAGCATTACGAATTCCTGTGATTGATGAGGTCTCGCTCTGAGCACTCGAAGTCATTGCATCGCTATTTTCAGCGGATACCCCCTGATTTGCGCGTCTCTGCCGTTTTCCATTTCCAAACACTGCTCGATTATTTCCATTGCTTCCACTATTTCTGACACCACCCTGCATCACTGTTCCGGAAAATCCGCTATATTCTCTGCTATTCTCCCTCTCAGTCTCCTCGTTTTCCGTCTCCTCTTTCTCACTGTTCATCTCTGAGCGCAGAGACAGACGTCCCAGACTGCGCATTCCCTTTGAAGTTGGAACCGGTCGAATTCCAGATGCAGAGTTTTCACCATCCAACGGCTGATTGCGCGCCATTCTCGGATACATCACATTTTCCAGATAATCCTGAAGCGCCATCATCAGCTGTTCTCTTCTGACTCCGGCCGTCACTCCGTCAAATACCAGCGTCAACATTGCCAGCAGAATTCCACCCGCACCATAAAGCACCATACAGGAAGTATCCAGACGATACCAGTATGCGAGAAATGCGCCAGTTCCTCCTGCAAGCAGACACAGCCAGGTCCACTGCATTGCCAGCCCGCTCCAACCGTTCAGCGTAAATCCCATGATCTTCATCTCATTCAGCTGATGTTCGAGCCACGCTCCGGTATCCCGCATGCCCTGATTGACGCGGTAGACATTCTCCGCTCTTGTCTTTAGTTCTTTCAATGTCCGATTCTTCGTCACCGTGAGGTTGGTGCTTTCTTTCAGTAATCCTTTGTAGAGGCGTCGGGTCAGTCCTCTGGTCAGAATTCCCATCAGACAGAGTCCCGCTAAGACATACAATGCCTTCCCTGTTTCCAATAACTGCATCATAAAAACAGCTCCCCTTTCTTTCCTGAATTGTTCGAACAGGATCATTATACTGTTTCCTGTCCGTTTTGGAAAGTTCAGGGAGCCTAGAATCGTTCGTCAAAGTTCGCTAAAAAACGATTTTCAAGCATGTAAACGGGTTTGAAAATACGTTTGAAGATACATAAAAGATGTTTGATTATTGCATCAGCATGCCTGAATTAAAGCGCGGGTCAGGCGAACGCTGTGAAGCACTGCCAGTCTCTCAAACTCAGCATAATCCATAGATGCGCTGTCATCTGCCTTATCGGAAATCGCGCGCACAATCAGAAACGGAACATGGTTTAAATATGATGCCTGTGCAATCGCAGCGCCCTCCATCTCTGTGCAGTATCCATCAAAAGTCTCAATCAGCCATTTCTTCTTCTCTTTGCTGGAAATGAACTGGTCACCGGTCAGAACGCGTCCCTCAAATACAGCGAGTTCCGGATTTACTTTATGGCAACATTCCTTTGCGAGTGCACGGAGCTTCTCATCTGCCGGAAATGCCTGTACATCCATCTGCGGGATCTTTCCCAGCGGGTATCCAAATGTTGTCGCATCGACATCATGCTGGATTGCATCTGTGGATAATACCATATCTCCAATGTTAATTTCTGCATGCAGGGAACCTGCAATTCCTGTATTTACAATTCCGTCAACACCGAAACGGTCCACGAGAATCTGAACGCAAACTCCTGCATTTACTTTGCCGATTCCAGATCTCACGACAACAGTCATCTTTTCGCCGATTCTTCCCTTATAAAATTCCATTCCGGCAATTTTGGTCACTTCCGGACATGCCATATCCTGCTTTAACTGCTCTACTTCTTCTGCCATTGCACCGATAATTCCTAACATGGTCTTTTCTCCCTTTTCTTTTTTCTTTACTAAAGTTTCTTTTTTGCTAAATTTTCTTCTTGGTTAAACTTTCTTTTTTGCTTTTGATTGCATTTCGTTATAGGGTTATGGGGTGCTCCGACGGTTGAATAAAATTCATGCGAACACGTTCTCACTCCGGGTTCATCGTAGCGGTGCATAAGACCGTAAAATACACGGTCTAAGCACCGACGATTCACACGGGTTCGCATTGAATCTTTTCAGCCTCTGTCGCACCAATAAAACCTTCTCAACCACAAAATACATTCTGACACAAACCATAAATATTCTTGCACAACTATAAACGATTCCCACTCATAAAACTCAGAGCTTTTTACTCAAACTCACTTCCATAAGAATCCCTTGCGCAATTCTGATCCATTCTCTTCATATCCTTCAATCAGAAACACTGCGCATCCCATTATATCTACGAATTCTTCCCTTGACAATCTTTTTCGAGAATGACATAATGAAATTTAAGCAGTTCACTGCGAAAAATTATCATTATCTTTCAAATATGCGTAATTTTCAAGAAAAACAACCCAAGTATCTTTGAAAAGTAATAGAAAAATATTTGAAGAAATTCATATCAACATACGGAGGAAAATAGATTATGGTTTACAAGACTAGAGGCGTTTGTTCCAGAGAGATTCATTTTGATGTAAAAGATAATAAAGTAGTTAATGTACAGTATGTAGGCGGTTGCTCCGGAAATACTCAGGGTGTTGCTCGTCTGATCGAAGGTATGGACATTGACGAGGCAATCAGCCGTATCGAGGGCATCCATTGCGGTCCGCGTCCTACATCCTGCCCAGACCAGCTTGCACAGGCTTTAAAGCAGTATAAGGCAGCTCAGCAGTAAGATACTCTAATTAGGTCAGACCTGCTTGCCAAAGCATATACGCTACACACCTATGCACATAAAAAAATCTCCGTCGGATGAGTCATTTTCCGGCGGGGATTTTTTTATTTTAATCTTTCTTGTTACAACTATTCAAATAAACTGTCTCTCACTACAAATTAGCAATTGTAGATAAATATTATTCAAGATATAACGCTGCTGTTGCAGCTCTCCAGTTTTCACTACCCAAATCGTCACTAAATGCACCAAAGACACATCTCAAGCGATATTTTTCACCACGTTTCTGATTTGGAATATCATACGATACAATCGCTTTATTTAAGCTCTGATTCGGATAATCCTCAGCAAGCCAGTCAAACTGTTTATGTGATACAGCAATCCAACTTCCCGTTGATACCTGGCGCTCCAGATAAACCCATATTATCAACTCATCCATAGCTTCATGACAAAGCAATTCTGCATAAGCTCCAATCGTTCCTTTTCCCTCATCAGTAATCTGGACATCCACAGATGAAATCAATCTTCCTCTTGTACTATTTAAAACTTCTATTGTTTCAATTCCCTGTTTTTTGGCATACTCATCAAATGCAAATGCCTGAAACTGCATCATCAAAGTCATAAAAATACATATAAAAATCCCATATAATTTTATTTTCTTTTTCATACTACAACAATTATCCTTTCTACAATCATTTGAATGTTAAGCCTTCGATCATTGCCTTAAACTCACCCTCACTTACCATTCCAGATAAATAGTACTCTGCATCATTTTCTTCTATTTGCGCACTATATTCAATTAGATTATCCTGTAATATATTTCTTTCTATCACAACATTTCTATCAATCCATTTACTATATACTTCTAAAAATGGAATTCGATCGGATAATTTTGATTGAGATGCTTCTTTTGAAACTATTTTGTGTTCTTCTCTTAAATAAATATATTTATCTTTATATTGAAATTCAATAATCGCAATATTCCTTTTTACACTTAAACTTATAAATTTCATTCCATCCGGAATATGTTGAAGTTCTAACACCGGAATCCCTAACTCATCCTCAATCCTCTGATAAGCCATCTCCAAATTATCTGCTGTGTCCAGAACGGCATTATTCTTCATTACAAGATTCTGCTTTCCCACGATCGGATAAATCCCATAATTGTATTCTCGTTTTCCAGATGCCACTATTGTTCCACCGAAGACTGCAATGCCTGCTGCCACGGCGACGAGCAGAACCTTCATGCGCTTTTTGTGGAAAATGGATTGGGATTTTCGGAATGATGGCGTTTCTTTTTTCACCTCCTCTGATATAACAACAGCCGGACTCGCTCCGTGTTTTTGCGATCCGGCTGTGACTGCCGGAGGCGTTTTGATGCTGACCGGATTGTCTGCTGTTCTTGTCTGTGTAGATGTCTTCTGGAATTCTTCTGTCCAATCCTGAATTTTCATGATTTCTTCCGCTAAATCCAATACCTCGTCACGTTCCAAAAATGAATTTCTCGACTTTATTTCTATTGCTTTGGATTGGATTTTCGGACCTCTTCGCCTTTTCGTGAAAATACACATCTTTTTCGGACAGAATGTTTGTCCATTCAAAGAACTTAAATTCTTTGCAAGACCATATCTTAGAATCTTTGATGAATCTTCCGTCATTGTTCTTACTGCTTCGCTTCTTCGCTCAAATTCATCTTCTGAAATCGGCTGAATTTTTGCTGCTTGAATTCGTTTCATCAAATCTTGAAAACTGTCTGCAAGATCATCGTCATCCCCATCTGCATCCATGTCCGTCTCTCTTAGTTTTCCACCCATTTCAACGTTAGTTTTCTCTTTCGTTTCAAATGGCTTCTGATCATGGAGAAATGAATCTTCTGATGCCACAGACATATCAGACTCCTTAACCTCTTCTTCAGAAGTTAATCCACAGGCTTTTTCTCCTTCTTTGATCTCCTGCCAAAGTTTCCGCTCACTCCACTCTTCGAGATGCTTTAAAGAATTTAAGTCTACTCTTGTCTGACGGTGCCCGTTTCTGCTCACTTTTTCACTCCTTATGTCTCACAAAAATATTTAAATTCAAAAATACAACGTGATACAAAGTGATTGACGAACTAATATCAACGAAACAGCCATACAATATCGAATGACCATCTAACTATTAGTACGCCAACCACTTAAAATAATAACAAACTAATAACAAACTTTTTTCAATGATCTCCTCAGAAAATGGATTCAGGGTTGACTTTTTAAGCCCTGTGATTAGTATAATACTATAAGGATCAGCAGATTAATAAGATTAATAAACATAAGATCAATAAACTCAGCATCAGAAATTCGCAATTCACAATTTCTGGTCATTCAGCACCCACAATCTATTAATCTCTGCACAATCAATCCTCAAAAATCATCTGGAGGCAATTTTATGAAAAAAATAATTCTGACCGGTGGTGGAACTGCCGGGCATGTCACCCCCAACTTAGCCCTTCTTCCGTCTCTGAAAGAGCGTGGATATGAAATTCATTATATTGGTACTTACAACGGCATTGAGCGCAAACTCGTCGAGGGAGCAGGAATTCCTTACGATGGAATCTCCTCCGGCAAACTCCGCCGTTATTTCGATCTGAAGAATTTCTCAGATCCCTTCCGTGTCATCAAAGGTTACATGGAAGCCCGCAATCTGATGAAAAAATACAAGCCGGATGTTGTCTTCTCAAAGGGCGGTTTTGTGGCTGTTCCAGTTGTTCTCGCCGCAAAGCACTTTAAAATCCCGACCATCATTCATGAGTCTGATATGACTCCGGGACTTGCTAACAAGATCTGCATCCCGTCCGCTGCAAAAATATGCTGTAACTTCCCTGAGACACTTCAGTATCTCCCGAAAGAAAAAGCTGTTCTGACCGGTTCCCCGATCCGCAGAGAGCTTCTCGAGGGCGACCGCCTCACCGGTCTTCAGTATGCAGGTCTCTCTGCTGATAAGCCAGTCATCCTCGTTATCGGAGGTAGCCTCGGTGCTGTCGCCGTTAACAACGCAGTCAGAAGCCTGCTTCCACGTCTGCTCCCACATTTCCAGATCATACATATCTGTGGCAAGGGACATCTCGACGAGTCTCTGATCGGTCAGACCGGATATGTTCAGTACGAATATGTGGATGCTCCTCTGCGCCATCTGTTTGCATGCGCAGACCTGATGGTTTCCCGTGCCGGTGCAAACTCCATCTGCGAGATTCTGGCACTCAGAAAACCAAACGTCCTGATTCCGCTCTCCGCTGCTGCAAGCCGTGGCGACCAGATCCTGAATGCCCGCTCCTTTGAGAAGCAGGGATTCTCCACAGTTCTTGAAGAGGAAACTGTTACGGACGACACTCTGTTCGATGCGATTGACCGCACTTACAGAGATCGCCAGAAATTCATTGACGCGATGAGCAAAAGTGCTCATTCCGACGCAGTCACCACCATCGTGGGACTGATTGAATCCTACGCCGAAAAGAGCACCCAGAAATCATAAAACCAGAGACCAACCGTTATTTTTTTCTGCGTTTCATGATCACAATGTATTATTTCAAATCGACGCAAGCATCGACTTGGCACGTGATTCCGATCAGCTTTGCTGACATCTTCTTATCAGAATCACTGCGCTTAACGATTTCTTTTCCTTTCCGTCTCACGAGTCAGACAACTGAGAGATTGGAATGTACCGAGGCTGGCTCGCATACTTTGTATTCGTATAGGAAGAATCCTTTGATTTCTTCCTCGCCAGCTTCGGACTTTTTTGTTTTACCGTCAATGGACGATCCCTTTCAACCATCTGATACAGAAGCTCTCGCCCGCGCATCAATCTCATTCTGCATGCAGCCTCTGAAATATTCATCATCTCGCTGATTTCCCGTATACTTATTCCCTGCAATGTATACATGATAATGATCGACGACCACTCTTTCTTCATCGTTTTCAAACCAGCTGCCGTAGCCTTGCATGCCTGAAGCTCCATCACAATGCTCAACGGATCTTGCCCCACTTTATTTCCGAAACTGATATTTCTCAATTCAGTCGGGTCCATATACTCAACCGGACGTCTGTTACGGCTTCTGTAATAATCCCTGCACTTGTTCGTAAGAATTTTTGCCAGATAATAACGGACTTTTCTATCATCCCACGTGAGCGGGTAGTGACCATAATATGCAAAAAAGGTCTCCTGCACAATATCCTCAATTTCATCTTTCGGAATTCTGTTTTTCTTAGCAATCCATTTGAGCAGTTTCAGATTCTTCTGATAAATGGACAGGAAACGTTCATCTGAAGACATTATAATCCCTCCCGTTTTCTTTTGTGTGGCGGAATCTTTAGAGCTCACCTCGATTCGCAAAACCGAAGTGTTTCCTAAAATGCTTTCTTCAAAATCTCTGCTGTTTCCGCTAACTCCTTCTGATCTGCCTCACCCGGATTCCATGCGACCATCTCCGGTCCGCCCTCATAGCGAGGAATCACATGCACATGAAGATGAAATACCGTCTGACCAGCGCTTGTTCCATTGTTCTGAACCACATTGAATCCGCTTGCACCCAGTCCCGCCTTCATTGCGCTTCCGATCTTTCCGGCGAGCGGAAGAATCTTCGTCGTAACCGCCGGATCTGCCTCGCACAGATCTTTATAGTGGTTCTTCGGAAGAATCAGGGAATGACCCTTTGATGCCGGTCCCAGATCGAGAATCACACGAAAATCATCATCCTCATAAACCGTTGCCGACGGAATCTCGCCATTTGCAATCTTACAAAAAATACAATTCTCATCCTTCATAATCATTTTTCTCCATTATCCTATATTCTATTGTTTATGTTTTTTTACTTGTTATTTTTTACTTCTTCTGTACTTCTTTAATTTTCATCCCCTGTATCAATGATTTCTTTCCCACTTCTCTGTTTCCGATAAAAAAGAAATCCCAGCAAAATTCCGATGATGAGACCGGAAACGTGAGCGACATTGTCGACTCCCGTGCTGGTGTATCCAAAATACAAGGAAAACAAGATCGTCACGACAAGCTGTCTGGAACTCAAATCCTCTAAATGTCCACGATTTCTCGCAACCACATACAGAAGACCACCGATCACACCGAAAATTGCCCCCGATGCGCCGGCTCCGACATACTGCTGTGCATCATTCATATGAATCATCATGGATGCAAGATTCGATCCGATTCCGCAGAGCAGATAAAAAATCAAATATCGAATCGTTCCAAGTGTACGCTCCAAATGATCCCCGAGAACGAATAAAACCAACATATTATTCACAAGATGCTCAATTCCAAAATGCATGAACATCGCTGTGATCAGTCGGTAATATTCCTGATTCTCCAGAATAAGTGGCGTGTACATTGCACCATGTTCCAGCATAAAACGCACATCTTCGCTTGAACCTGCAATTTCCAGATACAGAAAACAGAGAATATTGACGGCAATCAATGCACTTGTCATCCAAGCCCGTCTGGGAGCGCGCTCATATTCTTTCATCTGATTGCTCCCTTCGATGTCCTAAAATTCTGAATTCAATATTCTGAAGATATTTTAACATGAATAATTTTCTTTGTTAAGTCCTTTTCTTGTAATTTGCGTTTTTATTCATACTTTTCAAACTATATTCAAGTCAATTTCCCTATTTTCTCTATTTTGTCTCACTTTTTGAGCTTTTCTGCCCACACGATTCGCCCCTGCATATCTAAGAAAATTAGTCTCTTCATTTCTCTCACTGTACCCAATTCTTCTACATTCTTCTACGAAACAAAATATTCTATAAAACAAAATATTCCACAAAACAAAAACGCTGACATGCGTATCAAATTCATGATACACACATCAGCATTTTTTTACTTCGTTTATCTTTCTTCATTCATCTTTTTATTTTCTTAGCAGATTTTCTAAACATACATGCTATAAATGAGCAAATTCCGAAAAGTGCATAAAATTTTCAATGTATTGTGCGCATGTCACGGATACTGATTCTGTTTAATATTCTTTATGTCTGCATATAACGGATTTGACTGTGCAGTTTTTCAAATCTGCTCATTTATAGTTTCTTATTTATTTCTGCCTTCCATCGCATGAACCATGCGAACGATGAAGGAATGACCCGGAACTTCTACTCCGTACTTCTCTGCTGCGCGCACAACCGCACCGCTGATCGTGTCGACCTCAGTCTTTCTTCCGTCACGAAGATCAGCGCGAATGGATGTGCATCCGTTCGGATTGTTTACAGATGTCAGACGCACTTTCTCGCGCATTTTGTCCTCGTCAAAAGTCAAACCTGCTGCCTTTGCAGTCATAGCCGTCTCGTGAATCAGCTGACAGCAAAGATTCCATGCATACTCATTTTCTGTAATGTATCCCATATCTACCTGTAAAACTCCGGTCAATGCACTCAGAGAAACATTCGTAAAGAGCTTGTCCCAGATCAACTGCTGGATGTTGTCGTGGATTTTCACATGGAATCCGCAGGCATCAAATGCTTCTTTTAATTTCGGAAGGAAACCTTCCTGATCTTCTGCCAGCATTCCGACATTCGTCACACCGGCTCCGCCGTGACGCACATGTCCAACACCGAGAACAGCTCCGTTATCCTCAGTTGTTCCGATGATGATGTGATCCTCTGCTACGAACTCCTTCAGAAGATCCTCATGACCTGCACCGTTCTGAAGTGTCATCAGACGAGTGTTCGGTCCGATCAAAGCACGGTTGCCTTCAAGAGCAGATCTCGAAAACAGTGCCTTTACAAAAAGGATTACCAGATCTGCCGGCTTCTCCTCCTTGGTGTTTGTAACTGCTGATGGATGATACACATTCGTGGTATCATTTTCAACAATGCTCAGTCCTTCGTCGGTAATCTTCTTTACTACCGCCTCATTCGTGTCAACAAGTACAACCTCATTATGCTGGGAAAGATGGCCACCATAAATAGAGCCCATTGCCCCCGCACCGATTACGGCAATTCGCATATCGTCGTCTCCTGTCTGAATGGGACCCGCCACATCCCAGATCTGACTCCGGTCTGTGGCAGATCTGTTTTTTGTTGCAAGTTTGGGTTCGATTTTAACTTTCGATCTGACCTGATCTGAACTTAATAATTTCTATTCTTTCTCTTTCGATTTCAACTCAATTATTCAGAGAACTCTGCCAGTCCCTCGATTGCGTAAGCGCGAACCGGGCTGGAATCCAGTCCCTTGATCGGAAGCGGAGAATAGCTCATGAAGAACACATCAGACTTCAACTGCTCAAGGTTTCTTAAAACCTCAAGGAATACGATATTCTCTGCCATCAGAATGTCATGGAATGGCTTTACATCCTCGTTGCAGTTCTCGATGGAAACGCCATCACCGAAACCAACTGCCTTTACCTTGTGCTCCTTGAACCAGTTTGCACTCTCCTCACCAACCAGAAGTCTCTGATCCTTGTCGGTGTTGGTATCCGGGGTAAACGGATACAGCTTGTAGGAAGAATCGATGATCACGATGTCGCCTTCCTTTACCTTCTTAGCCTCACGATCCAGATCAGCAGCGGTGATGTGACCACGCTTTGCAACGGTCTCCTTGAAGTCTACATAAACTGCACGGCCAAGGAAGGTGGACAGCGGAAGATCTGCTACGGACGGCCAGTTGTCATCGTGATGATACGGGCACTCGCAGTGGGTTCCCAGATGGCTCATCAGATCCATGTTGGTGTGGAAATCCGGGATAGCACCACCGGTATTGAAGCGGAACAGATGGCATCTTCTGCTCTCAGTAGCCGGATCGATGATCTTGGATAAGTCAATCAGTCTCAGTTTGCCCATTTCGTAAACACACATTTTTGTATCCTCCTTAAACTTTAAATGATTTAGGTTTACATATTATTTATAACGTGTCTTTTCTGTCTTTACAACTTCTTTACATCGTGTTACAAGATGTCTTTTCTTGTATTTTCTCTGTAACTTGTTCAGAACCCCTGATAAATTTTTTTCTCATTTCGTTCATTCTGTGTACCAGTATACCGGTATATCGGT
Source organism: Brotaphodocola catenula (assembly GCA_020686985.1). Classification (GTDB taxonomy): domain Bacteria; phylum Bacillota; class Clostridia; order Lachnospirales; family Lachnospiraceae; genus Brotaphodocola; species Brotaphodocola catenula. The sequence continues at coordinate 69,984 of JAJEPU010000008.1, forward strand.
ACGCTGTCAAGATGGCGTTGACCTGCATTTTAGACAAAATCTTCACAATTCTTTTGTGCAGCTTTGACAGCAACCGTGTGAAATGTTCTGTTTTTTTCAGAGCTTCCTCTAGCGTGCACACGAACTTTCTTTGTTACTGTTCACACATTGCGTAAACAGCAACGGATTTTGCCGATGCTTCGCATTCCAAATCGGCAAAATCTGCTACCACCACTGTATCATACGGCATTTTCAGTTCAGAAAATGCCTACCCGTGCACATGAACTTTCTTTAATCTAACGCGGAATTGGGAATTTTCTTGACATACTTGCCTGATCTGTTTTAAGATAGCTTTATAACGTCAAAAATAGAGATAAAATCAAATCAAAATTAATCCGTATTAATCAAACCTAATCAGAATTAATCAGACTTGTTTAAAGATTTTTATAAAAATTTTTTTTATAGAACTATAAAAAAGTGACGAATAACATATATAAGGATTGACTGTTCATTATGAAAACGAAAAGTTTCCTGCAAATGCAGGCCTATGATTGCATCAAAAACAGTATTCTGAACGGAGAATTAGAGCCCGGTCAGCTGTATTCCGAAACAAAACTGTCTGCCGAAATCGGCATTTCCAGAACACCAATGAGAGAAGCGCTTCAATGTCTGAGCCAGGACGGCTATATTTCCATCATTCCAAGCAAGGGCTTCATGATCCGACAGTTAAATGAAAAGGATATGAAAGCCAGCATCGAAGTCCGCTGTGCCATCGAGGGCTTCTGCACCACAGTCATTGCGTCCCAGATCAACACCCCTGCGGGCAAACATCTCTTATCTGACCTTGAGCGCACACTCAAGGATATGGATGAGGCACTCAGCGACAACAATCTGGAACAGTTCATCTACTACGACCACCAGTTCCATCTGCTTCTGGTTAATTACCTTCACAACGATGAATTCAACCAGATTTTCCAGCGCCTGCTCTATCTGATCCAGCTGACTTCTCAGGATGCCCTCTCCACAAAGGGACGTATTCAGGGAACAGTCGACGAGCATCTCGCCTACTTCGATGCGTTGAAATCCGGAGATGGTCAGAAAGCCTATGAGATCATGATCCACCATCTGACGATGCCTCTCGAAGTTCACAAAAGTATTGCTGCGCAGAAAAACAAATAGGAAACAGACAGATAAAAAAGGAAATCCGGATTCTCATCCGAATTTCCTTTTTTTTGACGAAGCTCTGCGCTTTTTCCCATTATAGTTTCCACTGCGGGTTTTATGATTTGTCCCTGCTTCCGCAGAGTTTGTATTTGTCTTCCCAGAATTCTTATAAGCCGTAGAAATTGCACAGGCGACCGAAGTGGCATTCTCCGATACCCGATAAATTCCCTGTTCAAATTCCTTTTCCTTCTTTTTTTTCGCGCGGTTGCGCTTCGCCCGCTTTTTTCTCATCTCATCACGGCGCTGACCGATCAGCTCTGCCCCTGCCTCATCCGTCAACTTTAACGTCTTGATCACAAAGACCTGCTCCTCTTCGGATTTCTTGTCCGCTTTCTTCATGCGGATCTTTCCTTTCAGATATCCGTGTTCCGGGCAGATCGCAAGCGCAAAATATGTCTTCTGGTTTGCTGTAAACCAGCGAATCTTCTTGCGCAGTGCACGTCCACAGGCGTAACAGTTCATCGCCGTCACCGTCTTGTCTTTCATCGCATCTTCCTTTGAGGAAAATACGCGGGAGACGTACTTGAAATATCCCGGAAACGTCATGCGGATCTCTTCGCTCCGATCTTCTGGAAGCCGGTGATAATCCACCGAATAAAATGCATTCCATTTCTCCCAGTCGAGTGTTTTCATCACCTGGGCCGTGTACCAGGCATCGTCCATTGCACGGTGAAACGGTCTCTCTTTTGCAATCTTTGACTCCTCGACCGCCGTATCAAGCGAAATCCGCTTTCCGTCGCCGACTGCAAGTCCATATAACTTCTGAACATCGAAGAACAGCAGCGGTTTCGGAAATGGATTTTCCATCCGGTAAAAATCCAAGTTTCTCTGAAGCTCTGTCAGATCCATTGATCCCCAGGTGCAGAATACGGCATCCGGTCCACACCAATCAAAAAATTCTCTTGAAGCATCCACAAAATCCATTCCGTTTTCCTGAAGCTCTTCCATCTCCACATGAGTCACTTCCTGGATCATCCAGTGCATCTTCGTATAAACCTGTGGACGAATCAGTCGGCAGAACTGATCCGTCATCTCAAACTTATCATTTAATTTTACTGCGCCGATCTCAAAAATCTCAAAAGGGAGCTGGTCTGCCACCTCTTCCTTTCCGCGCGAGCCCTGGTTCCATTCCAGGTCAAAAACAATATATTCTCTCATAATATCAAGATTCTATCACAGATTTTACTTTTTGCACAGATATAACCGAATTGCTTCCTCAGAAAGCTGATCGCCTGGCTGAAGCGTTCCCTGTACCATCTCCGGTTTTCCACCGCCTTTTCCCGGAAATACACTGTGAAATTCTTTCATAAATTCTTTGAGGTTGATGCTCTGGCTTCCCAATGTGTACTGGTATCCCTTCTCCTCATTTCCAAGGAAAAGCGCACAGATTCCACTACATTTGCGCATACCGGAATCGACAAACTTTCTTCCGGCATTCTTATCCATCTCCTCCTCAAACAGGATGCAATTCTCTGCTCCCTCCGGGATCTCCGCAAGTTTCTGCTCCATATAACGGTTCTGCATCCGCATCACCTTGTCTTTCCAGCTCAAGGATTCTGCCTGAAGACGACGCACGGCATCTGCGACCTCATCCGGTTTTGCAGACAGCAGTCTGGAAATCTCGCGGACACTGTCCTCCTTCTTCTGGTAATCCTGCAAAGCACGGAATCCGCACACCATCGTGACTCTCATACCGCCCTTATATTTTACAGCATCCACAAGTTTGATCAGACCGATCTCGCCAGTCTTTGTCACATGGGGAGCACAGCAGGCACACACATCATATCCCGGAACCGTTACAATTCTCACCTGACCTGCAATCTCCTTCTTGCTTCGGTAATCCATCTCGGCAAGTTCTTCTTTTGTCGGGTAAGTTACGACGATCTCAATATTCTCTGCAACTGCCTGGTTTGCCTCAAGCTCTACCATGCGAAGATCCTCTGCACTGAGCATGCCGTCAAAATCCATCGTCACGAGTTCTTTTCCGAGATGAAAGCCGACATTGTCATAGCCGAAATGACGGTGAACCAGACCAGAGACAATGTGCTCGCCCGTATGCTGTTGCATCTTGGAGAACCGCTCCTCAAAATCAATCTCGCCCTTCACTTCTGTGCCAACCTCAATTGGCTGTTTCATGTAATGGAAAACCACGTTGTTTTTCTCTTTTACATCGACTACTTCCATGCCATTTATTTTGCCGGAATCCGCGTACTGTCCGCCACCTTCCGGAAAGAATGCTGTGCGATCCAAAACAACCGCATGGCACTCCTTTTTCTCATCCCACTCACAGGAAACCACATGGGCGGTAAATGCACTCATATGACTGTCCTCATAAAATAATTTTTCTGTCATTTCTGCTGTCTCTGCCATGTCCGTCACACCTCTTGCTTTCTTTTGCTTTTTCTTACGTTCTCTTACTTTTTCTTCCTGTTTATGAATCCTCTCCAGTATAGCCAAAAATGCCCCGATATTCAAGGAATCATTTTTCTGATATGTTCTGACTTATATTCTAGCTTATCTTCCGACGTATCTTCTGGTTTTCCCACACCTTCCATTTTTTGTTTTTCCGATTTTCCTGTTTTTCAACTTTCTCATTTTTCAGTTTTGCATTATACTAGGTTTTATTAAGTTTTTTATTAGATATAGGGAGATTTTTTATGACACTTCTTCAATTAAAATACGCCGTCACCGCTGCAAATGCCGGTACAATCAGCGAGGCGGCAAAACAGCTTTTCATCACCCAGCCCAGTCTGACCTCCGCGATTCACGAACTGGAAAACGAACTTGGCATCACGATTTTTCAGCGCACCAATAAGGGCATTCTCGTCTCCGCCGAGGGAGAAGAATTTCTCGGATATGCCAGACAGGTCATCGAGCAGACCGGTCTGATCGAGGAGCGATACTTTGGAACTGCTCCGGTCAAGCACCAGTTCTGCGTCTCCACCCAGCACTATTCGTTCGCCGTTGAAGCCTTCGTCGAACTGCTTCACCAGTACGGCGGAGAAGAGTACGATTTCAGAATCCGCGAGACCCAGACCTATGAGATCATCGAGGATGTCTCCCACCTGCGCAGTGAAGTCGGCATCCTTTATTTAAACAAATTTAATGAGACGATTTTGCAAAAAACACTCAAAGAGCACGATTTAAAATTTCACCCGCTCTTTATCGCCCACCCCCATGTTTTTGTCAGCTCTTTTAGTCCGCTTGCCAAAAAGGATCGGATTACCTTGGAAGATCTCGCCCCGTATCCACGCCTCTCCTACGAGCAGGGCGAACACAATTCATTCTATTTCTCTGAGGAAATTTTGAGCACGCGAGAATCAAAAAAAGACATCGTTGTCCGCGACCGCGCAACCCTCTTTAATCTCCTGATCGGCGTCAATGGGTATACCATTTGCAGTGGTGTGATCAGCGAAGAACTGAACGGAAAAAACATCATGGCAATCCCGCTCGATGTCGATGATTACATGCAGATCGGTTACATCACCCACAAGAAAATGCAACCAGGACGATTTGGTATGCTCTATATTGAGGCCTTGAAACGCTATATTCCTATGTAGTGTAGTCTTATGCAGGAACATCCAGAAAACTGGGAAAACTGGAAAAATAAAAAAATCAGCAAAAACAAAACAGCGTTGCAGGATAGATAAGGAATCTCTCCCTTCCATCTTGCAACGCCGTTTTCATATTTTCGCAGAATCATATCATGCCTCATACAGTTGCCATTTTTTGCATAGCAATGCATGCGCAATCCTGCTTTTTATTTTCTTGCTAGTTTGCTTTTTAACTTGCTTTTCTTATCTCTTGATGTTGAATGCACCAACGCCCGGGAACTGTGCTGCTGTACCAAGCTCTTCCTCGATGCGGAGAAGCTGATTGTACTTTGCAACACGCTCACTTCTGCTCGGTGCACCAGTCTTAATCTGGCAGGTGTTCAGTGCAACTGCAAGATCTGCAATCGTGGTATCCTCGGTCTCACCGGAACGATGAGAAGCGATTGCGGTATATCCTGCCTTGTGTGCCATCTTGATTGCCTCAAGAGTCTCAGAAACGGTTCCGATCTGATTCAGCTTGATCAGGATGGAATTTCCACAGCCAAGGCTGATTCCCTTTGCAAGACGCTCGGTGTTGGTTACGAACAGATCATCGCCGACGAGCTGAACTTTGTCACCCAGCTCCTTGGTCATCATCTGCCAGCCTTCCCAGTCTTCCTCGTCCAGACCATCCTCGATGGAGTAGATCGGGTACTTTTCAACAAGACCCTTCCAGTGTGCTACAAGCTCCTCAGAAGTGAACTTCTTTCCGCATTTCGGCAGAATGTACTCACCCTTCTTGCTTCCCTTCCACTCACTGGAAGCAGCATCCATTGCCAGAACAAAATCCTTACCCGGCTCATAACCTGCTGCCTTGACAGCCTCAAGAATTACCTGAATAGCCTCCTCATCACTGCCAAGATCCGGAGCAAAACCACCCTCATCACCGACAGAGGTAGCCAGTCCACGCTTCTTTAACAGACCTGCAAGCGCATGGAATACCTCGGTACACCAGCGCAGACCCTCTTTGAAAGTCGGAGCACCGGCCGGCATGATCATGAACTCCTGAACGTCCACGGTATTTGCTGCATGTGCGCCACCATTTAAGATGTTCATCATCGGCAACGGGAGACGATTTCCGTTTGCACCACCAAGGAAACGATACAGCGGGATATCCAGAGCATTTGCTGCTGCGCGTGCTGCTGCGATAGAAACTGCCAGAATTGCATTTGCACCCAGGTTGGATTTATCCTTTGTTCCGTCTGCATCCAGCATAGCCTTGTCTACTGCATAAGTATCAAATGCGCTGACACCCTGAAGTGCCTCGTTAATTACCGTATTGATGTTGTTGACTGCTTTGGAAACGCCCTTTCCACCGAAACGGCTCTTGTCGCCATCGCGAAGCTCCAGTGCCTCAAACTCACCGGTTGATGCACCGCTCGGTGCGGTTCCTCTTCCAACGGTTCCGTCTACCAGATAAACTTCTGCCTCAACAGTTGGATTTCCTCTGGAATCAATGATCTCTCTTCCGATTACCTTCTCAATCTCCAAATAGTTCATGTTCTCATCCTTTCTCACGGCAAATCGCCGATTTCTTCCGATTTGTTTCCATTCTTCACTCTCTATCTGAATCTCTATCCAAATCTTTATCTGAGGATTTGTCATTCATTTATCTGAATTCTCATTATTACTCAAATAGATTTTAGGCATTTGCGAAACATATCATCTGTCATCAGCGCACCATGCTCCACTTGCGGAGAAATTTCTGCCTATTACTAACAGATTTTACGCAGTTTTCAAAGCCCTATACATAACTCATATTCGGATTTTTGCAGTTCTCTGCGAAATCTCTATGAGATTTTTGTGCTAGTTTTATTTACCATTTCACGCACAAGTAAGGCTATGCTAACTGTCGTTAATTTTATCACGCACTCGTTTGAAAGACAAGAAGTGGGGTTGAGAATCTTTCTCATGTTTTTCGTTGTTTCTTATCCACGGTTTGTTATTCGTTCATTCTTATTGTTCTTTCTCATTCATTTTTTCTTATTTGATTTTTTATTTTATTCTGTATTCTGTTTTTCTTTCACTACTAGAACTTATTTATCTGCCATTCCGGGTTATTTCTCCCCCACCGGCTTTGCGAGTAGACGGCGGTAGTAGGATCTCGTCTGGTAAAGCACCTGAACCGGGTTATTTCCGAGAACACGATCTTTCACGACAAGCGTTGTCGTCAACCCTTCTGCATACTTATAAAACAGGCTATCGTGACCACAGCAGAGTCCCATTACAATGTTCAAATCAACTTTTTCTCTGTTCATCAGTTTTGCCTGAAGAATCGGATTGCACATGACATTTCCGCTCTTGCAGGTATACTTCGGATCAAGTCCGATATCCGTCTTGAGCATTGCTCCCGTCTTGCAGGCAACGCTGTACACCTCAAATCCGTTCAGGCGCAGAATTTTTGCAAGTACCCGACTTTCCTCAAGCAAACCGACACAGGTCACAATTCCGAGTTTCTTTGCTCCGATTCGGCGGGCAAATTCAATCGTCTCCTCAACTCTTGTGTACGTTCCGTAAAACTCTCCCTCAACCTCCGCGGATGCAATCGCCACTCTTCGATTTTCCTCATCCTGATAAAGTTCTCTGAGTTTTTCGATCTCCTCCTCTGTCAGTGCAGGAATCTCACAAAACTCCGGATAATCTCCATTCTGTTTTCGACAACCATTTTTTCCGCAATCCACACAGCTGAATCTTCCAATTTTTTCTGACTCTCCCATTGTTATTTTCTCCTTTTTCTGGTTTTCCGTTTTTCTTTTCCCCACTAATCTTCCCAGTTCTCTGTTCACTCACATTTTTCTTTCATTTTAACATTCTACCGCAAAGTTAACAATGTTTTCTCAGCAAAAATAAAAAACGGAAACTCCCCTGGCAGGAAATTTCCATTTTCATCGTTCGATCGGATCATCCGATTTTTCTTTTTAATCTTTCAGATTAGAACGGGAACATCATCGGAAGCATAAAAATGCTCACGATCGCAATGATAATCGCGAGCGGTGTTCCACATTTCAGATAGTCTTTGAGTTTATATCCCCCCGGCTCCATAATCATGATCTGACACGGTGCTGCCATCGGAGTCATAATCGATACACAGCTTGCCATCAGCACACCCATTACTGCTGCTCTCGGATCAAGACCAATCTTCACACAGGCAGAAGCGACAAGCGGAATAAAGATTGTGTAAGTTGCCAGATTCGACATAACCTGAGTCAGCAGGAACGGAATCACATAGAAGACCGTCATGATGATATACGGATTCGTCGTGTTTCCGAGAAGGCGAATCATCCAGTCTGCAACGACATCTCCGGCCCCGGTCAGGCGAATTGCATCGGAAAGCGCCAGAACTCCGGCAAACAGAAATACCGTTGGCTGATGAATCGATGACAACGCTTCTTGCTCAGAGAGCACACCGGTGAGAACCAGAAGCACAGCTCCGACGGATGCCGTCAGGTACATATCAATTCCGATCATCTTTTCAAACAGCATGCCCGCGATTGTGAGTCCAATAATCACAAATGCAATCTTCTCCTTTGCCGGAGTCAGACGGCAACCGGTCTCCGTACTGTTTACCGTGTCGTGGAACTTGCTGTTGTCAATATCCGGCATCAGTTTATATCCGATAAATACCATGTATAAAATGGCAATGATCAGAACCGGGATACGCGCAATCGTGAAATCCCAGATCTGGAACGGATGCTCCGCTCCCGCCTTGACCATGATCTCACTCCAGGTCATGTTACTTGCTCCCTGACCAAGAAACGTCATCGCCGTCGCAATGTTGGAAACTGCCATTGTCGGGTAAAGCAGTTTACTTCGACTCACACCGATCTCAGCGGAAATTCCGACAAGAAGTGGAATCATGATTGCCGCGGTTGCAGTAGCGCTGGTCACACATCCGAGGAAACCTGCTACGAGCGAAGAAAAGAAAATCAGCACAGGAAGGTTATCCTTGTAGCGAACTACTACACTCTGTGCGCGGTCAAGCAGGCTTGTCTTTGTGAGTCCCGCTCCAATCACAAACATTGCAACAAACATCACCACATTCGTGTTGATGAAACCACTCATTGCCTCTGCCGGCGTCATAACGCCTGTGAAAATCAATGCCAGAATGATTCCGACCGAGATGATCGAAAACGGAATCTTTCCGGAGACAAATGCGATGATCGTGCAGAGCAGAATGATCAGCGTAATCTGTAAAGGTGACATGATTTTTCCTCCGTATCTCTTTCGTTAAATTGTCATCATTGTTATTCTTATAACTATTGATTATCCATCGACTATTTTAACGCGTGAAATACTGGAAGTACATTTCCATATTCTTTATAAATGTCAACCTAAGCGACATATATCCCCGTCAATATTTTGCAAAAACTAGGCACATGATTCTACTCAGCCCCTTTTATCTCCTTCAAAGAATATCCTCTGAAAAAATATAACGAGACATACTTTCTGAATCCAAATGACGTTGAAAAACTAGCGCGCCGGAAAAAGATTTTCCATAATTCCATAGAGACACTCGGTCTCATCTGTCATCTGCGTCCATTTTGAGGAGATCACGCACAGATCGCGATACGCAGGAGTCTCCCCGATTGAAAGTGGAACCACGCGCTCCTCCTGATAACTGTTGAAAATCATGTGATCCGCGGTGATCATAACTGCTCCGTTATATGCAACACATACAAGCCCGGTTCTCGTTGCCTCAAACTGGTAGACAATATTTGGCGTCAGCCCGTAGGATGCGTAGAGATTGTCCGCAAACATCCGATACGACGATCCCGGCATCATCATCACATTCGGCTCGGTACTGCACCATTTCAGATCAATCCACGGGTAACGGAAGCCCTCTTTTTTCTCCGCGTGTTCGCGAATCGGATGATCGACTCCGACTGCCATGACCATCTCGCAGGAGTCAATTTTCCGGTAATTCAGACTGTGTTCTCTCTGCTCCACAATCGCAATTCCGACATCAAGTGTCTGTTTTTTGAGCATCGAAATCACCTCATCCGCACTCGTCTCATGCATACAGATCCGAATTCCCGGAAGCTGTTTTTGAAATTTCGGAAGCACAAATCTCAGCACCCGCTCCGAGAGATTTGCCTGCACACCAAGGCGCAAGATTCCACGGCTGATGCAGGACAAATTCGCCATCTGATCATCCAGCTCATGATAAAGACGCTCAATCTCAAGCCCCTTCTTTATGTAACACTCTCCTGCCTCGGTCGGCACAAACGTCTTTCCGACGCGGTGAAACAATTTCACCTGAAGCTGTTCCTCAAGCGCCAGCACATATTTGCTCAGCGCAGACGGTGTGATAAAAAGATTCTCCGCTGCCCGCGTAATTCCACCACATCTCGCCACTTCCAGAATATATTCTACATTTCGATCCATTTCATCGCCCTCTTTCTCTCACTCTTTCTATCAATCTTCCCACAACTCATTTTATAAACTCTCTTATCAATCTTTTTATCAAGTTGTCATTTTCAATTATTATATTAAAAATAAATCCCAACCTTCATTTTGTCCATGCAAATCTCACTATTTTCTCTGAATCCTTCTCATCAAATCATCCTCTTGATTTTGATCCTCAAAATTCAACAGGCTGTAAGTGCTATCTCACAGCCCGCAGATCCACTGCTTCATTAATAATAAATTCTAAAGTCATAACCATTCATAAATAACTATTATCTTGCGACATTCCCCTCTTTATAAGAGGGGGATTGTCGTTTATTTCTCGGTTACACAGTACCGGTGATCACAAGCGTCGCACTGCCCGGATTTGTACTCCAGGTTCCATCCTCATTCTGCACATACGATGCCGAAGGCACCGTGATCTGCCCTTCGAGTGTCGCAAACACTCCCGTATCCGCATCGTAAGTGTAGTTCACACCCTCTGTCCAAACCGTGCCATTGAAGGTGACGGTGATTGCCTTGAGCTTCGGGTTGAAGGTATCGCTGAGAACCACGCTATCCTCCTCCGTCGCCTCGACATTTCCGCTGTTCTCAATCACAAACGTGTAGGTCAGCTGTCCATTCTCCGTCACCGTCGACGGGCAAAGTGCCTTGCTGATGCTAAGATCTGCCTTGTTCTCCATTCCGATCGTCTCCGTCACAGTCAGAGGCGCATTCAATCCTCCACCAGTGATCGTCGCAGTGTTTGTGACCACAGACTCGATTCCGAGCGGTGCATACTCCGTCACCTCTGCCTCGTAAATCAGAATCGTATTTCCCTCTGCCGGAACACTCACACCCTCAATCAACAGAGGCGGACCTGCGGTCACAGTCGGAGCGATCTGGAGCACACCATTTACATAGGCACGCAGAGAACCTTCGACATATGATAATGGATAGACCAGATTCTCTTTAAACAGGTAGCCCCCAAGATCATCGGTCACCGTCAATCCGGCAAATTCCGTCTTTCCGCTGTTAATCAGCGACAGCACATACGTTACCCGATCCTTCGCTGTATACACTTCCTTCACCGCCGTCTTTGACGCAGACAGCACTTCAAGCAATTCACCCGTGACGGTATTGGAATCTGTGCTTCCGCCGTTATAAGAAAGAGTTGCATAGTTCGTAAATCTTGCCATAATCAACACTCCTGATTTTTTATTCTTTATTTCGAGAGAAGTTCCCTCTTCATTCACTTTGACTTCTGAAAAGTTCCCTTCTCCCTATCAGGATATGCGCACTGTGACAAACATGCGAATAAGCCCTCCCAACACCATATTTAAGTCGATTAAGTCGACACTTGCCAAGACTTGGCTCACATTCCCAAAAGATTCACTTTAACTGCCCGAACCGATCATCACGATAACAATAATACCAATAATAATGCCTACAAACACGGTAAGAATTCCAAGAATTACAGCAACAATAAACATCACAAGCGCCATTGCAAGGGCAACCACCAGCGGTACAAGTAAAGTGACCAGTCCCATAAACAGCCACGGGATCGCATTGTCTGCATAAATGTACCGATCTTTAAAATAATATGCAATCAAGGCACTGCCAATCACTCCACCAATAGAAAGAACCGCGATACATGCATTCAGAGGAATATCCATATGAAAACCCAAATCTGCGACCTCACATACGGGTTGTCCAAATACAAATCCTCCGGCAAGACCAAACGCAATCAGAACGAGGTAGAAGAGTGTCGGTTTTCTTCTGGGCTTGGCATTGCCACCAGATCCTGCCTGCTGGTTAGTTGTCGTCCCCAATGTTCCCGTCATTCCGGATGTTCCTGTTGTCCCCATTGTTCCTGACGTTCCCGATATGCCTGTTGTTCCTGATGATATATTTACAGTCCCCGGATTCGGTGGCGTATATGTAACTTGGGAATTAACTGCGGAATTAACCGTAGAATTGATTGTGGAATTGTTCTGCACAGCGCTCTTCTGTTTTGCCCTTGAAGCGATAGATTTTGGAGGCTGATAGTTTTCACACCTGCACCATGGACAATAGGAACTGTATTTGGGGTATACATGGTGCGGATTCAAAGCACAAGTCTGCAAATTAGGATTTGGTTCCGCAGTAGCCAACACCACTAACACATTGCACCACTCTGTCGCCGTTGCACGATTCTTAATCCGTCTTAGCGCTGTGCTCGCATCATAGTCAAACGTCTTTTTAAACAGTTCCTGAATATTGACAGGAAGCATATCCAAAGTGGGGGACCGTCCCGGAATTTCTTTGCCACTCACCGTTCTCACATAAGGGCATTCCCCGTTAATGATCGGTGCATTCGCAGATACAGTGCTGAGCGATCTGCTCATCGTGATCACTCCACCAAAAGGATCCTCATTTCTCATCAACAACCGGAAAATATGAATCGCAAGAGAAAAATTGTCGGTCTCCTTTGTGAATGTTCCATTTGCCAAATTTCTTACCATCTGTAATTCTGGTGCAAGCATTTCAGAAAGACCAACTTTACATGGAAAATGTTCTCCACTTTTCGGATCTCGGATATCAAAGGAATCGCAGTCGATCAGGATCACTGCACCCGTTGAGGTATCAATACTAATATTGTTTTGATTGAAATCACCAATCACAATATTCTTATCATGAACATATTTCACAGCCACGGAAAGATTGTACGCAAACTGAACCGCATATTTCCATGTATAATTCGGATAAATCTTTTCCGCCATCTCCACTCGCTGAACATCAAAAATCTTGTACTTAGAATTAATTTTCGGCATGACAAATCCAACCATCGAACCATTTTCATAAAGGATATCCAACGGCCAGGTAAGCCGAAGTTTTCCGTCCACATAGACAGAAATATTCATGTCCAACATTGCCTTTAATTTGCGCTCCATTGTAAATCGATCCTGATCCGTCTTAAACCTGTCCGCCCTATAGATTTTTGCGACCTTGGAATTTTCGCCCTGAATCTCGTTGACGATTCCTTCTCCGCCATCTCCAAGCTGTTTTCCTAACATATAAATCTTACCAGAAGAACTCTTGTAAACTGCCATCTCATTCCCCCTGACTTTTCTCTGATCGTTTTAAATAACCGTTTATTCCCCTTGCACAATTTTTTTATTATTCTCTATGCAAGTTATGTGAGTAATCTTGTCTTTTCTTGTTATCTATATTGTACCGATATGCCCTCAAAAAGTATCTAGAAAAAAAACGCAAAGTTCATTCAAATTCAAACAAACTTCACGCTTTCTGCTTTTCCCACTTATTCGATTATTTCACCTATTTTACATTCAATAAAAATGATATGATCAGAAATACCGCTCCCATAATGAAGCCAGAGTTTCTGAATTTTGAAATATGATTGATCAGCACCTGTTCTTTCTTAATGCTGACCATCAAAATACAAATTGCAATGCAAACAAATGCATAAACTAGCCAAAAAAATCCCAGTCGCAAACACGTCGCTGATAATTCCAAATATCCTTTTATGCAGATACTTCTCTGCTCAAAGCTGTTTGCCAGCCATACCAGAGCGGTAAACACAAGAGACGCTCTCCTGCAAGTCTTAATGTGCTTATTGATCGTCATAAAATCAATCTGCTTCGTTTTTATCTCGACCAAATAGTTCACCGCCACAATCACAGTCGATCCTATAGCCAGAATCGTCGCTACATACATAAATATCGTCATTATCTTTATCATACTCTCTATCTCTCCCAGATCGGAATCAGCCCTTTTATCTTTTTCATCACCATTCCCCAATAAAATGCGATGTTATTTTGTAGTATACCAAACAGATTTTTTATTTGACCAATCAAAACAGGAATCATAACCGACACATTCCAAAACTGCTCCACGCTGTGATGAATCACCAGCTGATTATTTTCAAGGAAATTCTTTCCACATATAAACCCAAAATCCGATCGTCTCAAAAAATCAAGATTGCTACAAAACTGTGCAAACTTATCCGCAAAGATTTCGATTTCCAATTTAAAATATCCCAAATTAAGAAATAACGGATTTCCAAGCAAATTCTCTCTGATAATCAAAACATTCTTGCAAAACATACTCCACATCGCTCGATAGTCGCCTGTCGACCGATACAAACACAGATATCCCAACTCGCTCAGAATCGAGAGAACCATGAGACACTGCAAAACCCTTGATAAAATCTGGAATGCTTTTTTTAAATGGTTCAAATCTATGGGATCCGGAACATAAGTTTTTCCCTCGCACGCACACCAGGGACAGCGTCGATTGTGAGAAGCATAAATATGTAAAGGGTCGTGGGAACATTGTTTTAATCGTCGATTCTGTCCTGTTCTTGTGTATGGTCGTAACGCATTGCACCATTCCTCAGCCGTAGCTCTCCTGCGCCTGTTTCGCAATGCAGTCGTCGCGGTATAGTCAAATGTCTTTTTAAAAAGCTCCTGAATTTCAACCGGCATCGCTTCCAGCTTCGGTGACCATTTCGGAATGATCTTTCCGACATTTCTCACATATTGACATTCGCCATTTATAATCGCCTGATTCTGCGGAATACTGCTTGTGGAGGCACCAGACGCAATAATTCCGCCAAACGGATCTGCATTTCTCATGAGCAGACGAAATATATGAATTGCAAGCGAAAAATTATCGGACTCCTTTGTGAAACGCCCATTTCTCACATTTCCAACGGTCTGAAGTTCCGGTGCAAGCACCTCCGAAAATCCAACCGTACACGGGAAATGTTCTCGCGTATACGGATCCATAATATCAAACGAGTCACAGTCGATGAGAACGACAGCTTTTGTGTCTGTATCAACGTAAATATTGTTCTGGTTAAAGTCACCCACCACAATATCCTTTGAGTGGAGATATTGCACGACCCAGGCCAGGTGATACGCAAACTGCAACGAATATTTCCATGTGAATTCCGGATAAATTTTCTTCACTGCATCGTCCATTCTGTAAACAGAATAAATCTTCAAACTCGACGGAACTCTTGGCATAATAAATCCCACCATTCCAAGTTCTTCGTCATCTTCATACAAAATATCCTGTGGCCAGGTAAACCGAAGTTTGTCATCTACATAGCCGGAAAGCTGCATCACCACCATCGCTTTCAGTTTGCGCTCTGCTGTATCCCGCTCGCTCTTTGTCTTAAAATAATTCTCTTTGTATATTTTTGCAACATGCTTGTCATCGTCTAAAAGACCGTAAACAATCCCCTCGCCACCTTCTCCGAGATTATGATTCAGTTTGTAAATTTTCCCTGATGAACCTCTGTAAGACAGCAAACCGATCATCTCCCCTCTCTCCCCAAAGCTCAATCTCTTTGCCCAAACATTCCCAAAATATTTCCCAAATATCACTCAAGCATCAATATCCCAGCCAGCTTCTCACTTTTTTGACAAGTCCATTGTCATGCATAATGCTCTGCGTTCCACACCAGGGGCAAGTCGTGTTGTGAATCGGATAAATATGCCTTGAATTACTACTGCATTTCGTCAGATTGGGATTCGGCTCCGCCTGTGCAAGCTTAAGAAGAATCAGGTTCCATTCTTCCGCAGTGGTTCTGTCTTTTATTTTTTTCAGTGCGTTTAAATGTGTGTAATTAAATGTTTTTATAAACGCATTCCGAACATCTTCCGGAAGCATATCAAATGGCGGAACCCAGTCCGGTGCCACCTTTCCCGGTACTTTTCTCACATAAACACACTCGCCATTGACAATCACTCCACTCGCATCCACCGCACTGCGGGATGATTTCTTCTTGCTGATCAATTTCGCGCCGAACGGATCTGCATTTTTCATCAGCAAGCGGAAGATGTGAATCGCAAGCGAAAAATCATCGCTCTCCTTGGAGAACTTGCCATTCGCCAGATTTCCACAAGTCTGAAGTTCCGGCGCAAGCATCTCCGGCAATCCAACCGTGCACGGAAAATGCTCCTTCGTTTTGGGATTGGTGATGTCAAACGAATCACAGTCAATGAGGACAACCTGTCCCTTTTCATTGATGTGAATATTCTTCATATTCATATCGCCAATCACAATATCATTCAGATGCATGTACCACACGATCCACGACAAATTATACGCATACTGAATCGAGTATTTCCATGTGTATCCCGGAAGAATCCGGTCTCGATCGGCATCATCTCGATAAACCTGAAAAATTTCATATGGAGCTTCTACTAAAGGCATCACATAACCCACAAACATATCTCCATCCAACAAAATATCTTCCGGCCATGCCATGCGCAAACTTCCATCCACAACCGGCTTGATCGGCATGGAAATCATCGTCTCGATTTTTCGTCTCATGACATCTGGATTGTATTTTCCGTCATGAAATACCTTTGCGACTTTTCCATGCTCGGAGGAAATTTTAAAAACCGTTCCCTCTCCACCGGCACCAATTTTTTCACCCAACTGGTAGGTCGTTCCTTTTTTTCCATACAATGTTCTCATAGATTCCTCTCCCCGCTTTGTGCTTTGTTGTATAATCCATCACTACGGTTTTCTAAACTCCTAATGATCTAAACTTAAACTCTTAATGAAAGAAAAAGGACACAAAAATCAGCACGATTGCCACAATGATTACACCCAAAAGAAAAGTGACGGGATCAAGATCAAACCACCATCTGTCCTCATCGAAATCATAGTCATATTTCTTATAACTCTTCTTTTTACTATTGCCTTTTGAGAAATAAACGTCGTTTTTTTTTGAACTTTTTGTCGGATTCTTTTTTCCTGTTCCCTTCCTGCCCGGTTCCGGATATCTCTTTGTGATCGAGGGAATCTGAAGTTTGCCCTGCGATGTCGATGTCTGTTGATAAGAGTCTGCATACGAATCTCTATATGGTTCTCCATAGGAATCTCTGTATCGAGATGCCGTATCATAATGATCATTCTTAAATGGCAACCTCAATTCAGCACCACAATACGGACAGAATTTTGCCTTTTCCAAGGAAACTTTTTCTCCACAGTAGTCACACAAAATCTCTCCTGCATCGCCTGCATCATCTACATTATCTGAGCTCACGTCTCTGTAAGTTTCCTGCTCGGAGTACGCTGTACCTGAATTTTCTTTTTTGCGATTCTTCTCCGGCTCATTTTCCGGGTACAGTGCCGACTTGATTTGTGCTTCTCTTTCCGCAGAATATTTGTCCCAGGCATCCTTATCAAACTTAGGAAGATTTTCCGCCGTAATTTTTTTCTGATTTGCAACCACAATCATTGTGAGATCATCGGTCACCTTAGAACGATATTCCGGTCCCGCCATGTACTGATAGTAAAATTCTGCAATCTCTTTGATTTTCGCATCCGTCAACTGTCCGGGTGTCACAGCCGGTTCAATAAAAGGATAGTAAATCCGGTTTCCTTCCACCTCACCGCCGACAAAAGCATCCAGCACACCGTCTGTTGCCATAACAAATGCACTCACATTTGTCGACTTCCGCGTCTCCCAGTCTAAACCCTGAAGCGGAACTACACTGCTTGCTTCCTCTCCTTTTTTGCGAACAGTGGCAAGATCCATCGTTCCATCCTCTAAAATTGCAACGATTCCATCATCTCCCGCATGAGAGAAAAAGAGCGTGGATCCGTCATAGATTGCGAGCGTCAACGTGGACTGAAACGAATACTCCAACTGCTCAAGCTCTTCGGCTTCTTTGCGAACCGCTTCATAAGCGCACATCATCGCAGATCTCAACAGATCTCCGACATAGGCATCATCAAGACTCCCGTTGTATGCGATCAGTTCTTTTTTCAAATAATCCATTGCCGACCGCGTTGCGGTTGCGGCACCATAATGTGACAGCATACAGCTTCCCACACCATCCGCAATTCCCGCAATAATCAGTGGCGAACTATTCACCACATCAATCACACAGCGATCCTGACAAGGCGCACCATTTTTGATATGAGATTCTCCTCTCTGAGAAAATCCCCAATAAGAAACGCCACCAGTGATTCCATATACGGGGGGATCTAATTCCGGCTCCGGCGGAAGAATGACCTCGTCATCATCGCCATCACTAATCGTATCACTCACATTATCACTCTTTTCATTCTCCTCGTCTGCGATACACTCAAACGTATCGCTCTGATCGAGATTTCTCTCTTTCGGGGCGTTTTTTTTAAGCTGAAAAGATTCATGATCAGATTGCTTTTTGTCTTTATCAAAAGGCCACATTCGCAATAAACAACTCCTTTCTAAAATTGTTAGCTGATCGAAAAAAAATGTCTCAAGTATCCACTCAAGTACTCATTCTCTTTTAACCAGCTAACAATCCCGAATTGTTTTATTTCAAGTCGACGCTCGCGGAGACTTGGCGCGTGATTCTGGTCAGCTTTGCTGACATCTTCCAATCAGAATCACTGCGCTTCTCGCGGAGCGTATAACTCAAAAGGGGATTGTCTCCCCTCCTGAGAAAGTTTGCGATACCCCCACCTATAGAGGAGGGAGACATCCACTCTGAGTTATTAGATTCCCACAGTAATCATGCTCGGAGTCGGAGGCAGATTTACCTGACTCGTCGTATTCGGATCAGATTTGGAGATCAGACTGATGCTTGCACTCAACCACACAAACGCCTCTTTAAAGTTCTTTGCATCTGCCTTGAGAACTGGCTTTGCGGCTGCCTCATCCGGATAGTACTCCTGGAGCTTACGGGTGTCCGCACCATCACCGATTCCCATTGGCATGTAGGTCACCTTCTTGTTTCTGATCGCATCCTGAAGTCTGCTCTTTGCAGAAGCCTCAAGACCGGTATCTGTCGGAGCGCCGTCTGTGAGAACAAACAACCACGGTCTGTAATAGGAGACACCCTGATCTTTATATTCCTTTTTTCTCGATTCAATCGCATCAAGACCTGCCTGAATTGCTTCGTTAAAAGAAGTAAGTCCAGATGCAGAAAGTGTCGGAGCCTCATAATCAACAGCAGGACGGAATCCCATTTCCGTCTCAACGGAACTGTTAAAAGAGATAATGCAAACTTCCGCTCTTCCCAAAGCAAGTGAATCTTCCTGAAGTGCATTTCCAAACTCGCGAAGTCCCCGATTCAGTTCCTCGATCGGCGCACCACTCATAGATCCTGAGGTATCTACAAGAAGGACTGCCGGAATGTGACGCTCTCCCTGGTTTTTTGTTGGTAACGGATCTTTTGTAAACTGTACTGGCATATAAAATACCTCCCTTTCCTTTATGAACTTATGAACTTTATGAAATATAAGTGTTCCTCTCTGTGATGTCTTTATTGTACTATGACGTCTCATCAAAGTACATCTCGAAAACCCGAAAAGTTGGTCCGAAATATACTCTTTTTGCTCCTGTTTACGGAACTAACAATCCGCAGTTGCAAAATGCATCCTTACATACCTCTAAGGAAATATAAGCTCTCTGCAATACCCGCCAGATTCTCTCCCTTCGAGCAGGATTTCCACTGTGAATAAACGCTGTCTTGTAGTTTTCTTCCATCAGAAATGATACCGCCCACTGGCAGTATTCAAGATCCTCCATCGTTTCGACCTCAAACAGCTTCGCCACAACTGCTTTCACAAAATATTCCACCTTTAAATCCGAAATCCCCTCAAACTCATCCTCATAGAGCTTGTTGAAAAGCAGACCTAACACATACGCAAATTCCATGCAGGAAAGACACGAAAATTCTTCCAAAAATGGCTCAGAACCGCGATCCGAAATCCTGTCCTGAAGAAGCTCTAAATAGTAATTCATCAGCACATCATAGAGATAGAGAGGAGTGCTGAATTCCAGGCTGTTTACTGTATCGCACTGTTCAAGCAGGATCGATTCTGTCTCAATGCATGACCAGATCTCATTCCACGATTCATTCTCATTTTTGACTTTCCTTGCCTGCTTTTCACTGATCGTTAATTTGCTGCTTTTCCGCTCTTTTTCTTTTCGCTCTCTCAGCGCCCGCAGAGTCAGTGATCGGAAAAACTCTGGATACTCGTCTCTGTAACGAATATATTTCTTTCTGAGATCGAGTTCCTCCTCCAGACAGGAATCCGCGATCGAATAAATGCTCTCATCATTAAGCAATGCCTGTGCATACCGAAAGAGACGTCTCGGTGTATTTACATACAACTGAACAAAGGGGTCTAACTTTATCGCAGAAGCATCGCATTCTCCCCATGTGTTTACAACCGATGACACATACGTCAGATCGGGATAGATCTCCCGCCATGCAAACTCATTATGAGAGCCATAAAAAGCCTCATTCAGTCGAAATTTTTCCGATGGCTTTAAGGTATCTGTAATCACAACAACGTGCAGGGTTAACCTCTTACACAATTCCCTGAGCAGTCTGTTAAATTCCGTGATGCAATTCTCCGGTACCTTGGAATAATCATCCACGATCACTAACAGCTCTGCCTGCATGATTTTATGATTGCAGAACGCCAACAGGTATGGTTCACATTCCTGATAATGACGATAATTTATCTCTGCACCGTCCTGATTCGCTCTCGATACCATCTGTCTGAGTCCGGCACAAATAAGCCCATCTTCGATCTCCTCACCTCTCAGTTCTTTGCAGTCGAGGATAATGGGCCACATCCTTCTTCGCAAATCCAGCTTGCTCGCAAGTTCTCTGTACTTGCCAGTCTCCAAAACATCATTCCCATCATTCTGGCAGATCAAAGCAATCATTTTTGCCAACGTGCTTTTTCCGCAACCAGATCTTCCCTCGACTAGGGAACGAACGGCCTGTCCACTCTCACACGTCAATATCCCCATTCGTCTATCTGAGACAATATCAGGAATGATGTAAAACTCTGACATCGGAAGTTTTTCTGCACCCGATACAGACAGACACTGCCCCTCAATCTTTAAATTCCCCCACAGCTGTTCTGCAATCGCTTTTGCCTCGGCGACATTCTGAAATGCAGTGAACAACTTAGAAACCGCATCACTTTGTATAACTTCGAGAATCGTGACCGTTCCACTTTCAAAATTTTTCTTGCGGGCATTTCCATTGTTTGCCGGATATAAATACAATAAGGTGCTATACAGCGCCGAGAAGAAAAGTTTTCGGAAATTCTCCTTTTCTGTTTCTTCCTCAAAACATTCTTCCGGGATAAATTCAACGTCTTCATATCCAAAATATTTCAGACAGAGAAAAAGAATTTTCTTAGCCTCATCCAGACCAATATAGAAATCCTTGTTGCTCTGGTCCAGTCCTACCGCAAGAGTCTCCGCAATTCCAAATGCAACCTGAGGATCTCTTGTCTCTCTTCGCTCTTTCACAAGCGCCTTAACCGTCTGCGTCTTCCACAGTTCCTGAAACTTCTCCAACGTTGTTCCTTTCGTCTTTCCCGGATGGAATTGGTTAAAGTGTTCCAAAATACAATCCTTAATTTCGGGATTGCTATCTAAAACCATAGAACAAAATCGATCCCAGTTTTCTGCAAGATACGTCATGACAATCTCATCATTGGCAGTGTTTGAAATATCATCCACGTTCTCCTGAAAGATTTCTCTCATATTTGTATTTCTGGAAATAAGGGCAAAAATCTTACACAAGAACTTGTATCCATCTAACTTTTCATATGTATGACTCATTGTTGTTCCCCCTAAAGCAAAGATATCCCATCAGAATCTAACTGCGCTAACAGCTGTTAGTTGTTGCCCTCCTTCAAGGCATGCAGCCACTCCTTAATCGAAGCTCTCGACTCATCGTATTCTTCATCCCCACAATAGTCAAACGTTCTTTTGAACAGTGATTCAACCTCCGGACTTACACCCTGCAACGCTTCCTCAATTGTGTTCATGATGTTTGAATCTTCCCAGAAGTACAAACTTTTTCCGTCAACCATTTGCTCCCACAATTCTTCCTTTTTCACCTCAGAAATATCGCGGTCGGATACAAACGGATACTTGCCCGTCAGCAACTGAAACAGTATCAGCGCATACAAAAAGGAGTCGGATTTCTTGTCAAAAAGAATTCTCTCCCGGTTTCTCTGACTCAGCCATTCCGGAGCAACATACTGTGGGGAGTCGAATGCATTTACCTTTTCATAAGAAAACTGGTAGGTGAGAAACGAATAGACATCTCCCGCTTCCGATACCCAAAACTTATCCGGCGACAGCGTGCCGATAACGTGCTCTCCCTCATGAAGAATCTCAATGATCTCTGCGAGCTGGATACCAAGGTTCAAATAATACTTTTGTTCTTCGCGCAAGAGTATTTTCTTTTTCTTTCGCTCTTCTATGACTTCTGCCAGAGATACAAAAGGATTTCCTTCTACATGTGGATTCCGACTTATAAAACCGGTAAATCCAGAGTCATATTCGCCTTTCACGAGTTTTTCAGGCCACAACGTATTTGCAAATCTCTGCTCTTTTGTCAAATGTGGTCGTTCCACCAACTCATCACTCATTCTCCTGACAACGTGTCTGTTCTGATAAACTTCAGCAACTTCAACGTAAACTTTTTCCTCGCAGTTTGTCACGCTGTAAATCTTCGTACTGTCTGAAACTGCATAGATCAGGTCACCGACCACATAAGCAGTACCTGCTTCGTCAAAAACCTGTCTGTTTTTCTTAATTGATATTGGCATTTTTCATCCTTCCCCATTCGTTCCATATCACAATCAATTTAATATCATATCAAACCGGCGCGTCTTTCCATCTTTCACATACTGAAGAACATCCTTCTCCCAAAACGGAAGAATGTTGTCGCGAAAGTCCTCGATCAGATTTTCTTTAAAAACAGGATCCAAAGAAAGAAACTTTGAATAATTATTTACAATCAGGCAGATTCCCTGATCTGCCGAGATCCAGGATAAATCTGTCATCCAGTCATCAAAACGACTGAACTTATTTTTGCAGGTTCCCGGAAACTGCATCTTAGTCTCCATCTCCTTAAAAAAAGCCGTCTTGTCGAGAATCTCATTTCCATTCAACACAACAATCAGAAATGGATTCTCCTCATAGTAGGTCACCGGATATGTCATCTCTTCCCGTCTGAGAATTCTATTTGCCATTGCATTCCCTCCTCTACTTTATTTTGGTAAATGAATCATAATGATCCCCACTATAATACACCGAACCATCACTTCCGATGACGAAGCGTTCGTGATCGCGTCTGCTTCCATCTGTGGGCTTATTGTTCACATCATACTCTTTATAGGTGATTGGTTTTCCCTCGTTATCCACGGTCGGCAAATCGCCATCCCGGTTTGAAAACTCTCCCCCACCTTTTGTACCCGGTGTCGCATCACTGTGAGGTCCATTCCAGCCGTCCTGAACATAGCGATAATAAGACTCCTGAACGTTTGGAGGTAACTCGGAAATATCTTTTTCTGATATTTCTCCGTCCTCCGCCTCACCCTCCGTACCGTCTTCTATTTTCTCCGTATGATCTTCTATTTTATCATGATTCTCTTTGCCCGTCTCCTTGGTTTCGCTGTTTTCATCTCCCGTCTCTCTTTTTTCATACTGTTCATCCTCGAACACAAGATCCAGCTCGTTATCCGTTACTTCTGCGTCAATTTCTGAATTGGAAGAAGTCTCTACACTGCTCTCAATGTTGCTGTCGCTCGATTCTGCGTTATATCCCTCGCTGTGTCCACCCTCGCCACTGTCTCCACCCATATCACAATACCTCCACGATCATTTATCTCATTCACTCATCTAAGTTACTTCTCTCAGCCCTTTATTTCAGTCACCTGTTTCAAGCATTTATCTATCTTATACACCAGTTTACAACTTTATAAATGGTAGACGTGCTGGCAAGCCAGTTGTTTTAAAGCCTTTATCATAGCATTTGATTTTATATGTGTTTCGATATTTTTGACGAAAGTGGCAAAAAATATCTGACTGCGAATGCCCTGACTTAATTCAAAACGAAACTCCTGTACACTTTTGGTGCGGTATTGAGAAAAATGTTCGTTCTGATAGGGCAG
>JAJEPU010000090.1 GCA_020686985.1 Brotaphodocola catenula
TGGATACATTAGCCCGTATCTGCGAAACGCTGAATTGTGAGATTACCGATGTGATTGAGTTAGTACCAGACGAGCCTGCTTCCACAGGAGGTAAGGAACATGAGAGAATTGAAACCAAGAATAACGGAAAACGGAATTGATTATATCCTTGTCGGAGATTACTACATCCCGGACTTGAAACTGCCGGAGGAACACCGCCCTATCGGAAAGTACGGACGGATGCACCGGGAATATTTAAGGGAAGTCCACCCAGCCAGATTGAATACATTGATACTGACCGGAGAATTGTGGACATATCTTGCAGACCTGAACGAACAGGCACAGGAACGGTTAGACACTATCATGGAGCAGATGAAAGCCACCGAGGGCGTGACAGAGGAATTGAAGCGAACTCAACAAATGGAATGGGTGCAGCGTTGTAATAACATTCACAACCGGGCAGAAGAAATTGTTTTGCATGATATAATTTATTCATACGGGAGTAATTAAATCGGAGGTATATAAGATGATTGAAATTGTATTTGGTGAAAGTGCCTGTGGAAGTTTGAAAATTGCCCAAACTTACGGTAAGGGAAAGTATAGAGGAAGTGCAGTTTCGGTCTTTATGAGGCACGAAGATGGGAGTGTTCCATCTTCAGATGAAATGAAAGAAGCACAAATTCAAGCACAGGAACAAGAACATATTGCTTGGGAGAATGCTATTCCATTGGGAGGCAAGAGCAGTGATGTTTATTGTTTTGATATGGCTCTTAGTGTGGGAGATATTTCTGATAATGGAATTGGCGAACAGCGGAAAAATGTTCTCAAGAAAATGCTGTCTGTCTGGTTTGTAGAGGATTTAGACTATCAGGTTGAAGAAAAAATACAGAAAATTAAAACTACATTGTCTTCGGTTATTGAACGATATGTAGCTGGGGAAGAAGTTCGTATTTGGTATAGCTATAATCCGGATGAACTTTGCGGTATGTACTGGCTTATGAAACAACTTCGACCATTAAACTGTCAGACAACAATTTATTTGGTTAAGTTACCTGCCTGGGAATATGGAAAAGAAAATACTATGACATCCAAAATAGCATGGGGTGAGGTTTCTCCTGGCGAATGGGGAAAATATATAACTCTACAAGAAAAAGCTAAGCCTGTATTTCTTTCAGCTTGTGCTATGAAATGGAATCAACTTCAAAATGAAAATGCACCTTTGCGTGCAATGCTAAATGGTAAATTGCAAAGTGTTTCAGAAGATATATATGATAGTTTCATTCTTCGTGAAATTGCGGAACAGCCAGAGCAATTCAAAATGGCTATTGTTATAGGTAATGTTTTAGGAAAATATCAACTTGGAATTAGTGATGTATGGATTTCTAATCGCATTGATAAAATGCTTGAAGATGGTGTGTTGGAAATTATACAGGACGCACCAAAGGGAGAAACAAATTATCGCCGGATATTAAGAAAACGAATGAAATAATAACCACAGCAAGAACCGCTGCTACATGGAAGGCACCCCAACCATGCAACAGCGGTTTTTTTTACCGTTTTTTCCTCTGGCTGATAGGCGTTCCCATTTTCTTTGATTTTTTGAGAATCCGAATCAGCCAGCGAAATTCTTCGTCTGACAGATTTTTATAGTTGATACCGAGCTGCTTGCAGTAAAGGACAACCAGCTTTTCATCCCGGCTGCCCTTGAAATTTTCGACTGCTTCGAGATTTTCTTTCAATTCATCGGCAACGGTGGTCTGGGGCGCACTCTCACTGTCCTTTTTGTGGGCTTCCCGAATATCCCGGATAATCAGGTTGAGGTCATCCAGAACCATGTGACTGAAATACTCATCATCACTGATATGGGCGGCTTGCAGCACTTTCAAATGCGGGTCATCTTCGCCTGGGCGATACCGTTCAATGATTTCATGCCGGACGGTATCGACAAGTGCATTGAGGTTTTGAATCTGCATGGTAGCAATCCCGTCCACATAAATCTCAATGTCTGCAAGAAACTTGATAAAATCTTTATGTGTAGCAAGCTCACAGAGCAGACGGTTGTTAATCCGACCGCTTTTCAGCAGTGCCACCATCTCATCATTCAAATGCAACTCCGTCAATGGTGTGTTGATCTGCTCCCTGTTCTCTATCCGGCACAGTAGATAATCAACAGAGACCCCATAGAAGTCTGCCAGCGTGATAAGGTTGCCATGATTGATTTCCTTAAAATCCTCTTTTTCATAACTTCCAAGAGCTGATTTGGAAATGCCTGTCAGCTTTGATAGTTCTTCCAGATTTAAGCCTTTGTCCTTGCGGAGTTCCCAAAGGCGTTCCTGTATGCTTGTTGCTCCTTTCATGGG
>JAJEPU010000091.1 GCA_020686985.1 Brotaphodocola catenula
TTGATTTCCTCAATGCTCTTGGCGTTGGCGGTTGCCATCATTTCCGACATTTCGATAATCCAGTGACCTTGCAGCTTGCGGTACACATTGTCATCGTCCAGCTTCCGCAAATCATCGGAGAACCACTCGTCTCGGACTGCCAGCAGACGGAAGAAGGTGGACTTGCCAGCCCCCTGACCGCCTACCAGACAGAGCATGATTTCAAACTTACACCCCGGCTGAAAGGCTCGTGAGATTGCACCCAGCAGGAACAGCTTCAACGCTTCATAGGTGTAATCGTCTGCGTCAGCGCCCAGAAAGTGCCGCAGGCAGAAACGGATTCGCTCTGTCCCGTCCCACACAAGGGTATTGAGGTAGTCCCGGATGGGATGGTACTTGTTTTCATTCGCCACAATCCCGATGGCGTTATCAATCTTTTTCTCGCTGGTAAGCCCGTAGGTTTCTTCCAGATAGAGAAGCAGATATTTCATGTCCGTATCCTTTAAGGCGGTGCTTTCTCTTTGAAAACCGATGGGCTTTATGATGTCCTTGCGGTCGGTCAGGATGTTGTAGGCGATAGCCCCGGAAAGCAGCGGGTCACGCTGGAATACGGCCAGGCAGTTCCGTATGCTCTGCCGGACGCCGCCTTTCTCGGTGGTTTCCAGCCCCTCCTTGATTTCCTCAATGCTCTGGGGCGGCTGCATGGCGTTCATGGTGTTCTTTAGTTCTTGCTGCGTCTGCGGCTGCAAGCTCTGCCATTCGCTGTTCAAGCTGTATCACATCCTTTCCGTAGTCCGTAATCAGGGGTGCTTTTTCCTCCGTTTCCCCAAACAGCAGCACATCCAGCAGATATTCCACATGGGCTTGCTTCTGTAAGGCTTCCACAAACCGGGGATGAAAGATTTCCTCCGGGGAGTGCGGGGCATAGTCCGTTCTCCATGCCATCAGCAGATGAAGATAATCGGCAAGGATACAAAAGCAGCGGTTCTTTGCTTCCTGAAACTGTTCCTCCGGGGATTTCTGCCGGGGCTTGGGCTTTTTCGCCTTTCCCGGCGGCTTCCAGTCCTCATAGGAAAGCCCGAAGTCCTGGGTTATCTGCATAGCAGCTTCTTTCTTTCCCAGCCCATACAGGGCGGCGGTAAAATCAATCACATCCCCGTCAGCACCGCAGCCGAAGCAGTGGTAACGCCGATCCAGCTTCATACTTGGGTTTTTATCATGATGGAACGGGCAGCAAGCCATCCCGTTCCGACCTATACGGATTCCATAATGCTCCGCAGCCTGTCTGGTTGTGACGGACTGCTTCACAGCTTCAAATACATTCAAATCTATCCCTCCTTAAAAAGAAAAAAGCACCTGACATTCTCTGATTGAAAATGGCAAGTGCCTGTTAAAGTTCCATATTCTGTTGTCTGTGTTTCGTCTGCTCCGGGGCGGTTCTTTGGGCTTTTTTCTCGTCCGCCTTATCCTGCAAGGCTTCCTTGATGGGCTGCTTCTTGGGTGGCTCTTTGCTTTCCTCTGTGCCGGGTGTGGCTTTCCGTACCCAGTAGCGGATGTCCCGCAGCTTCTTCAAATCCTCCTGTAACTCGGTCAGCGGTGCTTTCAGCTCTGCGATTTCGCTGATAAGTTTTTCCTGCTCCTGTTGCAGCTCCTTTTTGGTGCTGTCCTTATCGTCCGGGTGCTTGGCAAGGTAGGCGGCGGCTTTCTCATACCGGGTAACCTCCGGGTGTTCCTGCTTGAATGTTTCCTTTGCTTTCTTAAAAAATATCTTCTGGTACTTCTCATAGACAGGCTTACATTCCTTGCAGTCCGTCCGGGCGGAAAGAATCCCGTCAATCACTTTGTTGCGGGCTTCCTTTGGCTTCATCTGGCTGCGGTAGGCGGCGGCTGATTTCCCGGAAGATTCCAGAAAAGCTTCCAAGTCCTCTACCGTAGAAAGTCCCTTTCGCCTAAGATAGCACAGGGCTTCGCTGACTGCCTTTAAGTCCTGTGAAGTTCCCCGGTTCTGTCCAGCCCTTGTCCAGTCCTTCCGTTCTTCCTTTCGTATCTCCATATACTTCATCAGCAGATTGGGAAGAAGTGTCGCTTCCTCCGCCGCCTTTTGTGCAAGCAGTTCTTTCCGTTTTTCGCCCAGCTCGGTAATCCAGCCTTTGAGGTTATGGATAAGCTGCCGGATGGACTGCATTAGGCTGTTGGCAGCTCTGATTTCCCGGTTCAGGTTTCCGATATTCGTCTGGATACCTCGCTTTTCCATCTGCCGGACAGCAACTCCCTCATGGACAGTAGGGATAATATCAAGCCCCTGTCTGGCATAGGAACGCAAGTCCACACGCTCCGGGCGGTCATT
>JAJEPU010000092.1 GCA_020686985.1 Brotaphodocola catenula
GTAAATACCTCTTTCCTTTATGAGATTGATTATATCTTATTAGCCACTACTGTTACAACTATAGTTTATCACAACAACCCGAAGAAAGGAGCGCAAGTTATAAGAAAAAATGAGAAAATCACAGCTCTGTATGAACGACTGAACCGTGATGACTTTGGCAAAGATGATGAGCAACAGCGTGAGGAACGCAAGGACAGGCTTCATCAGAACTACTTGAAGTGGAAAGCCAGCGGAGCGCAGAAGCGATACGAGGACAAAATCAAGGAGAGGAAAAAGTCGGAAATCGAAGCCAAGAAAGCCGCTATTCCTGCGGAGGATATTGCAAAGGGCATGTTCGTCCCTGTCAGCAGTTTACCGCAGAGAGAGCCGCAGAAAGGAGTACAGACAGCATGAATATCACTTACACACAGAACGGCGATTATCTTATTCCGAACATCATTATCCGCAAGACCAAGCCCCTCGGACACTACGGCAGACTCCGTAAGGCGTATCTGGAAATGCACCGCCCGATACTGTTCAATGAGCTAGCTGGTGCTATCCGACAAACTCTTTGAGCATTGCGCCGAGATTGACGAAGCGGCACGAAACCGCATAGAGCTGAGCGTGCGGTTACTGGCAGAGCAAAACGGCGTGACTGAGCAACTGAAAGCTGAAAACCAAATGGAATGGGTGCGGCAGATGAACGCTTGCAAGGCACAGGCAGAGGAAGTTGTGAAAACAGAATTGATATACGATTGAGCGAGGAAGTCCGGGCAAAAAAATGTTCGGACTTTTCGCATATAGTCCAAAGTTGCGGTAGAATTGTTCACAAGTTTTATGGTATAATTTGAATACAAAAATTGAGCATCAAATCGAAATTGCCTGAGTTCTTTAAATGAGGAATGCCATACCTGATTATACGCGATGGGAGGTCGCGCAGGAGAAGAATACAGAGAAATATTGAAAGAAAACAAACTATGAAATGAGGTGACATTTATGATGAAAAACGAAGCGGGAGTAAGAATCGAAGAAATGCTGTGTCAGCTGGCCGATGCGACACGCATCGACGGAGAGATCTGGCGTGCAGCGTATACTCTGGAAGACAAAATCGCGAAGAACATCCTGCGTGAGTGGATCGAAGATCTGGGGCTTGAATACAGAGAGGACGCGATCGGTAACGTGTATGGACGGCTTCCGGGGACAGAACCTGGAACCATACTGACGGGATCCCACCTGGATACCGTAAAGAACGGTGGAAAATATGATGGCGCACTGGGCGTTGTGACCGGTGTGGCAGTGCTGGGATACCTCAAACAGTCGGGCTTCACTCCGAAACACAGCCTGGAAGTGGTTGGTCTGATGGAGGAAGAGGGCAGTCGTTTTCCATCCGGCTGTCAGGGGAGCCGCGCAATCTGTGGCACGCTGAAAGAAGAGGATCTCGAGGAGCTCAGCCGTGATGGCATCACACTTCGTGAAGCACTGGTATCTGCCGGGTATCAGACGGAAGCACTGAAAAACGTGAAACGTGACGATATTCGAGCGATCGTAGAACTGCATATCGAACAGGGACCGATGCTTGAAAGCGAGCAGAAGCAGATCGGTATTGTGGACAATATTGTCGGTATCGTCAACTATGAGCTGACCATTCAGGGAAGCCAGAACCATGCAGGTACCACCTCGATGCCT
This sequence comes from Brotaphodocola catenula, assembly GCA_020686985.1. GTDB lineage: Bacteria > Bacillota > Clostridia > Lachnospirales > Lachnospiraceae > Brotaphodocola > Brotaphodocola catenula. The sequence goes on from JAJEPU010000092.1 coordinate 1,666, forward strand.
TTACGGCGCGATCCTGTGGTAGCTGCTGCGGAATTTATCACAGAGTCTACCCGTCAGATGATGGCGCAGGTCCCTTCTGCCACCCTTACCTATGGCGCGATACAGGTATTTCCTGGAATGCAGAATGTCATTGCAGATCGAGTGAATCTGCTCATCGATCTGCGCGATGGCAGCGATGAGGAACTGCTTCAAGATGTGGTTCTTCTGAAACGTGCACTGGAATCCATCGAACGCAAGGGCTTTCAGACCCGGATTCGACAGAATGACTGGCTGGAGTCCGCACAGATGGATCCGAACGTGATTCGGGTGATTGAGCGGCACTGTGAAGAGAAACATCTCGCGTATAAGCATATGAACAGCGGCGCCGGACACGACTCGATGGTATTCGGAAAGCATTTTCCGACCGCAATGATCTTCGTGCCGAGTATCGGAGGTATCAGCCATAATCCGGCAGAAGCCACCGCTGTAGCGGATATACAGACCGGCTTTGAACTGCTTTGTGACGTGTTAAAAGAATTATCAGCTCAACCCTTTTTGTCATGGTAAGTTTTATTACACCAGTTTACAACTTTTTCTGTTCCGACAGCAGATACCCTTTTTCTGCTGATTCTATCTATACTGACATTGGA
>JAJEPU010000093.1 GCA_020686985.1 Brotaphodocola catenula
TGTTTTCAAAGTAACGGCAGGGATTTTCTGCGCTTTTGCAGGCTTTACAATAATTTGTTTGAAATAGCACAACAGGTGAATTTATGTAACTTCTGAATTTGATTTTACTACTGTGAAGAAGAAAATGCAAGCAGATTCCCACGAAAATAAGACCGGTTTTGTAAAAACATTGACCGGTTTATTTGAGTTGGCTATCTGCTGATTTTTTTTCTTCGAAAAAGTATATATTGGAAAAGAAGTACATATTTTAAAAAAATTTTAAACCACATAATGTTGATTGTGTAGTAAAGGGGAGGGAGAAGTTTTGGGAGAAAGTAATAATAGTGAGAAACTTACACTTGAGAAGATCAAGAGTAAGTATGAAAACAAAGCAATCCAAGAAAGAGAACTTGTAAAAGAAATTTCTGAAGTATTAAACAAAAAATCTAATGAAGAATTTGAAATAATTTATTGGGAGACAAAAGTAATTTTTAGAAAGCACGAAGAGTGGTTATTTTTTAATAAACAAGTAGATGAAATACTTACGAGGCTGTTAGGCGCAAGTGGACTTGGATTGATATTTACGATAATGAATAATAAAAATGAGATGATTAGTAATCTTTTTTCTGGAGTAGCTGTCGGTTTAGGATTTGCCGTATTAATAATTTTATTAATAGAATGTGTATTCAAATTATTCTGGTATCTTCCGATCCTCTTTAAAGACAGAGAAAGAATTTATTACCAAGTCTTGTCTGATATTTTAGCTGATATGCGAAAGGATAAGGCTAGTAAAGAGTCTATTTGTGGAGAAGTAGAAAACTAATGTAACAATATAAATGAAGATATTTGAGGGAGATATGAAAATGCTTTGTTCAAAGTGTGGGTATGAAATTAATGATGATAAAGAAGAACAGTTTTGTCCTAATTGTGGTTGTGAGTTAGAAAAACAAGCAGAAGATGTGAAGACAAAGAAAAAGCCTAGGAAAGTATGGAAGAAATTAGGTTGTTTAGTAGTTGGTGTATTCACGTTGGCAGTTTTTGTTTATACAGCAAATCCCAAAACAGTTGTAAAAGATGGCGTAATTACAGTTAGACCAGCTATAATTCATGAAAATAATAATAGTCGTTGGAATTTAACAAATAATCCGATTGTGCGTTTATCATTTCGTGGCAGAGATAAGATAAAAAAGTTGAGATTCCAGAAGGTGTAACGAAAATAGGAGATGGAGCGTTTTGGGGATATAGTAGGTTGACGGATATTGCGATACCATCAAGTGTAACAGAAATTGGAAATTATGCATTTAGTGAATGTAGTGGAATTGGCAGTATTACGCTATCTTCTAGTGTGACAGAAATAGGAGATGGAGCATTTTGGGGGTGTAGAAATTTAAATAATATTACAATTTCAGCGGATAAAATAGAAAAAATAGGAAGTCATGCATTTAGTGAATGTAGTGGTTTAAGAAGAATTGCTATTCCAACAGGTGTGGAGGAAATAGAAGATCATACATTTTATGGATGCGAGAGTTTAAAAGATATAACAATTCCATCAGGTGTAACACAGATAGGAGAATATACATTTTACGCATGCAGAAGTCTGGAGAGTATAACAATTCCATCAAGTATAACTCAAATAGGAAACTATGCATTTAGTTGGTGTGATAATTTAAAAGATATAACAATTCCGGAGGGTGTGATAAGAATAGGAGATTCAGCATTTAGTTGGTGTGCTGGTTTAAATGAGATTAGTCTCCCGTCAACTATAACTCAAATAGGAAACGATGCATTTAATAAATGTGCTAATTTAAAAGATATAACAATTCCATCAAGTGTAATAGAGATAGGGCATGGAGCATTTTATGGTTGTGGTGATATTAGAATAAGATTTCCGGAAAAAATGCGAGACTGGAATCTTTCAGATTTTATTGATTCAGATGCGAGCTATGCTTTCTATTAAATAAAATTATACTTATGGAGAAAAAAAGATGTTTTGTCCAAAATGTGGAACAGAGATAAGAAATGGGATTTCTTTTTGCCCTAAATGTGGGGTGAAGATTCAGAGTCAAACAGAAAAGTCACCGGATGTGAATAAGAAAACTTTAGATTATTTTAATGCTAAAGATTATCTTTTGAGATTAAAACAATTAATAAGCCTGAATTATTCACGGAGCAATCTCTAGCCTAAAAATTGCACCATGATTCGAAAAAATGATCCATGCAGCCATAACT
>JAJEPU010000094.1 GCA_020686985.1 Brotaphodocola catenula
CCCACTTTCTGCAAGACTTCAAACTTTAGGGCAGCAAGGTCGGAAACCGCCGCCCGTACCTCCCCGGCAAGCTGCGGATAGGGACTGTGCCACTCGTTCAGCGTCCGGGCTATCTGGTTTAAGTTGCCGCCGATCCTCCCGTATTCGGCGGTCAGCTTCCCGACAGCGGCAAGCAGCTCGTCATTGATGGGGGAAACGGTTATGATGGGGCGTATGGCTGCCCCGGTTATGGCTTGCCGGATAAACTCGGCTTGGCTCATGTGGTAAGCAGAAAGCCGCTGGGCAAACTCGGCGTATTCTTCCTCGGTCATGCGTGTTTTGACTACCCGGCTGCGGTGCGGCGTGTTGTATCGTTTCATAGGTGGTTGACCTCCTTTCTGTGCGTGGTGTCCTCTCACTAATAGGAGAAAAACAGGGTGTGAAGCGGAACTGTTTTTGAAAAATCCGAAAAATATTTTGAGGGGTTTTTCAGCGGCGCAAGCCGCATAAGCAGGGTTTGGGGAAGGCACTCCCCAACAAGATTCCCGCAGGGGCAAAATGAGCGATAAGCGAATTTTGGCACCTCGGTAGAATCTTGCTCTAAGAAACTGCCGGCCTGCCGTTCACTTGCTACTGCCACTTTTTCAGAAAATCTATAACCAGCTTTTTTTATAAAAGGCTGCGGGCTGGCGTTTTTCCCTTACTCCCTACAAACCACAAAAGAGCAGAATGGACGGACTTTCCGGCAAGAACTTTTCCGGCGGCTCGGTCTTTCCCGACAATAAGGCGTTTCGGAAGCTGCGTTTTGCCCGCTGTCTGAAAAAAATGGCAGCCTTTTTTGGTTTCACTGTCTAATACGGAACTTTTGGAAATTTGCCAAAAATGGACGCAAAAAAAGCAGCAAATCTTTTTCGGATTTACTGCTTCATGTGCCGCTGCGGTGCGGCGGGATGGATATTCAGTTGAAATAAAAGAGGATGGTGGTACTTTAGTCTATCGACTCTTTACTAACTATTAGGTAATCTTGAAAGATTTTCCTTGAATTTATCTAAAGAATGTTCATTGTTTCCCGCAAAAATAAGTGGAATTGTATATTCATATGATATGCCATTTTCATAGTCCGATAATTGTATTTTTATAGTATCATCCCTCTCATCTTTAGGTGCTATATATATGAATGAATTTTTATTTATATCAGATATTTTCCCTTTTTCAGAAGAAACAGTATAACCCCAGTCTGTTAAATTTGTCTTTATTGTAACTTCTGTTTCTGTTTCTTTTCTAGTCTGCAATGCTGTTTTATCGATTTGGATATCAAAAGGAGTCGAACCTAACAATTCACTGTTTATATTTACAAGTTCTTCTCCATTTGTTTTAGAAATATTAGATTCATCTTCATAATTTTGTTGAGATTCATCTTTTGGTGTTTCTCTGTTACATCCTAATAAAAAGCATAAAATAATTAGTACTAATACAGAAAGTTGTTTTTTTTGCATTTATTTCTCCTTTCATATTATCAAAGAAAGCACTGAGAGTACTTTCAAGAAATTTTGAAATATTCTCAATGCTTTCTATTTTTTGATCATAAACTTGCCGGTAATGATACTATGTTAATTTATCTCTTTCGCGTAACCTTTGTTGCAATATACACATGCACCATTCACCCATTTGTGAGACATTTCAATCGTCTCAACTTCATAAATGCTTACTTCTCCACAAATTAAACATTGTTTGTAATTATATACATGACGTGTCGCACATTTATCCCAGTCATCATATATACCAGGCATTTCATCTTCATATCCATAGTACTGGGGAGAACCCCAACTATGAGTATGAGCGGCAAATACAGTCATTGGAGCAGCTACAATTCCAGCTACTACTGAAAGTGCTAAAATAGATTTTCTTAAATTCATAAGTTCCTCCCTTTCCTTAAAAATACATAGCTCTTTGTTACATTGTCATTTTAACATAATAATTGGTAAAATGCAATAATTTATTTTCTATTTACGAGAAAATACTGTGCATATTATCTTATTTAGGAATAGTTAAGGCGGCTACCTAAATCTTTTTATTACTTTACCGCACATGAGCATTTGC
>JAJEPU010000095.1 GCA_020686985.1 Brotaphodocola catenula
CAACCGATTTCGATCCCATTTTGACATAAAGCAGGGCTACCGCCCAGCAAAAATATTTGCTAATGCGACAGCCCCTTCTTTTATTGAATTGCAGCATCGGACAGGCTCTGCAAAACCTGTCCAATATCTGCATTGATGCAGACGGATTGCCGCTCGATTTCTTGCAGACACACCGCCTGCCCTTGATTGATACAGGCGTAGATTGCGTTCGGGTTCTTTGCCGTCATTTGCCAGAACGGATATTTGATGATGACGGGGGTTTATTTTAACTTTGTGCACTGTGTTTATTTTGCCAACCCCGGCATCTGGAGCGCGCCGTTCTGATCTGGTGTGAGGGTGATCGGCTTCGTTGCCATTTGTCCCTCTTCATTCAAATAATACCACTTACCACCTACTGTCTGCAATCCTTTTACCATTGCACCATTATCACCCAGATAATACCAAGCGTTGTTATATTGATACCAGACATTGCGAACCATCATGCCAGCGCCGTCGAACCAGTACCATTTGTCTCCATCCTTGTACCAGTCATTGATTACATACTTCTCACTGCCATCCCGGTAATAGAAGCGCCAACCACCGTCTTCCTGTTGTCAACCCGTCTTGACATTCTCTGGAATCCAAGTAGCCATAAACTTTTCCGGTGTACCGTATTTCTGGATCAGCGCAGTCGGAGTGCTCCCCCATTCTGACAGGTACAGATGTGGCTTGTCTACGATGCTGGACCAATCACCGCCCCAAGCAAGTCCCAGTTTTTTACCAATTTCCGCTGCCCGACGAAAATGTCCCTGACTGTCATTGTAAGCATCGTCAGAGATTTTGCCGTCCCCGTCGATGTCCATCTTCAAATAAAAATCAAAGGCGATGCCCCACTGATGCTGTGATCGGTAACTGCTCCCCTTCGCATTGGTTACAATATTACCGGGCTTTGTTCTTCCTTGAGCGTAAAGAGCGTCCTGTTCTGCCACAGTACGAAGTGTTTCGCTGATCGCCACAGTGATACCTTCACCGGCGCAAGCTCTGATCCAAGCATCGGCAATACGCTGAAGGCGCGGATGACATAATGTAATATCTCGCATAGTCTTGTCCTCTTTTCTTTTATTTTATGAAATTCTTTGGAATATTGACATTTTTGAGAAAATAGAATATGATGTAGGTAGCTAAGAAATGTGGTGTTTCTCATGCGACGCAAAAACCCCAGAGGATTAGGGCCCTCTGGGGTTTTCTTGCTCGTTACGGTGAGCTATTCCGTTTTAGGCTGTTGCTGCCTATTTGTCCTTATCCAGCCATTTGCATATGTAGTAGCTAACTACGTTTGCTACGATAGGGACAAGAAATGTGGTGATTAATTCTAGCATGCGACATTCACCTCCTTTCTGCTGGAGGTTCGACAGCTTCTACATCATATCATATTTTCCGCCGATATTCTACTTATTTTCTACTATATCGATGTTCTTTCCGTCAATCTTGTCCTTCAGAACCGCAATGTATTTCACAAGCCACTCTGGAACCGGCGCGCCCATTCGCCCTGCATTTTCGGTAATGGATAGAGTTTCATTCAGAATATACCACGCTGTCGCCAACAGGCTGAACATAGCCTTCGATGGCGGAACGATCCCAAGATCACCAGACGCTTTTACGATCAAATAATCTACACTCACCGCCACGGCGATCACACACAAGTAGGCTACCTTCTTTGCAATTCCCTTGGCTCCCTTCTTGCTACTCCAACCATAACCAGTATCATCCGGATGATCCAGTGCCTCCACGGCAGATGCTGTCATTCCGGTGAAATAATCGATTACCATCAAAACAAGCAGGACGCTGAGTAAATAAAAAGAAATCCCCAGCTTTTCGCTGAGGTACGCGACCACCCCGGTCGCAAACATCTGAATTGTCATGCATGTGCTCCTTTTCATCTTTTCGTTTGTCTCCTTCCGCAAATCATGCTATAATCCCGTCTTTGACAGTGATATTTGGAAAAACATCGCAGAAAGGCTTATTCTATATAGCTTTTCCGGCGGTGCTTTTT
>JAJEPU010000096.1 GCA_020686985.1 Brotaphodocola catenula
TCCCGTCTTTGACAGTGATATTTGGAAAAACATCGCAGAAAGGCTTATTCTATATAGCTTTTCCGGCGGTGCTTTTTCGTTTTACAATATAGTCTTTTTTTGATGAGAATTAAGAAATGTGTTTTTCCTTATTTTTCGGGTGGCTGTTTGCTTAGTTTTTGAATTTCTTTCATTTTTCGTTTTGTGATAAATTCATAGTCTGTTTCAAAGCCGACTACTTTGTGCAAGTCATCTGTTAGCTTGGTTGATTCATAAATCGGTATAAATCCTTGCCCTTGTATATCAGCGAATTCATACTCTTTTAAGGTTGATAAAATCTCATCGCACGTATATTTCTTTCCAAGTTTTTTCTCCAGTAATCGGTAGATTAAAAGAGCTAAAAAACATACAAGAAAATGTGCTTGTATCCGGTCCTCACGCTGCACAAACACAGGTCTTGCAGCAAAATCTGTTTTCATAATTCGAAAGCAGGCTTCTATCTGCCATCTGCTTTCACTAACCCTTAAGATGGATTCTGGTTCATCATCAAAAAGGTCTGTACATACGGCATAGAGACCATCATACTGTGATTCCTCCGCGATCTTTTCCTCATCCAAAAAATATAGGATATTTGCGATTTCTCCATCCTTTGTGACGGCAGCTTTATCAATAAATCTTGCCGGATCATTAGGATTTTTCCGATTCTTTTTATGCTTCCCATTTGCTAGCATTGCTTTTGCTCGTTCGATTTGCTTATCACGGATTTCTTTTTGATAAGCAGCATATTTGGGCGAATAGGTAATCAGCAGACGCTGCTCCATTTTTTTTGAACTATAGGGCTCTTCTTTGTAAAAAACTTCGTTTCTGTCTTCCTCTGTCAGCTCATCTAAACTAACTGTCTTGTGGTCAGAGAGACGCCGGAAGTTCTTGCGATTTAATGCTAGTTCCCGATATTCCTGAGGCAGTTTTTTAATCGATTGAGTTACAATGAAAGCTCTCTTTTTCGTATGATTCAGAATCCGGTTGTTTTCAGAAGCAAGTCCTGCGTCGGAACAGAAAACAAACTCTTCACACCCGAATTCCTCAATCACTTTCTTTTCCAGAGGTTTTAAAGATGTCTGTTCGTTTTGGTTTCCAGGAAATATGTGGAATGCCAGAGGGATACCATCCCCGTCTGTAAAGAGCCCCATTTGTACAATCGGATTTGGCCGATTTTCTTTGCTTTTTCCGTATTTTTTGCTCCCGTCTTCCTGTTCGATTTCAAAGTAATAATTCGTGCAATCATAGTAAAGAATACCATCATTGCGTTTTAGTACTGTTTGTGAATTGCGATAGACCTCTGACTGTATCAGATCGCATTCTTCTGAGAGCACGCTTAAAGCTCTGTACACGTCATGAAGTTGGTATGCAGGCGGTTCTAAAAAGTTTTTGGAGCTTTCAAAGGAAGAACGTTTACTTCCAGGTTCTAAAATCCTTGTATAAATGAGGTCAGATAAAATTGCATTTAGGTCATAGGAGTAATGACGTTTGTCCCTGATTTTTCTGCAGATTTTGTTTAATCCAAGCTCGTAGTAGAGGGACTGGAGGAAGAGGTAACCTCCTTCAAACTTTCTGCGTTCCCCATGTGGGATTTTTCGATTTGGATGAAATGTAATCGGGATACAATGATTTTCCTTTTCCAGCTCGAATTTTTCTGTTTCAATCCGGGCCTGTTCTTTTGCCCAGGCCATAACGTCATCTCTAGTAGGACCGTGTTCAACCAGCAATTCTTTTAATGTGCCAAGTTTTCGAATAGTCCTGGAAGTGGATTTTCCATTGGCATCAATGTAGGATTGCTTTATATAAAAAGACTCTGCATTTTTTGATTTTGATGTATTTACTTTCAATTTTTATCACCCCTTACTATTATACCGTAGAAAGACCAAAAAGCCTATATATAAAAACGACGAAATTGACAAAAAAATATAAGCATTTATGCGGCTTACAGGGTATTTTTAGAGGAAAGAGGTGTCAAAGACCCG
>JAJEPU010000097.1 GCA_020686985.1 Brotaphodocola catenula
TATATCGTCCGTGTCCATTTCAGCCAGACCGCAAAAGAGACGATGGAGGACAAAATCAAGCGTCTGCTCCGTGAGGAAGTCCGCAAAATGTGACTTCTTTGTGAATTTGATGAAAAAGTCCTTGACTTTTCGTCTCTGGCAAGACCGCTAAGTCGATTTTGATTTCCTGCGGCGCTCGTCTGGCTCCTTTTGATATTCAGGAGGTCAGAGATGTGACTGCCTATGACGAGTTGCAGTTGGATACTCTCGGAGATAAGAAAACGGCGCTCTTTCTGATTATGTCAGATACGGATGCGACGTTTAATTTTTTGATCTCCATGATTTACACACAGCTGTTCAACTTGTTGTGCGAGAAAGCAGATGATGTGTACGGCGGCAGACTGCCGGTTCATGTGCGCTGCTTGATTGATGAGATGGCAAACATCGGTCAGATTCCCAATCTGGAAAAACTGGTAGCGACAATCCGAAGCCGTGAAATATCGGCTTGCCTTGTTCTCCAGGCACAATCACAGCTGAAAGCCATTTATAAAGACAATGCCGATACCATCATCGGCAACATGGATTCCCGAATTTTCCTGGGTGGTTCTGAGCCAACCACGCTCAAAGAACTGAATCAGGCATTGGGAAAAGAAACTATCGACACCTACAACACCTCCAACACCAGAGGTAACAGCCCGTCTTACGGCTTGAATTATCAGAAGTTAGGCAAAGACCTTGCGAGCGTAGATGAGCTTGCGGTTCTGGATGGCAGCAAGTGTATTTTGCAGTTGCGTGGTGTCAGACCGTTTCTTTCTGACAAGTACGATCTGACGCAGCACCCCAATTATAAGTACACATCAGACTTTGATAAGAGAAATGAGTTCAACATTGAGCAGTTTCTGAGTCGAAGGTTGAAGCTCAAGGCAGGTGATGAGTTTGTGGTAGTCGATGCGGATTAAGGAGGTTTCTGTTTGGAAAATCTGAAAACGGTATCTGCCCTGGTTAAGAACATCTTGGAACACGACCACAAGGCAAGAAATACCGACAATCATTTGTACCTGATGGTACTGGAACACTATTCCGGTCTGCGTGGCATCGACATTCATGCCATGACGGTTCCTGTGTTTTTGAAGGAACTGGATAGACGCAGCTTTCCGGGGTTTGAAACTGTCCGCAGAAGCAGACAGAAAGTGCAGGCAACCTACCCTGACCTTGCTCCCAGTGAAGCCGTAGGCAAGCGCAGAGCAAAAAATGAGGTTGTATATCGAGAATTTGCAGAAAGCGAGGTGTAAAAAAAATGACTTGGTGGATCACGGATACCTCTATTGGGCAGCGATTGAAGTTCGTTAGACGATTTCGCCGCCTTACCCAGAAAGAGCTTGGACTCCTGATGGGGTATTCCGAGAAAACAGCGGATGTCCGTATTGCTCAGTATGAGAAAAACGCTCGAACCCCTAATGCAGAAACCACAGCGAAACTCGCAGAGGTTCTGAAGGTTTCACCTGTCGTTTTTTCACCGACAATCTGTGCTTCTCGTGAAGATTTGTTGCAGTCAATGTATTGGCTGTTTCTTATGAAAGGTGGTGGTGATATATATGATTGTGAAACTGAATATGCAAGAAGCAGAATGGAACAGAAACTTGGCGTGATAACCGTCGAGGAGTTCCTTGAAAAGATTCTCGTAAACTAAGCCTTCCGTCCGGTTTTGATGCCGGTAGTACGGAGGGCTTTTTCTATTCTCAAAACAATTTCAAATTTTAGGAGGAAAATATTATGGCATTTTTCAATAGCGCAGTAACCGTTCTTCAGACTCTCGTTATCGCTCTGGGCGCAGGTCTTGGCATCTGGGGTGCAATCAATCTGCTTGAGGGCTACGGCAACGATAACCCCGGCGCAAATGCTCATGTGCGGTAAAGTAATAAAAAGATTTAGGTAGCCGCCTTAACTATTCCTAAATAAGATAATATGCA
>JAJEPU010000098.1 GCA_020686985.1 Brotaphodocola catenula
TGTCCAGCCCTTGTCCAGTCCTTCCGTTCTTCCTTTCGTATCTCCATATACTTCATCAGCAGATTGGGAAGAAGTGTTGCTTCCTCCGCCGCCTTTTGTGCAAGCAGCTCTTTCCGTTTTTCGCCCAGCTCGGTAATCCAGCCTTTGAGGTTTTGGATAAGCTGCCGGATGGACTTCATCAGATTGTTGGCAGCTCTGATTTCCCGGTTCAGGTTGCCGATATTCGTCTGGATACCTCGCTTTTCCATCTGCCGGACAGCAGCTCCCTCATGGACAGTAGGGACTATATCAAGCCCCTGTCTGGCATAGGAACGCAAGTCCACACGCTCCGGGCGGTCATTGGCTTCCAGATAGCGGTTCTGGATGACCTCCCATTCATGCCGCCAGATTTCACAATACTTCTGGTTGTTCCAGTCCACCGTATCTTCCTTGTGGCTTTTCAACCTGCCGGATGGCAGTTTTATCCGTTCCCCGTTCTCATCAAGGTCATAAACCTTGCGGCTTTTGGGAAGCCATTTCCCATGTTCGTCCATTGCCCGCATGGTCAGCAGGACATGGGCGTGGGGATTATGTCCCGGCGGATGGGGGTCATGGATAGCAAAATCAGCAATCATGCCTTTGGAAACAAACTGCTTCTGGCAAAACTCCCGGACAAGGACAGCGTACTGGTCGGGCGGTATTTCTCTGGGGATGGTAAGCACCCACCGCCTTGCAAGCTGAGAGTTCCATTGCTTCTCCACCGCTTCGGCGGCGTTCCATAAGGTATTGCGGTCTGCATATTCCTGTGGGGCATTTGCCGGGAGCAGGATTTCATTGTGGACGATACCACGCTTTTCTGGGTAGTGCTTCACTTGCTGGTCGTATTCACAGAACAGCTTTTCGCCACTCTGGTAAGCAGCGGCGGCAACCGCAGACTGCCGCTGGCTGCGCTGAACAATCGTGATTTCGTTGTGCGGACAGGGCATTTCGTGTCCCTCCTTTCGGTAATTGGTGGATGGGTGGGCGTTTTACCACCTCATTTTGGGCAGAAAAAAAGCAGGAGACCTTTTTCAGATTTCCTGCTCGGTGTGCCGCTGTGTAAACGGCGGGTATTTAGTTGTGAAAGTTCGGGACAAGTTGACCCGATGTGTGTAGAATAACAAACTGGATTTATTTTTCTTTACATTTTATGCCGTAATTTCCCCTACTACCATTTTCGTAGCCCCTATATATTTCATATCTTTTTCCATTTATCTCCACTTCGTCATCGTTAATAAATGTATAAGACTTACCATTTTCTTCACAATACTTTGAAATTGCTTCCATAGTTTTTGCAAGAGTTGGGTAATTGGCACTATCCTCATAAGGAACCCAAAAAGCTTTTTTAAACATATAAAATACCTCCTTCTAATTTGTTAAGTAATCCACGAATTTTCAAAGCGTTATAAAATAATAGTATCATACAGCTTCGCAAAAATCCACTTATAACTTCAAACTTGTCGGCTGGGAACAGCTTGCAACGCAAGGTGTCCCCAGATGGCAAGTCCACAAAAGGGTAGCTGGTGGTAGCCAGCGCAGGGGAAGCGTAGCGTCCCCTGTATGATTTGGAGCAGACCATGACTGCGGAAAATCACAGCCCTCCGGCGAGGAGCCTTCGGAGAACGCAATGCACCAACCTCTGGGTGGTGTATAATTGCGCCCTTAGTAAACTAA
>JAJEPU010000099.1 GCA_020686985.1 Brotaphodocola catenula
CCTGAATTATTCACGGAGCAATCTCTAACCTGAAAATTGCACCACGAATCAAAAAAATGATCCATGCAGCCATAACTTCTCTCAATTCGTCAGCAAAAGGGCATAAAATCCTTGCGACAAGTTTTTGAGCAATTATCAGGCTGTCAAGGTTCGTTAACAGTTGCTATTCCAGCTGTACGTTCAGCTTGCCTATCGCAGAAAGGGTATCATAGAACTCTTCTTTGTACGGACAGCTGCCACACAGCTTGAAGGTGATATATCTTGCTGAATGAACTACTCTTGCGGCAATCTTCAGCAGTTTTAAACGGACGGTATCAATGCGTTGTTTCCGCATTTTTGCTGATAACGCCAATCGTCTAAACCAATTAAATATGTTATAGGACAGGGCATGTACCTGAACCCTGTTTGCGTTTACAATTCTGTTGTGACTGCTCACCGCAGAAAAGTCAAAACCGGATTTGCTTTCTTTGATGAAGTTTTCCATTAGGCCTCTTTTACAGTAAAATTTGACGAGGTATTCTGGTGAGGAATCCATGTTTGTAACGATGAAGGTATACATGTAAACTATTTGGTTTTCTGGCTTCTCCACCTTGCATACAACGCGCCTTTCATAAGGCCATGGACCAGCTTTGTACATGAATTCACCGTAGATCACAGCGTAATCTACCTTGTTACTTTGAGTCCGTTTTGTAAGCTCATCCGCAAGATATGCTGCTTTTTCACGGAGAATGTTATTTTCCTTCAGTCGGATGACATAGCTTGTTCCGTTTTCCTCGCACTGCTTATAGAGATCAGGTGTTGCAAAGCCGCTGTCACCACGAAGCAGAAGCCGGATGGTTGGATAATCATTTAGGTACTCGTCCAGAATCGGCTGCAGGAAATCCGTTACGCCAGTACAGGAATAAGCTGCTCCATCACGGAGTTGGATTTTTATCAGATCACCAGTGATTCCGTCATAACAGACAAGAGGATGGTAACCATTGCTCTGGTAATGGAAGTTAAATGCCCGGCCTTCCTGCCTGCCGTATGCTGCAAGGAGAGTGGAATCCAGATCCAGAATCACTGCCTGAGGCATCTGGATGCTGTAAATTCTTTTTCTGAGTATCCGGCTGATTTCCAGGAACTGTTTTAAAGTATCTTCATCCATGCGGTTAAAAAATCTTGATACCGTTGGCTGAGATGCTAACGCAGTTTTTTCAAGTACAGCTTTAAAAACAGGATCATTGGTCAGTTCATCCGAAGCATCATCTTCGAAGTAACCAGCCATGATCATATATATCATCTGGAGAAGGTTATCCCTGTCCGTATGATATCGAAACACTGCAGAATCATTGGTCTTAAATGAACGGTTTAAAAGCTGTTCAATGCCAAGTTTGCTTACGAACTCTTTGATGAGAAGTAAGCCTGCATCGGAGGATAGATCGCCTCCGTCAAAATTTATTTTAATTTGCCTATTGCTTTCAAGGGTCAAGGTGTTTACAATACTCATAAAGGGCTCCTTTGTTGGTATTTATTTTGATTAGACACCTTAATTTTACCACAAATGGATGCCCTTTTTCCATTCACTTAATAAGTGAAAAGCAATATGCAATTAAAATACAGTAACTATGTGGCTTTCAGCCACACTCACGGCTTTGCTGTGAATAATTCAGG
>JAJEPU010000009.1 GCA_020686985.1 Brotaphodocola catenula
ACCGTTCTACTGTTGTTTGGTTTGTTTTTGTTCTGAATTTCTCAATTCAAAGATGTCTTTACCAAAAGACTCTTTTTATAAGAATTTTCAGGGTTTTAAACACTGTTCAATCTTTCATTTTCAAGGTTCAGTTTTTGTTTCTCGCTTGCCTCTTTCGAAACAGCTCATATATTATATCAATCTGATTCGTTTTTGTCAAGCACTTTTTTATTTTGTTTTGAAGCTTTTCAACTTCCTTGTCGTCTGTGTTTCAACAGCAACTTTTATATCATATCATGTTGTTGCCGATCTGTCAATAAGTTTTTTATTTTTTTCTGATCTTTTGTTTTGATCAGTGCCCCTGTTTTCAGGGGCGAGGATTATAATATCACACCCATAAACAAACGTCAAGCACTTTTTTCATTTTTTTCTGACTTTCATGTTTTTTCTGTTTTTCTATACTTTACCTTGAAATCGCAAATACCTCGATTGTCTCGATGATTATCTCAATGATTGTCTCGATCAAACCATTGTCTTCCTCAACTGACTCGAAAGGACTTTCCTGGATCAAAGCACAAAGGACAGAGAGGAGGAACCTGGTCCATGATTCCTGTCAACTCTTATCTGCTCATCCGACTCACTGTACTTCCTATGCCTTCTTGTAATCCCTGATTGCGCCCTTTGTACTGTGCTTCACCTCATACATTGCACTGTCGGAATAGATTTTCAGCTGTTCATACTCGGTGCTGTCCTTCGGATACCACGCTACACCTCCAGAAAGTTGCAGTGACAATTTCCTTCCATCCGGAAGATCCAGAGATGCCTCCCGAATCTTCTCCTTGAGAATCTCAATCTTCTCCCGAACCTCTTCCTCCGTCTCATATCCATAGAGAAAGATCTGGAACTCATCACCAGACTGTCTTGATACAATGCTTTTCTCCAGCACTGAACTCTGAAAACAATGTGCCGCCGTTTTCAAATATCGATCTCCAAACTCATGTCCGTAGGTATCGTTGACAAACTTAAGCTCATCCATATCGATCATCAAAAGAGCCGCTGTTTTCAGCACGGTTGCTCCCTGATCAAAGAGCTGTTGCATTTTTCTCAAGAATGCACGGCGATTCAAAATACCAGTCAGCAAATCATGATCGCGCTCAAATTCAATGTTCTTGCGCTCAAGCGTCGTGTCCGTGACATCTTCCACCACTCCGATGCAGCGGTTTCCATCATCGCTGAGCGTCATCCGGACGTAGCGTACAGATGTTGGGTTTTCTTTCTGTGCCACTCCCACACGGTTTCTCTCCGTCGATTTTTCCGCACTTGTCTCTGCCTTTGATTCCCCGGCTATCTCTGATCCCTTTCTTTGCAGAACCGGAATTTTGTAAATGCGCTCCTGACGCTTTTTCTCATCGATATATTGTCTGGAATTTCTTCTATATGGTTCAAGGTCCTTTATGATTCTCTCAAACTCTTGAATCGTCAGATCCTCGCTGATCTCCCTGTCTATCTCAAACATTTCAAAGAACTTGTCTGTGAGAAAGACACTGTTTTCCTCACGGTTTGTCTCAAACAGCGCAATCGGAACGCTCGTCATATTGATGATATGAGCGATTCTCTCCGCCTCATAGAACATTTCCTGGTTCAAATCCTCCAGTTTTTCCGCGAGCAGATCAATCTCACGGATGCCTGTCCGGTCAAATTGAATTCCAACCGACGGGCGTGCACTCTGCACATTTCTTGTCAGATGAGAAATCGGGTGTGAGATCATCGAACTGATCAACGCTCCTCCGGCAATACCGACCCCCATCATCAGAAGAACCGCTCGAATCAGGACCTGGATCACTCGGTTGGAAAAGACGAAGAGATCTTTTGTCTCCGCTGCCCCGATCAGTGCCCACCGCTGATTGCTGAATGCCGTATTTCTATTGTAGAGATTGAGATACTCGACATCGCAGTAGATCTTCTTTCCCTGCTCATTCTCAATCAGCGTGTCATCGCCATCCCAGACAATCGTCCAGCTGTCATTTTCCTTCAAAACCTGATTGTACAGAGGACCATTTACCATTGCGCGATAAAATACGCCATCGTCCTCATTTTCCGCACCAAGAAGATACAAGCCCGCATTTCCATTCAAAAGCTCTCTCGACGGAATCAGTGTCTTGAGATAATCGATCGTGAGATCTATGCCCAGAACTCCGTAAACTCTGCCCGTCGGAAGAACCAACGGCACAGAATAGGAAATCACATCCTTCTCCTCCCGGTCAAGCCTGTGTGACAGACTCCAATAGCCAAGATCGGAAACTGCCATTTTCTGAGGATTTTGAGTCTCAAGGGCCGTCTGATACGGTTCGTAGAAGTAGGCATCATATTTTCCATTTTCTCCAAACGAAAACTGCGGTTCCCAGAGTTTCCCAAGAGAAATATTCAGGGTTTTACGATCTCCGCCGGTGCATATTTCAAAATCAGATCCTCATTTCGATCAGAAGGACGCGCATCCGGATCATAATCGCGAATATAAATTCCCGGCTTATCTTTATAAATCCCCTGATTTTCAGACTCTCGAAGATCATCGGTATTTAAAATCAAAAACGCACCCGTCACCTCATTGTTTCGCATCAGGTCAATCAGAAGTGGGGCAGACCGGCGCAGAAGTGGAAGTGCCTCCGCAGAGCCGTCATCCAGCGTATCCCATGAGATTTTTCCCATGAGAAGCAGATCTGAGGTGATTCCATTGATTGAGGAAACGGTATCCGACACATCCGACCAGCGCAAAAGCATCTTTCTCTCCAGATAACTCTTTCGATTGATGACACGCTCTTTTAAAATCGCCTTTTCATTTTGCTCCATGTAGGAGATCAGATCTCCGCCGAAAATCATTCCCGCAAAGATCGCCACCTCCGCCGAGACAAGCAGAATCATCGGAAGCAGAAGTTTCAAAAGAACAGGAATGTTCTTCGGGGTATTTGGATTTTTCGTCGTTCCTGTTTTTTTCTCTCTTATTCTTTTCTCTTTTATTCTTTTCTCTTGTACTTCTTTCTGCTTTATCGCTTTTTCTTTCGTTTCCTCTACTGTTTCCTCTACTATTTTCTCTGTATTTTCATCTGTCTTTTCATCTGTGCTTCTGTTTTCGTCTTCACTCATTTTATCAGATTCTCCAGCTGTGTTTTTACAGATTGATACCAGTTTTCAAACCAGTCATCACTCACAAAACTCTCCGTTGCTTCCTCCAGACTCATACCATTTCGCAGGCGCTCCAAAACAACCTGTCGATCCGCCGTTGCCCGGTCTGACATTGAATACTGCAAGACATTTCTCGCATCCGTTCCATTTTCAAATGCCGGCATCGTATAATGCTGATTGTGGTTGATCGTGTTTACCGCCGCACGAAGAACCGGAAGATTCGTGGACTCCTCCCCCATCTCCGAACAGATCCAATCGACGTTGTTTGCCTCTTTGGTGACCGGAAGATAGCCGGAGGTCACTGCAAACTGAATATTTCGATCATCCTGAGTAAACCATTTTAAAAACTCAATCGAGGCATAGATCGATTTTTCGTCCGTCTTCGTGACAACCATTCCGGCTCCCTGCTGAACGGCAAAATTCTCTGAATTTTCAAATCGCGGACACTCCAGTGCCTCTAACTCAATCGGATACCTCTCATTGTCGCTTAAAATTACCTCTTCCGGGAAGAAACTGCTTCCCGAAGAAGAACCAACAAAGGCGATCAGATTGCCTGTCTTGATGTCATCACTTCGGAATCTCCCGGATGCCCCGAAATATCCCTTCACAAACGGAATATAAAAATTGTCCCAAATCTTGCGCATCACATCATAATCAAAATTCAGGGTAACCTTTTCATCTTTTATCGAAAAGATCTCCACTCCGAGCTGACGCGCACCGGTCAAAATATAATTTGCCATTGCATCTCTTCCGAAAAAAGCCTTTCCGTCATTCGCTTCCGGTGTGAGACTGTCCGTCCACTCATAATACTCCTGCGCCGTCCGTGTGATTCCCTCGATCGTCTTTAAATCATCCATACTCGCGCCTGTGCTCTCTGCGAACCGATCCCAGTCGGTCTTATTCAGCATAAACACCTCTGTGGACTTCGCAATCGGAAAAATCTTCAGGCTTCCATCATTTGAGAAAGCGCCCTCCTCCAGATAACTCTCCACAAAACGGCTCTGCTCTTTCTCGGACAGATACGGGCGAATGTCAACGACGTAGCCAAGCTGATCAACTGCGTAAGCCGTATCGGCATAGGCTGCAAAAATATTGGGCAGTTCACTTGCGCCAACCTTGCGTTTCACTGCATCGAGCACATTGCTCTCCAGCTCATTGACATTTCCCATGCTGTAAGCATCCACATAGATTCCCTGTTTCTCACCCTCCGTCTCATTAAACTCTTCGACCAGATCCTCAAACGCCTGCATCTGAGCGCCATTGTAGTAATTCCACACGGTAATCGTCACCGGATGCTTGGGATCTGGTTTCTCAACCTCTTTTCCCTCTCCAATCTGTCCCATACTGCAGCCGGTCAAAAGCAGTCCGGTCGCGAACAAAATTCCACATGCCCACCTTTTGCAAATTCTTCTCATATTTTCCCACCGCCTTTTGACGCCTTCCAAATATCCTCTACGATTTTACCTTTGAATATGCAAAATGGGATCGGATTCTCTTCCAAAAGCCGATCCCACATTCGCGGTCTATTTTCACAATGCTTCTATGTTTTAAATTATCAGAATATATTTGATCTGTCAAGAAAATCTCCTCATTTTCCCGGTTTCTTGCCATCCGTCAGCCAATGCTCTGGATGTAAAAAATAAAGCTCCAAACCGGGCACAATGATTTTGTTTCACCCTGTTTGTAAATTGGAGTGTGTCCGAAAAATTCTCAGGCACACTCCAATAAAAATGTTACAATCAAATTTTATTTTTGAAGAATTACAGAACTTTTATACGAAATCTTCTCTCATCGGATTAAAGATGTCGAGAAGGATTCCCGCCTTTTTGCAGATACAGCCGTGCACCACATCATTCATCTTGAGCATCGTGTCTCCCGTCTTTACGGTATGCTTCTCCCCATCAATATCAAACTCAAACTCTCCGCTGACCACATAGGTAATCTGGGTGTGCGGATGGTGATGAAGTGCTCCGACTGCTCCCTCCTCAAATGTATTTTCGACACACATCAAATCCTTACTGTAAGCTAACACCCGGCGTGTCACTCCCTCGCCTGCCTGCTCCGGTTTTACATTCTGATGAAACACCCATCTCTGATCTAACATTTCTTTCCCTCCGTATTTATTATTTGAAAAAAATTTGTCAGTTTTTCTCCCATTTTCTATTTTATCACGCATATCTCTCATTTTCTATGGCGTTTTTTGGGTTTTTATCGAGAACTTGTGCAATTTTTTTCTTTTTCTCCCGTTTAGTTTTTGACAATTAGTGCATTTTTCCTATTTTCATGTTATACTCTTCTTACACTTGTTATTGAGAAACAATTATGAAAACTTTTTCAAATCGTACAGATAAATAGAGTACCCATAAAAGAATCCATATGAGTATTAATATATGTAAAATTGTCAACTCGATAAATAGATAAATAAATGTGGTAATTATCATATAGAAACAGGAGAACATCATATGAGCCGATTAGAATTATTTACCCCAGGTAAAGACCAGTTGATGATCGAAAGTCTTTACAAAACTCTGGAACAGCGTATTGTTGCCAGCCCACCCGGTCTCTGCCCAGTCGATATGACGCGAGCATTTATCGAGATGTGTCATGCACAGACCTGCGGAAAATGCACTCCTTGCCGTGTTGGACTTCTCCAACTCAAACACATGCTGACCGACGTTCTCAACGGCGAAGCAGATTACGATACGCTTGACCTGATTGAGGAGACTGCTGCTTCGATCATGCAGACTGCGGACTGTGCGATCGGTTTTGAGGCAGCGCGCATGGTATGGCGTGTTTCCCATACCTGCCGAGATGATTTTGAGGGACATATCCGCAACAAGCGCTGTACCTGCATGACTTCTCAGCCTGTTCCGTGTGTTGCGCTCTGCCCGGCTCATGTTGATATCCCGGGTTATATTGCTCTCGTTCACGCCGGACGATATGCAGATGCGATTCAGCTGATCCGCAAGGACAACCCGTTCCCGGCAACCTGTGGATTTATCTGCGAGCATCCGTGTGAGGCACGCTGTCGTCGAAACATGGTCGACACTTCCGTCAATATCCGCGGTTTAAAGCGCGCTGCCTCCGACCTTGCAGGAACCGTTCCACCGCCACCATGTGCTCCGTCGACCGGAAAGAAAGTCGCAATCGTCGGTGCCGGTCCGTCCGGACTTGCCTCCGCTTACTATCTTCAGCTGATGGGACACCAGGTCACCGTTCTTGAGATGCTTCCGAAACTCGGCGGTATGCTCCGCTACGGCATCCCGAACTACCGTCTGCCGAAAGATCAGCTTGAGAGGGATACCGACGCAATCCTTGCAACCGGAGTCAAGGTCATTCACAATGTAAAGATCGGTATGGACGTCAAACTCGACGACCTCCGAAGAGACTACGATGCGGTTCTGATTACCATTGGTGCTTCCACCGATAAGAAACTCGGTCTGCCAAACGAGGACGCACCGGGAATCATGTCTGCCGTCGGTTTCCTCAGAAATGTAAGCCTTGGAAATAACATCGACTTAACCGGTCAGGATGTTGCCGTTGTCGGCGGTGGAAACGTTTCGATGGACGCTGTCCGCACCGCAGTCCGTCTCGGCGCAAAGAAGGTCAGCATTGTTTACCGTCGCCGTACTGTGGATATGACGGCTCTGCCGGCTGAGATCGAAGCTGCCATCGCGGAAGGCGTTGAACTCAAAACACTCGTTGCTCCTGCCGGAATTGAACTTGACGAGAGCGGCCATGTCAGCGGTCTTCGCGTTACCCCGCAGATGATCAGCAAGATCAAAGACGGTCGTGCTTCCGTGACTGCAAGCGGTGCAGAGGAATACGTGATCCCGTGCCAGACTCTGATCGTCGCAATCGGTCAGAACATCGAGACCAGCCACTATCAGGAATCCGGAATTCCGGTTGAGCGCGGTAAGATCGTCACACTCCCGAACGGCGGATTCAATGGAATCCCTGATGTATTTGCAGGCGGTGACTGTGCATCCGGTCCGGCGACGGTTATCAAGGCAATCGCTGCTGCAAAGGTAACTGCCGCAAACATCGACGAATACCTCGGCTATCACCACGACATCACCTGTGATGTCGAGATCCCGGAACCGGAAATCAGTGATCCGACCCCGTGCGGACGCGTGGAACTGACTGAGCGGGAAGCATGTGAGCGAAAGAACGATTTTGATGCAGTCGAAAACTGCATGAGCGAAAAAGAAATTGCACAGGAATCCGGACGTTGCCTCCGCTGTGACCATTTCGGCTTCGGAATCTTTAAAGGAGGACGTGAGAGATTATGGTAAACTTAACGATTGACAGACATCCGATTTCTGTGCAGGAAGGTACAACCCTGATGGAGGCAGCTGCTACACTCGGCATCAACATCCCACATCTTTGTTACTGGAAAGACTTAAACGACATCGGTGCCTGCCGTGTCTGTGTGGTGGAGGTCGAGGGAAAAGAACGCCTGCTGACTGCGTGTAACACCAAAGTTGCAGAGGGCATGGTCGTCTACACCAACAGCCCGAAGGTACGCCTTGACCGCCGTCTGACAGTTCAGATGATCCTCTCCCAGCACGACTGCAAGTGTGCAACCTGCGTGCGAAGCGGAAACTGCCCGCTCCAGAAGATTGCAAACGATCTGAACATTCAGGAATGCTGTTTTGGAGAGCGTCTTGAGAAACAGCCGTGGGATAAGACATTCCCGCTGATCCGCGATTCTGAAAAGTGCATCAAGTGCATGCGCTGTATCCAGGTCTGCGACAAGATTCAGAGCCTTGACATCTGGGATCTCGAGGGAACCGGTGCCCGCTCCACAATCAATGTCACCTGCAACCGCACGATCCGCGAGGCAGACTGTGCGCTCTGCGGTCAGTGTATCACGCACTGCCCGACCGGCGCACTCAGAGAGCGCGATGATACTGAGAAACTCTGGCGTGCCCTCGCCGACCCGAACCGCATTGTCGTCGTTCAGGTTGCCCCGGCTGTCCGTGCTGCATGGGGTGAGGGACTCGGTCTCTCCCGTCAGGAAGCTACGATTGGAAAAGTCTTTGATGCCCTGAGAAAAATGGGGGCCGACTATGTATTTGATACCACGTTCTCCGCTGACCTGACAATCATGGAGGAAGCAAACGAACTTCTTGAGCGCATGCAGAAAGGCGAGCTCGGCGGTCGTCCGATGTTCACCTCCTGCTGTCCGGGATGGATTCGCTTTGTAAAGAGTGAATTCCCGCAGTTTGTTCCTCAGCTCTCAACCGCCAAGTCCCCGATGCAAATGTTCGGCGCTGTGATGAAATCCTACTTTGCCGATCAGCTCGGAAAGAAGCCGGAGGACATTTTCTCCGTCGCTGTGATGCCGTGTCTTGCAAAGAAGGGCGAGGCAGAGATGGAGCTCTACTATGAGGAGTATGCCGGTCACGATACTGACTGCGTTATCACAACGAGAGAGCTCGTCCGCATGATCCGCGGTGCAAACATTCTCCCGGCACTGCTCAAGGATGTTGAGCCTGACCGCCTCTTCCACGACGGTTCCGGTGCCGGTGTGATTTTCGGCGCTACGGGAGGTGTTATGGAGGCTGCTCTGCGAACCGCTTACTTCTCGATCATGGGAAAGAACTGTGAGCCGGATGCATTTGAAAATGTCCGCGCTTCTTCTGATAGCAAGGGGCTGACCGAGGCAGAATTCAACTTAAACGGTCGTCAGCTGAAAATTGCGGCAGTCAGCGGACTCGCGAACACCCGCGCACTCCTGACCGCAATCGAGCGCGGAGAGAAACAGTATGATTTCGTCGAAGTCATGGCATGCCCGGGCGGCTGCGTCGGCGGTGGCGGACAGCCTCAGCACGACGGATATGAGATGGCATATGAGCGTGGTCAGAACCTGTACTTCCTAGACCGAAATGCCAGCATCCGCTACTCACACATGAACCCGGATGTCTGGGATCTGTACAACAACTTCTTCGAGAAGCCGTTGAGCCACAAGGCGCATATGCTTCTCCACACCGATCACTACCGCTGGCAGATGCCTTTAAGCCCGCGCCGTGATCGAAACGGTCATGTAATCAACCCGAACATCCGACTTCAGGGATAATGTTTCAGGCATAAAAAAGAATGTGCCTTGGCACACAATCTTGGCACACAAAAAGAACCGGTTCTTTTGCTTTACTGGCAGAAGACCGGTTCTTCTAATTTTGTATTTTGTCTGTACCTGTATTTTGTTTGTCTTTTGTTTCCTGCCTTTTCGGTCTTTATCTCGCCACAAGCATTTACTTACTTCAAGTACAATATAAATGCTATGGTGTGCAGTAACAGTGCCTCTTATTTTAACTTGCTGTACTCTTCATCGGTTACCGGCTCACACCACTCATTCGAGGTCTCCTCGCCCGGTACCTCGATAGCAAGATGGCTGAACCAGCTGTCCGGTGCTGCACCGTGCCAGTGCTTTACCTCTGCCGGAATGTTGATGCAATCGCCCGGCTTCATCTCAACCGCTTCCTTGCCCTCTTCCTGATAATATCCACGTCCGGCTACACAGACAAGAATCTGTCCGCCATCACTCTTTGCATGATGAATATGCCAGTTGTTTCGGCATCCCGGCTCAAATGTCACATTGTGAATTCCAACCTGGCTCGTCGATACCGGAGCAAGATAGCTCTGTCCGATAAAATACTTTGCATATGCCACATTCGGCTCACCAATCGGGAATACCATTGACTTTGCATGAGCTCTCATCGCCTCATCCTCATACGGGAGATCTCCTTCATTGACATTCCAAACCTCTTTTGCAAGGTTGAAAACTGCCCAGCCCTTCGGCCATCCTGCATAAAATGCGACATGAGTGATGATGCTTGCAATCTCCTTCTGGGTGACACCATGTGCCTTTGCGTTCTGAAGATGGAATTTCAGAGAAGAATCCGTGATACCGGAAGCCATGAGGGCTACTACGGTGATGATGCTTCTGGTCTTCACATCAATATCCTGATTGTTCCAGTTTTCTCCAAAGAGAACGTCATCGTTATAATGTGCAAACTCCGGAGCAAATTCCCCGAGCGCATTTCTTCCTGCTGTCTGTACAATTTTTGCCATTGTTCCATTCCTTCCCTTCTGTGAATTTTTCATCTATCTGTGCATTTCTAATTCACATCTATCAGTCCACGGACTGCAACCACTTCTCAACTTCCTGCTTATTGGCTCTGTTTAAAAGTCCACCCTCAACAAACTCTGCCTTCGGTGCAGACGGCTGAAGCTCTCTGACGGTATTGCCAAATCCGCTTCCACCAGAAGTTGCAAACAGAACAATCTTCTTTCCGGAGAAATCATATTTTTCCAGGAATGTATTGATGATTGTCGGTGCAACATACCACCAGATCGGGAACCCCAGAATGATCTCATCGTAATTCTCGACAGCGAACTCCTCGCCTGCAATCTCCGGGCGGATCTTCTTGTCACTCATCTCAACACTGCTTCTGGATTTCTTGTTCATCCAATCCAGATCTGCTCTCGTGTACGGTACTTTCGGTGTAATCTCATACAAATCACAGTTACCTGCCTCTGCAATCATCTGAGCTACTTTCTTTGTCACTCCACTTGCACTGAAAAATGCTACGACTCTCTTCTTCATTGCTGATACCTCCTACTTTATGAATCAATCACATTCTGCTCACAGATCTTTTTTGTCTGCACGCAATGAAACTAAGTTTTTTTCGCACAAGTTTTCTTGCCTGTCATTTCTGTCTGCCTCTTCTGTCCCTTGCACAGTACCGTATCATTACGCGCATATTTATTATATAATCTTCGGTCTCATTATGTCTAATACCTATTTTATATGAATATTTATGCCTTGTAAGCATTGTTATAATTTTATAGCTCAAACAATTCCTACCCGTGTACGGGGACTAAACATTTTCGTTTTCATGCGTCTGATAAGCGATGACCTCCTCGATAAAACGTCTCACAGCCGGAGAATACGGAATATTTCTTCGCCAT
Organism: Brotaphodocola catenula; assembly: GCA_020686985.1. Lineage (GTDB taxonomy): Bacteria > Bacillota > Clostridia > Lachnospirales > Lachnospiraceae > Brotaphodocola > Brotaphodocola catenula. The sequence continues at coordinate 11,137 of JAJEPU010000009.1, forward strand.
GCAATCACAGTGCTCGTCTTGATTTCCGGATAAAGTCTGCGCTGAACAATCAGATTTTTATCCCAATACCGGGTTGCCCCCTCAATCGAGACCGGATACCCCAGACCATGCTTTGCCATGACACCCGCATTTGTGCCGAGGTTGCTCGTAAACGCAATGTTGATTTTGCTAAAATCCGCGCCAAACCAATTCGCAAGCTCACTCTGGACATTCGTGCGCTCCGGTACAATCAGAGGCAGTTTGATCAAATCTTCTTTCGTGATAAATTCTTTTTTCACAAGCGGATCGTCCGCGCGTAACGTCACGACCCAGTGATCGCTCCCATGAATCCGAATGTAATCCAGCCCCTCGGTGCTGACCGGCTCAAAAAAGAGTCCGATATCCACAAGTCCCCGTCCCATCATCTCCGAGATCGTGTCTGCGGTTCCCGTGTGGATTGCAAACTGGACAAGCGGATATTTTTCCTTATACTGCTTACAGATCTCCGCCAAGACTTCCACCGCCATAAATTCCCCGCATCCCACAGTGATCGTTCCCTCAACCGACTCATCGTCACTCTTGAATTCACTTCGGATCTTCTCCTCCAAATCCACAATCTCGAGCGCCCGCCGTTTCAAGAGCAGACCCTCATTTGTGAGCGTAATGCCTGTGACCACCGCGGTCAAAAAGTTTCGCCCCAAGCTCATCCTCAAGCCCTGCAAGCTGTCTCGAAAGCGTTGGCTGGGTGATATTTAACTTTTCTGCCGCCCTCGTGAAACTCTGTTCCCTTGCAACTGTCAAAAAATAGCGCAGTACTCTCAAATCCATAAATTCTTCCCCTTAACTTTCTGATACAATCTCACTTGTAAAGGCTATTCTCATTTTTATAAACACGTTCTTATTTATCTTAATTCTTATTACCTGATGGCATAATACATTTTTATTTTAATCTCCATCTTGCATATCGATTTTTTCCACAAGTCTCCACAATATCATCATCTAAACCTTTATTGCGAACATACGCTGCCTTTTGTCCTACAATATCTGCTACTTTAAATGATACATAAATATTTGGATATCGTCCTTCTACTAGCCCTCTTCTTTTTAAAGTCTTAAAACTTTCTTTAGAGATTACTTCATATTTTTGAACTTTGTCCAACAAAAATTGTTCCCGTTCGACCTGACCCGCATTATACTAGAACAAAAGGGCAGTTAGCAGGAAAATATTCGAATACTCATAAAAGAGCATACTGATCTAAAATACGAGTCAAAAGAGAACGGGATAAGTATGCCCATATAAAAATTAAGAAGCAGAAACCATAGTTTATAAATGCTTGCGATTTCTGCTTTTTGCTAAAGTTAATGACATTGCTTTTTTATTCGGTTTCAAATATCTGTTTATTTACTGTGCTACAAAATTCTTTCCATCCCACTTCAAAATCTTTTACCGTTTTGCACCTCGTACAACTATAAAAAAATTTCTTTGTTTTGCTATTAATTAACAATTTCATTGGCATTCCACACTTTGGGCATAAAACATCTGGCTGTTCTGATGACCAATAGTTTCCAGGATACTGATTTACTGCTAAGACAATCGGCAAAACCAACTTTGCTCCTGCTTGATACATTACTTTTGCGCATTCTTTTATGGTCGCACCAGTTGTAACAACGTCATCTAAAATAATAACTGTTTTTCCATCTAATCTCCCATCATAAGCAAATACACCCGAAATATTTTCCTGTCTATCCGCTGAAGATCTCCCTTTTTGTTTTGGATATTCCCTTATACATCGAAATTGATTTTCAAGATTCTTTATATTACAATCGTTTTCAATCTGATCCAAAATCATATGAAAACGATTCTTCTCGCCTAAATGTGGTGGAACCGAACACACTCCATATACGTCTGTATGTTTCATGATTCCATGTATTGCACCCTCATATAACTTCAAAAAAGTATCATTATATACTCCAAATGCCTTACTTGAAGGATTCTTATTTAAAAAAACAGCAGACGAATACAGATGTTTCTGGCTCATATAATGCGTATACGAATAGTATCTCCCTAACACACGCATTCGTAATTCTGGCTGTTTTTCTAACATTACCGCAACCATAAGACGATTGCGATCACCTTTTCCCGAAACAATACTTTCACCAACATATCCCCCTATTCCTAACTTTAAGTGATTTTTAAAATACAGGAAATCAGGGCACAAAATATCTGGCGATGTACTAATATCCTCATAACCCACATGATTCGTAATCCAAATCGTTCCACTGCAAAAAGTTAATGCACGTCTCAGAAATAAAATATTACAGGAAACATACGCTAATTCTGTTGTTTGAACATTCAATGCTTTTAAAGCATACATATGTAAAACTGGTGTCGGTGCCCATTTTGCCAAATACTCTTTCATTCCCAAAATCGTTTTTAAACCAAAACGTTCTTTTAATTTTTTCTGCGTTTCACTCACCGAAGTCAAAAACAAACAATTATAAGAAGAAATAATCTCATCCCACTCACAAATATTTATATTTTCAAAACTATCTACATCAATCACCAATGCTTTTAGTTCTGTTATACAGCGGTACATAATTTATCCCTCGATTGTAATAGATTCCGACCAACTATTCCACGTTGTAGCATCTTCTTGCTCTGGTTGGGAATTCCAAAAATCATCCAGTATAAGTTGTTCTGCTTCCAAGTCAGCTTGAAATATATTGCTTTCTGCCAAGATTCTCAAGACATCCATAGGCGTTTTTACTGGAAGCGCCCCGCGTTCTACATACTTTGCTGGCCAACTTATTGTTTTCATTTTTAATGCCGATTCCGGAATCAGTACTTTTCTTCCCTGCTTTAATGCAAAATCTGCCTGTTTCAACGCTCCCGACGTTTCTCCGGCTTCCATAATCACAGTTGCCAATGACAATCCGCTCATCGTTCCATTTCTCAACGGAAAAAACCAACGTTCCGTCATATTGGCTGGCGAAAATTGTGATACAACCAAGCCTTTTTCTTCTATCTGCTGTTGAACCCATCTATTTTCCGACGGATAATACTGATTTAAATTTGTTCCAATTACTGCAATCGTATTATAATTAGATTTCAGCGCAGCAAGATGAGCATTCACATCGATTCCTTTTGCCAATCCAGAAACCACCGTAATGCCATTCTGCCCCAGCGATCTTGCTAACCGTATTGTATTTTCCTTTGAATTTTCAGAAGCCTGCCGCGATCCAACCAAAGCTACCGTTCTCGTTTCGTATAGCAACGATTTTTTTCCTCTTATATACAAAAATCTTGGTGCCTGTTCTGTTTTGGCAAGTAACGGCGGATAATCTCTGCTTCCTCGCTTTATAATTTCATCTGTCTCCCGTAGCGTAAAAAAAGCCATTTTTGCTTTTTCATATTCTTTTAAAAGTACTTTTCTGTCTACTGAAAAAAACTCTGCATATTCCTCTGCCATATTTTCCATATCCATAGGAATATCTAACTGATGCGTCTTTCCAAAACTGTCAAACAAAGGTTCCAATTTGTGCTCTGTCATACAAAGTACATTCATTAGAGTTGCGAAATTTAATGCCTCACATTTTGTTCCTGTATCAAAAACAAACATTCCGCTTCCTACCTTTCTTTCAACTTCAGAAAAAATCTTCAGTTCTTTTTTTCTTCGCTCCAATTCATCAATATGGAAAATCGTACCAGAGGCATTTTTTTTCAAAGGTTTAATCTTTCCTTCTTTCACAAGTTTATTCAGTCTCTGTACTGTAATTCCCAAAAATTCGGCTGCCTCTTTAGAAAAAAACAATTGATCCGCTAAAACTTCTACTCCATTCATGCTTATCCTCTCCCTTATAAAGAAATATTAATTTATGGGTTTCAAATTGTCAACCCTTAATGAATTGTTTTATAAAATCCGTTTATCAAAACAAGAAAACCTACATAACCGATACCATATTCTGTCGGTTATGTAGGTTCCTTATAAAACAGATTTCTCAGGAATCAGAAACTCTGCCTCGGATTTTTGATCTTAATCGTTCAGATAAATTTTTCTTACCTTTATGCAACAAACGCATTTTCATTGATCTGGTCAATTTATGCTTTCACAGCCTTTACCCAACATAATAAAATACTTTTCCTCTTTTCTATTCCTTTAACCGGATCAAAATCAGTCTTTTCCTTTATTGAATAGCTCGTTATATAAGAAATTTCTTTCAAACGTTCAGCTAATCTTCTGTTTTCATCTGTATCTTCTAGTTCAACACTATGCTTTTTGCTCCTATTACAGAAACCCATATATTGGGGCGACAATCCTTGAAAGCAGTCTCGAAAATCTGAAATCCCCAAAATAAAGCGGTACTTAATCATCAATTTATTTTTTTCTTCTTTCAATGGTAACTTTTCCCACGCAAGATAAAACAATGATTTACTAATATCCACGTTTATATTAAGCAGACATTGAGCAAGATCAGTAGACATATAATCCTCACCAAAAGTTTCTAAAAGTATTCTTGCCATAGAAGAATCTAACCTCGGAGAACTAAACAATGCTTCCAACAATGTTTCACTCATAGAAATATTTTCTATTAGCTTTCTATATTCTTCTTGATTATATAAAATAAAATCTACACATAAACTAGGATATGTCATTTCTAACTCATCATACATATCAATATTAAAAGGAATATATTTTTTTCTAATCAATATCTGGATTTTCTTTTCGGTGATATTGTTCATTGGAATATCAAATGCTTTTAACTCTAATTTCTGTAATAACTTTTCTAACACAGCATTATCAATAGAGCTCGTAATAATCGCCTTTGTAAATTCCTCGCCTATACATTGATTATCTAAATACTCCAATTTTTGACTGCTTATTTCAAGGTATCGAATCAACTCTGCTGTAAGACCATATCTATCCCAATAGCATTTAATATTTTCCCACTTTACCTTCACTTTATTTTTTTCTAATAATTCATCCCAAAGTTTTTTCACTTGTTTATTTAATTCAACACCGAAACTTCCACAACATATTGAAATATCATCTAAGCAAAATTCCTCATGATTAATTATTTTCAAGCAAAGTTCTGAATCTTCAACGGACCGCTCTAACAAATCTATAACTTGCTCTTTAGACTCTTTGGTATTAGCTTTCGCCAATACTATTGCTTCCACATAATCCTTTAGATTTTCTTGTATATACTTAATCAACGGTGCATATCCCAATGCAGTAGCCACTGTATAATTCTGCGTATCTAATCCCGCAACCATAGACTCATTTATAAATTCTACAATTCTACGGATCATCATGGAATTTAATTGATAATGTTGATCTTCAAAAATACATCTCAAAACTTTTTCTGAAACACCATCAATAGAAATATTCGTAAATACAATCTCTAAGTTTTCGATTAAAACAATAACTTTTTCATCCGAAATATTCGATAATTGTTGCAATATATCTGGATTTTCTTCTACAAAACGATTCACTTCACAATCACTGTTTAAAGCGATTAACTTCTCTATTTCCACATTATCAATGAGTAATCGTAGATAAAAAAGTTTCCTCTCATACGTCAATGATACCTTTTCCGCAATATAACTCCACATATTTGACCATTTCATCGCCAATAGTCTAGTTAACTTTTCTTTATAATGCGTTTGCTCAATAAATTCATTTATAAAATTCCAACATTCTTCTGTTTCATCTGATAATTGCGTAATTAACGCATCCCTCTTTTCAAGTTCTACCTCTTTAGACAATAACTCTTCCAAAAGAATAAAATTTAAAACACTCTTTTGTTCAAACTCATATACCTGTAAATGCTGTATAACTCTATCAACTTTCGTCAAATTATAATTATACGGCATCCTCTCCATATTTTTAATTGCTAATATGAAGTTCATATCTTCCCTTGTAATGCTTGTTCCCTTAAAATAATTGATATAATTCGCATATTTCTCGTCAATATATCCTCTACGAAGCATAAATACAAGCACTTTATTTTCCCTAACTTTTTCAGATAATACATCACAAACGCCAAATTTTTCTATAAGTTTTTTCAGTGACCATCCAGAAAGTTCATGTACCTTTTTCTTCAATTCCTCAATTTCAGCTTTCATTGAAACAACTGTTTTTTCTTGTACAATTTTCAGATTTATTATTCTTTCATAATACAGTTTAAATATTTTTTGGAAATCATCTATTGATATATCTGCTGTTCGACCATCCCATGTATAATAATAAATAACAACCTTTTTCAAACGTTCCAACTTTGATAAATCGAAAATGTCTTCCATTATTTTTTTTACATCATACTCCTTATAATAACTTTCATTTATTCTATAAGGAATTCCCTGCCAATTTACCATAGCACCAAACATAGCTGTTTTAAGTTCATTGATTTCGTTTAAGCGATCGTCATTATAGTTTTCTAATCGATCTGTATTCTCATTAATTCTATCCTTCCATTCTGCGCATTGTCTCACAATATAATTTTGTTTATCTATAAAAGCCTGTTTTACAATTCCTCTTTCCGTTTGAAGATTTGCAAAATCTCTTGGATACAAATTTTTAAAAATAATCAATGCCATCATATTTTCATCAGATAGCTTGAGCTCTTGATCTATTAAAATAACCTTTTTATACAATACAAACTCATTATAGATATTCTGAAGGATTCGCATATCCTCTACATATGGCGCTACATCTAATATAAATTCCTGAGAGATTTTATGTGTAATTTCTTTATCTCTTGCTTTTTCAATTTTTTGTAAAAATATCTCTCCTGAATTTGTTGAATTTATAATCGGAATTACTGGGACAATAAAATCAAAAAATTTTGTTCGATCTGTATCCGTAAATATATCATCTCTAATAGCATATACAAAGACAATACGATCTTTTATCCCATCATAATTATTTAATAACGTATTCAGTTCTCGAAGATGGATAAAAATTGAGGGATTTTCTAGACGATCAAGATCTTCAAAAAACACAATGCGATACTTGGTTTCTTCAAAAAAATACACAATCTCATCCATGTTTTTATTAAAAACTGTTTCTGTGGTGGTTTCCGTATTTTTTACTACTGTATCCGCAGGTAACTTAACTTCATCTACTTTAAACCGAAATAACACAGCGCGATATATTCTAGCGATAACCGCACACATGGCAATACAAAACACAATAAAAATCCTAATTGAAATATGTTTTTCTAGTTTAATTTTTTCTCCTGCTTCTTGTATTTTTTCGATTATTGATTGCAAAACATCCGGATAAAATATCCAACAAAGTACTATTAAAATACTTACTCCTAAAATTAAATATGCCCAGATCTTCTTCCAATTAATCTTATGTAGTTTTCGATACCTACTTTGTGGTATCTTTTTATAATTAACTTTATAAAATAATTGTTTTAAAATTCCTAATTCAATTTCATCCCTATCCAATAAAATTCGTTTGGGATTTCCCTCCTCATCTGTTTGATTTTCAATAAACGTTGCCATTGAAATACGAAGAGTTTTCCATTTTATAATTTTATGTTTTTTTAAATATGTTTCAATAATACTACTCTTACCTGATCCATAAGGACCTGCTAAGGCAATATTTTTTACATTTTTTTGTTTTATCGCCCAATGTAATGTATTTAGATATTCCTCTCCATTTTCGATATTATCAATAGGAGCAAGATTCGTAAATTCTGTATCTTTTTTCAATATTTTATTTATCAGTTTTCTAATTTTTTCCCAAAATTTTATCGTATAGATTCCTCCTTAAATTTTCACTCTAATACCATTAGTTTAATATAGGCAGTATACAAACCTTGGCTTGCATACTACCTATTCCTCTAAATACTTCTATTAGTCTGCAAGTTCCGGAAATACGTCCATCAATTTATCTTTGAGTTTTCCTTCTTTTGCATATTTTAACGTATCACATAATTTTATGTTATGTTTTTTAATTTCTATTTCGTCACCAAATCCCAATATATAAGACAAACAAATCCGATATATGATTTCTGTTGGTGCACAGCCGAATACCTGCTTAGAAAAAATGTGGTTTAATCTTTCAGCACGATCGGGATAAAGCTGTTGCATACGTTCACTTTGATATAAGCGAGTCACAATCTCTGTGATATACATTCCGGATTTCATATATAAATCCGCAAATGTTTTATCAGGATCATCAAAACATCCCGGATTCTCCTGTTCCAATCGATCTACCATATCCTTTACCACCCATTTCGGAGTAAAGATCTGATTGGTTTTCTGCGGTGGTATATAATCAAAAATATCTTCCAGATTTTTCTCATCAAAGTAATCGGCAAGTTGATGCTTCTTGTTCAAAAACTCTTTTACTGAATCATCAAACACAACCGGGTCAAACAGATGTCCTTTAAAGAATTCTTCTTTTCCTGTTTCCGGATTTGGATAATTCCCTCCATCACGCAAAAATCGGAAATCCGCCAGAGAAATACTGGTTACTTCTTTAAATACCTCATCTGGAACAATCTGATCAAAATTCGCTAACGTTGTATTTTCATCACCGTATGCCATCAAGAAAGAAGGAATTGTTCTGGAAAATCCACGCAAATGATCCTTAATTCCATCTTCGATTGTGCGTTTTTTCTCCTCCCGCTTTTCCGTCTCCACTGCATTTACAACCGTTTCTTTCGCAGTTTGAACAAAGCTCTCAACGGAATCTGTAATTGTTTGTTTTAGTGTCTCAACAGCTTGCTGTTTCTTTTCTGCTATTTCCTGATTAATTTGTTGACGTTCTTCATAAGTCTCTGCGGACTCTACACGAGCTTGGCGCTCTGCTTCCAGAATATTCTGTTGTATTTTAAAATCCCCATAGGCTTTATGTACAACTGTATCTGTTTCTGTATTTATTTTTTTCTCAAGTTGTTTCTGAGATGACTTTGAGAGATCTTTTCCATATTGCTCTTTTGCTTTGTCCAACACAGGATTCGTAATGTTTTGCCGGAAAGTATCCTTTAATCGATCAAGAATTTCATCTTCATCTTTTTTACTTGCAGTTTCTCTCAACACTACATTGTCGAAAATATTCTCTACTTCTTCTGTCACATCATCCACACCAAATATTTTATCTCCAAATATTTCCGCAGTCTGACCAATCACATAATCCTTATCCAACTGAATATTTCCATCTTCATCCATCGTTGCATGATCCACAACACTCGAATCAACACCAAATGGAGTTTTGGGTTCTTTTACAGCTTCCATATTCTGAAGAATATCAATAACAGCTTGTGGTGCATGAAAAATGTTCGTAATATTCTGGAAAAGGAAATCCGACATGAATCCTCTTCGTACTACTTCCTGTGACTTTAACTTACGCGGAATAGAAAGTACCTTTTCCGCATCCAGCTCTACCATTTCTCCATTTTCATCTTCACCGATAACCGGGAAGAAATTCAACAATTCACGAACATGCTCTTTTCTGGTATCAGAATCGCCTTTACCACCTGCGGTATCCTCTGCTAAATCATTTGCAATCTCTTCATAGATAATAAGAGTTCTAGCCGGGTCAAAGTCAAAGATATAAGCATTTTCTTTTCGGTAATGTTCACTACCATTTGAGAATAAACATGGATTTTGAGCACGAAACGCCGCCTGCATATAGAGTGCCGGACTCTTCATTGAAGACAACATCAAAACAGCAGTCCATTCTGGAATGGTTACTCCCGTAGTCAACTGTCCAACAGAAAGTGTAATCGTTTTATCGAATTTTTTAATGGCAGTCCGCACCTTATCATACGCCTTTGCAGTCTGCTCATCTTCTGAAAGTTTTCCATCTCCCGCTGCCAAAACAATTTCATAATTTTCAAATACTGGATGTGTCTGAAGTTTCTTTGCAAGAGCTTTTGCACTATCCACACGATTCAAAAGCCATAATGTATGCTTTAATTCTTTGCGGAGTTCTGGCGTAGAAAATGGGAATTTTTCATTTTTGGTCATTGCATTCAGAAAATCGTCAACTGCTGACTCATGAATAAATTTTCCAGTCGCATTTGTTGCAAAAAACTCATTAAGATCAAATGCATATTCCTCTGTCTCACCATTGATTTCAATTCCCTGAGACAGCTGATTTTTTACAATTTCAGACATCTGATATGTCAACATATTCAACTGAGGTAAATTTCCATATGGATTTTCTTCACCAATTTTTTCTTCATATTGACGTTTTGCTCTCTGCTCATCCGCATACGTCCAGTTAAAAATTGCTTGCTCCGGGAATTTATCATTTGCCAATGCTTTAAATGGCGTTCCTGATAAATGAAGTGTATACTTTCTTTTTATTCTATCGAAAGCAACATCCGTCTTGTATGTATCAACGCCTTCATGCGCCTCATCAATAACAAGAATATCCCAATCTACATAAGCAATTTCTTTTAACTTCTTGTACTCTCCACCAAAATAAAGAGAACCTTTTAAATCCTGAAGAGAAACGAATTCAATGCAACCACAGAATTCATCTACTGCAACATGTGCCCCATAAGATCTATACTTTTCCCGTGAGATCACATAGGTACGTCCCTGAATTCCATCTACATTGCTGACAAAATGATATCCAGACTGAATTCCTAGAAACTTTTCATAATCTTCATACCACGAATTTGCAATCGCTGGACGATTTGTAACAATAAGAATGTTTACCGCATTCAGACGTTTGCAAAGATCATATGTGGCAAGGGTTTTTCCGAAACGTGGCTTCGCATTCCATAAAAACTGTCCGTTTTCATGCTCACTAAAATAATGCAAAGCCTTATCTACTGCGCAATTCTGTTCATCGCGTAATACATAGGGAGCAACATCACGAACAGCTGTAATTTCTCCGCGATTTTCACGAAAATCACGATACATCTCTTTTGATCGCGGAGATGTAATATGAAACCATTCTGTTTTTGGTTTCTGTTCTACACCATTTTTTCGCATATATGCATGCAAATCTTTATCACTGAAAACGTCGCCTGAACCATCATCATAGACGGCATTTCCTTTCCATTCAAGATTGTATTTCACATCTGCGGTATGTGTCTGCTGTTTTATTCGCTTCTCAATATCCTGTTCTGTATAGCCAATCTTGATCCACCCATTATGACTAGCAATTTCCGGAATCGTATAGGCATAAATCATCGGAACAACCTTTTGAGCGGTATTGATGTTGATTTTTGGAACCATTACCGCATCGCCTCCTTTTCCTTCTCACTACGTAAATCTGTAAGTCTTTTCCCCTTATATGCAAACCAGTGCGGTCCTTGTACAGGCTTTGATACCCCACTGAGTACTTTCACAAGTGTTGACATAGAATATTTCTGTCCACAATAAAAAACATGTCCATCATCAGCAACTTTCACTTTAACAGACGGATTTTTAACATACGTCAATTCTTCACCTTCTGAAATACCAACCATAGAAAATTTAAATCGTTTCGCTTTTCCAGTAGGTATCTTTTCAATCTCTGTACTAGATTTTTCAACAATTCCTGACGTAGCATCATCAAAAATCTTTTCTTTATCTTCAGATTTTGGATAAACAACCTTCCCTTCAAATGATGAGAGCAACTGAACAACAATATTCACATCAACAGCAAATAACTCTGTACCAACCACATTACTTTTATTAAAAATTGTGTCTAAAAGATTTTCCTTTTCATCATAGTCTTCGACTTCAATAGCAAAACGACGTTTTAAGCCTGTAACATTCGCATATCCATTATGTTCCAACGTATACATTCTTGACTCAAAATTATTCGTTCCTGTTTTCCCTATCTTTACAAGCCCATTTACTATTGTTGTCATCACATAAAGGATTCCTCTAGCCATTACGACATCTCCTTTACGTTTTCCTCGATAAAAGTAATTTCTTCATTGCTAAAATTATATTTATGATAAAGTTGAAGATCTATTTCATGAATAGACTTCGACCAATCTATATCAGATAATGCAGAAAAATCTTGGAGTGGGACATATTTCCATTTGTCTGGCGTTAAATCTTGTGTCGTCTTTAAAACCCCAAGCATTGCTCTACTCACTTTACATTTAATATATTTCAAACAGTTTTCTGCTTCTTCAATGCTATTAAATATGCCAATACTTAAAAAAGTTTCTGTGGATCCTGTTTTAGGTTCTGCAATAAGTGGCTGTGAAATAACTTCTCCAAAACTCCCCGATCCATTAGCCTTTGGAAGAAAAATTTTAAATTTATCATAATTGACAACATCATTAATATACTTTCTTTTTATGTATCTATAACTCCTTACATTCCCCGTTCTTCCAAGTATTCTAGCGTATTCATCACCATCTTTAGGCTCTTCTGAAAAAAACACTTGTGGTAAACGATCAAAAATGTTTGTCGACATATCATATGCATGTCCTTTACTAAGTTGTTCGATTGCATTCGGATAATCCTCATGTAACTTTGTAGTTAGCCTATATGCTGTTCGAGTAATAACAATTTCACTTAAACTTATAAATGAATCTGCATTTTTTATTTTTTTCAATATACCATTCAGCACAGAATATTTTGTAAATACTTGAATTGCTCCAAAATTTTTTAAGTCATTATGATAGGTAATCGCAACACCTCCTTTAATATCAGTATTTGCAAATACTTTTGAGGCATCTTCTTCATAATGCATGACTTTAAAATATGGATCATTTAACATTTTTTCATTCCATGCTTTAGGTGTAGAACCCGCATTAAATAAAAATCTCGCTGGATGAATCAACTCAACACCAACAGCAACTTCTGCAACTGCATCCATAAATTTATTATATACTGGCGCTGCATAAGTTTTATTACCATCCGATGAAAATTCTTCTTGATAAGGCGGGTTCCCTATTGCAAAATCAAACAACTTCTTTTCCATTCTCTCACATCCCATTTTTTAAATTTTTATATACAATAGTTTCATTAGAACGCCAGTTTCTAATTTTACACGGAAGAGCAACATCCTCCTGCTTAGGCTCTTCAAACATATCAAAAATTGACATCTGGTGATATTCCTCATGTGGTTTTCCTAGCGGAACTGTATCTTTCAAACCATCCATTTGCCAGACATTCCACGCAATAACATTAGCAAAGCGTTTCAAGGTATTTTCGTCTGGTTCTTTTTTCATCCGTTCTCGAAAATATTCTGAAAATGTCATAATCATATTGATCCTTGCAATCAAAAGATTATCTCCTTGATATTCATATCCATAACAGCTCTGAAAGGCTCGCAAAGTCCATGTTAACCACTCATCATCATGGACAGCATTTTCATTTACGACTCGTAATTTTCTATCTAAAATACCAATCCGACGAGCAAGTGGTAAAATCATTTCACCCGTAGTAACATCGTATCTGGATACCAAATACGGTGCTTCTCCACAAGTAATTTCCAATCGTCTTGAATCAACATAGGACTTCCAAGTGTTTTTTTCATCAAACGGAATCTTTTCCTGATTTACAATCCAAGTATGTTCTTCTTCATTTTCAATATTAAATATATCTTTTTTCCCAAACCATTGCTCTTCAACATAATTATTCATTTTGTTACACAGCCAAACAGGAGTAAACACTTCTGCCTTTTTGCGAGTTCGTGCCTGTTGCTCATCTATATTTTTCTCTGTTCTGGATTGCAAATCAATCGAATAAAGACCTTTTACCGCCATAATATCGATATGATCTTTATCCTGAAATCCATCTCCCCTTTCAGAATAGGCATCTGTTGCCCAAATAATGTTTTTCTTGGTTGTTTTATCCTGTAAAAGAATTTCTAGTGTTGTTTTTACCGGATAAGCATTTATATCTATTAAATTATCCATTGATACCTCTATCAGATCTTATAATAAAACTCATTCGCCATTTCACATATATTATACATGATGGGTCACATATCCTCAACTCAATGCCTCAGAAAAAAAGTACATATTTAAAAGTTCCAGTTTTCCTCAAACTCTCCAAACGGAAACTCCCCCATTGGAAACGTATTCTCCCCACTCTCCCGCAACCGCATCTTCAAATGCGTATTGCGTTTTGTGACGGTCACATTTCGCACTGCGTATGCCAGCGCCTTCTTTGTGCCGACAATCACGAGCACCTTCTTCGCGCGGGTAATTCCGGTGTAGATCAGATTGCGCTGGAGCATCACAAAATGGCTCATCAGCACCGGCATGACCACAATCGGATATTCCGAGCCCTGCGCCTTATGGATTGTCGTCGCGTAGGCATGCACGATCTCATCCAGTTCCGTCGATTCATACGAGACTATCCGTCCATCAAAATCCACACTGAGCACTCGATTCTGCATATCCACGGACACAACGAGCCCAATATCCCCGTTGAAGACTTCTTTCTCATAATTGTTGCGGATCTGCATCACCTTGTCATTAATGCGGTAGGCATATCCGCTTCGGAAAAGTTGGTCTCCCTGCGGATTTAAGGCTTCCTGAAGCATCAGATTTAATTTTCCTGCGCCGACAACACCACGTTGCATCGGCGTGAGCACCTGAATCTGCGACGGCGCAACCGCATAATATCTTGGCAGTTTTGTCTTGACGAGCTTCACGATCTCTTCCGCTGCCTCCTCCGGCTCTTCCTTCGATGTGAAGAAGAAATCCGTGTCCGCTCCATTTGAGATGTCAGGCATCTGTCCCTGATTGATCCGGTGCGCATTCGTGATGATTCGACTGCTGAGTGCCTGCCGGAAAATCCTCGTCAGACGAATCACCGGAACGGTCCCGGAATCCATGATGTCACGCAGGACATTTCCCGCTCCGACAGACGGAAGCTGGTCAATATCTCCGACGAGAATCAAACGCATTCCAAGCGGAATCGCTTTAAGCAGTGAGTTCATCAGCACAATGTCGATCATCGAGCATTCATCGACAATCAGCACATCGCCCTCAAGCGGATTCTCCTCGTTTTTCTGGTAACCTTCCGGCGGTTTGCACTCCAAAAGTCGGTGAATCGTCTTCGCCTCAAGTCCTGTCGCCTCGGTCATTCGCTTTGCCGCCCGCCCCGTCGGCGCTGCAAGCAGAATCTTTAATCCAAACGACTGAAATGCCGTGATGATTCCCTGCGTTGTCGTCGTCTTTCCGGTTCCCGGTCCACCCGTGAGCACCATGACTTTTGAGATAGCCGACTGGCGAATCGCCTCGGTCTGCACCTCATCGTACTCCATATGGACGCGCTCCTGAATCTTTTTGACATCGACGGAAAGATCTTGGTTTCCTGTCTTCTGCCTTGCCTGCATCAAAGATGTCCAAAGACGATCCTGAGCCGGTGTCTGAGTCAACCGCCGAAGTCTTGATGCGACACCCGTCTCCGCATAATAAAATGGTGGAAGATAGATGGAATCCCCCTCTTCCTCTCTCCACGCTTCACAGATCAAATCCTTATTCTCCCGCATCTTCTCAATCGCCCCGGCAATGCACATCTCATCTGCTTCGAGAAGCTCCACTGCCTTCTTGATCAACTGTTCCCGTTCCGCATAGACATGCCCTTCATCTGCGAGTGCGCTGAGTGTATACATGATTCCGCTCCGGATTCGCGCAAAATCATCTTTTTCGAATCCCAGTTTCTGTGCAATCCCATCTGCGGTCCGAAAACCGATTCCCCAGATGTCATCCGCAAGGCGAAACGGATTTTCCTTCACGATCTGGATGCTCTCATTGCCGTACTGACGATAGATTTTCCCCGCAAATGCCGTGCTGACCCCGTGATCCTGAAGAAACAGCATGATATTCTTGATCTCCTTCTGCTTCTCCCAGCTCTCATGAATCATCTGGATTCGCTTCTTGCCGATCCCCTCCACTTCCAGCAGGCGCTTTTCATCGCTCTCAATCACCTCGATCGTCTCTGTCCCGAACTTCTGCACAATCCTCTTTGCAAACTTGGGGCCGACTCCCTTGATCAGACCAGAACCGAGATATTTCTCAATCCCGAAAACGGTCGCCGGCATCGTCTCCTCCCAGCTCTCCGCCAGAAACTGTCGCCCGTACTTGCTGTCAATCTTCCAGTTTCCGTCGACTAAAAGAACCGAGCCGACGTTGACATCGAGAAGATTTCCGACGACAGTCACAAGATCGTTATAATTCTTGACCGCGCACTTTAAGACGGTATAACCGTTTTCCGGATTCTGATAGGTAATCCTCTCCACGACACCACGAATCCGCATCGTTCTTGATCTCTCTCCATTCTCTCCCATAAGCAAAACCCCTCATTTATCTGCCATTTACTTGCAGTTTACTTGCAATTTCCTGTCATACAAAAAGAATATGCCCTGGCACATCCATACAAAAAAACCCTTCGGAAAACAGCCTGTCTCCCAAAGGGTCTTTTTTCATAAAATCAAGTTTTTATTAAACTCTGGACAGATACTCACCAGTACGGGTATCGATCTTGATCTTGTCGCCGTTGTCTACGAACAGCGGTACATATACGGTAGCACCAGTCTCTACGGTAGCCGGCTTGGTTGCACCCTGTGCGGTATCACCCTTGAAGCCCGGCTCGGTGTTGGTGATCTCCAGCTCTACGAACAGCGGAGGCTCAACAGAGAATACCTTGCCGTTGTAAGAGCAGATCTTAACGGTCTCGTTCTCTTTCACGAACTTCAGAGCATCGCCGATTACGTCCTTAGCCAGAGCCATCTGCTCATAGTTCTCCATGTTCATGAAGTTGTACAGATCGCCATCCTCGTACAGATACTGCATATCTACACGGTCAATTCTTGCAGCCGGGAACTTCTCGGTCGGACGGAAAGTTCTCTCTACAACTGCTCCGGTCATAACGTTCTTAATTTTGGTTCTTACAAATGCAGCGCCCTTACCCGGTTTTACATGCTGGAACTCTACGATCTGATAAACAGCTCCATCCATATCCAGGGTAATTCCGTTTCTAAAATCACCTGCTGAAATCATGTGATATTCCTCCTTGAATTTGCGTACTCGCTCATAATCTATCTTATTTTATAATAAACATCCTGTTTTTTCAACTGTTTTTTTTCGCGCATCCCCGATTTTCCCTGTCAATCAAGCCTTTTTTAGACTTTTCCTGTAAAAATAAAGTACGATCGCCTCGAGATACCGTTTCAGCACGATCTGAATCTCCTCTTTCGGGTTGATCGGTTTGACAAGAATCCCGTAAATCCCACTGCGATTTGCCCCGTAGACATCCGTAAAGAGCTGATCGCCGACAAAGATCGTGTTCTTCTCATCGGTTCCCATCTTCTCCATCGCCTTCCGATAGTTCTTTACCGACGGCTTTCCCGCCTTGTAAATATACGAGGAATCCACCTGATCGGCAAACGATCTGACTCTCGGCTCCTTGTTGTTTGAGAGCAGGCAGGTCTTCATTCCCATCGCATGCAGACGCGAAAACAATGCAACCGCCCTCTCATCTGCGGGGGCGCCATGAGGAACAAGGGTATTATCAATGTCAAAGACAGCACCTCGAATTCCCTTCTCGTACCACGATTCCCAGTCAATCTCGTAGGTGCTGTCGACCCACTCTTTTGGATAAAAACGTTCCAGCATGCTCTTCCCCTATTCTGTGTTCCTGTTCACGCAATACTCCTGTATTACTCTTATATGACTGCTTTTCTACTTATCTTCTTTTCCAGTTATTTGCTTTTCTTGTACTATTCGTTTTTCTTGTACTGCTATGTTGCTACTTATCCTGTACTTCCTGCTTCTTTAACAGTTTTCCCAGCTCTTCCATGAACGTATTCACATCTTTGAATTCCCGGTAAACGGACGCAAATCTCACATAGGCAACCTCATCGAGTTTCTGGAGTCTTGCCATCACAAGCTCCCCGATCACGGAGGTCTCCACTTCCTTCTCTTCCATGTTGAAAATCTGATTCTCAATCTCATCAATCGCCGCATTGATCTGCTGGGTCGATACCGGACGCTTGTGACAGGAATTGACAATCCCTGACTCAATTTTGGAGCGGTCATACTCCTCGCGCGAGCGGTCTTTCTTGATCACCATAAGTGGCATGGTTTCTAATTTCTCATAAGTCGTAAAGCGCTTTCCGCAGGTCTCGCACTGACGGCGACGGCGAATCGAACTATTGTCATCCGCAGGTCTTGAATCGATGACCTTTGTATCGGCAGCACCACAAAATGGACATTTCACTGATTGTCTCCCCTCTCTTTCGTCTCTCGGATTTTCACCAGTGTTACTGTTC
Organism: Brotaphodocola catenula; assembly: GCA_020686985.1. Classification (GTDB taxonomy): domain Bacteria; phylum Bacillota; class Clostridia; order Lachnospirales; family Lachnospiraceae; genus Brotaphodocola; species Brotaphodocola catenula. The sequence goes on from JAJEPU010000009.1 coordinate 29,325, forward strand.
ACGCGTTGCGCAAACAGCAACGGATTTTGCCGATGCTTCGCATTCCAAATCGGCAAAATCTGCTACCATCCCTGTATCATACGGCATTTTCAATTCAGAAAATGCCTACCCGTGTGCAGTAACTATCTTATTTTCTCTTATCTTTCTTTTCAACAAGATTTCTTCTTGTTTTCTTTCTTCTTTACAAGTTTTTTCTCTTTTTTGAATACTTTTTGAATAGCTTCATTTTACATGACCATGCATAGATATGCAAGCAATTTTTCCTTTATTTCCGTCATTTTTTGCCGTCTTTGCACGGTTTTTCTGCATCTTTCGGCTTTTTCATTTCCACGAGAATCAAATCATCCCCGATCTGCTTGACATCGCCAAATGGAATCACATATTCTTTCTCATGTCCGAAGATTCCGCAGATGCATCCTGCCTCCGGAACGATCAGATGTTTGATACACCCGGTCTTCGGATCGAAATCGAGATCCCCGACAAATCCGAGCCTTTTGCACTCGCAGATATTGACGACTTCCTTTCGTTTTAGATCAGAAAAACGCATAAAACCCACCCCATTTCTGGTGTATTCTATGCGCAATCCCGATTTTCGGTGATTCCCAAACAGCAAGAATCATAGATCTTTCGTCGCCTACTCTTTATCCCGCTTTATCTCTCAGCGTCTTTCATTATCTCTCAGCGTTGATGCCGAACTCCTCCGGCTGGAAACGCGGGCAGACATTCTCGGAAGAGGTGATAACAGATGCAGAGAGTCTTGTTCCGATCTCCACCGCCTCAGCGAGCGTCTTTCCGTAGGTCAGTGCACTTGCCGCACCTGCACAGAATGCATCACCTGCACCTGTCGTATCTTTTACGGTCACCTTCTGTACCGGGCAATATCCGCAATGTCCCTGATCATCTGCGTAGACAGAACCCTGTGCGCCCATCGTCACGATCATAGACGGAATCTTTGCGACTTTCAGGCGCTCCGTGAGAATGTCACAAAGCTCCTGCGGTGTCTTCTCACTGTAGTCATCTGCAAAAAAGATTCCTGCCTCAAGCTGATTGCAGATAAAGCAGTCAAAGCTCTTGAGGAAGTCCCGACGCTCAACCGCAATGCTCATGTTGCTGACCACACCGTAGAGCTTCTTGTCGTACTTCTCGCAAAGCTGAACCACCTTCTTGACGATCTCCTTGTCGATATCAACTTCCAGAATCACAGAATCACAGTTCTCGATGATCTCATCTCCGTGCTCCTCGAGAATCGACAGAATCGGCATCAGGTCCGGGCGCTGGGAAATCGATCCGGCCAAATCTCCGCTGTTGTCAAAGACTGCCAGCCAGGTTCCCATTCCATTCGGAATCGTCTTCATGTACTCCGTATTTACCTTGTGATTCTTTAATTTGCGAATAACTGCCTCACCGAGCGCAGAATCATCGACAATGCCAAGGAACGTCGGTCTCAGCTCCATATTTGCGATATCTTCCACGACATTTCGGCTTACTCCGCCGTGAATGTACTCGACACGACCGGCATTTCTACCGTCCGGAATGTAGATATCCTCCGGAAATCCCTTGATATCTACAAATACTGCTCCGAGAACTACGATTCCATTTTTACTTCCTGCCATTTTTAAACTTACCTGTTTCCCTTTCTTCTGCATTTCGCGTATATTTTTATTTTTGATTTTTTACCTATATTTTTCCGCATTTTTACGCTAATTTTCGCATAACACAGTGATGATAGCAGATTTTCTTGCTTTTGACCAGAGGATTTCCGCAAATCTTTCGGATATCTTAAATCTTTTCCGGTCACAGTTTGATATAATAACACTAACGAAAAGGAGTGTACGATTTTATGCGCAGATTTTTAACGCTTATCATAACGATTCTGACCTTCGGAATCCTTCTGACCGGATGCCAGATCTTCTCCTCTGAGGTTTCCTCGACCACATCGGGACAAGCTCATGCAGGGCATTTTTCAAATTCACAACACAGACGAGATTCTGCCGACAGACAGCGCCAGAATCAGAATCAAAATACCAATCAATCATCTCAGGATCAACCACAGAACTCGCTTCAAGATCCATCACAAAATCTGTCTGACGACCGGACTTCAGGCACTGAGACAACGTTCTCCGATGATTCAGGTACTTCCTCCCAGATGGTCTATTTTGAGGAAACCTGCCTGAGTGCGACAGGGCGTAAGGCTCATTTAAATGGCAAGCATGCGACGCTCTCGATCACTCACATTGTCGGAAACAGTGAGCGCCCCTCCAAAAACGGTGAGGCGAATTTTTCGTGTCTCGGTGCGCCCTGCATTCTTCTCCATGACGGAGCTGTCGCAGTCCGCTTAAACGGACAGTACATGCTCTTTCTCGCGGATGACACGATCGAGTACGAGGGCATTTACAAAAAGAAAAAGGATGTCTCGAAAGACACCCTCAAATGGCTGCATTTCTATGACTCCCTCTCCGAAGCCGAGAGAAACGCGCTCAATATGATTCCGTCTGAGCTTGCAGACGAACTTCCGCCCGAACGCTTTGCGATGGAGACTGCTGCACCCGCCTCATTCTCCGAGGATGCCCCCTCCTACATCGAGGCATTGACGGAAAAAGAGCTAAACGAGACTGAGGATCTCGCCCAGTCGTATTTCAACGAATCCTCCTCCGACGTGGAAGGCGTCGATCAGATCTACCCGCTCGACGGCGACTTTGCACTCTACCACAACGCCGGGATCGAGGCGGAATACGGGCCCGGCAACCTGATCATCTATAAGATCCTGACCGTTCAGGACAGACGCACGGGAAATTCGTTTCACACGGTCAGCATTGCGCGCTCAAGCAAATCCGGCGCGTGGAAGATCATCAATGCCGGACAGCAGGGCAGTTGATTTTTCGGAATTCATCTGCCCTCCGTTCATTCATCTGAATTATTCCCGCATACGGTATCCCACGCCGATCTCCGTGTTGATGTAATGCGGTTCCGCCGGGTTCTTCTCGAGTTTTCTGCGAATGTTTGCCATATTTACGCGCAAAATCTGGTTATCGGTGTCGGCGTAAGGACCCCAGATTTCCTTTAAAATCAGATCGTAGGTCAGAACCTTTCCCGCATTCTGCGCGAGCAGGGAGACGAGCTTGTACTCAATCTGAGTCAGATGCACCTCATTTCCATCGAGAGTCACGAGACGCTTATCAAAATCAATCCGAAGTCCGTCACTCTCATAGACAACTGCACGAGGTTTGTCGGCAGACTGGACGCTGTGACGCAGGGCAGTCCGGATTCTTGCGAGAAGCTCCTCCGATCCAAACGGTTTCGTGATGTAATCATCTGCTCCCGCATCAAGCGCTATCACCTTCTCTCTCTCCAAGGTACGAGCAGAAATCACGATCACCGGAATCGAGGCAAACTCTCTGACTTTGCGAAGAACCTCCATTCCGTCGATATCCGGCAGTCCCAGATCGAGAAGAATCAGATCCGGATGATGAGAGGTGCACAGCGAGCGACCTGACATTCCATTCTGTGCGCAGAGTGCCTTGTATCCATTTGAAGTCACAATCGTTTCTATGTAATTTCCAATCGTCTTTTCGTCTTCAATAATCAAAATCGTTGGCTTATTGTTCATTTTTTTCCTCCCCAAGCGGTAATGTAAAAATAAATTCAGCTCCCCGGTCATGGTTTACTGCACAGATTGTACCGTGATGCGCAGTGATGATCGTCTTACAGATCGTCAGTCCGATTCCCATTCCCTTGTGCGAATCTCCACTGCCGTTTTTATCGATTCCAACGCCGTCAAAAATCGTATCCAACCGTGCCGGATCAATGCCCTTTCCGAAATCCCGGATATGGAAAACGGCATTTTCCGCTTCTTTTGTCACCCGGAATTCGATCTCATCCTCAACGCCGGAATGGTAAACTGCATTCTCGAGCAGATTGATGATCACCTGCTCAATCAGCATCGCATCCATCGGAACCATCAGAAATTCATCCGGAACGCTGACGCGCACCTTCGCCTTCGGCAGACGGCGACGAAAACGCATCATTGCCTCAGAGACTACTTCCTCAAGTGGTTCCGGGTTTGTGTTGACCTTGGTATCTCCAACCTGAATTCGCGTGACCGTGAGCAGATTTTCGACCATATTCAAAAGCCAGTTTGCATCCTCCCGGATGTTTACGACCATCTCCCGCTTCTCACGCTCCGACATGTGATCCCCACCCTCAAGATAGGCATTTGCCATTCCGATCATTCCGGTCAGCGGAGTCCGAAGATCATGGGAAACCGCACGCAGAAGGTTTGCACGCATGGTCTCCTTCTCTGCCTCAAGAAGCATCTTGTCACGCTCTTTTAAAATCTTATTTTTCTCTTTCAGCTGGGTCGTTGTCACACTCGTGATCGAGGAAATGATCATCATTCCGCCAAATGTCACGAGATAGCCGTCAATCGAAAAGTTCAGACTCATATACGGATAAGTGAATGCAAAATTCACACAGAACACACCTAGCAGAGAAGCGACAATTCCGGCCACATATCCGGTCGTACAGCGCGCCGTGAACATCACGGCAAGCACATAGATGATCGACACACTCGCATCATTCTGTCCAAGATGAAGATACGCAAGCGCACCGAGCGTCGCAATCGACATGAAGGAAAACACGACTCCCATGTTTTTCGCATACTGCCAGTAGCGTCTCTTTTTCTCACTGATTTTTGTCTCTAATCCCATATTTTGCGTTTTTGTCTTATTATTTTTATCCCAGTCAGCGATAGAAAACTCCCCCTCTCCCATACAATCTAATATCTAGCAAATAATTTTTCATTGTATTCAAATCAGGCTTCACAGCGAAAAAGTCACTGCAAACCCGTGTGAGACGTTGGTGCTTAGAGCGCGTACTTTGCGCTCTTATGCACCGCTACGTCGAACCCGGAGCGAGAGCGCGTTTGCAGGACTTATTGCGCTGTTGAAGCCGTACCCGCTCACCACTCTATTTCCTACAAAAACAAAATCGGGGCAGGATTCCTCCTGCCCCTTGAATTTTACTACACTGAAAAACAAGTGTAAATAAATTATTTGTTATAATTTACGATTGCGCCGAAGTCTGGCTTCAGAGATGCGCCACCTACAAGACCACCATCAATGTCTGCCTGTGCGAACAGCTCCGGTGCGCTCTTTGCAGATACAGAACCGCCGTACTGGATGCGGATTGCCTCTGCGGTTGCCTCATCGTAGATCTCTCCGATGCATGCACGGATTGCGGAGCAAACTTCCTGAGCCTGCTCGGTCGTTGCAACCTTACCGGTTCCGATTGCCCAGATCGGCTCGTAAGCGATGACAGCAGTCTTAGCCTGATCTGCGGTTACGTTCAGGAAAGCAATCTTGATCTGCTGGCGAATCCAGTCGATCGTGATGCCCTGCTCTCTCTGAGTTAAGGTCTCGCCACAGCAGATGATCGGAGTCAGACCATGCTCAAATGCCTTGAGAACCTTCTTATTTACAGTCTCATCAGTCTCAGCAAAGTACTCTCTTCTCTCAGAATGTCCGATGATGACATACTTAACACCTGCGTCAGTCAGCATGTTCGGGGAAATCTCGCCGGTGTATGCACCCTTCTCCTCGAAGTACATATTCTCAGCGCCGATCTGAATGTTGCTTCCTTTTGCAGCCTCGATTGCCGGAATGATGTCGATTGCCGGAACGCAGAATACAACATCTACGTCATCATTCTTTACTAACGGCTTTAAGGTATCGATCAGAGTAACTGCCTCGCTCGGAGTCATGTTCATTTTCCAGTTACCTGCAACAATTTTCTTTCTTCCCATGATTTTCTTCTCCTTTTGTTCCTCTAGGTTCCTTTTGGGTTCCCTTGTGTTTCCCCACTATGCAATTCAGAGTCTCCCCGCCTTCAGGGAGTGAACGAGAAAAATACATCCAAACATATTTTTCCCGCTCAACACCCCAAATCCAGATGAGACTCCAAAAGCATCTTTTATTTATTCGTTTTTATTATTCCTTATCGTCAGCTGCTGCTACGCCCGGAAGAGTCTTACCCTCTAAGAACTCCAGGGATGCACCGCCACCGGTAGAGATGTGGCTCATCTTATCTGCGAATCCAAGCTGGTTAACAGCTGCTGCGGAATCACCACCACCGATAATGGTAGTTGCGTCGGTCTCTGCCAGAGCCTCTGCTACTGCGATTGTACCCTTTGCCAGAGTCGGGTTCTCGAATACGCCCATCGGTCCGTTCCATACAACGGTCTTTGCAGTCTTAACAGCCTCTGCATACATCTCTGCGGTCTTCGGTCCGATATCCAGGCCCATCTTGTCCTCAGCGATGCCATCAGCAGATACAACCTCAACCTCGATCGGTCCATCGATCGGGTCCGGGAATGCACCAGCGGTAACAGCGTCAACCGGAAGCAGGAGTTTCTTGCCGAGCTTCTCAGCCTTCTCCATCATCTCCTTGCAGTAGTCAAGCTTGGTGTCGTCTACCAGAGACTTACCAACATTCTTGCCCTCAGCCTTTAAGAAGGTGAATGCCATACCACCACCGATGATCAGGGTGTCGCACTTCTCAAGCAGGTTGGAGATTACGTTCAGCTTATCAGCAACCTTAGCACCGCCCAGGATTGCAACGAACGGACGAACCGGCTTCTCAACTGCATTGCCCAGGAAGTCGATCTCTTTCTGCATCAGGTAACCAACTGCATTGGTACCACCCTTCTCGGTGATGTACTTGGTAACGCCTGCAACAGAAGCATGTGCGCGGTGGGAAGAACCGAATGCATCACATACATAATCGTCAGCCAGATCAGCCAGCTCCTTGCTGAACTCCTCGCCATTCTTAGTCTCCTCAGCGCCACGGAAACGGGTATTCTGAAGCAGAACAACATCGCCCTCGTTCATCTTTGCAACTGCCTCGGTAGCTGCCTCGCCGGTTACATGGTAATCGGAAACAAAAACAACTTCCTTGCCCAGCTTCTCAGACAGACGCTTTGCAACCGGTGCTAAGGACTCACCCTCGTTCGGGCCGTTCTTAACTTTTCCGAGATGGGAGCACAGGATAACCTTTGCGCCCTCGCCGATCAGCTTGTTGATCGTCGGCAGAGCTGCCACGATACGGGTCTCATCGGTGATCTCACCATTCTTTAACGGTACGTTGAAATCGCAACGAACCAGGACTCTCTTGCCTTTTACATTCTTTAAATCGTCAACACTCTTCTTATTTAACATAGCAGATGTCGCTCCTTCCATTTCAAAAAATGAACTATTTCTGTCTCATCCGTCTCACAGAATCAGCGCTTTCCTATCACAGGATTCGCCTCTCTCCCATGAAGCAAAAAGAGGTCCGGCCCTCTCTGAGACCGGACCCCTTGATGAGTCTTCTTTGATTTCTCCTGTTCTCAGGCAAATTTCAGACATTTCTCATGTTCATGCCTGTCCGTCTGCCGAGTCTGCATCGGTGAAATTAAGCCAGCTCTGCGAAGTACTTGATGGTACGAACCATCTGGCTGGTGTAAGAGTTCTCGTTATCATACCATGAAACAACCTGAACCTCGTACAGATCGTCTGCAATCTTGGAAACCATGGTCTGAGTTGCATCGAACAGAGAACCGTACTTCATACCGATAACATCGGAAGAAACGATCGGATCCTCGTTGTAGCCGAAGGACTCGCTAGCTGCTGCCTTCATTGCTGCATTGATGCCTTCCTTGGTTACGTCTGCACCCTTAACAACAGCGGTCAGGATGGTGGTAGAACCGGTCGGAACCGGAACACGCTGTGCAGAACCGATCAGCTTGCCGTTCAGCTCCGGGATAACCAGGCCGATTGCCTTAGCTGCGCCGGTGGAGTTCGGAACGATGTTTGCAGCGCCTGCTCTTGCTCTTCTCAGATCACCCTTTCTGTGCGGGCCATCCAGAATCATCTGGTCGCCGGTGTAAGCATGAATGGTGCTCATGATACCAGACTGGATCGGAGCGTAGTCATTCAGAGCCTTTGCCATCGGAGCCAGGCAGTTGGTGGTGCAGGATGCTGCGGAAATGATGGTATCCTCAGCAGTCAGGGTCTTCTCGTTTACGCTGTAAACGATGGTCTTCAGATCGTTACCAGCCGGAGCAGAGATAACTACCTTCTTAGCGCCAGCGTCGATGTGAGCCTGAGACTTCTCCTTGGAGGTGTAGAAGCCGGTGCACTCCAGAACTACGTCAACACCGATCTCGCCCCACGGAAGATCCTTTGCATCCTTCTCTTTATAAATTGTAATCTTCTTGCCATCTACGGTAATGGAGTCTTCTCCCGCCTCAACGGTGTGCTTGCCCTCACCAATGTGACCAGCGTATCCACCCTGAGCGGTATCATACTTCAGCAGGTGTGCCAGCATCTTCGGATCGGTTAAGTCGTTGATTGCAACAACCTCGTAACCCTCTGCTCCAAACATCTGACGGAATGCCAGACGACCGATACGGCCAAAACCATTGATTGCTACTTTTACTGCCATGATGAAATCCTCCTGCTTGTTAAAAATTTAATGATTGTTAAATTATAATCAACCTGTCTCTATTCTACCCAATTCTCTATAAAATAGCAAGTAGTTTTTTTGCATTTTAAAAACTCTTCTTGATGTTTTTTCTTTTGTCTCACTCTTTTTCACAGGTTTCTTCTTAAATTTTTACATTTTTTTGCTGTTTCCTGAGGTTTTGTATTTCTTTTCAGAATATTCAAGGCTCAGCTTGACGTTTTTTTAGCATAGTTTTTTCCAAAACTTTACATTCCGATCAAAAAAAAATCTGGTCAAGTTACATCTCATCCTTCACATAACCGGCAAGGTTGTAGGCATGATCGGAAATACGCTCCAGATTGCTGATGATATCGAGGAAAACGATACCGGCGGACGGATCGCAGTTTCCCTTCGTCAGACGCTCGATGTGCTTCTCGCGCATCTCCTCCTCCTGGCTGTCCACATCGTCCTCATACTGGCTGACCTTTCGCACGGAATCCATATCTCCGTTCTGGCGTGCCTCAATCGCATACTGGAACGCCTTGATCGCACTCGTGCTGATCGATTTCAAATCATCAAGACCGGTCTCGGAGAACATGAGCTTATGCTCCACCATGTACTCCGCCTGCTCTGCAAGGTTTTCTGCATGGTCTCCGATTCTCTCAATGTCACTCGCACTGTAAAACAGGTTGTTGACGAGTTTTTTCTGTTTCTCAGTCAGCGACAGATTGTCGACTTTGATCAGATACTCGGTCAGGAATTTTTCCATATTATTCAGAGTTTTTTCCGTCTTATACACGTTCTGAATTTCCTCAACATTCTCCGTCAGAATCGCATCGAGAGCTGTCTTGACATTTCCCATCGCAATCTGCGCCATATGGACAATCTCAAGAGCCGCCGTCTCAACGGCAAATGCCGGGGACTCGAAGATACGCTCGTCAAGGTGCTTGAGAGTCGCAGATGCCTCATCCTCATCCTTCTCCTCGTCCTCATCCTCACCCTTGACGATCATGCCGGACAGCTTGACAAGCTGATTTGCAAACGGGAAGAGAATTGTCGTATTCACGAGGTTAAAAACTGTGTGGAATATAGAGATCTGAACTGCTGTGATATTGGAAAGTCCGATATCCGGTCGCAGGGCAAACCACACAAAACCACCGATACCGAAAATCAATGCTCCGATCGTATTAAAGCTCAGATGAATCACTGCCGCACGCTTTGCCGTCCGGCTTCCACCCATACTGGAAAGCATTGCAGTCACACAGGAACCGATATTCTGACCGAGCGTGATGTAGATTGCCGCACTCGTCGTCACGATGCCGTTAAGCGCAAGTGTCTGAAGAATACCGACTGATGCCGATGAACTCTGAAGAATCGCTGTGACAATCGCACCGACAATCATGCCGAGAATCGGATTTTTTCCGAGTACCGCGAAGGCCTGCGCAAAAATCGGCGCATCGGTGTACGGTGAGATTGATCCTGACATCAGGCTCAGACCCATGAACAGCAATCCCAGACCGATTGCAATCTCTCCTACCATATGTTTCTTCTGGGACTTGGCAAAGACCAGAAGCAGTGCTCCGATTCCGATTATACATGGCGCATAAAATCCCGGGTTGAGCACCTTCATCGTGTCCCCGAGCTGGCTCATCGAGACGATCCATGCCGTGATCGTCGTACCGATATTGGCACCCATGATGACACCGACTGCCTGCGTCAGGTTCAGCACTCCCGCACTTACGAAACCGACTACCATAACCGTCGTCGCACCACTGCTCTGGATGATCGCCGTGATCAGGGCGCCGAGCGCAATTGCCATCACACGGTTGTTTGTCAGTTTTCCAAGAAACGTACTCATCTTGCTTCCCGCCGTCTTCTGCATACCATCCGCCATGATGCTCATGCCGTACAGGAACATGCCGAGTCCGCCCAGAAAACCAAACAGGTTTGAAACATCGTTGATTGACATAGTTTCCCCTTTCTCCGCGTTTGCGTATAAGCAAACCGTGACTGTCCGTTTTTCTCTCTTTTCTCTCTTTTTCACAGCCACAACAATTTCACTATACCATAGAAACTTTGCAGTTTTCAACCGGGTATTGAAAAAAGAGTAGTGTTTCCCTGTAAAATAAACAGTATTTTTACAGGAGAATTTTTCCATTCTGCACAATCCACATTTTTACAGAAAACAAAAAGGACACTCAAACAAAAAGTGTCTCAAACGTCTACTTTTCATTTGAATGTCCTTATCCATGAGTCTGTGTCTAGTGCTGGATTGCAAATTCCATCGCAGAAACCCAGACTTCTTTGTTGTGTTGCCATACTGCCGGGAATTCGGAAACCGGCATCGGGCAGGTGACACTTCCAACCTCAATCGTCACACTCGGAATCGGACTGTCCTTAATCTGCACCCAATCCTTGAAACCGCCGTGACCACTTGATCCGCCCAGACGATAGCCTGTCTTGGACGCCATGAGGTCTGCCAAAGCCTTGGATGTCTCTTTGACCTTGTTCCCTGCATAATCCCAGTAAATGAGATTTCCCATGCTGTGATAGCTGATCGTCAACGCCCAGTTTCTTGACAGAGCAAGATTTGCAAGTGCCTGACTCTCCGGCTCAGACAGAGAACTCGTTCCCTTGTAAGTACCGTAAGACGGTTTCGGAGAACTGCTTACCTGATCCCAGTCAGCCGGGAAGTTCTGGTTCAAATCCGTTCCTCTCGCATCTGCCTTCCAATAAAGGAGGTAACGCTCATACGTTGAACTCGTTCTTCCGAGTTCCTTGTCATTCTCATAGCACTGGCGAATCTGCTGACGCAGAGTCTCAGAGCGAATTCCGCTCTCTCCAAACTGGCTGATGGAGATTCCGTCCGGATTGACCATCGGAACATAGTGAATGGCAACCTGATTAAAGAGCTGGGAAAGTGGCGTTCCATTGTAGCTTCCGCTATCGTAAAATGCCAGACCGTACTCCAACTGCTTCATCACAAGAAGGGGCGTCATATACTCTCTCGCATGGATGCCTGCATGAATCAGGATATGCTTCGGCGCATTCTGATTGCCGACTACAATCTCATAGAGATTTCTGCCGTCCAACGAGGTGCCGATCACATTCACTTTCATATGGCTTCCATAACGCGCTGATAACTTCTGAATATCCTGACTCATCTGGTCATAGGTATACTTCTCTGCCACCTTGACAATCGGGGCGGTCACGGTTCCCGCAAACGCACTCGTTCCGTCTGTCGTGTTCGTCGACTCTGTAACCTGGGGAATCATCCCCCCGATTCCAGACACGCCCGGTCCCACAGAGTTGGAAGTGCTCATTCCCGGTCCGATGACCGGTGAACCCGTTCCGGTGGAAAAACCGGAGGTTGTTGTTGAGCCGGACGTAACCGTTCCAGACGTGACGGTTCCGGAAGACGGAGTCGGAGTGGAGGAGGCAGTCGGAGCTGTCGGAGTCGCCTGCGTCTCAGATGTCACCGGTGCCGGTGAAGTCTGGACAGCCGCCTGCGTCGTCTCTGTGGTTGTCTCTGTGGTCGCAGTTGTCGGGGACTCCTGCTTTACTTCTGTCGTCAATTCGTTTGCCGGCACAATCACTTCTGCCTGTGCCGAAAAGGAAGTGCCGGCTACCATAACGGTAGCCAGCATTCCGGTAAGAAAGCCATTTATATTTTTTGTTCTCATAAAACTAGTTTTCACTGTCCTTCTTTGCAAGGTCACCCGGCTTCATGCTCAGGCTGATCTTGCCAGCTTTGTCTACATCAAGTACCTTAACGGTTACGGTATCGCCGATATTTACCACATCCTCAACCTTCTCAACACGGCGGTCAGACAGGCGGGAAATGTGAATCATTCCATCCTTCTTCGGCTTCAGCTCAACAAATGCGCCGAACGGCATGATGCGAACAACCTTACCCGTAATCACCTGACCCGGCTCAATATCGGTAACGATGTTGTGGATGATCTCTTTTGCACGATCAATCATTTCCTGATCGGTTCCGCAAACTGCAACGTTTCCGTCCTCAGAGATGTCGATCTTCACGCCGGTCTCCTCGATGATCTTATTGATCACGCAACCCTGCTTTCCGACAACATCACCGATCTTCTGCGGATCAATGCTGATCTGGTCGATCTTCGGAGCATACTTGCCAACTGTCTTTCTCGGCTCGGAGATTGCCTTTGCCATAACCTCATCGAGAATGTAAAGTCTTGCCTCACGGGTTCTGCGGATTGCCTCCTCGATGATCGGGCGGGTCAGACCGTGAATCTTGATATCCATCTGGATTGCGGTGATACCCTTGTGAGTTCCGCCTACCTTGAAGTCCATATCGCCAAAGAAATCCTCAAGACCCTGGATATCGGTCAGAACGATGTAATCGTCATCGGTCTCGCCGGTTACCAGACCACAGGAGATACCTGCTACCATCGTCTTGATCGGAACACCGGCTGCCATCAGAGACATCGTGGATGCACAGATACTTGCCTGAGAGGTGGAACCGTTGGACTCCATCGTCTCAGATACGGTACGGATTGCATACGGGAACTCAGCCTCGGACGGAAGTACCGGAACAAGCGCACGCTCTGCAAGAGCACCATGACCGATCTCACGACGTCCCGGTCCTCTTGACGGCTTCGTCTCGCCTACGGAGAAGGACGGGAAGTTGTAGTGGTGCATGTAACGCTTCGTGGTCTCAAGCTCATCAAGACCATCTAACTTCTGTGCCTCGGACAGCGGAGCCAGAGTACAGATATTGAGGATCTGGGTCTGTCCACGGGTGAACATTGCGGAACCGTGTACGCGCGGAAGCAGGTCAACCTCTGCTGCTAACGGACGGATCTCAGTGATTGCACGGCCATCCGGACGCTTGTGATCCTTCAGAATCATCTTGCGGACGGTCTTCTTCTGGTACTGGTAAACAGCATCTCCAAGAAGTGCAAGCCACTCCTCGTTGTCTGCAAATGCCTCCTCGAGCTTCTCGGTGATCGCACGGATATTTGCCTCACGGGTCTGCTTGTCATCGGTGAAGACAGCAACTTCCATCTCTGCCGGCGGAACGATCTCCTTGATTGCCTCAAACAGCTCCTCCGGAACAGCACAGCTCTCGTAGCTGTGCTTCGGCTTTCCGCACTCTGCAACGATCTTGTCTACGAAAGCGATGATCTCCTTATTCACGGAATCTGCCTTGTAGATTGCCTCGATCATCACGTCCTCCGGCACTTCCTTTGCGCCAGCCTCGATCATGATGACTTTCTCTCTCGTGGACGCAACGGTCAGCGCCAGATCAGAAGCAATCTTCTGTGCCTGAGTCGGGTTTACCACGAACTCGCCGTTTACGAGACCGATCTGGGTCGTTGCACACGGGCCGTCAAACGGGATATCAGAGATTGCGGTTGCGATTGCGGAACCGAGCATAGCGGTCAATTCTGGACTGCAATCCTGATCTACGGACATCACGATGTTGTCAAGGGTAACATCGTTGCGGTAGTCCTTCGGGAACAGCGGACGCATCGGACGGTCGATAACGCGGGAGGTCAGGATTGCATTCTCAGATGCCTTTCCCTCTCTCTTGTTGAATCCACCCGGGATCTTTCCAACTGCATACATCTTCTCCTCGTACTCTACGCTCAGCGGGAAGAAGTCAACGCCCTCACGCGGTTTGTCAGATGCGGTTGCGGTGGAAAGTACAACAGTATCTCCGTAATGCATCAGTACTGCACCGTTTGCCTGCTTAGCAACTCTGTCCACATCTACGGTCAGCGTTCTGCCAGCAAGTTCCATACTATAACTTTTGTACATGTCTTGTTTTCCTTTCATCAAAATATAATTAAAACTTTCTTTATCAAAACTCTCTTTCTTGAAACTTTTTGGTTCAGAAAAATCCCGAAAAACAGAAAGATCTCTCCTCGAAACTACTGCTCTGCCCGCAGAATGGATATTTCTGTGGGTACAGCAGCGGCTTCGGGGTCCTGCTCCTGTTCTTCTGTATTTTCTGTATTTTCTGTTTTTTGCTCAGATACAAATCAAGGCGGAGAAGAAACCCTCTCCGCCCCCTTTTATATCTAAAATTACTTTCTGATACCCAGCTTCTCGATCAGTGCACGATAACCCTCGAGGTCGGTCTTCTTCAGGTAGTTCAGTAAACCACGTCTCTGACCAACCATCTTCAGCAGACCACGTCTGGAATGATGATCCTTCATGTTGCTCTTTAAGTGCTCGGTCAGCTCAGCGATACGAGCAGTCAGGATTGCGATCTGAACCTCCGGTGAACCGGTATCTCCCGGCTTTCTGCCGTACTCTGCGATGATAGCTGCTTTCTTTTCCTTAGAAATCATTGTGAAATCCTCCTTAAAAATATTAAATAATCTTACCGGAAACCAGGATGTGGCTGGAGTGGCCATACAACCGGGCCTCGGCGTTTTCATACCGGAACATCATAACATATTCCTTTTTTGCTGTCAATCGCTTCTTCCATATTTCTTCCTTGCCTGTTTTTTCTTTTATATCAATCACAAGATATGCATCCCAACTTTTTTCTTTTCGTTTTTCCATGAATTCCTCTATGCAGCCCATGTTCTTCAGACCCATCCCGTATCTGCAACGATGACTCGCAGCTCTTCCCCTCTGTCCATCAATTTTCGTTGATACTTTTTTGTCATTATACTTTATACTCCTCAGAGGAAACCCAAATCAACCAAAATAACGCATATCAAAATAAATACGAAAAACAAAAAGGAATCCCGGAAAAACTATTGACAGCAGTTCCTTTTCTTTCGTATCTTATAATTAACACAATTAACATGAGCATTTTATTAACATCATTAACAAAAGCATCGTGAAAATAAAAGGCAGGAAGGAGACCGTAGAAAACGATAAAACTTATAAGATAAAAAGAAAATTTTTATACAAAGGAGACTCCCTGATGGTGTATATTATTTTGTATATCCTCTTAGCCGTGTTATGTGCCTGGAATATTCATTTTGTGGCCGCTGACATGGATGTAAAAATTGTCATGAATCGAATCAACAAGTTAAGATTTATTTTTGCCATCCTGATTATATTTACTCACTGCACCCTTCCCTACAAATATTTGCCACATATTCTCTTTCCGCTAAGAAAAATATCTACTTTTGGCGTCGGATACTTTTTTATTTTATCTGGTTATGGATTGGCTTATTCTGTCGCGAACAAGCCAAATTATCTGGATCATTTCGGGAAGAAAATCGGGAACCTGCTGTGGATCACCATATTTTCAAGTGTGGCAAGTACCCTCATTAAAAATCTTGTGCTTGGATGGAATGAGCCACTCACTCTGATCAACTGGTACATGCCCGCAATCATCGCACTGTATCTCATTTTTTATGTGGTATTTCGCGTATTCTCCCAGTCAAAAAATTTGCGAAACCTCTGTCTCACCTGCGCTGTGTTTGCCGGCATTTTGATTGTGCTCTACTTCGATAATTTTACCGGGAACAATTACAGAAACTATTACATCAGTGAATTGGCATTTCCATTTGGAGTATTGATTTATGAATACGCAGATTTGATTTCCAGATTTTTAAAAAAGAAATATGCCATTTTCCTTGTCATCATGGCAGAAATTATTTTCGGAGGAATTGCATTCAGTGTTCCGGAACGAGGATTGCTTGATTTGATTTTTCATAATCTCATGCTTGTTCCAGTTGGATTTGTGCTGATTTTGTTGATGAATAAAATAGAGATAAACAATCTCATTTTAAAAACTATGAATCGATATACGATGTTTATCTACTTATTCCAGTTCCCAGTGCTCATGATTTTGAAAAATTATTATCAGACAAAGGAACGACCTTTTGATGTATTTTTCTTTTTGGCATGCTTAGGTTTCACCTGCATTCTTGCTGTTATCATTCAAATTATCTATGATCGCGTCGGAATGATGGTAAATACGTGTTTTCACTCTAACGATTGACATCGTGCCCAATTAATATGAAACCAAAATTCAAGCGTCAGCGATGAAAACCAACTCAAGTTTTTTCTTCGCTGACGCTTCTTTGCCTAATCCACTAACTCCATCTATCTATTTCATTTACTCACTTTATCTCACTTTACCTGCTCACTTCACTTCGTTTTCTTCCTGTGACTCCTGCATCAGAATACGGATATGCTCATGCATCTCTTTTTTGTCACGGGGTTTCCATACCTGGGGCTTGGGAGGCTTTTTTCGTTCCACAGAATACGCCAAAGGAATCAGTCGCAATGCCATTGTGCTCCAGAAAGAGAACGATGTATTGTCTGTAAGATAGGTCATCGTCATGTAGCTGAGATTACATAAGTATAAAAGTGTCGTATCGTCGTCCGCATACTTCGTCCAAAAAATCGGAAGAAAAATATACTGAATCCCAGACCAGAAAATGAATCCCGGAAATCCCATCTCCACAAATACTTTCAAAATATCATTGTGGAACGGATATGGATGATTGATCAAGCCTGTACTGTACCAGATACCGACAATGGAATCTACGTATTCAAAGCCTTTTCCAAAATAATCCACTGAAAACTCATAATAATCATTTGCCAGACTCCAGAGGTAGTCACGTCCCATCATATCAATGCCAATAACGTCCAATACCTAAGAAACGACTCCTGTCCGAACTCCGTAAAGATACAAGAAAAAGAACCCCACCCATGCGATTCCCCAGAGAACAAAGATGAGTTTTTTCTTTTTAAATAAACGAACAATGTAGGCTACAAGGATAAATAATACAACAGCCGGAATCGCAATACGCTTCATGCCAACAATAAAGAAAAAGGTGCATACCAGTATAAAAAAGATACGCTGACGTTTCTCTTTCCGCGTCTCACGAGGGGCAAAAGCTACATAGTAGATCACCAACTGACCCAAGACAAACGTGATATCATGTATTTCCAGATTGCGCGCATAACCTTCTGCTTCACCGAAGGTCACAAGGCAGGTAATCAGCGACTGGATACTTGGTCCCAAACCAAAATTTGGTATCTCCAAAACCATAATTCCTGCATTCGCCATACACATTGCGATCGTAAATAAATCAACTGTCCTGGAACCAAACAGATAAACACCACAGACCGCCGTCAGAATAGAAATACTCTGAAAAACCAGTTTAGAACAGGCATTGACCATCGTAGAGATATTATTCAGATTCATCATCCAAATAACCATGGACCAGAGAAGCAGGGCCACAATCAATGACATACAGGCAAGAGCTGGCCAGATTATTTTTTTCAATTTCTCAATATCCGGATAAATAAACCCATAGCCCACGGTCATAGCGATCACACCCACTGTAAATATCTTGGGCAAGCCACCAAGCATGTTGTTTAAGGTCTTCCACTCACCCAGACCTGCAAACGTCAGCAGACCCACAAAACAGATACAGAGTAATTTCTGCCAGAACGGACTGTCTTTATAAAAGGTGGAAGAAGGACGTTTTTGAGAATAATCTCTTTTTACAATAATTTCGGATAAGGTTCGCACCTGTCGTGTCTCCTCTTGCTTATCCTTAGAAAGCAGACATTGCTAT
Source organism: Brotaphodocola catenula (assembly GCA_020686985.1). GTDB lineage: Bacteria > Bacillota > Clostridia > Lachnospirales > Lachnospiraceae > Brotaphodocola > Brotaphodocola catenula. Next base: position 47,342 of record JAJEPU010000009.1, read on the forward strand.
AAATAAATATCTTCTGTATTCAGCAATCGTTTGTAAACGATAAGCACTGTAAAAAATGCCTGACTCAAGCAACATATTTCATTTCAAGTTTAAAGCAAATGGGGCTGTCGCATTAGCAAATTGTTGCCGAGCGATAGCCCCATTTTCTGTATTTCAAATTCCAGCTGTTTTACAGTTGTCGTGCCTCGCACTCTTTGATTTTATCGTACTCTCACTTTAGCACGCCTTGATACAGCTTAGTAGATCTTAGTACAGCTTTGCACCTGCCGGGATGTGATTGTCTACCATCAGCAGGTTCAGCTTTTCCTCGCCGTTCTCCTCGCATACTGCGCTGAGTAACATACCACAGGACTCGATGCCCATCATTGCACGCGGAGGCAGATTGGTGATTGCCACGAGGGTCTTGCCAACCAGCTCTTCCGGCTCATAGTAAGCATGGATTCCGCTGAGGATTGTGCGATCCTTGCCGGTTCCGTCATCGAGGGTGAACTGAAGCAGTTTCTTGGACTTCTTCACAGCCTCACATGCCTTTACCTTTACCGCACGGAAATCAGACTTGCTGAACGTCTCGAAATCTACCTGCTCCTCGAACAGCGGTTCAATCTTTACGTTGGAGAAATCGATCTTCTCATTCGGGGTAAAGAAACCATTATTGTCGCCAGCAGTTGCCGTCTCGCTAGCCTTGTCTGCGGACTTCTTGCCTGCATCTAATGACTTCATTGTCGGGAAGAGCAGAACGTCACGGATTGCCGGGCTGTTGGTGAACAGCATAACGAGACGGTCGATTCCGTATCCGATACCACCTGTCGGAGGCATACCGATCTCAAGTGCATTCAGGAAGTCCTCATCGGTCGTATTTGCTTCCTCATCACCAGCTGCAAGTGCAGCCTCCTGTGCCTTGAAACGCTCTCTCTGGTCGATCGGATCGTTCAGCTCGGAGTATGCGTTACACATCTCTCTTCCGTAAATGAACAGCTCGAAACGCTCTACCTGCTCCGGATGATCCGGCTTCTTCTTGGTCAGCGGAGAGATCTCGATCGGATGATCCATGATGAAGGTCGGCTGAATCAGATGCTCCTCAACAAACTCCTCGAAGAAGAGATTGATGATGTCACCGCGAACGTGACGCTCCTCATAGTGAATGTCATTCTCGTCTGCGAGCTTCTTTGCTTCCTCAGTCGTCTTGATCTCGTTGAAATCAATTCCGGTGTACTTCTTGATTGCATCGATCATCGTCAGGCGCTCAAACGGCTTTCCAAGATCAATCTCAACCTCTGCATACGGGATCTTCGTGGTACCGCACACCTCGTTTGCGATATGGCGGAACATGTTCTCGGTCAGATCCATCATGCCATAGTAATCGGTGTATGCCTGATACAGCTCCATCAGGGTGAACTCCGGATTGTGACGGGTATCAAGACCCTCGTTACGGAATACACGACCGATCTCGTAAACCTTCTCCATACCGCCGACGATCAGACGCTTTAAGTACAGCTCAAGAGAAATACGGAGCTTTACATCCTCATCCAGTGCGTTGTAATGGGTCTCAAACGGTCTTGCAGCTGCACCACCTGCATTTGCAACGAGCATCGGGGTCTCAACCTCTAAGAAGCCCTGATTGTCAAGATAGCGACGGATACAGCTGATGATACGGGAACGCATCACAAAGGTCTTGCGCACATCCTCGTTCATGATCAGGTCTACATAGCGCTGACGATAACGAGTATCAGTGTTGGTCAGACCGTGATACTTCTCCGGCAGAATCTGTAAGCTCTTGGACAGCAGGGTTACAGAATGTGCATGAATGGAAATCTCACCCATCTTTGTAGTGAATACAAGACCACGGATTCCGACGATATCACCAATATCCATGCGCTTGAAATCTTTGTATGCATCCTCGCCAAGGTCATCACGGGAAACATAACACTGAATGTTGCCCTTGAGGTCCTGAACGTTACAGAAGGAGGCTTTACCCATCACACGCTTGGACATTACACGTCCTGCGATGGATACCTCTTTACCTTCCCACTCGCTGTAATTTTCCTTTACATCCGTGCTGTGTACGGTCACATCATACTTTGTGATCTTAAACGGGTCCTTGTCTGCTGCCTGAAGTTCTGCCAGCTTTTCACGGCGAACCTTCAGGAGCTGATGAACATCCGGCTCCTGTGCCTGCTTTGCGTTCTGATTCTGCTCTGCCATCTCTATCTCCTTTGCCTGTCACTTTCCGTCGTGCGGTCTGCACTTCGCACCTTGCGAAGACGACTGCACACTCATGACTTTTGTACCTTCACTAAAACCTACAACTACAAAAATTTACAATCACAAAAACTCATGATTGTTTCATCTATAACTGCTTCACCCATGCATAAATGAAAATCATCTTTCATTTATGCATAGCTTATCAAACAACAAGACTGCAATACTATGATACTCTCTGGATCTCCAGTACCTTGTACTGAATGATTCCTGCCTGAGTCTCAACGTCAACAACATCGCCAACGCGCTTTCCAAGCAGTGCTCTTCCCACCGGAGACTCGTTGGAAATCTTGTTCTGAAGGCTGTTTGCCTCGGTAGAACCAACGATCTTGAACTCCATCTCCTCATCAAAATCAACATCGTATACCTTTACTTTACAGCCGATGCTGATCTTGTCTAAATCCACCTCATCCTCATCTACAACCTCTGCGTTCTTCAGAAGTTTCTCAAGTTCCTCAATTCGCAGTTCGATGTCTCTCTGCTCATCTTTTGCAGCATCATACTCAGCGTTCTCAGACAAATCGCCCTGCTCTCTTGCTTCCTTAATCTTCTGTGCAACTTCACGACGACGATTCACCTTCAGATCCTGAAGCTCATCCTCATACTGTTTCAGTCCCGCATAAGTGATAATATGTTTCTTGTCTGCCATAACTGTTTCCTTCCTTACAACATCATACTTTAAATACTTTCATAGCGCTTTTCATGCCCTTAAAAGCATTGCAAAAACGCCACTTAAAAATACTACTTAAAAGCTACTAAAAAACTACTTAAATCACGTCTCTGGTTCTTCGCTGATTCTTTGTTGTTTCCCCACCTGATGTCATCTTATCTCCGAAGACTTCGGACAAAGCCGATCCCTCCGGCTTCTTCCTCTCTGATCTAAACCTGATTTAGCTCATTGCATGCAGAAGACGCGTCATCGGCGCGTCTCCTCACATACTCAAGTATCACAGTATTATATCCCAAAGGGTGCGGGTTGTCAAGAACCCAGACCATTCGTATTTAACAGGTTTTCAAGCTGTTCAAGCGTCTCTAACTCATTGCTTGCTCGTCGCATCGAAGCAGAATGTGGAAGACCTGCGGTGTACCATGCCACATGCTTTCGCATTTCTTTCATACCAATGTACTCGCCCTTCATTTTCACCTGCATCCGGGCATGACGCAGAATCATTTCTCCAATCTCAGCTCCGGTCGGCTCCGCGAGAAGTTCTCCAGTCTCAAGATAGTGCGCGGTGCGCTTGAAAATCCAAGGGTTTCCTCTCGCCCCTCTTCCGATCATCAGCCCATCACATCCAGTCTCCTCGAGACACCGCTTTGCGTCCTGCGGAGTAAAAATATCTCCATTTCCGATCACCGGAATGCTCACCGCCTCCTTAACCTGGCGAATGATGTCCCAGTCTGCGGTGCCGGAATAGTACTGTTCTCTCGTTCTTCCATGAACTGCCACCGCCGACACGCCACAGCTCTCCGCAATCTTTGCGATCTCGACTGCATTGACATGCTCATCATCAAATCCCTTGCGGAATTTTACCGTAACCGGTTTCTTCACGCTCCTTACCATCGTGGAGAGAATCTCCTCCACGAGCTTCGGATTCTTCATCAATGCAGAACCCTCTCCATTTCCCGCAACCTTCGGAACCGGGCATCCCATGTTTAAATCAATCAGATCATAGGGACCATCCTCAATCTGATGTGCCATTGCGCCGAGAATCTGCGGATCGGAGCCAAAGAGCTGAACAGCGATCGGACGCTCCGACGGGTCAACCTCGAGAAGTTCTTTTGTATTCTTGTTCTTGTAAAGGATCGCTTTCGCGCTGACCATCTCCGTGTAAAGAAGACCACAGCCTTCCTCACGGCAGAGCACGCGAAACGGAAGATCCGTCACACCGGCCATCGGAGCAAGGATCAGGTTATTTTCCAGTTTTACATTTCCAATCTGCAATCTCATTCGCCCTGATCCCCATCCTCATCTTCGTCCTCAATATCCTCATTGAGATAAAAGACCTTATAATAAGTCTCCAGCGCCTTCAGAAGTTCCTGTCCTTCCTCGCGGTACTGCTTGATCTTCAAATCTGCTCCGATCTCATCGTAATAACCGTCATACTCCGATGTCGTGTAGCAGAATTCCAGCGTTCCATCCTCCTCAAATTCCAGAGTCAGAATTCCTCCGCACTCCTCCGTGAACCACACGCACATCACATGAAGCTGACGCTGAATTGATTCCGGCAGATTGGAAAATTCTTCATTAAAATAATACTTCTTTTCGTATCCATTAGAACCACAAAGTACAATTCGTCCGTCGTGTCCTCTCATCTTCACCTTTCCCTTCTATCATTGCGATAGTCAATAACCGTGCCTGTCTTATTTGTCTTATCTGTTTTATTTGTCTTACGTATCTTATTTGTCCATAATTTCACAAATTCACAAAGAACGCCCGGCGAAATTGCTTCCGCCGGGCAGTTTTATCGTCACGCCTGTTTTTTATCTGAGAAGTTTTACTTCACCAACATTCTTGCAATCTCATACTGCTCTTCCGGAATGTCCTTTGTCATCTGGAGTGCTTCCTGAATATCATAGTCCACAAACTCACCATGCTTGTAAGCAACCAGACGATTGCTCTTTCCATCGCACAGAAGCTCTGCTGCTCTTGCTCCCATGATGGACGCATAGACACGATCCTTGCAGGTCGGAGTACCACCACGCTGCATGTGACCGAGGATGGTTGCTCTCGTCTCAATGCCGGTTGCTGCCTCGATTCTTCTTGCCATAGAAGTAGAATGTCCGATTCCCTCTGCGTTGATGATGATGTTATGGCGCTTACCGCGTTTTCTGTTCTCGATGATTCGATTGATCAGTGCCTGCTCATTTCCATCGTAACGCTCCGGAAGCAGAATGTCCTCTGCGCCATTTGCAATGCCACACCACAGAGCGATGTATCCGGCATTTCTACCCATTACCTCGATGATACTGCAACGCTCATGAGAGGTAGAAGTATCACGAACCTTATCGATTGCCTCCATTGCGGTGTTTACTGCGGTATCAAATCCAACCGTGTAATCCGTGCAGGCGATATCCAGATCGATCGTTCCCGGAACACCGATTGTATTAACTCCGAGAGCTGCCAGCTTTCCGGCACCGCGGAAAGAACCGTCTCCGCCGATTACAACGATACCGTCGATTCCATGCTTGCGACAGATGTCTGCACCTGCCTGCTGTCCTTCCGGTGTGGTAAATTCCATACATCTTGCTGTGTACAAGATCGTACCACCACGGTAAATAATATTTGACACGCTGGTGCTGTCCATGTCGATGATCTCTTCCTGAAGAAGTCCTGCGTATCCACGCATGATTCCCTTAACCTTCAGTCCTTTATTCAGAGCGGTCCGGACAACTGCACGAATTGCAGCATTCATTCCCGGTGCATCTCCACCGCTCGTTAAAACACCAATCGTCTTTACTTGCTTTGCCATAGTAGTCTCCTCCTGTCAACAGCGTATATATAGTGTAGGCTGTGCCCTTTCTTCGACTGTCACGATTCTCCTCACAGACCCCCTGTGAACGCAACGCATCATTTACACCCTCAGCTCCGAGCTGCCCTCTCAGTGCACGCGCACTGCTCACTGCCTAGTGTAAATCATTTTTTTCATCTTTTCAATCCCTTTTCTACAAGTCTGATATTTTTTTCACCAAGTTCTTTATTCAATGTATCCAGAAGTGCTTTATTTGTGCATATTTTCCAAGTAGCCGGGAGCACTTTCTTCGCGCGCTCCTTCTCCAGATAAATAATGACGGTATCCGAGGCATTTGCAGTCTGTCCAGTGCGAAGAATGTCCAAAATCCTCTGATGTTTTTCATCATATTCCGCCTTGTCCGCGAATTTTAACCAAAGCTCACGCGGAACCGATTCAAACGGAATTACCTGCTCACAGATTAGTTTTCCGACCGGATCATCCCCGATCGAAGTACGTCCCTGAACAAAGACCTTCGCGTCCTCGTTGAGCAGTGCTCTCTTACTCTCATAATCTCTCGGGAAGACAAGAACTTCGACCGATCCAACCATGTCCTCAACGGTCAGAAATGCCATCTGCTGTCCGGTCTTTGTGATCTTGACGGTCTTTGCCGTGATCATTCCGCCGATCGTCACCCGGCTGTTGTCTGCGACCTTTGCATGCCCCGTCTCCTCATCGACTGCAAAGTCAATCGTCTGCGCCGTCACGCTGTTTTTCCAGAGATCTAAGTATTCCTCAAGCGGATGACCGCTGACGTAAACACCGAGGATCTCCTTCTCAAATGCGAGCAGTTCCTCCTTCGGATATTCCGGCACATTCGGCATTGTGATCTGGTATTGTTTTTTCTCCGACTCCTTCGCAAAATCAAAGAGACTCATCTGACCCTCAAATACATTTTTGCGGTCTTTCGTCTTCTGATCAAGCAGTTCCGGAGCCACCTCAATCTTCTGTCTGCGATTGCCCGGAAGAGAATCAAATGCTCCCGATTTGATGAAGCTCTCAAGCGTTCGCTTATTGACCTCGCGACCTCCCATTCGATCCACAAAATCATCGAGAGAGGTGTACAGACCATTTGCTTCCCGATCCGCAATGATTGCGTCCACAACACTTCGTCCGACACTCTTGATTGCGGACAGTCCATAACGGATTGCCCCGTTCGACACGGAAAATCCGCTCTCTCCCTCATTGATGTCAGGAGGCAAAATTGCGATTCCCATCTGCCGACATGTCAGAATATATTCGGATACCTTCGAGATATTGTCCATGACCGACGTCATAAGCGCCGCCATAAACTCTCTCGGATAATAGTATTTCAAATATGCGGTCTGGTATGCAACCACCGCGTAGCAGACTGCATGCGACTTATTAAACGCATACTTCGCGAAATCAATCATCTCATCGTAGATGTGATTTGCGACGCTCTCGCTGATCCCGTTTGCGATACAGCCCTTTACGCCTTCTGCCTCATTTCCGTAGACGAAATTCTGGCGTTCTTTCTCCATGACTGCTGTCTTCTTCTTCGACATTGCACGGCGCACAAGATCGCTTCGTCCCATCGTGTATCCGGCGAGGTCACGAACGATCTGCATAACCTGCTCCTGGTAGACGATACATCCGTAGGTTGGGCTTAAAATATGCTGAAGCTGCGAGCAGTCGTAGGTGATGGAATCCTTGTCATTCTTTCCCTTCAAATACTTGGGAATGAAATCCATCGGACCCGGACGGTACAGCGAGATTCCGGCGACGACATCCTCGAGATTCTCCGGTTTCAGCTCCTTCATGAAGCTCTTCATTCCGGAACTCTCGAGCTGGAACACGCCCTCACATTTTCCGGTTCCGATCGAAGCAAGAACTTCCTTATCGTTATAGCCGATCTTCTCCATATCGAGATGGGTTCCATATCCCTTCTCAATCAGCTGAACCGCATTCTGGATAACCGTCAGCGTCCGAAGACCGAGGAAGTCCATTTTCAGAAGTCCCAACTCTTCGAGCGTCGTCATCGTAAACTGCGTGACGATCGTTCCATCGGAAGCTCTCGAGAGCGGAACAAATTCATCCATCGCCTTCTGACCGATCACAACGCCCGCTGCATGCATTGACGTGTGACGCGGAAGTCCCTCCAGACGCTTCGCCATGTCAATCAGATTCTTGACCTCCGGATCATTCTGGTACGCCTCGCGCAGATCCGGACTCTGTTTGAGCGCCTTGTCGAGTGTCATGCCGAGATCTCCCGGGATCATTTTCGCGATTGCATCACACCGCGCATACGGCAGATCAAGCACTCGCCCGACGTCCCTCACGACACCCTTTGCGGCGAGGGTACCGAAGGTGACGATCTGAACGACCTGATCCTTTCCGTATTTCTCGACGACGTAGTCGATAACCTCTCCTCTTCGCTCAAAGCAGAAATCCACATCGATATCCGGCATCGAAACTCGCTCCGGATTCAGGAAACGCTCAAAGAGCAGGTCATAGCGGATCGGATCGATGTTTGTGATCTCCAGACAGTAGGCAACGATACTTCCCGCTGCCGATCCTCGTCCCGGTCCGACCATGATGTCATTCGACCGCGCAAAATGAATGAAATCCCAAACGATCAAAAAGTAATCGACGTAACCCATGTTGTGAATGACACCGAGTTCATACTCAAGTCGTTTCGCCAGTGTTCCGTCGTCATTCGGGTATCGCTTTTTCATGCCATCCTGACACAGCTTGTTGAGGTAAGTCCACGAATCATATCCTTCCGGAACCTCAAATTTCGGGAGCTTCGTCACACCGAACTCAATCTCCACATTACAACGCTCTGCGATCTTGTGTGTGTTGTCGATCGCCTCCTGCGCATATGGAAAGAGCGCCCTCATCTCTTCCTCGGACTTGACGTAGTACTGACCGCCCTCGTAGCGCATTCGGTTTTCATCCGTGACCTTTTTTCCGGTCTGGATGCAGAGCAAAATATCATGCGCCTTTGCATCGTCCGCCAGAATGTAGTGAATATCGTTCGTTGCGACGAGGTCGATGCCAAGCTCCCTGCTCAATCTCAAGAGTCCCTGATTGACGGTTCTCTGCTCTGGAATTCCGTGATCCTGAAGCTCCAGAAAGAAATTCCCTTTTCCGAAAATCTTCTCATATCTCTGTGCCGACAGCGTTGCCTCCTCGTACATTCCGCGTGCAAGATTCTTCTGAACCTCACCTGCAAGACAGGCGGACAATGCAATGATTCCTTCATGATACTTCTCAAGTACCTCGTAGTCCACGCGGGGCTTGTAGTAAAATCCATCTACAAATCCCCTCGACACAATTTTCATCAGGTTATGATAACCCTGATCATTCTCCGCGAGAAGAACCAGATGATAATAACGGTCCTCCCCACTGCCCTTCTCCCTCTCAAAACGAGATCCGGGCGTCACATAAATCTCACAGCCGATGATCGGCTTGATTCCCACTTCTCTTGCCGCACGGTAAAAATCAATCACGCCGTACATCACACCGTGATCCGTGATCGCCATGCTGTCCATCCCGAGTTCCTTTGCCCTCGCGACAAGCTCCTTGATCTTACAGGAACCATCGAGAAGACTGTACTCCGTATGGACATGAAGATGCGTAAATGCCACTCCTCTTCCTCACTTTCTCTCTTTCTGAAATTTTGTTTTTGTATCCTGTTTTTTTCTGCCTCATTGGCAAAAAGAGCCTCGACACAATGCCGAGGCTCCCTGTTTCTTTTTCAATTTTCCTGTAAACTCAGGCGCAGAATTTCTATATTGTTCTACTTATTTTGCATCCGTCAGATACTTCTCAATACTGTCCATTGCCTCAGCTTCATCCGCACCGTCTGTAATAACAGTCAGTGCCTCTCCCGCATCCATACCAAGGGTCATCATTCCCATGATGCTCTTTGCATTCACCCGAGCAGTACCCTTTTCTACATAGATGACACTCTCATACTGGCTTGCAATCTGAACCAGCATTGCCACAGGTCTTGCTTCCAGACCATTCTCAAGTCTGATGGTGATTGTCTTCTTTAACATAATAATCCTCCTCATGATATGGGCGCGACTTTACGCCCCTGTAACCGAATTCCGCTGTCGAAGATCTTCTGCCATCTCTCCAAGTTTCCGAAGACGATGATTGACCCCAGACTTGCCAACCGGCGGATCCAGTACCTCCCCCAGTTCCTTCAGCGTCGCCTCCGGTCTTGCCAGACGCAGATCGGCGATTTCTCGAAGTGTATCCGGAAGTTTCTCAAATCCCATGTGATCGCGGATATAAGAAATATCTTCTATCTGCTTTACCGCAGCAGATACAGTCTTATGAATATTGGCAGTCTCACAGTTAACTTTCCGGTTCACGCTTCCGCGCATCTCTTTTAAAATCCGGATATTCTCCAGTTCCATCAACGCAACCGGAGCCTCCATCACGTTCAGAATATCCACAATCTGACTGCCTTCTTTCAGGTAGACCACATTATACTTTTTTCTCTGTATAATCTTGGCTTCCAACCCGAAAAACAGCATCAGTTCCTGCAACTGCACTGCCTTCGCAGGAGCGGTACAGGCAATCTCAAAATGGTAAAACTTTTCGGGATCACTGATCGACCCCGCTGCCAGAAACGCACCGCGAATGAACGCACGTTTACAGCAACTTTTTCTGATCACCACATTCTGAGCCAACGATAGATTCTCCTCGATCTCTCCGTACAGATCAATCAGCTTTGCCGCCTGCAAAACACGGATCGCATCCTCATGCTTTCGGATGCAAACCGAATAAATGCGACTACTGCGATTTTCCATTCCCTGGCGCACGGAGACATCAGTCTTTATATTAAATGTTTTTTTCAATAATGTAAAGTACTTTCTTGCAACTGCCATATTTTCTGTATGAATTTTAATACAATAGGAATCTCTCTCCGAGATCTGCACCCGCCCACACAGACTGATGATCGCGGTGATCTCCGCAATCTGGCAGTGTCTTGCGGAAGACATCTGGTGAGAAAGTTCCTCTTTTACCATAGAAGAAAATGACATCGTTCTCTTCATCCCTTCCCGGCAAGTCACACTTTCCCGCCGTCCTGCGAAGGCAGACTGCGACTCTTGTCCTTGCCGATATCACGGTGCTCAATCTTCAGCCCGTACTCCTCAAATCCGCTCAAATGCTGATAGAGCGCACTCGCAATCGTCACAGAGCGATGTTTTCCACCGGTACATCCAACTGCAATGACCAGCTGATTCTTTCCCTCTTTCACATAATTTGGAATCAGGAAATCCAGCAGATCGTAAAGTTTTCCGAGAAAGATCTCCGCAGTTCCGCCACGGCGCACATACGCCTGCACTTCTGCTTCCTCTCCGGTGTGACTGCGCAAAGACTCCACATAGTAAGGATTCGGCAGAAAACGCACATCGAAGACCAGATCGGCATCCGCCGGAATTCCATATTTGAACCCGAACGACAACACTGTGATAAACAGGTTCTGGTACTTCTGATTCCCCACAAAAATCTTCTCAAGCTCCTGCTTGAGTTCGCGCGTCAGCAGTTGACTTGTGTCAATGATGAAATCCGCACTCTCTTTTAAAAAGTGCAGTTGCGCTCTCTCAAGATGAATTCCGCTGTCCACGCGTCCCTTTCCCGCAAGTGGGTGAGCGCGTCTCGTCTCCTTGTAACGCTTGACCAGTGTCTCATCCTTTGCATCCAGAAACAGGATCTCGCACGGAATCTTATTCTGCTTCCATCCTTCCAAAATCTTCTGGAGCTGTGGAAGCGTCTCCCCGCCACTTCGGATGTCGATTCCGAGTGCCACACGCTCATGGGCGGTCGGTTTCTGAAGCGCCAGATCGACAAATGGCTCCATTAGCGGAACCGGAAGATTGTCCACACAATAAAATCCGATGTCTTCCAGCATTTTCAGGGCAATCGTCTTGCCCGCCCCGGACATTCCCGTCACAATCACCAGTCTCACGATCTTTTCCTCCGAAATTTCCACTTCTTATGTTGGTTTCTTATTGATCTATTTTACCGAAAATTCTCCGAGCAGTTTCACCTCAAGTTCCAGCTCCACTCCCGAATTCTCCTTCACTCTCTCCTGAACCTGACGGCAGAGACTCAAAATATCTGCGGAGGATGCCTCTCCCCGATTGATCACAAATCCACAGTGTTTCTCCGAAACCTGTGCATCCCCGACGCGAAATCCGCGCAGTCCTGCGACCTCAATCAGACGTCCCGCAAAATCTCCCTGCGGACGCTTAAACGTACTTCCCGCACTCGGATACTCAAGTGGCTGTTTCTCTCTTCTCTTTCCAGCAAGTTCGTCCATCTGCTCGCGAATCTTCTCCGGATCTCCATGCTCAAGCATAAACTCAGCGCCAAGAACCACATATCCCTTTTTCAAAACACAGCTCGTTCGGTAGCCAAGTTCAAGATCCTCTGATACAATCGTCACAACCTCGCCTTCCGGTGTCAGAACCGTCGCAGATGCCATCACATCTTTCATCTCAGAGCCGTAAGCTCCCGCATTCATGACGACAGCTCCGCCGACGCTTCCCGGAATACCAGCGGCAAACTCAAACCCGGTAAGTTCTGCGGTGAGCGCATTTCTTGCAACGGATGCAAGCAGGGCACCCGCTCCCGCAAAAATCCGATTGTCCTCCACTCGGATCTCTCCAAATGCCTTTCCGATTGATATCACTGCACCGTGGTATCCCAAATCTCCGACAAGAAGATTACTGCCGTTTCCGACAATCGCATAAGACTCTCCTGCCTCCCGGCAGACACGGATCACACCTGCAAGCTGATCGGCAGACTGCGGTTCCGCAAAATAATCCGCCGGTCCGCCCGCACGAAATGTCGTGTGACGGCTCATCGGCTCGTTCTCACGCAGTCCTCCCTCCGGCAGAACCTGCATTAATTTTTCTCTCAGACTCGTTGTCTGCTCTCTCTTCTCCACATTCTGCGCTGTCCTCTGCTCTGTCATTTTTCCTGCTCCATCTTACTTAATTTCTTTCTAAGTTATTTCTCTCTTATTTTTTGTTCTCTCTGGGAACTACCCCGGCTTAAATCTATTTATGGTCCTGCATTGCACGTCCCAGATTTGCCTGTACGCGGTTGTACAGCTCCTGAGCCGCATTGTAACCCATCTTCTTCTGACGGTAGTTGACTGCGGCAGACTCAACGATGATTGCGAGGTTTCTACCCGGACGAATCGGGATGTTGTGGCAGACAACCTTGTTGCCTAAGAACTCAGTGTACTGATCCTCCAGACCAAGACGATCGTACTCCTTATCCTTATCCCAGTCCTCGAGCTTGATCACCATATCGATGTTCTGGGTATCCTTTACGCTCTCAACACCGAACAGTGCCTTGACATCGATGATTCCGATACCGCGCAGTTCGATGAAATGCTTTGTAATATCCGGCGCACTTCCGACTAATGTCTCATCGCTGACCTTACGGATCTCAACGACATCGTCGGTTACGAGACGATGCCCTCTCTTGATCAGCTCCAGAGCCGCCTCACTCTTACCGATTCCGCTCTCACCCATAATCAGAACACCCTCACCGAATACATCGACGAGAACGCCGTGGATGCTGATGCACGGAGCCAGTTTTACCTTGAGCCAGCGAATAACCTCTGCCATCAGATCGGAAGTCGTCTTGTCGGACACGAGAAGCGGAACCTGATAGCGACGGCAGAGTTCCTGCATATCCTCATCCGGCATCTGTCCACGGCTGTATACAATACACGGAATCTCGCTCGTCAGAAGACGCTCATACATCTGCACCTTCACCTCGCGGGAGAGTGTCTTGATGTAAGCCTGCTCGACATATCCGATGATCTGCACGCGTTCGCGGTCAAAATGATCGAAAAATCCGGTCAACTGAAGAGCCGGACGATTGACTTCCGGGTGGGACAGAACTTCCTTGTCTGTGTCGATCTCCGGAATCACATTTTTCATATTCATCTTCTTAATTAATTCTGTAATCGTAACACCGTACATACCTGTTCTCCTTTTCTAATCCTCTTTTTATTTTTTATCACATAATAAACTGCATGATCGTTTTTTGCTTCACTGTATCATACGGAATTTTCAGTTCAGAAAATCCCTGCCCATATACAAGAACCTGCGTTCATCCTATCATATCTGTGCGGGATTGTCATCCTTGTTTTTCCGGAAAAAGCGGTATACATTTTCTGCCGAAGTCCGATTCATCCCAGGCACTTCCATCAGTTCCTCGACCGATGCCGATTTCACTGCGTCAAGCGATTTCAAATGCTTCATCAGCGCCTTTCTCCTCGTGTCCCCGATTCCCGGAATCTCATCAAGAATCGAGCGCACCTGCCCCTTCGAGCGCAGGCTCCTGTGATACTCAATCGCAAATCGGTGCGCCTCGTCCTGAATCCTTGTGATCAGCCGAAATCCCTCTGAACGGCGATCAATCGGAATCTCCACATTCTGATAATAAAGTCCGCGCGTCCGGTGGTTATCGTCCTTGACCATTCCACAGACCGGAATCGAGAGTCCAAGCTCACTCAGCACTTCGAGCGCAATGTTGACCTGACCGCGCCCGCCATCCATCATCAAAAGATCCGGGAATCGCGTAAAACTTCCGAGCGCTGTGCCGAGATTTTCTTCCTCAAGACGTTTTGCCTCCTCAAGTCCATGCGTAAATCTTCGCGTCAGCACTTCTCTCATCGATGCATAGTCATCCGGTCCGGTTACCGTCCGAATCCGGAATTTGCGGTAATCACTCCGCTTCGGTTTTCCGTCCTCATAGACGACCATCGATCCGACTGACTCGTAGCCGGAGATATTGGAAATATCAAATGCCTCGATTCTTCGCACTCCCGAAAGACCGATCCAGCCTGCAACCTCCTGCATCGCCCCGCTCGTGCGCGCCTCCTCTCGCTTGTTTCGCTCATTATCCTGAATCAACACCATCTTTGCGTTCTTTCTCGCAAGCTCCACAAGACGTTCCTTCTCGCCCTTCTTCGGAACGAGAATGTGAACACGCTGACCCCGGCGCGTGGAAAGCCATTTCTCGATCACATCCTGATCCTCAAGCTCTTCCTGAATCCAGAGTTCCTTCGGGACAAACGGAGTGCCCGAATAATACTGCTTCACAAACCCGGTCAGAATCTGAGCGTGCGTGTCTGCGCTTCCGACCGATACTCCGAAATGCTCCCGCCCGATCATCTTGCCCTCACGGACAAAGAAGACCTGAACGACTGCATCCTCACCGTCGCTCGCCATTGCAATGATGTCGCGATCCTCAGCCGCCTCGCTCGTGATCTTCTGTTTCTGTGCAATCTGCTTCACACTTGCAAGAAGATCCCGGTACTCCATCGCCTTCTCGAATTCCATGACAGCGGACGCTTCTTGCATCTTATCTTCGAGATAGTTAAGAAGTGTGTCGTAATGCCCATTCAAAAACTCAAGCACCTGTTCCGTCTTCTTTGCATACTCTTCCCGGCTGATTTTTCCCTGACACGGGGCATCGCACTGTCCGATATGATAATTCAGGCACGGGCGAGCCTTTCCGATGTCCCGCGGAAGCACACGGTTGCAGGTACGAATCCGATAAATCTTCTGCATCAGATCGATCGTGTCCTTGACTGCTCCTCCGCTCGTATAAGGACCAAAATATCGGCTCTTGTCCTTTTTCATCGAGCGCGCCGTCATCACACGCGGGAAATCCTCTCCGACCGTCACCTTGATATAGGGATATGCCTTGTCGTCCTTGAGCATCGTGTTGTAGCGGGGCTGGTGCTCCTTGATTAAATTGCACTCGAGGACAAGTGCCTCAAGCTCCGAGTCCGTCACGATATATTCAAAACGGGCAATCCTTGATACCATCTGCTGAATCTTCGCAGTCTTATTTCGACTGCTCTGAAAATACTGGCGCACGCGGTTTTTCAGACTGATCGCTTTCCCGACATAGATGATCTCATCCTTTGCATCGTGCATCAGATAAACGCCCGGCTGGGAGGGCAGTTTTTTCAGTTCCTCTTCAATATTAAACACGTTCCATTCTTTCCTTTCCCGCCCAAATTATCTCAGACGGCTTCCGTCATACCGGTACTGCATCCGCAGGAAACGCGCGATCGCATCCACCTGCTCCTCGACCGAACCGGACTCCGGCTTCATATCAAGCACGAGATACATGCTGTCGAGATCTCTCTGAGAGGCAGTGTGAAGCATTTTTTTGAGACACTCCATTCTCACCTCATAGCTGTCCGTCTCAAGGAATCGGAGGAAATTCGGATCTGGCTCGATCTCCTCCGATTCCTCAAGATCCATCATCTCAAAATCATCGGAATCTTCAGAAGAACTATCTGTGCCACCAGAGATCGAACCTGAAACCAGACTTGCCGGGTCAATCCGCTCAAAGCGATACTTCTGCTTTACATTCGGATATTTTTCCCGATCCACCTCGCTGATAAACATCTCATACGGGCGCACATACACTCCATAATCTCCATAAAGTGCCTGATAGACCACCATTTTTTCTTTTGTCTCCGAGTGAGTTGCCACCGCTACAATCTGATACATCTTATTTTTAAAATGTCGGTAGAATTCTCCCGGTCTCACGGTTCTCTCCATTCCGCCCGCCTCCTGTTCTTTCTGTCCATATCCGTTTTTGTTTTTGTGCTTTTACAGCATCACAGGGGGAATTTTCCAGTCTGAACTTTCCCGCCCGCAAACGATACTCTCATTATATCACATTTCAGAATACACTTCATTTTTTCTTGTGAACTACCTATTGTCTAAAGCCAATGGGCTTCCTGCTTCACAGACCTCGTGACCTACTATCTCCACAGGCGTTAATTCGGGCAGTCCCTGCCCTATATATTTATTCTTCTTATGCTATTTGTCGTAATCCCTCTGCCAATATATTCTTTGCAGCATTGATATCTCTGTCATGTTTCGCCCCACAAACGGGACATATCCATTCCCTTACTGACAGATCTTTCGTTTCTGTATTTTGATATCCACAAACAGAACATAGCTGACTGCTGGCATAGAATGTATCTATCTTAATATATTCCCTTCCATTCCACTTTGCTTTATATTCTAACTGTCTTGTCAGCTCATACCATGAGACATCACTTATAGATTTTGCTAAATGATGATTTTTCACCATATTCTGTATCTGCAAATTTTCCGAAACTATCACTTGGTTTTCGCTGATAATCTCATAGGATACCTTATCCAGATAATCTTTTCTGGTATTTCTTATTTTCTCATGGCATAATGCTATCTTTTTCCTGATCTTATAGTAATTTTGGCTCCTCTTTTCTTTATGTGCTAACTTCCTTTGCAATTTTGCCAGCTTCTTTTCATATTTCCTGATGATTTTTAGATTTTCGTATTTTTTCCCCTCTGAAGTAATACATAAATCTTTAATGCCCAAATCTATTCCTGTGTTTTGATTTGTATGTGGCAGTTCTACATGTTCCGTTTCCACCAAAATTGATACATAATATTTTCCGCTTGGCATCTGCGATACCGTTGCAGACTTTATTTGTCCGCTAAAATTTCTATGCAGTTTTGCTTTTACTTCCTTTAGTTTGGGTAGCTTTACTTTTCCTCTATCAAAATCTACCGCTATATTCCCATTTGTAAAATTCGTTGTGTATGATTTATGACTATCATGCTTATTCTTAAACTTTGGATAACCTGCATGTTCCTTAAAAAATTTCTGATATGCAGCATCCATATTATAAATCGCATTTGTCAGAGCAAATTTATCCACTTCTTTTAGCCATTCATACTCTTTCTTTAATTCTCGATTACAGTAATTGTTGCAGTCGGTTTTACTTACAGATTTTTTTTCTTTCTCATATGTTTCTTTTCGATACGTCAGTGTCCGATTATATACAAAACGGCAACAGCCAAATGTTTTTGCTATCTGTACTTTCTGTTCATTGTTTGGATATATTCTGTATTTATACGCTTTTAACATCTGCTGTCGCCTCCTCAACCTTGGTTTTCTATATACCTTTTTAGCATTTCTTCCGATACATTTCCTACGCTACATGCAAAATATCCATCTGTCCAAAAGGTGTGTTCTTTCCAAAAATGTTTGGGTTTTCGCAAATAATTCGGATATCTTTCCCATATATGATATGTTGTATAACTTTTCATCAGATTTACAATCCTGCTAATAGACATTGTTGGTTCTGCTTCTATCATATAATGAATGTTCCATGTATTTGATAATCACTTTGTGCTTTTGACATATCTCATATGAAAACTGCTTTATATCATCTGATATTTGTTGTGAGACCAGCAATTTCTTTCTGTATTTGCAGACGAAAATAATGTGATATTGTAATAAGTATTTGTGTCTGTTTTTAGATTCCCATGTTCCCCTGCCATAAGCATACAATAATATCTAACTTTTGGCTACCTTAACCCACCGTCTAAAGTCAGTGGGATTGCAGTAGCCTCTTTTCAATTATCAATGGATGTGCTACAATATCCTCTATGGAAAGAGAGGGCATATACTGATGAATAGAATCGGATTTGACAACCAGAAATACTTGAACATGCAGTCAGAACACATCCGTAAGCGAATCAGCCAGTTCGGTGACAAGCTGTATCTGGAATTCGGCGGAAAACTTTTCGATGACTACCACGCTTCCCGCGTACTTCCGGGATTTGCACCGGACAGCAAACTCAAGATGCTTCTCCAGCTTGCTGATCAGGCAGAGATCGTCATCGCCATCAACGCTGCTGATATTGAGAAAAACAAGATCCGCCATGACCTTGGCATCACCTACGACGTAGATGTTCTGCGCCTGATCCAGGAATTCCGCGACAAGGGTCTCTATGTGGGAAGTGTCGTAATCACCCGCTACACCGGTCAGGATGTCGTTGATCAGTTCCGCACCCGTCTGGAAAACCTTGGCATCCGCGTTTACCGCCACTATCCGATCGAGGGCTATCCGAACAACATCGCCCACATCGTGAGTGATGAGGGATACGGCAAGAACGATTACATCGAGACCACCCGTCCACTCGTTGTCATCACGGCTCCGGGACCGGGAAGCGGAAAGATGGCTACCTGCCTCTCCCAGCTTTATCATGAGAACAAGCGTGGCATCAAAGCCGGATATGCAAAGTTTGAGACCTTCCCGATCTGGAACATCCCGCTCAAGCATCCGGTCAACCTCGCCTACGAGGCTGCGACCGCTGATCTGAACGATGTCAACATGATCGACCCGTTCCACCTTGATGCCTACGGAGTCACCACGGTCAACTACAACCGTGATGTAGAGATCTTCCCGGTACTCTCCGCAATGTTTGAGGGAATCTTCGGAAGCTGTCCGTACAAGTCCCCGACCGATATGGGTGTCAACATGGCAGGAAACTGCATCATCGACGATGAGGTCTGCCAGGAGGCTTCCCGCCAGGAGATCATCCGCCGTTACTATCAGGCACTCGGCCGTCTCGCAAAGGACAAGGGCACTCAGGATGAGGTCTACAAGATTGAGCTTCTGATGAAGCAGGCAAAGATCACTCCGGAATACCGCCCGGTTGTTCCGACTGCAAACAATCTTGCGAAAGAGACGAAAGCTCCGGCTGCTGCTCTCGAGCTTCCGGATGGAAAAATCGTGACCGGAAAAACGACTGCCCTGCTCGGTGCTTCCTCCGCGGTTCTCTTAAATGCCGTCAAGGAACTCGGCGGAATCCCGGATGAGACTCTTCTTATCTCTCCGACTTTCATCGAGCCGATTCAGCACTTAAAGACCGAGTATCTCGGAAGCAAGAACCCTCGCCTGCACACCGATGAGGTTCTGACCGCACTCTCAATGTGTGCCGCAAGCGATGAGAATGCGCGTCGTGCACTTGAACAGCTCCCGCTCCTGCGTGGATGTCAGGTACACACCTCGGTTATGCTCTCCTCCGTGGACGTGAAGACCTTCCACGCTCTCGGAATCCAGCTGACTTCCGAGCCGATCTACGAGGACAAAAAACTGTATCACTAATTTTTGTGTTACTCCATTTAGGTCAACGCTCGCGAAGTATATAAAGCAAAAAGCTGTTACATTGCGATTTTCTATCTATCACAAACGTAACAGCTTTTTCTTTTACCAAAAATTTACTATATAAAATCCGCTTGCCTGACTTTTTCTTTATCAATCTGCAAAAATCTGTACCCAGTAATAATTATAAACATCACCCGGCGCATAATAAAATCCAACCGCACTCCGTTTAAATCCCTTTGTCAAAAAGTGACTTTTTTTGACAACTATTAAAAAAACAGCTGACACTCTGCAATTTTTTGATTGCATAAACGCCAGCTGTTTTTACCATTTCGGATTGCTAATTTCTGATTATTTTATTTAATCACTCCGATTTCAGCACCTCAATCGCCTTCTGAACCTGATTATCCCGGTCAAGCGGAATTGAGTCATAAATGTTCAAATCCGACACATCCGGTGTCTCATACTCGACCTCGACATCCGGTGTCAATCCCTTCTTGTGAAGGTCATTTCCTGCCGGTGTGTAGTAGTGTGCGACTGTGATCTTGATCGCAGATCCATCATCAAGCGGAAGCAGGCTCTGAACAATTCCCTTTCCAAACGAGGTCGTTCCGACGAGCTTTGCAACTCCATAATCCTGAAGTGCTCCGGAGAAAACCTCGGACGCACTCGCCGACTGTCCGTTGATCAGAACCGCAATCGGAACTGTGATCTCGTGGTCATCCGGCTTCGGATACTTCTTGTCTGTGCTTCCATCGTTGTACTCATGCAGGATCTGACCGTCCTTGCAATAGTAGCGATCGGACTCGCCCTCCTTCGTCGCGGTCGTCAGAATCGTTCCGTCGAGCTTATCCTCCGGAAGCACATAGGCTGCCATCTGAACACAGGAATCCACAACTCCGCCCGGGTTGTCGCGCAAGTCAATGATCAGTCGCTCCATGCCCTGACTCTCAAGATCGTTGACCGCCTTCTCAAACTGGTCGCCGGTCACAACGTCAAACTGACTCACAAGAATATAGCCGGTCTTGTCTTCGAGCATCTGGTGCTCCACAGTGTCCGTCTCAACCATCCGACGCTCCACATGAAGCGGAACCTCCTCACCGTCGCGCAGAACAGTCAGATCGACATAAGTTCCCTCCTCGCCCTTAATATGCTCTTTGACAAGCACGTCGAGATCGGTCGAAACCGCCTCGATATCTCCGACCTTATACAGAATGTCTCCTCTCTTCATTCCGGCTTCCTCCGCCGGAGATCCGGAGAAGACACGAAGAACGGTCACAGCATTTGTGTTCCGGTTCTGACTCACGAGCACACCGATTCCACAGTAGACACCCTGCGTCTCCTCCGTCAGAGAATCATACTCCTCCGCTGTGTAATACGTCGAATACGGATCGTCAAGACCATTCATCATGCCCTTGTAAATGCCGGCTTCCACCTTATCCATATCTTCATCGAACAGAAAGTACTTATTCACCACCGACTGGAGCAGGTTCAGCTTTGCCCCGACTGCTTTCATGTCGAGACGGTTCTGAGCCGTCGCCTGTGTGCTCTCAACGGATGTGGAATTCTGTCCGCTTCCATTCACCGAGCGCTCAATCACATTGATTCCCGAAGCAACCCCGACAACCGCAAGCCCTGCAAATGCGGTCACGAGCGCACCGGTCAGCACTCCTTTCCAGAAACCGCTCTTCTGTGAGCCCTCCCCCGGAGCTTTCGCCTTCTTAGTGCCTGTATCGTGTTCTTCCTGATTCTGCGTTTCTTTTTCCATATCCACTGCTGTCACCTGTCTTTCTTTTCGACTGTCTAAAACATGCTCCGCGTATTGTCATCCCTTGTACCTTATGGGAAATTTCATATTTTTAGTGGGCTGGCGCCGTAAGGTGGGAAAGTACCTGTAAACCCGTGTGAAGCGCCGGTATTTAGATCGCGTATTTTGCGATCTTATGCACCGCTGCGCTGAACCCGGAGCGAGAGCGCGTTTGCAGGACTTTCCCCACCGTCGGCGCCCTAAAACCCTATGAAGTGTCCTGATTTTCTACGGACTCACATACTTGAGCGGATTCACATAACTTCCATTGACTCTCACTCCGAAGTGAAGATGCGGTCCGGTCGAGTATCCGGAAGATCCCACCTTCGCAATCGTCTGTCCCTGCTTAACACTCTGCCCATCCGAAGCCAGAAGCTGGGAACAGTGCATATACACCGTGTACACTCCATTTCCATGACTGATCATGATATAATTTCCCGCGGAATAGCTGTATGTCGACGCCACAACCGTGCCAGATGCCGCTGCCACAATTCCGGCTCCCGTGCTCGCACCGATGTCGATTCCCTGATGGTAAGTTGAAGCCCCTTTCGTCGGTGCAGTTCGTTTTCCAAACTTGGAATTGATCTTACTGCTTGCCGGACACGGCCAGATAAACTTAGTATTTCCTCCACTCGAGCTTTTATTCGAGGAAGAATCCGCAGATGCCGTCTGTGTCTTTGCACTCGATTTCGTCTCCGCCTGCTTGAGTTCCGCGCTCTTCTTCGTCTCCGGAGCCGTCGTCTGTGCCTGTGCGACCTGCTTCGTCCCGGCGGCCGGTTTTGCTTCCTCCTCTGGCTTTGCGATCACCTTCTTCACCGCCTCGGCTTCCTTTTTCGCCTGAATGCTCGCCTCGACTGCCTTTTTGCTCGCTGCTTCTGCCTGACGACTTGCCTCGGCCGCTTTCTTTGCATCCTCCGCCTTCTTCGCCTCTACGGCTTGACGGCTTGCATCCTCAGCCTTACGACTCGCCTCAACCGCTTTTCGGCTCGCTTCCTCTGCCTGACGTTTTGCCTCGGCTTCCGCCTTTCGCTTGGCTTCTGCTACGCGTCTTGACTCCTCGGCAGCCTTTCTCGCCTCTTCCTCCTTGCGCCTGATCTCTGCCTCGATCTGTTCGATCTTCTTCTCCTGCGCCTTAATGTCCTGCTCATACTGGCTGATCTGGCCCTGAGCTGTCTGGATCTGACCCTGATAATTGTTCAGCTCCTCATTCTTCGTCGCCAAAAGCGTCTGCACCGACTCCTGCTTTGCCTCATTCTGCTCTCTCAGCGTGACAAGCTCCGCGTGATCCGACTCAAGTTTCGCCTCATGGTCAGCAATCTTCTGCTTATTTTCTGCATACTCCCGAAGTTTTGTCCGGTCATAATCCGAGATCTCGCGAATGTACTCTGCACGGTTCAAAAACTGTCCCATATCCTCGGACTGCAAGAGCATATCCAGAAATCTCGTCTGTCCATGCTCATACATATATTTGATGCGCATCTTCATGTCGCCGTACTGGTTTTCTTCCGTCTGCTTTGCCACCTCAAGATCCTCTCCGATCTCTGTGATCTCCGTCTCCTTCTCGTTGATCTGGGCGTTGATCGAATCAAGCTCCCGGCTCAGTGTCTCCATCTGACCATCAAGCTCCTTGACGTAGGCGGCGGTGTCATTTTTCAGACCCTCCAATTTTTTCAGAGAGTCCTCCAGCTTTTTCTTTTCCTCCTGCATCACGGAAGCCTTCTCTTTTTCCACCCGGACTTCCTGTTTTGTCGCATAGGCGGGCTGAATACCAGACAGAGCAAGCGTAACTGCAAGCACCGTCCCCATGATCTTTCCCTTCATCTGCATATCTGCATACCGCCTTTATATTTCCAATCATTACTACTTGTAAACTACCCCAACTTAAATACAAAATTCAAATGGTGAAATCTCTACACCCGCAGATACTTGCGAATCGTAAAGAAACTTCCAAAAAATCCGATTCCGACTCCGAGCACAAGTGCCACAACAATCATGATCGGATAGATTTCCTTCACCGGAATAAAATAAAACATATTTGAGAGAATCCGAAAACGATCCATCAGATAGACTACGGACTTTGTATACAGGAAAAACATTGCGACAAGCGGAATCACCGCTCCCGCCATGCCGATCATCACACCCTCAACAATAAACGGCGCGCGAATCATAAAATTTGTCGCTCCGATCAGGCGCATAATCTGGCTCTCCTGCTTTCGAAATGCCGCTGCAACCGAGATCGTGTTGTTGATCAGGAAGACGGAAACAGCAAGAAGAACCCCGATGATCACCAGAGACAAAAGTCCGACCATCTTGTTGACACTCGTCAGTCCTGCTGCCGCCGTGTTCGAGTAGTTCACCTGGCGAACGCCCTCGATCCCCTGAAGATATTCCACAACCTGAGGCTGTTCGGACAGATCGTTTAAATAAATCTCATACGACGAAGAACCTGCAAGCGGGTTATCCTGCTCAAATCCATCGGCAAGCTCCTCCATTCCCTCAAAATACTGCTTTTTAAAGGAATCCCAAGCCTCCTGTGCCGACACAAACTTCATCGACCGGATCTCCGGGCGCGACGCGATCTCTGTCCCGATCCCCTTGATCTGATCCTCCGTCAAACTCTCATCAAACAGCACCGTGATTCCCACCGTGCTCTCCACATTGTGCACCATGTACTGAACATTTGCCACAATGGAAAAAAACAGGCAAAATAAAAAAATACATGCAGAAATCGTCGCCACAGATGCAAGCGAAAACCAGATGTTCCTGCATATATTCTTTACCCCCTGTTTCAGACAATAAAAAAATGTACTAATTCTCATGAATCTGCCTGCTCCTCTGCTCTGCTGTCGCTGACAACCTGACCTTTTTCGAGTTTGATGACGCGCTTTCCCATCTTAGAGACAATCTCCTGACTGTGCGTGATCACCACAACGGTCGTTCCAAGTCGGTTGATCTGTTCAAGCAGTTTCATAATCTCAATCGCGTTCTCATGGTCGAGATTTCCGGTCGGCTCATCCGCAAGCAGGACTTCCGGGCGGTTGATCAGCGCGCGTGCAATCGCGACTCTCTGCTGTTCTCCTCCCGAGAGTTGCTGAGGCAGAGACTTGTATTTGGAAGAAAGTCCCACGAGCTTGAGCATCTCCGGAACAGACTGTCGGATGCTTCTCGTCGATGCTCCGACAACCCGCTGTGCAAATGCCACATTCTCAAAGACATTTCGATCCCGGAGAAGGCGGAAGTCCTGAAAGACAACTCCCAGCTTTCTCCGGTACTTCGGAACATAACGCCTCGGCATTTTTTGCAGATCCATATCGTTTACAAGAATCTTTCCGGAAGTCAGCTCTGCCTCCTTCATCAGAAGTTTGAACAGCGTCGTCTTTCCCGATCCACTTCGTCCCATGATGAAGACGAACTCGCCATCCTCGATCTCGATATTGACGTTTCGCAGAGCTCTCGTTCCGTTTTCATAGGTCTTGCACACATTCTGAATCTCTATCATAATTAATAATCCAGGCTCTCCATATATTTCATATACTTCACAACCATCAGAGCAATCTTGAACGTGATTGCGTCCTCGAACACGCGCAGATCAAGACCAGTGCTTTTCTGAAGTTTGTCCAGACGATATACCAGAGTATTTCTGTGAATGTAAAGCTGTCTGGAGGTCTCAGAAACATTCAGGCTGTTCTCAAAGAACTTGTTGATCGTGGTCAGGGTCTCCTCATCGAACTCATCCGGGGACTTGCCCTCAAAGATCTCCTTAATGAACATCCGGCACAGCGGAAGCGGAAGCTGATAGATCAGACGGCCGATTCCGAGGCGGTTGTAAGCGACAACATTCTTACTGCTGTAAAAGATCTTGCCGACATCGAGTGCCATCTTTGCCTCTTTGTAGGAACGAGATACTTCCTTGATGTCTCCGACAATCGTACCGAAAGCGACGTGAACCTTCGTCATTGCCTCGGTGTTGAGCATGTCGAGGATCATGTTTGCGGTCTTCTCGAGATCGTCGTAGTTCTCGCCTGCCTTGACTTCCTTCACAAGAATGATGTTCTTCTCATCAACAGCCGTGATGAAGTCCTTCGTCTTAGCCGCAAAGAGACTGCGAACGGTCTCAAGCGCATTGACATCCTTCTCGTGCTTGGTCTCGATCAGGAATACCACTCTCTTCACATTCGTCTCGATGTGGAGTTTCTTTGCACGGTTGTAAATATCAACGAGCAGGAGGTTATCAAGAAGAAGGTTCTTGATGAAGTTGTCTTTGTCGAAGCGCTCCTTGTATGCGACGAGGAGGTTCTGGATCTGGAATGCTGCCAGCTTTCCTACCATATATACGTCATCACTTCCGCCACGTGCGAGAAGGATGTACTCGAGCTGATGCTCGTCAAACACCTTGAAAAACTGATATCCCTGTACCACCTGGCTGTCTGCCGGGGAATCCACAAAGGAGAGAATGGAGCTCTCATACTCCTCCGCATCCGGGAATGTGGAAGCCAGCACTTTTCCCTCTGTATCGCAGATGCAGAGATCAATTCTGGTAATACCCTTTAATCCGTCAATCGTGTTCTGAAGAATCTGATTTGAAATCATAACACACGCTCCTTATTCTATATTTTGTCGTCCCTGCCCCTGTGTCCGTATGCAAAAAAAGTCAGCAACAGATCTGGCCGCAAGCAGAAACATTTTTGAAGCCCTGAGTCCGTTTTGTCTGTCCTTTGCCCTTAAATTCCGGCAAAAATCTCGACAAAAAGAAACTTTCCTTAGCTTATATCTTAATGCAAAATAATAAAAAAAGCAAGCAAGTATCACACTTGCCTGCTCTTTTTATAAAAGATTCAGAAATCTTTATCCATAACCTTTGTTCTCCAAATCTGACCAGTCAGCCAAATACCTTCCGCTAATTTCTTTTAACTAATTTCTTCTAGTCAATTTCTTTTAGCTAATTCTAGAACTTCCGGTTGATCTTTCGGATGATTCCTAGTTAACGATTACCTGCTCGGTCTCTTTGTCGAATACGTGAATCTTCTCAAGATCCAGAGCCAGTTTGATCACATCACCCGGTCTTGCGGTGGTGTTCGGTTTTACACGAGCGGTGCAGTTTGCATCGTTAATATCGAAGTACAGATATACCTCAGCACCGAGAAGCTCATATACACGGATCGTAGCCTCGATCACGCTCTTCGGAGAGGATGCAAGGAATGCCTCGTCATCATGCAGATCCTCCGGACGAATACCAAGGGTAACGGTCTTGCCAACATATCCCTTCTGATCCAGAACTTTGCCTTTCTCAGCCGGTACGGTGATCGTGTGGTTGTCGAAGGTCAGGGTTACATCAGAACCAGCCTTACCAACAACAGCATCGATCAGGTTCATCTGCGGAGCGCCGATGAATCCAGCAACGAACTTATTGCACGGCTTGTCGTACAGGTTCTGCGGAGAATCTACCTGCTGAACCACGCCGTCCTTCATAACAACGATTCTGGTTCCCAGTGTCATAGCCTCGGTCTGGTCATGAGTTACATAGATGATGGTTGCCTGCAGTCTCTGATGCAGTTTGGAGATCTCAATACGCATCTGACCTCTCAGCTTTGCATCCAGGTTGGATAACGGCTCATCCATCAGGAATACTTTCGGGTTACGAACGATTGCACGACCCATTGCAACTCGCTGTCTCTGACCACCAGACAGAGCCTTCGGCTTACGATCAAGCAGATGGGACAGATCCAGAATTCTTGCTGCTTCCTGAACCAGTTTATCAATCTGATCCTTCGGAGTCTTTCTCAGCTTCAGACCAAATGCCATGTTATCGTATACAGTCATATGCGGATACAGAGCGTAGTTCTGGAATACCATTGCGATATCACGGTCCTTCGGCTCTACATCATTTACGAGCTTGCCGTCGATGTACAGCTCACCGGAAGAAATATCTTCCAGACCAGCGATCATACGAAGGGTGGTAGACTTACCGCATCCAGACGGTCCTACGAAGATGATGAACTCCTTGTCTGCGATTTCCAGGTTAAAATCTTTTACTGCAACAAATCCATTCGGATATGCTTTGGTTACATGTCTCAGTGATAAACTTGCCATTATATTGTCCTCCTGCTATTTCTGCCTGTGTGCTTCGGATCTCCCCATTTTATCCATATCAGCACGGGCAAACCGGCTGTTTTACAGCTCCTTGGTTGATGATCCTATCATACAATAGATCTCCAGGTTCTGCCATGTGCCGAATACCCAAATTGCTTTTCTGCTTTTTGTCAGAATTGCTTAACTAATTTAAAAAGTGCTGGAAATAACAAAATCAGGCGGAATTCCGCCTGATTTTCCTGTAAGAATTCGATAAATTTTGCTTCAAAACCGCTCTCACACCTGCCCTGGCACGAAAACCTTGTGAATCTTGCCTAAGTTCGTACACCTTTCCTTGTACAATTTCCTGTCTTAAATCTACACAAACTAGCAAAATTCAGACAGATTCTCGGAGAATCCGGCTGTTTTTTTGGCTATTTCTTTCTCCTGCAAAAACTTCGATAACATTTCTCAAAACATCTCGAGTTCTTACGGAATCTTATGAGATCTTATGAGATCTTTCTTGCAAGCAGATTCAGCCAACATTCTCCGCCGTCATGTCCCTCTTCCTCTGTGCGCCACAGGCGAATAATCTCAAATCTGCCCGTCTCGCGCAGAATTCGCTCCAACTGCTCCTCCGTATACTCACAGAAATAACGTCCGCTTCGGATTCCCTCAAAATCCCCCTCCAGGAAAGAGAGGAACAGGACACCCTTCTGACAGAGTCCGTCAGCGAGCTTGTCAAGAATCCCTTCAAGCTCGTCCTCCGGCTCATGGATCAGCGCTCCACAACCCCAAACTCCATCAAAAGCCTCATTAAACTCCATATCTTCATAAGAAATCTGCAACACTTCCAGTCCTGTGTGAATCTCTGCAAGTTTGCACATTTCCTCCGATGCATCTAACGGCGTCACATCGTATCCCAGATCGTAAAATGCGAGACTATCTCTTCCTGAGCCACAGCCCAAATCCAGAATCGTATCTCCCGGCTGTAAATGGCTCAAAAATTCTTCTCTCAATTCCTCCGTATCCCGGTCCACCGTATCTTCAAAAATCTTGGATGCATACTTATTATAGTAGTCTATCGTGTCCAAAACGTCCTCCTATTAAATTCTTTTCTAACTGCCATCTACTCTCTCGCAGTTAAATTCTTTCAATCGTTTTTTCTGTAATTCGGATCTTGCCATCTTTTAACAGGCGTCCGACTGCGCGCTTAAATGCATTCTTGCTCATCTTCATCTCGCGCAGAATTGTCTCCGGTCGTGCCTTGTCGTTGAACGGAAGCACACCGTCAAACTCATCAATCGCCTTCAAAACCTGCTTTGCGTCCTCATCCATCTGCACATAGGCTTTCTGTCTCGGACTCAAATCCAGTTTGCCGTCCTCGCGGACTTTGACCACGCGCGCCTCGACGGTATCTCCGAGATGGAAGTCTCCATACAGCTCCCTCTTCGGGATCAGACCGTAATAGCGGTTCTCGACTGCAACAAAAGCTCCGAGATTCTCGTTGATCTCGTAAATAATTCCAGTCACGCGGTCATCCTTCTTGTACTCGGAGTCTGCACGCATGTAGGGATACACGTTCATCGTTCCTGCCAGACGTCCACTTTTGTCGATGTAGAGCGCCACCAGACATTTCTCTCCCTTTACCACGCGGTGATTCTGCTCCTTGAACGGAAGAAGAAGATCCTTCTCCAGTCCCATATCCAGAAATGCACCAATCTTTGCGACATCCTTCACCTCAAGCACGGCAGTCTCGCCCACCTGAAGTTTCGGGGTTCCTGTCGTGGCAATCATACGGTCCTCCGAATCCTTGTACACAAACACAGACAGTTCATCTCCTGTCTTTGTTCCCTCCGGAACCTGTTTGCGCGGAAGCAGAACCGCATGCTCTGCGTCCTGCTGATGTCCTAAATACACACCAAATGCCTTCTCTCGCAAAACAGTAAGTGTCTGTATCTTTCCAAGTTCAATCATTGCATTCTCGCTTTCTGGTCGTCCATACGACCCTCTTGCTATTCCTTATTTATTGTCAACGCTGATTCTTTACCCATCTGTGGGGAATCGACAAAATCCACTGCTATAACTGTACCATAACTACCATACGGGATTTTCAGTTCAGAAAATTTCTACCTGGAGATACATCGAAACCAAACAACGGCATATGGTGCGCCCTCCCGGTTGCAGAGTGCAATCGTGGTTGTCTCTCCATCCTTGCTGATTCTCGGATAAATCACATCCCCAAGCACAGCCGACTTCTGGTACTCCACCCGAATCTCCCGAATCTGAATCTCTTCCGAAAGCAGTTCTCTCGCAATCTCCACATACTGCGCGTTATTAACGTGATGATTCGTATCGATATGGTGACGCGCAACCACAACCGGCTCAGCTTCCTGATACTCCTCCGGAATTTTGATCCGTCTCGGCGCATACTCCATATCCAGCTTTTCCTCACTGCCAACTCCATAGCCCCGGATGTCCCCCTCCTGTACTCTCGTCGGAGTTCCCTTCTCGGTATCAAAAAAGAACCAGTGGGAATTTGCCTTCACAAGATACTCTCCGTTTTTATCCCGAATCGTGAAATTTCGGTATCCGAAGATTCCCTTGAAATCATACGGCCATGTGCTGATCGTAATCGGCTCTCCCAGTCTCGGATAGCGTTCAATGACAATCTGCCAAAAGGAAAGCCACCACGCTCTATGATGCGCCGTCAGATAATCAATGCCCAAATGCAGATCCTCTGACTGAAACGTTGAACAGTCCTGAAGATAATTGATAATCCCAGTCGTCGTCAGCTCCTGATTCTGATCCACCTCGCTGTAACGAACCCGGCTGTCAAATGAATACATGCTTTCTTCCCTCTTTCTGTCAAGTCCAGTACATTATCGCATATTCCGTCGCGAATCACAACCGTTTTTTCAAAGAAATACCGCTCAAAAAAAGGAACAAAAGCATTACTGTTCATGCTCTACACAAACAATACCGGATTTTGATACGCCCGCAATTCGCAAAACAATAAAAATGAGAGGTCTCACAGCGTCGACCTCTCACTTTAAATCATTTGTTACACTTATCAAATCTTTACATTATCTTTATTTCTCGCAGATCTTTACAACAATCTTCTTTACCATAGACGGCTCGCCTGCTGCTGCCTTCGGCTTATGTCCATCCCACGGGAAGAAGATCATGAAGTCGCCTGCCTTGCAGGTTACCTTGAGACCCGGATTGGCGTTGTCAAACTTCACAACATCCTTCTCTGCATTGTACGGTCCAGCCGGATTTAACTCCTCTGCCGGTGCGTAGGTCATCACTTCCTCACCAGAGATCACATACTGGATATCAGAGTAGTTCTGATGAGCCTCGTACTTTGCCTCCTCCCACGGAAGGGTGGTATAGCTCATTACATTTGCATAAACGTTCTTTCCGTCGATCTCATACTTTCCATCCTCAAGGGTTGCCAGATCGTGACTCTTCAAAAAGTCGATTGCCTTTGCATAGCGTCCCTCGATACCCAGAGTGCGGTAAAAATCAATATTCTTTGCGTTATCTAAAATCATGTCTCTCTCCTCCTATTAAATTTCTAATTAATTCTCTCGTCTCTCCCAGAACCGATTTTATCTCAGCTCTGTGGTCGGGATTGTATCCATATCATCAAATGCCTGGTTCTCTCCGCCCATTGCCCAGATAAAGGTGTAATTGCTTGTACCTGCTCCGGAATGGATGCTCCAGGACGGGCTGATGACTGCCTGCTCATTCTGCATAACGATGTGACGGGTTTCCTGACCCTCACCCATCATATGAAAGACTACATTGTTCTCCGGAATCTCGAAGTACATGTAGATCTCCATTCTTCTCTCGTGAGTATGTGCCGGCATCGTGTTCCATACACTGCCCGGCTCAAGAACGGTCATACCCATAGACAGCTGGCAGGTCTCCAGAACGTCCGGATGGATGAACTGGTTGATCACACGCTTGTTGGAAGTCTCCATTGCACCAATCGGTCTCTTTGCAGCCTTCTCGATCGGAATAAAGGTCGTCTTGCATGCCTTGTGTGCCGGCGCACTTACCATATAGAACTTAGCCGGATGCTCCGGATCTTCACTTGCGAAGAATACCTCTTTCGTTCCCTTTGTGATGTACAGGCAATCCTTGTATCCCATCTTGAAAGTCTCGCCATCTGCGGTAATGCTTCCAGCTCCGCCAATGTTGAAAATACCGATCTCACGGCGCTCAAGGAAATACTGGGTACCGAAGTTCTTCCAGATGTCGATGCCCTTGTCGATGGAAACGGTCTCCGTCGTTGGCATGCATCCAAGGGTTACCATACGATCTACGTGAGAATACACAGCAACAACCTCGTTCGGCACATATAAATTTTCGATCAGAAATTCTTTTCTCGTTTCTTCTGTTGTATAACGTTTGAAATCTCTCTGGTTTGCAGAATAGCGAATATCCACTACATTCATCCTCCATACTTGTCTTTTGTGGCAGTACGCCCCCGCGCTCCTGCCTGTATTTTCCATTATAAGCGATTCCGTAACTAATATTCAATGGAACAAAGTACTGAAAATAAAGGTCGTTTTGTAAGCGCTTTCAACAAAAATCAAATGAAAGGGCGCAATTTCCTATCATACAAAAAAAGATCCTCAGTCCGAAAACTGAAGATCTTTTTCTCAGCGCTGGGCTACAAGGATTCGAACCTTGAAAATGACGGAGTCAGAGTCCGTTGCCTTACCATTTGGCGATAGCCCAATAATAAACAAAAACCAATATGAAGTTTTTGAACTGGGCTACAAGGATTCGAACCTTGAAAATGACGGAGTCAGAGTCCGTTGCCTTACCATTTGGCGATAGCCCATCACTGCAACGAAGATTATTATATATGATAACTTTAAAAACGTCAAGCGTTTTTTTATTTTTTTCGATTTTATTTTTACAGAACTTTAAAAGCCCTTTATCTCATCTTTTAATGTACATTCATAATCTGATCTTTGTCCAATTATTTTTCTAACACCTAGACATTCATCCGAAATTTGCAGCCAAGCTCCGAAAGCAGGAAAATACATGCAAACCCGTGTGAAGCGTCGGTGCTTAGGCTGTGTACTTTACAGCCTTATGCACCGCTACGCTCGCCCGGCGTATCGAGGAAGCGCCAGTGACGCTTCCGCTGATTTACCCGGAGCGAGAGCAAGTTTGCATGACTTTTTCTGCTGGAGGAGCGCTCCTAAAGAAAACCTAGAGAAACTTTCCTTACAGAAATATCTTTCTACTTAGATTTCTGATTCGTCTCCTCTTTCGCGCTCACATCAGAACCTTCCGATTCCTTCGCACGCTTTGATTCTTTTGAATTTGAATCTTCGCCATCTCGATCTTCTGAATCAGAATTCTTCGAGGACGACATTTCCCCTCCCTTAGACTGCTCAGACTGCGATGTCTCAGACTCCTTATCCGATTTCGAAGAAGCATTCGTTTCCTCGTCGTCATCTAAGTCATCCTCATCCGGATCATCCATTGCATCATCTGCAATTTCCGGCTTCTCAAAGGTTCCCGTCACCGTTGTCGCGTGTTTTCCCTCTCGCGGAGTCAATCCACCAAGCACAAACGTATACGTCTTTCCGCCCTCAAGCCCTTCGGCTGAGATCACGCACTCATCCTTCGAGGTATCATCCACATATGCCGGATAATGATTTCCATCCTCATCGCGGATCAGAACTGTCGGGTTCTTCCACTTCACAAACGTTGCAAAATAGACAAAAATCTGGTCATCCTCCCACTCGGCATAGTCGATCTCCACGCCATCGTCAACGATCTCCTCATTCTCCTCATCCTCACTCTCCGCTGTTGTCTCCGTTGAGGAAGTCGCCACAGAAACCGGCTGACTTGCCTGCGTCGGCTCTGCCTCAGCAGTGCGGGACTCTTCCTCCTCTGAACCGCTCTCCTCCGTGCTTTCTTCCGTCGAAGCAACATCTCCCGTTGTCTCTTCCGTCGGAGCGGTAGCAGTCCGATCCGTCTCCTGCGCCTGCTCTGCCTTCTCTCCGAGTGCGAGCGATTCCTGATTGATCTGCTCTGCGATCTCCTCCATTGTCATTGTCGAGAACCGCTCCATATCCTCCATGCTGAGATTCTTATTCTGTGCGATCAACTCTTTCAAGAAATACGCCTTTCCATAGGAAATGCCATACTCTTTTGCAAGCTCACTGACCTCATCATCCTCCGGTGTTGCCTGTTGATCGTACACCACCGCCTGAACCTGATGCTCTTTGAGCGTTGTCTCAATATCCCCGACCACACTGCTTCGCAGTTTCGATGCCTTGCTCATACTGTCATTGTTGACGGTCACGAGGATTGCATTTTCCGTGTCATCGAGATAACCGTGGGTCACCATAGAACCGATGACGGCATTGACCGCTACATTCAAATCCACGCCTTTTAAATCCATATCAGAAAGGATTTCTTTTGCATCCTCATTGAGTGCCTCTGCGCTCAGAATCTGGCTTCTCTGATTGATCGACAGCTCCACACTCGGGTTCACATCAATTCCAATGATCGAATCCACACGCAGATTCCGTGCATGATACTGCCAGACACCTCCGCCCGCTGTGATCAACAGCAAAAACGTCGCCACTGTCGCCACACTCCGGCGCAAATACCTCTCAAAGCGAAGAACCTTTCCATTTCCATGTGCTTTTCCTGCTGTCTTTTCCGATGACCACTCAGCCGACCCGGCTCTTCCCGTTCTTTCCGCTCCCAGCTCGAATGACCCCTCAGAATTCATCGAATTCATCGAATCCATCGGAACAATCGGAGTGATCACTCTCGGAACAGGGTCCTGAGGCACCGATAAATCAAGACGATCAAAAATATCCGGTGTGAGTCCGTTGACAGCGGATCTTAAATGGCTTTCAATCTGCCCGGTCGTCCACATTGCAGTACTCGTACTCGTGGCACTTTGTGCACGACTGGCACTGCCAGATCGATTGCGATCACTGCCGGCACCGGCATTGTTCATTTTTTTCTGCCTGTCTGTTTCCTGCTTCACCGTCCTCACTCCTCTCTCAGATATTGTTTAAGTTTCCGAACCGCGCGATTATACTTTGACAGCACAGTTGGAAGTGGTATTTTCAGATCCTGCGCAATCTCTCGATGCTTCAGTCCTGCTCCCGCATGGAGAAGCACAATCTGTCGCTCCTCCTCCTTCAAAATCTTAAATGCGGTCTTTAAGACCATCGCATCTGCCATATTTTCAATCGGAAGACAGAGTTCCCCTATCTCCTCGCCCACCAGTTCATCCAGTCCTACATCCGCAATCCTTTTCTGGTCGCGAAACTTCATATAGCAGAGATTCCTTGCAATCGTAAAAATCCACGCCAGCGGTTTTCCCTGCGACTGGTAAGAAGACGCCGAAGTCCACACTTTCATGTAGGTCTCCTGCATAACTTCCTCCGCATCCTGTGGATTCTTGATGATGGAAAGGATAAAACTGTATACAGCCCTGTCTGTATTCTGATAGAGTTGATGAAACGCCTCTTTATCTCCGAGGCTGACCTGTGTCAAAAGTTCTTCGTCGCTCAATCGGATTCCCTTTCTAATTATTTAATGCAGGAGAACGCCGTCTTATTGCATGATTCTCTCATTCTTCTCATCTTCTTGTCATTTGCATCTCGAATTTGATGCCCATTCTTCCGGAATTTATCTCGACTTACCTCGATTCGCCACGGGGATCAAGGTCTTCATCCTCATAGCTGTGTTCCATCTGAATGATACAATATGCGGTTTCATCCTGCTCTGATATTTTCTGACAGATCTGCTCTTTTAATGCATCTTCCATCTGTTCCGTGTAGTCTCTCGGCACAACAAGATCAAAGATCAGATTCCGTCTCTTCGTTCCCTGAACAAGCCGGAAATCGTGAATGCTAAGTCTCGAATCCAGCCCGTTTATAATTTCAATTATCTTTTCTTTTAGTTCCGTCGCACGGGTATTGTGCAGATCGACCGGGTCCATATGGATCACGAGCATGACTCCAAGTTCCCGGTACGCATCCCGCTCAATCTTGTCCACAATCGTGTGCGTCGTCTCAATCGGCACATCAGCTGCGACCTCGACATGAATGGATGCCATGCTCCGATCCGGTCCATAGTTGTGTACAATCAAATCATGTGTTCCCAAAATCCCGTGATACTTTCCCACGAAATCTGAGATCTTCTTGTACAACTTCGGATCAATCGCTCCGCCGATCAGCGGTTCGAGCGTCTCCTTTGCGATGTTGATTCCTGCAATCAGGACAAGCACCGACACAACCACTCCGACCAGACCATCGATGTTGACCTTCCAGATTCCATAGACCATCATAGAAAAAATCGTCGAGGATGTCGCCACGACATCACCGAGCGAATCAGCGGATGTCGCAAGCATCACCGTCGAGTGAATCCGTTTTCCAAGCGTGCGGTTAAAAACTGCCATCCACAGCTTTACTCCTATCGAGAGCACAAGAATCGCAATTGAGATCTTGCTAAACGACAGATCTTCCGGATGAATCACCTTGTCGACCGAGGTCTTGAAGAGAGAAAATCCGACCTGCACCACAATAAACGCAACAATAAATGCGGAAATATACTCAATTCTGCCGTGACCAAACGGATGCTCGCGATCCGGCGGTTTCTGCGCCATCTTCACCCCTACAAAGCCGATGATCGAGGATGCCGCATCCGACAGGTTGTTGAAGGCATCCGCCATAATTGAGATACTTCCCGTCAAAAAACCTGCTGTCATCTTCGACGCAAACAGGAAGAGATTACAGCAGATTCCAACCAGACTCGCCATAACTCCGTAAGCTGTGCGAACGGAGGCACAGTCTGTCTTCTCATAATTTTTTACAAATAATCTAACTAGCAGTTCTGTCATTTTTCCTCATTCAATCATTTCTTGCATGATTGATCCCATTCGATGAATCCCATCATAAATCCCAGTAAAAATTCATTAAGAATTAATCATAAAAAACATGTTCGAGGCAGAGTCCCTCCGCTGGAGCCGTAAAGCCCGCCATCTGTCTGTCCTGTGCCTCAAGAATCTCGCGGATAGACTGCCAGGAACGCTTGTGCAGTCCCACCTCAATCAGCGTTCCGGTCAGAATCCGAACCATATTCTGAAGAAAGCCATTTCCCGTAAAGCGAAGCGTCACCCCGCCCGCACCAAAATCCTGCCGGATATCAATCGAGTAGATCGTCCTCACCGTCGACTTCTTCATTTTTTTATTTCCGCAAAAACTCTTAAAATCATGCGTTCCGATCAGGAGCAGGGATGCCTGCTCCATCGCTTCCAGATCAAGAGGCTGTCCCAGTCCATAAATCGTCCGGCGAAGAAAAACATTCCGGCGCGCTCCCGTCTCAATCCGGTAGGCATAGACTTTCCTGACTGCATTTAAACGACTGTGAAACCGCTCAGGTGCCTCCTCCACAGAGATCACGGCAATGTCCTCCGGAAGATAGGCATTGAGATAATCCCGAATCTGATCCGTTTTCTTCATCCGGACACTCTTTTTCCCACTCATTCCGGGCATCTTTCCGGACTCCGGAAGAGATTGAATCTCAATCTCAGCCGGGAGATAAAAATTGGCGACCTGACCCAAGGCATGTACACCGGCATCGGTTCGGCCGGAACCGTGAATCTCAACCGGCTCTCCCGCCATTCTGCCAAGCACCGCCTCGATCTTTCCCTGAATCGTATCCAAAGTGTTGCCCTGCCTCTGCCATCCATTGTAACGGGTTCCCTCATACTGAAGGATCATTTTATAATTCTGTCTCATTCTTTTCTTCTTATCACTTCACTCTTATTCTTTTATTTTCTTTCATTTAGTTTCTTCTATTTTCTTCTATTTTTTCAGAATTCCGCTCTTATCGATTGCCTCAATCGCCTTCTTTAACTCCGGCTCATCCTGAACAAGTGCCATACGCACATGACCCTCTCCCGACGGTCCAAATGCACTTCCCGGTGTCACAAGCACGCCACAGCGATCCACAAGCTCCATTGCAAACTCTGTGGAGGAAGTAAATCCTTCCGGAATCGGCGCCCAGACAAACATCGTTGCCTCTGGCTTTCTCATCTTCCAGCCAATCGCATTCAAGCCATCGCAGAGCACATCACGGCGCTTCTCATAGGCAGAGCGGATGACAGCAACACAAGACTGATCTCCGGTGATTGCCACGATTGCCGCCTGCTGAATCGGAAGAAACATGCCGTAATCCATATTGGACTTGAGAGTCTTCAAGTGAGAAACCACTTCCTTATTTCCGACGCAGAATCCGATTCTTGCTCCGGCAAGTCCATAGGTCTTTGACAGGGAGTTGAACTCCACACCAACCTCTCTTGCGCCCGGGAACTGAAGAAAACTTCCGCAGTGCTTTCCGTCAAACACGAGTTCACTGTATGCATTGTCATGAAGAACAATAATATCATATTTTTTCGCAAATGCAACCAGTTCTTCGTAGAAAGAATCCGGTGCCATAACCGCAGTCGGGTTGTTCGGATAGGAAACAATCATGAACTTTGCTCTCTGTGCAACCTCCTCCGGAATCTCAGAAAGCTGGATGATGTAACCATTCTCCTTCTTCTGTGGCATGTAGTAGAGTTCTGCACCCGCAAGACGCGGGCCATCCGCAAAGACCGGATAACACGGGTCCGGAACGAGGACGAGATCTCCCTCATCGACGATCGAGAGTGCGATGTGTGCAAGTCCCTCCTGAGAACCGAGCAGAGAACAGATCTCCGTCTGCGGATCTAACTCCACACCATAACGGCGCTCATACCACTGAGAAACCGCCTCCAAAAGTGCTTTCTGGTCATTGATTGCGTAGATATAGTTGTTCTTGTCGCCTGCTGACTCACAGAGCGCGTCCAAAATATGCTGTGCCGGGGGAATATTCGGTGCTCCGATGCTCAAATCTACAACCTCTGCTCCCTCTGCCAGTCTCTTCTGTTTCTTTTCTGCAAGTTGAGAGAAGATGCCTTCTCCAAACCGTTCCATCCGTTTTGCAAATTTCATAATTTTTTCTCCTGTCAAATTTCCATATATATTTTTTCGTTGGGTCGGTCTGTGTTTCCGGCTCAATTCTCCTGAGGTGTTACCGTATACAGCAACAACATTATCACTCATTATACTATCACACTCTTTTAAGAGCAAGCAGGAAAGAAGTTTTATGGTATAATATAAAAACAACAAATATAAAAGAAAAAACAAGTTTCATATTTTTTTGAAGAAAGGATGTTTCAATCATGCTTACAATCGGATGCCACCTTTCCTCCTCAAAGGGTTATCTTGCAATGGGAAAAGATGCCGTAAAAATCGGAGCAAACACATTTCAGTTCTTTACCAGAAATCCCCGTGGCGGAAATGCAAAAGCGATCGATCCTGCGGACGTAACCGCATTTCTCGATTTTGCTGAAGATCACGAAATCCACAACATTCTTGCCCATGCTCCCTACACGCTCAATGCATGCTCAGCAGATGCAGGGCTTCGGGATTTTGCCTGCCGGACAATGGCGGACGACATGAGACGGATGGAATTCACACCGGGAAACTGTTACAACTTTCACCCCGGCTCCCACGTCAAGCAGGGCGCCGAGATCGGCATCGCCTACATCAGTGAGATGCTGAACAAAATCCTCACCACCGCTCAGCACACCACCGTTCTCCTCGAAACGATGTCCGGAAAAGGCAGTGAAGTCGGACGAAACTTTGAGGAGATTCGGGAGATCATCGACCGCACCGAGCTCTCCGATCACCTCGGAGTCTGCCTCGATACCTGTCACGTCTGGGACGGAGGCTATGACATCAAAGATCATCTCGATGAGGTTCTGACTGAATTTGACCGTGTCATCGGCCTCTCCCGCCTCAAAGCCATTCATCTGAATGACAGCCAGAATCCTCTCGGTGCGCACAAAGACCGCCACGCCCGTATCGGAGAGGGACACATCGGAAAAGAGGCACTGATCCGCGTGATCAATCATCCTGCGCTTCGCACCCTGCCATTTTACCTTGAGACCCCACACGAAAATCTCGACGGATACGCCGAGGAAATTCGCATGCTGAAAGAAAATTACCGATGAAAAAAAGAGAAGCAACCGGACTTCTGATCTCAACCTTGTCCGACTGCTTCTCTCCTATCTTTTTACTCGATTCTTATCTTTTTTAACCGTTCCGTATTTCCCGCTCTTACAGGTCCACATTGTTTGCGATGATCTCAACGCAAGTTTCCACACCCAGCTTTCCGCTGTTTAAGCTGAGGTGATAGTTGCGCGGATTTCCCCACTCATTTCCGCTGTAATACTGGTAGTAATCACGGCGCTTGCGATCAATCGCACGCATCCGACTCTCCAGCTTCTTTGCAGACTCCTCCGGCTCAAGCGCCTGCATGCGCTCAAGACGCTTCTTCATGCTCGCGCAGATAAACACATGGAATCCGTCTTCCACAATGATATCAGAGCAACGACCGATGATAATGCACGGTCCCTCCTGCTCCAGTTTGCGAATCATCTGGGACTGTGCCAGAAAAATCTGATCCGAGACCGGCACCTCATACAGCGGAGAAAATGGATTGACCGAAACGTACTCCTGATCGACCCGTACCTTTCTTCCAATCACTTCATCATTCGCATGAAATACTTTTTCTGCGATATTGCTGTCCTGTGCAGCCAGAGAAATGATCTCCTTATCGTAAAACGGAATTCCCAGCTTTTCTGAAAGTCGGAATCCAATCTCGCGTCCGCCACTTCCAAACTCTCGGCTGATGGTAATCACTTTGCTCATAATTGCATGGCCTCCTCTCGTGTATGAAGCACTCTCCATCTCGGGAAAGTACCACCAGTATATCACGTTTACGGAAAGAATTCCACCGCTTTTAACGGATAAAGTTTGTTCTCTGACGAACTTCCTCCGGCTGTGGATGTGTAAATCCAGCTGCCTCGCCTGCCTTGATGCAACGGATCAGCCATGCCAGATTTCTCGCCAGATCTCGCATGTTCTGAAGACCCTCAAGATCCTGACGAACCTCATCCGGAGTATTTCCGTGAACCATGTTCCAGTACTGTCCGGAGACAACCGGCATCCGGTTGATCGTGAAATACTTGTTCAGCACATCGAGAGAAGCCGTCGTTCCCGCACGTCTCGCAGATGCCACTGCAAATGCCGGCTTATATGCGAGATCTGCACTGCCTGAATAGAACAGACGATCAAGAAATGCCTGAATTCTTCCGCTCGGATGTGCGTAGTAAACCGGTGTGCCAAATACAAAACCGTCTGCCTCTTTCGCCTTCTGTCTGACCTCATTTACCATATCGTCATCAAACACGCACTTTCCAAGTTTTCCGCAAGCCTTGCAACCGATGCAGTCGCGAATTGCATTCTTTCCGAGAGAAATGATCTCCGCCTCAACGCCCTCCTTCTCAAGCACATCCGCAACCTCTTTCAGCGCTGTGTAGGTACATCCATAATCGTTACTGCTTCCGTTAATTAATAATACTTTTGACATGTGAAATTCGACCCCTTTCTACAAACCCCTAATTATCCTGAATTATTCACGGAGCAATCTCTAACCTGAAAATTGCACCACGAATCAAAAAAATGATCCATGCAGCCATAACT